>JBDLIH010000075.1:0-12694 GCA_039714975.1 Pseudomonadota bacterium
TGATGTCGCCCGGGCCTGTCGTGAAAAGGATATCAAATCGGTGGCCGTAACCGCGGGTTATGTCTGCCCTGAACCACGCAGGGAATTCTACCAGTACATGGACGCGGCCAATGTGGATCTCAAGGCGTTTACCGAGGACTTCTATCACAGGATCACCGGCTCGCACCTGGCACCAGTGCTGGAAACACTGGAATATATCAAGCACGAAACCAGCGTCTGGCTGGAACTGACCACCATGTTGATACCCGGAAAGAATGACTCGGAAAAAGAGCTTGATGAAATGACCCGTTGGGTTGTGGATAAACTGGGCCCGGATGTGCCGATGCATTTCTCCGCATTTCATCCGGACTGGAAGATGATGAATGTCCCACCGACGCCGAAGGATACACTCATCCGTGCCCGTGAAATTGCCGTGGAGAACGGTGTGCATTACGCCTATACCGGTAACGTTCACAATGCAGCCGGTGACAGTACCTATTGCCACCACTGTGGTGAACTACTGATTGGTCGTGACTGGTATGTACTGACTGACTGGAAGCTGACCACAGGCGGGAAATGTGCTTCCTGCGGCACACCCTGTGCCGGTGTGTTCGAAGCCAGTCACGGTAACTGGGGAGCAAAACGACAGCCGGTTCGACTACGCGATTTTGCTGCCTGACCCGTTCAGGTGCTGCTGAACACCTGGTTCAACCACATGTGTGGGTGGTGATTGACTCATCTCAACGTTCCTTCTTGGCCGTCAGAACGAGGCGGCGTCTTATGAGCATTAGTAGGAGACCAATTAGAAAACCATCGCATCAATGGGAAACGGCGGTGATAGTGTTACTGGTATTACTTGTAATGGCTATTATTGCAACTTTTTGACGGATGGTCGGCAAGGTTCAGGCTGTAAAAGCAGACCATGTGGCAGATTACCGGGAAGTATGTTTGCCTCTGTGCTTACACGCGAAACAAATATACTTTGTGGCATACCAGATTATTAATAATCCGCTTAATATTGCCGCTGCCGTTTGCACGTGAACACTACCTATGGGAATTCTGTCAGCAAATCCAATCACCGCCAGAAATACCATAATTATAATAAGGATTTTCATGTTACGCATTATGCACGCCACGGCGGAAAATCAAAGTAAATTAATGTAAATTAAATACTTACAGCTGAATGCCGTCAAAAGATTAACACCTGTCAGACACTGCCCGCCCAATATAAGAGGAGCACCACAGCAGGATCAGGCCAATTCTGGCGTGAGTATCAATTGAACGAGAGGTGAAAATCCGGTGTAAAACCGGTAGCAAGAGTGCCCTTCGGGATGTTTTTTGTGGGTAAAAAAACGTAAGTGACTGAATTAAAATGGCGGAGAGGCAGGGATTCGAACCCTGGGAGGGTTTCCCCTCAACGGTTTTCAAAACGGTCAGTGCCAATCACCCGCAACAATCAACAGCAATAATATCATGGTGTTACAGAGTCGCCAACTGTCGCCAACTGTCGCCAAATTTGGTCCTGTGTGGTCCAAATATGGTCCTGGGAGCAACGGTATTCAGAACCGTTGAAAAGTATTTATCAAGGGGTTAAGGCCTTGGACCACGTTTGGACCAGCTTGAACCGGTAACAAAACAGTGAACGGTTTTTTAAACTGTTGAGAAACAAAGCCACCCCGAAGGGTGGCCAGTGCGTTTAACATTTTGTCAATATGCTGCAAAAATATCGTCACTATTCAACAAAACCCCTGATGCCAATCTAGCAAATCATTGATAGACTTCGGCGTGCCAGGTTAAATAAAGGATGAGTTAACCCAAGGATGGGTTGAGCTAAGGATTGGCTAACTTGGCACCAACGGCGGCGGCCTTCGTTCCTTCGTTGGCCGCCGTTTTTTTAGTGTCGTTAGGATAAACCTGATTCTGGTGTCTGCCTATCCGTATTAATACGTACATATCAACGTCTGGTAGTGCGTGCCTGCTGGGTCTGTCAGACAATGCCGACAGTGGGGGTAGGAATAAAGGCTGCAAGTGTTTCCACTAATAACAATATCCCTATCAGCTAGTAACATTGTCCCTATCAGCAGCTGTCAACCATCTGGCCCCACGATGAAAACCCTCCTTATCTACTATAATTAGCATAGGAGGTGTGCCATGAGCAGCAGGAATCCAATTAAGTGGCCTGACTATCACTGGGAGACTTTTGTAATAGCCATACTGTTATTCATTGTTTTGATGATTACTCTGTCTTTTTGAGTTGCGAGGCAGAATTCCCATTGGAAATTATCCCGGATATGTGAAACATCGCTATAAAACCTAAAGCCATGATGATCGTTTTTATGTTGTGTTTGAAGGCACATCCTGGCTTAAAATAAATGTGAATATTCACAATCCCAAATCACAAGCCGGCATTAAGTATATACTCGCCCTATGAGCGAATTATTACCCTCCTTTGTACTGGTTGGCGCATCACTAGGAGTAACTGCTGTTCTTGGCAGTCTGGTCTTGTGCTGGGTGAAGTTGTCAGCACAATACCGGAAACAATTACGTAGATGGTGACTGTCAAAACAGCCAGCAAGCCATCAGGCCCAGCCCGACAAGGATCAACGGATCGTCTTGAGCGATCTGCCTGCTTGAGAGCCTGAAGCTATTTACATCCGGGGGGGGTGACGTTCTGGTTCACAATAATTGGTCGACCCGAACCGGCCCCGCCAAGCTCTCGCGGGTCCACCTTGGATAAAGGACGAGTCTGGCACTGAGCGCGGACCCTTGCCCGCCAGGTGACCTTGCCGGATGTGCCTGTACGTTTGTCTATCGTTGCCATGGTGTTCTCCCGTGGTCCAAATGGGTCGCGGGATAGATTGGACAAACTCTCTAAAAACTCCGTAAGTACATGTTTAATATGGCGGAGAAGGTGGGATTCGAACCCACGGAACCTTACGGTTCAACGGTTTTCAAGACCGCCGCTTTCGACCACTCAGCCACCTCTCCTGAAATTTGCAGTTACACCTGTTCGTTAACTCTGGAGCATCTCCAAACACGCGGCTTCCCCACCGCTTGATTCCGGGCATCCTGCCCTCCACCCCTTCGGGGCCGCCTGCGCTTCGCGCCGACGTTCAAAATTGCTCCCGGCAATTTTGTCGACCACTCAGCCACCTCTCTCGTGCGGCGCTAGGATACCGGATTACCGCGAGCTTTGACTAGGGAAATCCCGTAAAAATCCAGGGTATTTCAAGTTGCTGTTTCCAGTCGGGGTGTTATCCTTAATATGAACGAATTGCTGACCCGTGTGTCGAATTTGGCGATTCACTATTTTTCCAATCATGAGGAACAATCACGATGAGTATGATGGATAAGACCGTTACAGTTTCGCAACAGTCAGCACTGGCTGCCAACAAGGTGCTGCGCAATACCTACACGCTGTTGTCCATGACGCTGTTGTTCAGTGCTGCATGTGCCGGCATTGCCGTTATGATCAATATGCCTCCGATGGGTATTGTCATCACGCTGGTCGGTTATTTTGGTCTGCTGTTCCTGACGACCAGGCTGCGTAACAGCGCATGGGGGCTGTTATCGGTATTTGCGCTGACGGGTTTCATGGGGCTGACACTGGGCCCGATTATCAGTATGTACCTGACGATTCCCAACGGTGACCAGATCGTGATGACCGCGATGGGTGGTACCGGTGTCATCTTTCTGGGTCTGTCCGGTTATGCTCTGACAACCCGTAAGGATTTCAGCTTCCTCGGCGGCTTCCTGATGGTGGGTATCCTGGTGGCCTTTCTGGCGGGTATCGCCAGCATGTTCCTCTCCATGCCGGGGTTGTCACTTGCCGTATCCGCCATGTTCATCCTGCTGATGTCCGGACTGATCCTGTACCAGACCAGTCAGATTATCCATGGTGGTGAAACCAATTACATCATGGCAACAGTGACATTGTACATTTCGATCTACAACCTGTTTCTCAGCCTGCTGCAACTGCTGGGTGCATTTGGTGGCAATGACTGACGCTGGACTGACACTCTCGATAAACAAGGCCCCGCATTGCGGGGCCTTGTTTTATGGAAAACTGACATGCACGAGACTTTTGAAACACGTAATGAACTCGAAGAAAAACTGCTGGCTGCACAGGAAGGCCAGATGTCCAGTGAATCATTCATGGAATACCTCATGGAGACCCAGGTGTTCATGCCGGTAAAGGATTCAATTGGTATTGAGGGATTTACCAGCAGTGACAAGGCGGTGCCGCTGACATTGAAAACGGACGGTGAGTTCGAGGTCCTGATCCTGTTTACCAGCCCTGATCGTTCCAAGGCATTTCTGCAGGATTTCCCGGGATACGATGGTGGCCTGCTGGCCGAATTTAAATGGGTGCTGGAGAGAACAGGAAGCGGGATCGGCATCTCGATCAATCCAAACGAACCAGTGGGCATGGATCTGGAACCCGATATGATCGCACAGTTAAAAAGCAACCAGGGACATTGAGCAAGTCCCCGGCCGAGAGACACCTTCCCTGGCAAGATTCGCTGTTTTATGCGGCGTTAATGGCCGGTCTGCTCTTCTGGCTGGCGCTCTGGTTTATTCAACATCCGGTTATTCAATGGGACTGGCCACTGCGTGAGCCCTGGCAGTTTTTATTGCCGGTTCTGTTTTACCCTGTGGTCGAGGAAGTGATATTTCGTGGCCTGGTTCAGGAACTGGTGCATGACATGATCAGTCGTCACTCTTTCGGACCGCTAAGTATTGCTAATCTGTTGACGAGTGTTTTATTTACCGGGATGCATTTTATCTATCATGCGCCCTTGTGGGCAGCATTGGTGTTCTTCCCGTCTCTGGTGTTCGGGTTTTTCAAGGATCGTACGGGGCGGTTGACGGCGCCAATCCTGCTGCACGTCTTTTATAATGCCGGGTTTCTGTGGTTGTTTACCACACCTGCCTAGCAGAGAAAAAACATTCGCGCCTGCAAGGCGCTCCTACAGGTTGTGCAGGATTTCCACGAAACGTGCATAGCGTTCCTTCAGTCCGGGATCAGCCCTTGGGGTAAATGTTGTGCCCTCCCCTGTAGCTGGCCAGTCCGCCGGGCAGCCAGCGGCCTGCCATGCGATGCCCCGTGCAGTGGCTTCTATCTGCACGGGGCGATAGACGTCAATGCCTGACAGGTTAGCTAGTTTCTGGCAGAGCTTGTCCAGATTGGCCAAACCGCCGCTGATCCGGATTTTATCGACTGCCGGGTTCACCGTTTGCAGCAGCGCTACATTGACCTGGATCAGGAAAATAATGCTCTCAATGACGGCGACCATGGCCTCCGGAGCGGATACTTTGGCATCAAGAAAACGGGGTGCCGGGCCATCCTGCCACCACGGCGCGCCCAGGCCGCCGACTGTGTTGATGAACAATGTCGGTGCCTTGATGGTATCCAGCCAGCCGGGTAACTGCTGCTCGATTTCATTAAGCCCGAATGAATTTGCTGCCCACTTCAGGGCTGCGGCCGCACCATTCACGGTTCCTTCAATGTAGTAACTGCCGGTCTGTTCGTCACTGCAGGAAATACCCGCCAGCAGACCGTCTGGTCTTGTCGATGGATCCTCAATCGGCAGCAGGACAAAAGCACCGGTCCCGATGTTAACGGTAATCGTATTTCCGGAAGGAAGGCCCTGTGCATACAGAGCGGCTGTTTGGTCACCATTCACTGCCCTGACAGGAATTGCGAAATCATGGATGGTGCCATAGTCGGAACAGATGGGTTTGCATTGCGGTAGTACCTGTGGCGGTATGTTGAAAATCCCGAGCAAGGTGTTATCCCAGTTGCGGTGCTCCAGATTCCATAACAGTGTGCGCGAGGCATTGGCATCATCAATGACCTCAGTGTCGCTATCAGTCAAGTGGTGCAACAGATAGCTTGCCAGTGGCCCCATCACCAGTGTGTTGTCGTCCAGGGCTGAAGCGACTGCTGTATTGTATTCCAGCAACCACTGCAGCTTGCTGGCGCCGTAATGGGGGGACAGCTGCAGCCCCGTGAGCCGCTGAACGGTCTGCGCATTGTTACCCAGGCTGTGCAACTGGTCTGCTGCGCGACGGTCCTGCCAGCTTAAAACAGGGCTCAATGGTTGTCCGGTGTTGCGCTCCCAGGCCACGACACTGGAGCGCTGGGTTGCCATGCCTGCGCATGAGATCTGTTCCGTGTTAATCGCCGGATCGTCAAGGACGCTACTCACAACCGTCTGCATGGAGTGCAGGATTTCCGTGGCCGATTGTTCAACTTCAATCCGGCTATGGCGCTGCAATGCGATTGACTGCTGTGCGCTGCTGACAACACGGCCCTGTGAGTCAAAAATGATCGCACGGGTTGAGTGCGTTCCCTGATCAATGGCCAGTATCAGTTTTTGCATTACGGGACGGGCTTCAGGAAAAGTGCAGAGGTATCGGCCCTTGATGTCCGGGCAGGCAAGGTACGTTGCAGGAGCTTCATGACTTTTTGTGCGGCCGCACGGTATCCGGTAAGTTTTCCGCCCACGATGGAGACGACTCTGGGGTGAGTGCTGTTGTTGACGGGGAGCTGTGTCTCGCGTGAGCGCTTGAAGGCAGTGCTGTTTGATGCAGGCAATACGCGCAGCCCGGCAAACATGTCGGCAACGTCTTGTGTCCGATCCGGAAAATAATGCTGCATGACCTCAAGCAGGTAATCGATTTCCTGCGGCAACGGGGCGACATCTGCCGGATCACCGCTGTACAGGTTTTCGGTGGTTCCCAGCATGGTTTGCTTGCCCCAGGGCAGCAGAAAGATTGCACGCTGATCTTGCGGTGCCTCCATGTAATAGCAGCCCTTCTCAAGACTGCCTTCCAGGATCAGGTGGGTGCCCTGCACAAGATCGACTGCAATCCGTGCCGGTGTCGGGCTTATCCGCTCGGTAATCGTGTTAACCCAGGGTCCCCCTGCATTGACCACGATACTTGCGCTGCATGATTTCTCGTGAGCATTTTCCCTGTAGAGAATCTCACAGCCGTACTGTCCGATGGTGGCAGACAGGAACTCTGACGGGCAGCTCAGTGTGGCACCGAACTCAATGGCTGATTGCATGACGGCGCGTGTCAATTCGGCATCATTGGTTTGTGCATCAAAATACTGGAACACGGCCTGCAGTTTGCGGGTGTCAAGGCCGTCAAGCGCACCCCATTCGTGCTTTGCCAGTTTCCTGAAGCGGCTGGTTCGATTCAGGCCGCTGAGCAAGGCATACAGGGTGAGGCCTGCACGCAGGGTAAGCGGTCGCCTTGAGGTGTCGGGATAGACGGGAATATGAAAGGGTTGCAGGCGGACCAGTTCCGGGGCAATGTTTAACAGGATGGTCCTTTCCGCGAGACTTTCGTGAACCAGACCAAAATCGTAACCTTCAAGATAGCGCAGGCCGCCATGTATCAATTTGCTGGAGCGGCTGGATGTGCCGGATGCCAGTGAATGTTGTTCCAGCAGCAGTACCGTGTAGCCGTCACAGGCAGCCGCCTGGGCAACCCCCACGCCATGAATGCCGCCACCGATGACGACGACATCATAATGATCAGACACTGGTGAGGTCTTCCAGTCCAGGCTCTGCAAGCAACTGACGGATGCGATTGGTTTCGATGAGCTGTGCTCCACGTTCCAGAAAAGGCGCGACTTCACTGGCTGCATTGACCGTATAGACAACCCATTGCCAGGGTCCCTGCCACAAGGGTTCGGTGTCGGGAGGCAGACGTTTACGGTTACAGAACAGGTAATCCGGGGCGAGATTCAGGGCACGGTCCCTGTTGTCAGCGCTCCACTCACGCAGTGCCCAGCCAATGGGCAGTTGGCCGTGTTTGCGGGCATGGACAAGTGCGTTGTAGTCGAAAGAGATCAGTATGCATTGCTGCAGGATCGGGTCGATTATATTCAGGACGGTTTCGACGACCTTGTGAATGCCGTGTACATCAATGCTCGCCTGCTTGACCTCAATAAAGGCCCTTGCATCCGGCCATTGTTGTAGCAGGTCAACCAGTTCATCCAGTCGGGCAATATGCAGGTTCCGGTATCGATTACCGAAGCGTTCCGGATAACCGGCAGGTAAAGCACGCAAGGTTTTATAATCCGTAGCAGTTACCTGCAAGTCGGTACCGGTAATCCTGGACACGGAAGGGTCATGACTGAGGACAGCAATACCATCCGCAGTAACTTGTACATCGGCTTCTATCAGGCGGGCACCGGCTTCCAGTATGGACTGAAATCCGAGCAACGAGTTCTCAGGCCAGGTCTCGGGTTCGCCGCGATGGCCTATCAGGATCGACCTCATGTCGCGCGCCACCAGTCTGTTATGGTTTTCGAGACAACCGGATTGATCAGGTAACCGTAGGATTTATGAACATTGAGTCCCTTGCTGTCCCGGTAGTGATTAAAGATATTCTCTCGCCAGTCTGTGATGGATTCAATCTGCTGACTGTCGATCATTGCCCTGAAATCATCGGCCAGCGACCGATCAAGTGCAACCAGGTCGCCACGTGCAGATATATTGATCCACTGGCGTAAATTACCGGGATAGCTTGGCGCCTGTTTGTTTTTCAGTCCGCTTAAATGTTTTTGCACATAGTGCATACCCAGCGGACTGCCGATGGTCAACAGTGTATCAACGCAGTCCACCAGGTTCTCAAGGTGATGCAGTTCCCACATGGAATCGTAGGCAATAATAGAACCCATACTGTGTCCGATTAACAGCACCTTGTCATTGTTTTCAGCGGCTTCCCGGAGCGGTTGCTTCTGCAAGTCACGAATCTTGCAGGCAATGTCATTGTGATTGTGGAAATAGCGCGCGGTATCCTGGATAGAGGCCTTTATGCGTTGGTCGGGTATGAAGGGTATCAGCCAGTGCAGGTGGTCGCCAATCTGGTAAAGCAGTCGTGCCAGCCTGTATTTCACCGAACGCACAGCCGCGATATCGGATTCGGGGAAGGTCTGTTGCTCCAGTAACCGGTCAACCCAGGGCGTTATCTGCTCAATGCCTATGACAGCATCATAGAAATGCCTGTTCCATGCGACCAGTGTAAAGCTGTCGCTGGCCGCGATGTCATCGGCAATGTCCGGGTCTATACGCTGTACACCCTGCAGCAGGCACCGAAACAGTTGCTGCCGATGTTGCTCTGCGGGTGGCTTGGGGTTCTTGCCGGGGACATAGATTATCTTTTTCAAAGTTGACGCTAGTCCTTTACCAGTATGGAAGCACTGACTTGTTCGTCATGCCGGCGAAGGCCGGCATCCAGTACACTTAAAACCCTGGATCCCGGCATGCGCCGGGATGACAGATCTTAAAAAGAGACCAGTTGTTCACAGGTTGGTTCTGCACAGCAGTACCAGTTTTCCGACAGTCTCGGGACGGGTTTGCCGGCTTGCGCTATATCCATTTCAGGCGGCGATTTGCCTGCCTGCTCGTGGGCGAGCCGCCAGATTTCCTGAAAGATTTCAGGTCGAGAAAGTCCTTCTGATTCTGCAGCAGTCACCCGGGACTGTATCTTTTGCTGTAACTCATCCACTCGCGGGTCCGGATTGCTCCAGGGATGGCCAAGAATGGCGGCATCAAATTCACCCGCAATATCGTCCAGACCATCAAGCTTGAGGATATACGAGCCGGCAGGGATCAGCAGGCGTATCGATAGCTGTACCGGTGCAGTGGCCTCGATCAGCTGCAACTTCTGGATGTACTCAAGCAGTTCCAGGTAATTGTCGAGTGTTGTCCAGGGTGTAAAGGCCACGAAGGTGGGTGCAAGGTTGATGCCAATTTCGCGCAGAAAGGCAAGTGCATTGATAAAGTCGGCGCGGCTGTGGCCCTTGTCGAGCAACTCCAGGATAGTGTCATCAACAGCTTCTACGGCGGCGAGAATAAACAGGCAGCCGGTTTGCTTGAGTATTTTTATTTCTTCCGGATAGTTGATGATGTGTTCGATCTTTATCGTTGCATCATAGGTGATGTCCGGATATTCGCGGTGTAATGCCTGGACGATTTTTATCGCATGGCCGGGGCCATTCAAAAAGTCCGGGTCACCGAATGATATGTGTCGTGCTCCGGCGTTTATCTGTGTCCTGATGTCGTCGAGTACGATATTTGCCGGCACGACATAGAATTTGCCCTGGTATACGGGGACCACCGGGCAATGACGGCACAGGTACTTGCAACCGCGCGTCGTTTCCGCGAAGCCGACGGTTTTTTCTGATCCGTCAGGATTGATCAGCCTGGCATATTGCGACAAGGGTGGCAGCTTGCTGCGATCGGGTGCAATAAAGGTAATTTTTTCGAGCGCTGTCTCCGGCTCGGTCTGCGCCTCTCCCCTGCCGGTCTGTACGCGTTGCGCCATTGAGACCAGGCCTGTTTCAAATTCGCCACCGAGGATGGTGTCGACCCCCAGTGAGCGAAACAGGTTGGCGTTCATGGGGGCATACAGTCCGTAGACACACAGGCTGGCATGCGGTGCAAGTTGTCGTATTTTTGGCAGGGCCTCGACTGCAATCCGCGTTGCGGTATGCATGGCGATATAGATGGCCACAATCCCGGTCGTCTCATCCAGGCAGGTGTCGAGTTTCTGGATAGAGAGGTCACAGCAGCGCACCGTATGCCCTGCCGCCTGTAAAAAAGCGGCAGGTTCGGCGAGTCCGAAGGGCTGGCGACCCAGTTCATAGGGGTTGATCAGGCTGATATACATAATTAATTATAAATAATAACAATAAGATAAAAAGAATATCCAGAAAATTAATTACCCGAAAGATGTCATCATGGATACCCCGTTCCGGTGCAGCATTCTAGCGTGTTTGTCCTGTTATGCAGCATTTCATTGCCTTGTGTGAATAGCTTGCCAGTACATCGGGCTGCGCATAGAATTCGCACGCATTGTTTATCTTAACTATCCGGGGCTCTGGAGTATCGTATGGCTGTCAAAGGGATTAACTGGTTCGGTTTTTTACTGCGCCTGCTGGTGGCGTTCACACTCGTCTTTTCCACCTATAACCCGTCAGGGTATTCCTACTATCACTGGGTCAGTGAAAATATTTCAGCCCTCACACCCATGATCGCACTGGCCGGTGTCCTGCTGTTGGTCGGCTGGACCATCTTTCTGCGCGCCACGCTGCGCTCCCTGGGGCCGTTCGGTCTGCTGCTTGCCGCCGCTTTCCTGGGTGTACTGCTGTGGATGATGATCGACTGGGGTTGGTTCGATGCCGACAGCCTCACGGCAGTTACCTATATTATCCTGGTGGTACTCTCCGGCATCCTTGCCATCGGTGTCTCCTGGTCACACATCCGGCGGCGCATCACGGGACAGATTGATGTCGATGACGTAGAGGGTGATGTCTGATCCTGACCTCATTGTCTGTGCCCTCTATAAACGAAATCCAGTATATCAATACGGCGAGTGAGCTTGACAGCTTCTGTGCCGCGCTGCACAACGCTGACTGGATAGCACTGGATACCGAGTTTCTCCGCGAAAAAACCTATTATCCGAAACTCTGTCTGTTACAGATAGCAACAGCGGATAGCGTTGCCTGTATCGATCCGCTGGCACTGGATGACCTGTCGCCAGTGCTCGATATTCTTTACGATGAAAGCATCACCAAGGTCATGCATTCCGGGCGGCAGGACATGGAGATTTTCTTTCATCTCAGGGGCAGCCTGCCCGTCCCTGTATTTGATACCCAGATTGCCGCTCTGCTGCTGGGCTACCCGGAACAGGTCGGTTACGCCAACCTGGTCAAGGCGGTACTGGGTGTCGAACTCGACAAGCTGCATACCCGGGCAGACTGGTCATTGCGGCCACTGTCAGCTGAACAGTTGCAGTATGCTGCGGACGACGTGATCTATCTGGTCGAAATCTACCGACAGATGACCGCCAGGCTGGACGAGCTGGGTCGTATTGAATGGCTGGCCGAGGACTTTGCAGCCATGGTTGAGCCGGCGCTGTACGATACTCCGCCCGAACAGGCGTGGCTGAAAGTAAAGGGTGGCAACCGCCTGCGTGGCGACAGCCTGGCGATACTGCAAGCACTGGCACAGTGGCGTGAAACAACGGCCCGAAAGAAGGACCGGCCCAAGGGCTGGATCTTGCGTGATGATGCACTGATTGATATTGCACGGCATAAACCACGCTCATTGGCCGCGCTGGGCAAGATACGAGGCCTGAGTGAAGGACTGCTCAGAAACTCGGGAAATAAAATTGTCGAGTTGGTCAATGATGCCGCCGGTAAAACACCCATCCCCTTTCCTGATACAGGCAAGCGTGCAAAGTTATCACCTGATCAAAGTGCACTGGTGGACGTCATGCTGGCGCTGGTGCGCCTGAGTGGGGAGCAAAACGACCTGAATCCCGCTGTACTGGCAACGCGCAAGCAACTGGAGAAGCTGGTGCTGGGTGACAGGGATGCCACTGTCATGCAAGGCTGGCGCAAAAAACTGGCCGGTGAACAGCTGCTGGCGTTTCTCAATGGTGAGCTGAGACTCACCGTCAACAACGGTCGACTTGCAATAGAATAGTAGCTATTCGCGCATGCAATGCGCTCCTACGCCAATTGAAACACCATTAGGTAAATTTACAAAACCTGTTCGCAGTTACAGAAGTAGCTAATTGAGTAGGAGCGCATTGCATGCGCGAATGGGTTAGCCGAATCAGGTGCGGATCCCGTGCCCCTTTCTGAGCAGATACAGGCTGAACGTGTACAACACCACGATAAAGG
>JBDLIH010000076.1:0-12348 GCA_039714975.1 Pseudomonadota bacterium
CATTTCATAAGCGGGAATCGTTGCCCCTTTATATACCGGGTGCGGCACGCGCATGTAGGGCATGCCAAAGACGTAATCCATTTCCTCCGTGGTGAGCGGAATGGGTGGCGGGTTGATCCAGAGATCCTTGCCTTCATGTTGCTGCACCAGGGCACGGGCATTGCCGGGGTTGGTCTCCAGATGCAGCACGCGGTTGGCGTGGGCATACAACGCCCGGTCGTTGCGTACCTTCTCGAACGACGGCAAACGAATAACGGTCTTTGACCGGTTGAGTTTTTGCGAGACTGTAAACGCGACAATCTGCGCACCGTTTTCATCAATGCCGAACTGTTGTGCGTTACGGCGTTGTTTCTCGCAGTCGCCCATCTCCTGTGTACTGATGTAGGGATTGACGATACTGTCGATCTTGCCGGGGCGGTCAATACGGGTGGAGTCAATTTCCTGAAAACCGTCCGGCGTGTCGTAACGAATAAAGGCCGTGCCACGAACATCGGTGATGGACTCGATGGTCTCACCCTGTGACAGCCGTTGTGCAATATCGGTGATGGCACGCTCGGCATTGCCGTAAAGCAGGATGTCGGCGCCGGCATCAAGCAGGATAGAGCGGCGCACACTGTCCTGCCAGTAGTCATAGTGTGCGATGCGTCTCAGTGATGCCTCAATGCCGCCGAGCACAATCGGCACATCGGGATACGCTTCGCGGCAGCGCTGGCTGTAGGCCAGTGAACAACGATCGGGACGTGCCCCACCCTGCCCGTCCGGTGTGTAGGCATCATCCGAACGCCGTTTGCGGTCGGCCGTGTAGCGGTTGATCATAGAGTCCATGTTGCCGGCAGTGACACCGAAGAACAGGTTCGGTTTGCCAAGTACCTCGAACGGGTCCTTCGAGTGCCAGTCGGGTTGCGCGATAATACCGACGCGAAAACCCTGTGCCTCCAGCAACCGCCCGATAACGGCCATGCCAAAGGACGGCTGGTCAACGTAGGCATCGCCCGTGACGATGATGATGTCGCAGGAATCCCAGCCAAGCGCCTCCGTCTCCGCCCGGGAAACGGGCAGAAATTCTGCGGTGCCGTAACACTCGGCCCAGTACTTCGGGTAGTCGTAAAGGGCAGTGTCGGCCTTGGGGATTGCGATGGCGGACATGGGTGGTATTTCCGGGTTTTGTGTATTTTAGCGGAAATACCTTGATTGATCCCCTTTATCTGCCTCTGAAAGCGACGGGAAAGACAGCTCGCGGATGGAATACGCTCCTACGCCAGTAAGTCACCCCTGTAGGAGCGCCTTGCAGGCGCGAATGTTTTCATGGAGTGTTGAAACGGACATCAATAGTCAACCTGCCTTCAAACAGGGTATCAATGGCCAGTTCACCGGGTTGTTCACGGAGCGAGAACCCCGGTTGAATTTCCGGGTGAACCGATTCCAGCTGTAGCCGGTCTGCAGGCCAGTGGATACGGTAATCCAGCCGAACCGGATAGTAGCCATCCAGGAAGCGTCGATGAAAGGGCCCGCTCTGCAGCGTGTAGGCAGTCTCCCCGTCAGGCTTCAGCACCTGCACCTCGGCCTCGATGCAGACTTTGCCACCCTCCTGCACCTGTTCCATCTGCACGGTGTTCTGTTCCACGCGGGCACTTGCGATCCCGCGGGCCGAGATTACCCGCAGGTTCCGCAAAACATGATAGCGATACACTATCTCCACTGCGGGAACCGGATCGAGGTTGCCCTGGCACTGATGCAGTTCCACCCAGCCAGTGCGCAAACTTTCGGGAGTTATGGTGAACCAGTTGCGGGTCTGCAATACCCTGCGATCCTGTGGGTCCTGGAGAAAATCGAGAGTGCCTTCATTGACTGACAGTGCGCCGGTGTCATCATCCTGTTCCAGCCGGGCCTCCGGGTCATCACTGGCAACAGCTGTCAGGCCGCTTACTACAAGTGCAGCGGCCAGAAGCAGATAAACAGGTATCAGGTGCATGGTTGCGACAGATGTTGTGGCTGTCCATAAGGATAGCAGTTAATCGCGGTTGCGATCCGCTCCTGCAGGTGCGCCCTTTCTTGCGGAAGCGCAGCAATGAAAAGAAATGAGCTTCAATAGGTGCTTTTACGGGCAATACGATCCAGGCGGGCCTGCTGGTCCTCAAGATCATGATCGAGAGCTGCGATCTCGTCTTCGATGCTGTCCATGTCCTCTTCCAGTTCCTTGATGTCGTACAGGATCATCACCCGCTGATTGGGCTTGAGACCCTTCGCGATCAGGGATGCCAGTTTTTCGTCCCTGTTAGTTTCCAGGTTTGACAGTGTTTCTTTATGCTGCGTGATGAGCGACCGGGTCTTCTTTACCGTGGAGCGCGCCAGGAAGAGTCCCCGGCCGGCGCTATAAGCCTCGCGAAAATCATCTTCCAGTGCCACCGGGCAAACGGCGGCAAAGCCACGTCCGGCATTGCCAAGGCGGTAGCCGTTGTCCGCCTTGCAGTACTGTTGCAGGCCTTCCTCACGGCCGCCGCGGTAGGCATCCAGGTCCGGGACCACGGTGTGTTTTGCGCAGTCCTCGCGGTACTCGCCGATAACGGCGGCAGACTTGCCGGCAACACCGTCCTGGTAACCGATCAGGCGCCAGTCAGCAAGCATGCATTCGTCCCTGTCGAGGGTGGCACAGCCTTGCAGCAGTGCCAGCATGGCCAGAAAGGCCCCTGTGAAGAGTGGGTTGCGCTTGTGTGTCTCAATCATGGTCGTTCCTGCCCGGTTTTCTGGTCATTGTGCCGTCTGGCGGTCACTGATTCCTTATATATCGCCCTGATGCAGGAAATCTTGGGGTTGAGTCCTCCCCGGCTGCTGGCACGATATAACGCCCGGACTGCTCAGACCGCCTGCATCAGTTCTTCGGGGAGGTCATAACCGGCCAGTTGCATGCTATGGAGTATCAATTCGATTGCTGCATCCACATCAAAGCGGTCCGTGTTAATGGTGAGGTCGTAGTCACCGCAGTCATTGATGCCTTCACCGTAGAGCTTTTGCAGATAGTCGGCACGCTGGCGATTGATCGTCGTGACGCGTTCCCTGGCTGCCTCAATGTCGAGTTGTTCGCGCCTGGCCACCCGCTGCGCGCAGGCTTCGAGACCACCGGTGATACGAACGCGAAAGGCCTTGTCGGGACCGAGTATCAGATGGGCGCCACGGCCGACGATGACACCGCCCTTCTTCGAGATGTTCAGGATGACCTTCACCAGATGGTGCAGATAACGCTCTTTGGGAAAAGACTTGCCCTTGAAAAAGGCCATCCATGGAACGGTGCCGGTGTGCTCGAGGTTCTCGTCGAGCCGTTTCACCAACTCAATATCCACAGCGGCGCGCTCTGCAACCCCCTCGAGGATTGAGCGGTCACAACACCTTACCCCCAGGCGGTCAGCAAGTGCCTGGGCAATCTTTTTACCGAGTGATCCATAGCCGCGCGAGACGGTAACCACATAGCTTGCCTGGCGGGCCAGCGCTGCCTTCTCATCAGCTGCCTTGCGCTCCTGCGCAACTTCGATACCAATCAGCGCCTCGAGAAGACGCTCTACACTGCACTTCATAATGTCACCCTGCCTGTTAAGCCATTCCTGCCTGTTAAGCCATTATTGTATAGCATACTGGGAGGTTCCCCGGAAATAAGACTATGCACTGGATCAGCCTGACTTTACTCTCGGCCTTTTTTCTGGCGACGGCGGATACCCTGTCGAAGCGTTATCTCAGTCACTATCGACCGGGGGACCTGGTGTTGGTGCGCTTCGGGGTATCCGGTGCATTGTTGCTGCCGCTGTTGTTATGGCAGCCGTGGCCGCCGCTATCACTGGCTTTCTGGGGCTGGATTGCAGCCTCCCTGCCACTGGAGTTGCTGGCCATGTGGCTGTACATGCAGGCGATTCGTGAGTCGCCACTGTCCCTGACCCTGCCCTACCTGGCATTCACGCCGGTATTCAACACGCTCACCGGCTACCTGGTGCTGGGTGAGACGGTCAGCCGGACAGGATTCTCGGGTATCCTGCTGGTGGTGCTTGGGGCCTGGCTCCTGAACCTGGAGGCAGCCCAAAAAGGCACCGGTCTGGATGTCCTGGCGCCATTTCGCGCCATCACCCGGGAGCGCGGTTCACGCCTGATGTTGATGGTGGCAGCGATCTACAGTCTGACTTCGGTCACCAGCAAGGGTGCATTATTGCATGTCAACCCGGGATTCTTCGGTCCGTTCTATTTTGTGGTACTGGGTACTGCATCCGCCCTGGTGTTTGCCTCACGGGATGTTTCCAGCTGGCGCGCCATGAGCAAGCATCCCTGGGTGCATCTGGGTATCGGTGCCTTCATGGCCGCTATGGTGATTACCCATTTTTACGCCATCGTCCATATCGAAGTGGCCTACATGGTAGCCGTGAAGCGCACCAGCCTGTTATTCGGGATACTGTACGGAGCCTGGCTGTTTGGCGAGACCGGTCTGAAAAAGAACCTGCCTGCGGGTATTTTGATGGTGCTGGGGGTGTTTATGGTTGTCAGTTAAACGGATCATTGTGCCCCTCCTGTTTTACTGCAGTCTTACCTGGTAACCAGCTTATCGTTGAGGCAGGACTGCACATAATCGATGCGCACCCCGGAATCAATACAGGCCAGCAAGGGAGCAAATACTTTTTGCATATCGTCTCGCGCGCGAGTCAGGCACTGCGACAACAGCCAGTCAACATCCAGCCCCATACTGCCGATCTCGGTAGCACACTGGTCCGGGTGGTTGACACAATGTGGCGATGATGTGACTCCCAGCAGCAGTGACAGGGCGACGTTCATTTCAATGGGAATATCGATACAGCCAAGGTCTGTGTCTGCCACGACAGCATCACTGTCAAGTGCTGCGTTAATCAGTCTGATGGTGTGGTTGATGGGTATGCCACCGGGTTCCTTCTCGAGCAGGCGTTGCTGGTAACTCCTGATCTGGTTGGCAACACCACGACCATAGTGTTCACGGACCAGCTTGAGGTAGGTAACTAACTGGTACGACCGGATGCTGACAGAAAACACCTCACGGTAATCCGGATCGATACCCTGGTCTTTACATAGCTGCTCGAAGGGGCATCCCAACCGGGACAGGTAATCGACAGGCAGCACTGCAAGACCGTATACACCGACGTTTATTTTACTTTTAAGCACTGGATTCCCGCACGTGTTTAACGAAGGCGCGGCGTGTGGCCTTCAGGTGGTCAAACAGTAATCATTAATTGACATGATTAGCTAATCAGTTGATGCCAATGACTTGTCAGCGGATACAGAGACAGATATTTGACGATGATTTGCCGAAAATCACGATAATCCGGAATCAGATGACTCTTCCTTTTTGATTTTCTCGTAGATCTCTTGCCGGTGCACAGGGATGTGCCGGGGGGCCTGCACGCCAATTCTGACTTGATTGCCATTGATACTCAACACGGTCACTTTAACATCATCACCCACCATCAGTGTTTCATTCATCCGTCTCGTCAAAATCAGCATCACCCTGCTCCTTGTCAATGTCAGACATCCTGCTGGATTGTCAGGCACTATTATGCGGGGTGTAATGCGGTAAGTCGGTGTCTCGTGACGCCAGATTATTATCCGGACGCGTCAGACAGGCGGTGGGTATATTTACGTTACAGCTCTAACCCTTCGATGTACACTTCCAGTTGCCTGAGTAGGTTGATGTTGAGTGTGTTGAACTGTATACCGACGTGAAAGACGTCCTGTGCAAGGCGTTCGGAGTGAATAATTCTGGCACTGGTCTTGATGTCGGTAGTGCTTTCATTATCTGATGGCAGCTTGAACTGGATGTCTATCCCGGCATCCATGATCAGGCCGACGGTTCTCTCGCCATCGGGTATGATGTTGTTGACGGTTTCATGAGAACAGCTGAACTTCAACCCACCGATTGAGATATCGAGAATCTGTGCAGTCGACAATTGGCCACCGGGTGGTCCAACTTCACAGAACAAATCGGTACGAATACGAAGATGTCTTCTGTTGCTGCGAAAGTGTTGTTGCCCTTCTGTGTACGAGTTCACGTGTCTTGCATCCGACTGTCAGGCATCCTGTGTGGCCTTATCCAGATGCCTATTATGCCTGTTAACTGATTGAAAAAAACGTGAACTTATGCCCCGCGCTGCCAAAGGTCAAGCACACTACCCGGATTGATCAGCCACCGAATCGACCCATCGTCAGACTCTGCCAGGTTTGATGATGAGCAAATTCGCCACAGTCACGACAACGTCTGTACCCTTATGTTTTTATTGATATAATTCGCATACATCATTTGTGCTGGTAATTCGACGAGCACGGTATTAGTATATTATAATATTTTAATTTTTAGCGGACACCCATGAATCGACTGGCAACTGAAATAAGCTACTTCCTGAACCGTGTGATCTTTGGTCTTCTATTCGTACCGGGAATACTCCGGGGCATAAACGAACTGCTCGCCCGGTACTATACGGGCAGCAACACCCTATCGGTTACCGACTACTATCTGCAGTTTTACAGTCGCCTGGACAGCCCGGTCACCTGGTTGTGGGTGGTATCACCGTATCTGATTTTCCTGCTAATCCGGCCCCGCGCCCGCTCGAAAACCGAAAAGACACAGTCATCCCTGCGTAATGCCGCCAGCAAGGGGCACGACGAATCTGTCAAGTCACTGATTGCTGAAGGTACCGATGTCCATGCCATCAATGTTCGCGGGCAAACACCGCTGCATCTCGCCGCCATGACGGATAACGTGGATGTTGTCCGCATGCTCGTCGATGGTGGTGCCGATATTGATGTGGCTGATCCCGGTAACAGCATCAGGCCCCTGCATAACGCTGCTACAAATGGCTGTACGAATGTCTGTGAATTCCTGCTCAAACACGGCGCCGACATGGATGCACAAACAACAAAGGGTGACACCGCCCTGCACCTTGCCACCGCCAACAAACATTTTGATATCGTATCTCTGCTATTGAGTTTCCATGCTGATCATGGCATCAGGAATAACACCGGGGTCACGGCCGAACAGATTGCCACCGCCAGGGGCTACACCGCCATCGTTGATCTGATCCAGCAACACAGCAGCAGCGAATGGCAGTATCCGCGAATGGTAAACAACAGGGTCTCATAAGCGTATTGCAGACGCTCCTGCGGGTTTATTTCCGCTCTATTGCCACCACCCGGAAACCCTGTACGGAATAGGCGATCCCGGGTTTGTTGGCCGCACGGTAACCGGGGCGCAGCAAGTGTATCGGGCAATGGTAGGAACCACCGCGGCGAACCCTGGCAAAACCTTCTGCCGGCCCTGCAGGATCATCCCGTGGTGAGGTTGCATAGGTATCTGCTGCATACCAGTCCGCGACCCACTCCCACACATTTCCCAGCATGTCATAGAGACCAAAGGCATTTGCTTCGCGACTCGCAACCGGCTGCGGTTGATCACCCGAGTTGTTAATAAACCAGGCATAGCGTTCAAGCTTCTCTTCCGGCATCGGCCGCAGACCGGTACTGCCGGCACGGGCCGCATATTCCCATTCGGCCTCGGTCGGCAAGCGGTATCGATAGTGCGTGTCCAGTTTGTTGAGTTCTTCAACAAACCGCTGCGCCATGTACCAGGAGGCAGTGGCCATTGGCAGCGTTGCCCAGTCTTCACGTTCCCAGAAGTCCACATCACCTGGCTTGTTTTCCATCACCCTGAACCACACTGCCTGGGTGACCTCTGTTTCACCCAGGTAGAAGGGTTGTGTAATGCGTACCGTGTGCGTCGGGGTTTCATCAAGCACATCATCCGGTTTCGGTTCCGGGAATTCCATGCGTGCTGCCTCGACTGCGGCGGTCCCCATGGTGAACGTGCCGGCAGGGACCTTCACGAAACGCATGCCAAGGTCATTCTCGAGCTTGTCCCGTGCCTGGGCGAGGCCCCATGCACACAGGCACAGCACACTTATCGTGGCGTATTTAGTCGTTAAATGCATACAGCGGTTTAATGCATGCAGCATCGGTATATTAGCCAAACCTTTCATAAATAGAATCTCTTGGCACTATCCTGGCGTGTGTCCTATTAATACCGTGTTAATAGTTTAATAGCAGCAGTCGTGGAGACACGCAATATCGACCCGGCAAGAAGACACGACTGACTCAAGGTTCGACAGGCGAAATGCGAAGGTCATCGCTCTAGCGCCGCCCCCCTTGACGCACATTAACGATGGGCAGGCGATATCGAGTAGACCCAGAGGTGATTGGAAGCGCCGCCAAACCTCGCATGCGCTGTCGACGGTTACGCCCGGCTCCAACCAGCCGGGCGTAATTTTATTAGCTGTCACACTAAACTGCAGGAGCGACCCTGCCCACGAACTGATGTTTTTAATTCAGACAAAACCAGGCCACAATGCAGCCTGATTCGGGTATCGTTTCGCGAAGTAACCGTGATCCGAGAACATCCAGATGAGCCTTAAGCACCGCCACGCGCAAACCCGATATAATGACAAGCTGCTGTTACCGGCCCTGCTGGTCCTGCTGCTGGTTGCAGCCTGCTCCAGCAAGCCGACGTCAGTGACCGAAGGACAGTCAACACTGGACTATGGACCAATGCTGACAGCGCCTCTGGACCCCATCCTGCTTGGTGAACAGGTAAAACCGGTTCTGGATCGCCGTTGCGTGGTCTGTCACGGCTGTGTTGATGCCCCCTGCCAGTTAAAACTCTCCTCGCATGAGGGCATCACGCGGGGTGCCAACAAGGACAGGGTCTATGACGGGGTCCGCCTGTCGAGTGTACCGCCGACACGCCTGTTTATTGATGCACAGACCACGGCTGAATGGCGCTCAAAGGGGTTTCACCCCGTGCTTGCCGAGAATGCCGGCACGCCGGAGGAACAACTGGAACAATCGGTATTCTACCAGTTGCTGCGACTGAAGCAGATCAACCCGCAACCGCGGTTTGGCATGCTGCCCGACAGCATGGACATCAGCCTTGATCGTGAACAGGTCTGTACCACGCGCGAGAAGTTCGACAAGTACGCGAAAAAACACCCCGGCTGGGGTATGCCCTATGCCATGCCAAACCTGAAGGATGACGAGTACCGCACACTGGTACAGTGGGTGTCGCAGGGCGCGCCACCACCCGCGACACAGATAACCTCTGCTACAGCACAGGAACAAATTATCCGCTGGGAGACCTTCCTGAATGATCGCTCCCTGAAACAACAACTCACCAGCCGTTACCTGTACGAGCACCTGTTCCAGGCACATATCCATTTTGCAGGCAGCCCGACGCGTGAATTCTACCGGCTGGTGCGCTCCAGCACGCCACCGGGAGAACCTATACAGGAAATCGCCACGGTGCGCCCCTATGACTCCCCGGGAAGCAAACCGTTTTATTATCGGTTGTGGCTCTACCCCGCGAGTATCGTGGCCAAGACCCACATGGTCTATACATTCTCTGACGAGCGCATGGCGCGCTACCGGGAACTCTTTCTGGAACCGGAATACCGTGTAACCGAACTGCCCTCTTATGATGCAAATATCGCGTCGAACCCGTTCAAGGCCTTTCGGCAACTCCCGGTCAACTCGCGCTACCGTTTCCTGCTTGATGACGCACACTTTATTATCGAGGGCTTCATCAAGGGTCCCGTGTGCCGCGGGCAGATCGCACTGAATGTCATCGAGGATCGTTTCTGGGTGGTATTCGCCAATCCGGATACGGACCTCGCTTCCAGCCGCCAGGAATTTCTCGATGAGATGTCCGACTACCTGGAACTGCCCTCCAAAAAAGGTAGCACACTGAAAATCCTGCGTTTATGGAGAGACTACGCGAAACGTCAAAATGTTTACATCAATGCACGTTATACCAATCTGGCCAAAGCAGCAGCCGGCATCAAAGACCTGGATTCTGCCATGCAATATATCTGGGACGGTGACGGGCATAACCCCAATGCCGCACTGACCGTCTACCGGCATTTTGACAGCGCCTCGGTTGAAAACGGTTTTGTCGGGGATTACCCGGACAGCGCCTGGATCATTGACTACCCGCTGCTGGAGCGCATTCATTATTTACTGGTGTCAGGCTTCAACGTCTATGGTAATGCGGGCCACCAGTTGCTGACACGCATGTATATGGACTTCCTGCGCATGGAAGGCGAAGATAACTTCCTCATCTTTTTACCCGCCGACGAGCGCAGGAAGATTCTCGATTCCTGGTATGTCGGTATCCGCAAAGACATGGAAAAGTCAGTTGACCGCATGGACTGGCTGGAGATGGAAACCGTCAGCGGATTTAAAACCAATGACCCGCAACGTGAGTTATACGAGACAATCATTGACCGTCTGGGGCCAATAGCCGGTGGACCAAGTTCCCTGTACCGCTGCACGGGCGATGCCTGTACCGATCCGGCGGCCGACGAGATCAAACAGCAGGCAGACCGGGCGATGCGTACCATAGCCGGCATCAAGGGCGAAAGGCTGCGCGTCTTTCCTGATGTTGCGCTGGTACGCGTAAAAACGGATGCCCCGGAGAACGACCTGGGCTATACCATCATCCGTAACAAGGCCTACCTGGATGTAACTTCCATGTTTGCCAGTGAGAAAGAACGTGACACAAGAGACCTGGAGCAAGACACCCTGACGGTTGTCGAAGGGATTGAGGGTTCCTATCCGAACTTCTTCTTTGTGGTGGAACCGCGGGAACTCGAGGACTTTACCAGCCGCTTGATGGCCGTGCGGACGCGCGATGATTACGAACGCTTTGTGGGTATCTACGGTGTACGCCGTACCAGTGATACCTTCTGGGAAACCGCCGACTGGTTCCAGGATTATTACGCACAGCACGAGCCACTGCTGTACGGCATTCTTGATCTCAACCGTTACGCAAACCGGTAGGACAGTCGAAGGATCTGTCAGGCAACCTGAACCGGAATGGCATCCCGGGTATTTTTAATCCGGTTGCTCTCATCAAGGTAAATCAGTGTGGGTCTGAAGACCTCGGCCTCCTGCTGTGAAAGCACGGCGTAGGTGCAGATGATAATGCGATCACCCGGGTTGGCCTTGTGTGCGGCGGCACCATTAACAGAGATAATGCCGCTGTTGTCTTCCGCACGAATGGCGTAGGTGGTAAAGCGCTCGCCATTGTTCAGGTTGTAGATCTGGATCTGTTCGTATTCACGAATATTGGCCGCTTCCAGCAGCGCGCCATCAATGGCACAGGAACCTTCATATTCGAGTTCCGAGTGTGTGACATTGGCATGGTGCAGCTTGGATTTTAACAATGTAATTTGCATAAACCGGATCGGGCCTTTCCCCATCAATACAGATGCCGCAATTATGCTGGCTCTGGCGCGGGACTGCAAGAATAATGGATAGTTTCAGCCTGAGGTTATCACCCTAAGTGACTGATACCCTGACATTGTCAATCAGACGCGTCACACCCAGCATGGCGGCCGCCAGTACCACCCGCTCGTCATGTTCACTCTCCGGGACCCCCAGGTCCGCGCAACGTCTGACACAGAGGTATTGCGGTCCGAACCCGGCATCCCGGAGCTGCTCCATGGCCGCCTGTTCAATAGCGGCGAGATCATGCTCACCGCGCAGCACAATGTCCCTGACATCCAGCAGCGTCTGGTGAAGTTGCGGTGCGATTGCCCGTTCCCTGGCGCTCAGATAACGGTTGCGTGAGCTCATTGCCAGACCATCGGCCTCACGCACGGTCTCAACGGCTTCAATGGCAATGGGCATATTCAGGTCACTGACCATGCGCCGGATTATCAATAATTGCTGAAAGTCCTTCTCACCGAACACGGCAATATCCGGCTGTACCATATTGAACAACTTGGCGACCACTGTGCTCACACCGTTAAAGTGTGTGGGACGAAACTCACCTTCCAGTAGCGCATTCAATCCGGGCACCACGACTTGCGTGGTTTGACCGAATTCCCCGGCATACATTTCAGAAACACCGGGCGCGAACAACAGGTCTGCGTCCACGTCCATCAGGGCCGCTATATCCTGCTCCAGGGTAATCGGGTAGCTCGCATAGTCTTCGTCCTGCCCGAACTGCATGGGGTTGACGAAGCTACTGACCACCACGTGATCGGCAATGGCACGGGCATGTCTGACCAGCTTCAGGTGACCGGCATGCAGATTACCCATCGTGGGTACAAAGGCAACACGCCTGCCCTGTGTACACCATGCACCGCTGTGGGAGCGCAACCCGGCAAGGGTGGTGACGATCTCCATGGTATTTAGTGCTCTATCAATGTGATAATTGCGAGTTCAGTTAGCTTGTCAACGTTCACGGCAAGGCGCGCCTCGCAGGCAATGGCCATTCCCTTGTCAAGAGGCGGAACGCAG
>JBDLIH010000077.1:0-12329 GCA_039714975.1 Pseudomonadota bacterium
ACCCGGATCATCGGTATCGACCCAGGCATAGCGCATACCTGCCCGCCACTGCGGCATAAACTGATAGATGCCTTCGAGATATCCTCCCCACTGATCCTCGTCGTAGGCCAAAGTACCACCACCATCGGGCGTGAATAGCCCGTCCTGATTTTGCCAGAACAGCGCGCCTTCAAGTTTCAGATTATTCCGGTACGGATTGCCATTGGGTGCCCATTTCCATACGCCATCGAGAATAGCCAGATCAACATCTCCATCAAAACCATCACCATCACCGGAGTCCCTGTCCTTTGCACGCGCTGACAACCAGGACAAACCTGCTAACCAGCTATGGCTGGTACCAGCATCTCCCCCGGTACGACCGAACAGGCTCCAGGCGCCCTTGCCATCATGCCCGGATCCTCCTGCAGGAAATTTGGCTCCCCGCAGCCACTCCGCACCCACCTCCATAAACAGGTCGGTCGGCGCCAGCCAGCGTGTCTGGACACCATCATCAAGATATTGGCCGTTCAGAAAAACCCGGTATGGCAGCGGCCGATCAACGAAGTCGTCGGCGTGTCGATGAAACTGGTTGCGATACCCGATGCCGGAGAAGAACCGGCCGCCCCGTAACTGCAGGCCATGCGGCAACGCCAGGGTCTCGAACCAGGCCTCCTCCAGCTCAATCTCCGTCGACCCATCCTCGTCGGCAACCGCGAGCGTAAAGTTGCCAAAAAACTTGTCATCGATATTCGCCTTGGCATTGAGCTCGGATTCACCTACGGAGAATCCGTCTTCTCCCGGACCGGCTTCTTCTCCGAGCATGAATCCCGGCACAGCAGAACCGTTATTACGGGAAAAACCTGCCGCTGTGCCAACCAGTACGACGCCGATCGACGGATTGAAATCACCGGGCTTTTGCTGGGCTGTGGACGCTTCCGGTATGGCAACATCAGTAACCACCGCTTGCTCCTGCGGTGAGCGCTCCAATGATTCGATGCGTGTTTCCAGTGCCCTGGTCTGAGCCTCATGGAGTCGCCTGATTTCTGACAACTCTTCCCTGAGCAAATCAATTTCAGTCAACTCGCCGGCAGTTACAGTGGAACCGGAGAGTGCACACAGCAAAACAACCATGACCTTTCTGATATACATGGATATCTCCCAATAAAAACAACAGCTAGCGCGGTGGAACCAGACGGAACCAGCACGTTGAAAAACAGCGTTGAATCAGAGAAAGATGAGGGGTGGTGCGCGGGACTGGAAAGATAAAATAGTTACTGCAAGAAATTGCTGCTGTAGCGAATCAGAGGCACAAACAGAGGGAGTCCTGACCGGCAATCCAGAAGTGGACATCGACAGGGCGTTGTCCAATTGCTGTACACACAGGCACAACACACAAATTTCCGAGGAATTCGTATCCGTATCATGATCATGCCCCAGCGCAATTGACTGGCCCAGCAGCAGCGCCAGGATCAACGCCCAGTGCGAAATGATGCGAACAGCCTGTTTCCTCAGAATCGACATAACCATGCAAACGAGACCATAGATTGTTCCGGGATACCAGTCAACCCACTATCAAGCAGCGCATTATTTCAAATCGGACGTTTACACATCGCAAACAAAACGGCTGATTTGGGCCGACTCCGGTCCTTTAGTCGCCGCTGATATAAGAAAACGCTAAACGGCGATTGTCGGTAGAGTAAAGATGTGGCGCGGTGGTCTAATGTTCTGCCTATCTGTTGCCGCCCCGTTCCCTTGTGTGTATGCTGTCGCTACTACCCCGGCGCAGCAACTGGGGGCACTGCTTTGCTCATTTCCCCCCAGTCCTATCAGCCTTCCCCGAAAGGGTGGCCGGGTCGGCCTGCGCAACGTCTTTTTCGAGGATTGCTCAGCGTTCACTCACATTACGGCCTGCACACTCGCTGAATCATCTAAAATGATCCGTTACATCAGAGGCTCCAGCCACTTCGTTACCTCCATGACTGTTCCGATTGCTTCCGGCTGGAGCAAAATTGCCGGGTGGGTCAAACCGTTTGCAAGCGCTGTTATCGTCGGTGGTTTATTCATCTCCCGCCCGATAACGAACCGCTCCATCAGTAATTTTCGCCTGACATCCGCTCAACAACCTCGTCAGTAATATCAGCAGATCCGTCAGACCAGAAAACTCCCCCGGCTTTCAGAATAATGCTGGCGCCGTGTTCAAGTGCGATTATTTGAGCAACGGACATGATTTCATCAAAGTGGGATTGCCTGAATTCAGATATTTCTTTCGCGAGCTTTGCTTTTTTCTCATTGCGGGCCACAATGAACCGCTCTCTCAGTTGTTCCTGCAGGGTTTGTATCTTTTTCTCATACTCTTCCGACGGGCTGTCGCTGAAATTGGCTTTTTCGTCTTCGATTTCTTTTCTGTGTTCTGCAGACAATGCTTTCATGTTTTCAGAAAACTGTTGATTTATTGCCTCAGTACGTATTTTTATCTCTTCTTTGATGCCCGTCGCTTCTGAGATTGTGCCTATATTCATGACAACGGCTTGTGGTTTTGGTGATTCTTTATCACAGCCAACTAACAGTGTGACGGTTAGCATAAACAGAATAATTGTGGTGTTTGTGTTTTGTTTCATATGCCAGGATTTTCCATAAATAGGATTGTTGGTGGAGTTATTATCTCAGGGTTCGGAGCGTATTCAAGATGATGTGAATTGATTTAAGAGAGACTATCGCGTCGGAGGCACCCACCTTACCGCTTTTGCGCCATTCAGTATTCATCAATTAAACAGGTCTAACTTCCTGGACATGAGCAGCCTTCGCCAGCACTACCTTCACCAGCTACAAGGACCGGTGTCCTGTCTGTAACAACTCAGGAAGTTACCCGATACAGATGTAGGCCCCCAAACGATACAGCAGTCGCGTCAATGTTATGGCAGCCAATAAATGTCCTATAATTGCAGTAGGAATAGTAATAACAGGCACACAGTAATCTGATGGGGTAACTGGAGAGACGGCAAGATGTATTTCGAGACTGCGAAAGTTGGTATTGAGGATAACAGGAGTGTTGGATCACAACCGCTTCTCAGTGTTTACGCACCTTACGATAAAGTGCTAGAAACCAACATGCCAAAGTGCTTTGGTACCAGTGAAGTGTTTTTCTGTGGATCCATGAAATGCCCCCGCAGAAAAGCCTGCGAAAAGCTCGTTTCTCCGTGGAACTTTGATTAAAGACATTCTCCGTCTTTTGTTGTCTCCCGGACCATCAGGAAGCGAGACAAATCAGATTAACTCTACCCCCACTGTTTGCTTTGTCCTACAGACTCCAGTCCCAGGTTGATCAATACTCCCTCTTTCAGGGCATTACAACCTGATGTATCAGCTTGTTTACGAGGGCAGGTAAGCCTGCCTCATAATATGTGCCAATGCTCTGCAATGAGAATGGCTATAAAGGCAATTGCTGCTGTGATTACTACTGTCATTTCTTCCTCACTTACTCAATAGTAATAGCGGCATCCAGAACCCAGTCCTTCAATAAGAACTGTCATTGCTTACGGGAAATTATGGGGTAGGGCGAGTACCTTATTTGGGATGTGGGGTGGGGCACATCACCCCGCACGGCCAGGGTGGGCGACTGGCAGGGATCATCGGGGCACGGCCCTCTCCCTGACACCGGAACTTAAGTATATTGCCACCGCTCGGGTTGGCCATTGTTTTTCCGGGATCGGATTGAGGCGAAAGCCGGGAATTGTTGGAGAGGGTGCAGCAGGGGCCATCTTCCGGGGTGGCTTTTGCTTTTTTTAGCTCTGGCTAAGGCAAATGCTTAAATACACAAGTTATTGTTTATAATGTAATTAAGTGGCTTCTTCCTCCCTCCACAAGGCTATCTCTTAAATAAACCCAGGCCCAGAATGGCAGGTACCTGGCAAACCGCCGGGAAGCACCGACTCTCTCATCTGGTTTAATCAGGCCGGACTCCATGGCGGCGGCAATCACCTGAGAGACGATGGCGCTTTTACTTTCAGGCAGACCAAACCGATCGCGCAATGACTGGTTGGTCATCCGCTCCGACATGACCCACCTCAACGCACAGTGCTGATAGCACGCCCTGGTCCGGTCGCCGCGCTCTATTTGTTCGAAGTCCCTGGGGCCATAAATCGTAACCACAGTACGTTGATGACCTGCGCGGAAGTCAGGCGCCGGCAACTGATAGACATCCGCCTCATGAATTACCCTGTCGATTCCACTACTTTTTTCTTCACAGATACCCAGACGCCGCATCATTCTGGCACTTATACCAAGGCACTTTGCGATAATCGAGGCCGTGGTCATTGCCCTGCCCAGAGGGCTGCTAATGATTCGAACGGTATCACTGTCTACGGTTTCCTGGTACAACCGTTGCCCAACTACCTCTGCCTGACAAATGCCCGAAGGGGTGAGCGGTGAGTCTCCACGTCCCTGCCTACGCCCCTCCAGGTTCCAGGCGGTCTCCCCATGTCGTGCCAGGTAAATCAGAATGAAAAATCTCTTGAGGATGATTGCTAATATCTTTATGAGGCTATTCTTTCTTTGATTATATTCTCACGCCGCCGATCCAAGAGGCTACGAGTGTAATAAAATGGCAAACCCTCAACAGGGCCATTTGCACGTCTGTCTTTTATTTTTCTTTGTTCTTTAAATTTATGCAGCTTCATCAACGCCCCCTTTCTATCAATGCTTTATGGATCAATCACTGAGTACTATACATTTATCAATAATTCACATGGACTACTATTGCACTAAAATACAATAATTCACAAGACATGACCTGTGTTGGCGAAAAGCACCCATAAGATGGCCAAGGTCGAATAGCAGCTTCTGCTGTTGATACTACTGAATCCTTTATGCCGCTTTCTTGCGTCTCGCGATACCGATTAGAGCCAGCAGACCGGAGCCGAAGAGCCAAGTGGCCGCCGGAATAGGGACTGAACTTACAGACAGAACTGTCATGCTGTTTCCACTTCCAATATCAAATGCAACCCTTATTCCGGGGAAGGGTCAATCAATTCCCCCTGTTCTCTTTTTAATTGAACAGTTCATGGGGTTGCAGAACAACACCACTTGTCCCGACTGAATTGTCGCTATCTGACGACAGCTGAAAAACACTATATAAAGGATACCAGGCATCCAGCAAAATTCCTGTCGCCTGTGAGCGACACCCGTACTCTCCGCACATAGCAGTCGATCCGCCATCACACTGTATTTCCCTTCGATTCTGGACCTGGCACAGACCTTGCTTTTACCAGGACATGCGAGTGCCTTGCGCATCTAACAGACAATTAATAAAAATGAGGAACAAAAGATGAAACAGAAATCCAAACACGCCGAGCTAATTGTCTACAACGACAGAACCCTTCTGCTCGAAGTGGCTTCTGAGATAGAGGTGCTTGAAAATGAAATACTGCGTGAACAGACAACCAATGGTCCCGACACGCCCCGCATAGCCAAGCTGAGGAAGTTGCAATCTGCGGCACTGAAGCGGGTCCTGGGTAAACTGCTCCATAATCCTGGCAAACCCTGGGCGCAGAGTCGTGCAAAGCTGAAACTGATTCGCCAACAGACCGAGGACTAGCAGACTCGCAAAATCATTCAGCAAACCATTGTAGAGGATAGACAATGGGCGTGCTCTCCTGTACGCCTGCCATGCAGGGATGTATCTTTGAGGTGGCGGTTGTTGGCAATTGCCCCCTTACTTTATTGCACTAGCAGCCCGGAAAGACATCACTCATTCAAGTACTCTGTGTTCTTGATTACCTTGATCGGAAGAGTGCGTACGCGGTTAGCTAATTTAGATTCAGTATGAATGTGTACTGCTTCCAGGAGCAGACCTTTAGATTCTAATACAATGACTGTTAATGGCGGGATTCCGCCGAGTAAACGAAGAATCATTTTCATTAGAAATTAAGAAAGCTGGTGTTCCTGGTTTATGTGGTCTATATATAAAGGCGGGATTGTTGTATGGATATAAATATCGTTAGGAGATACATATATGCAAAGTGCCGCGGACAAAAACAGTAAACTCCCATTCAGATGTCGTATGGTATGTGTCTCCCTGGTCGGTGGGTCGCTTGTACTAGCACTCATTTATATGGTCTTTTACATGGGTTATATCTCCGCTGAGGCAGCTATATGGGCAGCAGCCGGGGTATTTACTATGGCTGCTCTCTATGAGGCTTTTCTGTTGTCCCTAATCACAAGATACATGCTCACCAGACTTAACGAGAATTCAGAAGAGTCATAGACTCTAATTTCGAAAACCGGAGGCACCTCCTCCATGGTCTATCCTTGGTTACCCGCCTTTTTGTTGATGGTGATGTAGTTTCTGGTGAGTGTAGATGATGGCTGCCGATTCCACATGGTTGCTGATTAAGGGGCTTCAATCAGCCCAGCATTACACCAGCCTTATTTTGTTCTCAGTGGCTGATAGAAATATTTGAAAAGCCAATGTCTAAGTGCCATTAAGATAAAACCTGCTGACCACACTTGGAGTACCCGCTATGACCGATATACTTTTTAAATGGGATGACTCCTTCCTGATTGGGATAGAAGAGCTGGACCACGAACACAAAATATTGATCGACGATATCAACAGGCTCCACAAGGAACTGACTATGCATGATGAAAAGTCAGGAATCGAGGAATGTCTAGGCGACATTTACGCACGCATGCAGGCTCACTTTGCGCTTGAGGAGCATGTCATGAAGGAATACGGGTACAAGAATTTCGAAGAACACAAGCGCGAGCACGAGGAATTGCTCGGTAGTTACACCGAATGCATGGTTCAGTTCCTGAATGACACCGGTGTTTCATCCAGTAATCACATTGAGGCTTGCCTCAAGGACTGGGTCATAAAACATATTGTCACCAGTGATAAAAAAATGGGCCTGTTACTTCGGGAAAAGGAGTCTTTTAAAACAAAGCTACGAAAATGGATATAGGATTTAAAATGGCGGCTGTTAGCTCCTCACCCACTGTCTGTTGAAGTTGAATAAGATCAGAATTAATTGATACCTGATTTGCAATAGCGTTTCGACAATCCCTATCTTCAATACTATCGACTGAATGGCCGGAAAGGGTTGGTACAGACCATCAGGACGAAACTTTTTAATAACGTGAATCTGGGTACTTGTATGGATTACACAGATGATCCAGATGGTACTATCTATAACGAATTGAGCAATGAATACCCGAACCAACACGATTATGATCAATTAGTGACTATTTATGCCGGTAGTGGTAAAGGTGGTGGAGCAGACAATGGTGGTGGCAGTTGTAATCCGAAATCACCCAGGTGCAATCCAGCATCCACTGCAAATAGTCATGCCCAATGGGGACGTCTTGTGTCGAAACATGGTGGCAGTAAGGTAATAACCCACGTTACCTGGACACTTGAACACGCTCAAAATCACGAACATTGATTGGTAGGGAGCTTCTCCAGGGGAAGCGAAAGCCACTTGTATAACACCGGCAGCAGCGGCTCCTTCGGGGCCGTTTTTCTTCGTGGCTAAAGGTCTCCTTCTGGCTGAAGTATTGTCGCGCATCGAGAAAATTGACAGCATTGCGAATGTCTTCACCAATACCGTGGGGAGTCTGACATGCCCCGAAGGCCCTGTCAGGAAGCCACCAGCCGTCGATAGTCCATAAGACCCGCAGTGCCCCTGGTGAGACAGCCTTAATCGTATTTGTCAGGGCCGGCAACTCAACCGGCCGGCGACTGAACGGAAATCATTCCTGCCACACATACTGCTCTCCCGGCCGGTGGTACCAAAGGACAATATCCGGATTGTGCTGCATTGCCTATCATTAAAATCAGTGGCAGTGCGTTCATTCAAATGCCGCCAATAGCCGCGTGATGCCACAATTTATTCCGGTGCATGCCCGGGTTATTTCGAGCAAACCATTGTAAACGTAATACAGACCTTATGCGTTTCATTGACAATAAGCTGAAAACAATAAGAAGAATAATGTTCGGGCTGTTATTTGCCTCTGTTACTCATGCATGGGGTGACTGGAAGACAGTGGCGGTAACGGCTGGTCACGGTGAGTATCCAGCAGCCTTCGATGAAGACGTGCAGTCGCCAGACAGTGATAAAGTGTATGCGATGCATAATCTGGGGGTCAGGTACTACAACGGAATCGGTGTTGTCCGGGACTATGCAATGGCGCTGCGGCTGTTTCATGAAGCAGCCCTTCAGGGGCTGGCAAGTTCGCAGAATAATGTTGGTTTTATGTATGCCTACGGGCATGGTGTGCAGCAGGATTTTGTGAAGGCGCTGATGTGGTTCAGAATCGCCGATGCATATGGTGAAAGCACTGCAATGCAGAACAGTGAAATCCTTGTCGGACACATTAGCGCAGCGGACAGGGAGGAGGCGAACAGGCTGGCGCAGGAGTGGATCGAGCGGAATACCGGCATTCGCGACTAAAACGCCTGCTGTTGTACGTTACAAACCCAACCCGGCTGAATTATGCAGCCCGGGTAACCATCGCCATGCCTGAGAAAAACACCAACTACACGACCCTGGACTGTAAGCATCACAACGGACCCGGGTAGCAATCCCGGCGCCTGTGTTGAGCTGCGGTTACCCCCGGCTATAATAGCCGTATTACTCACAGGACTCTGCAATGCGAAATCGACTGTTATCCCTCATTCTTGGTGTCCTTCTTGCCGGCGGTTGTGCCACATCACCTACAGGTCGTTCGCAACTGGTACTCATGCCGGACAGCCAGATGGACCGGATGGGTCTGCAGGCATTTACCAACATCAAGGACAAGACGCCGCAGGAAACCAGACGCACCACCAACCGTTACGTGCAATGTGTGGGCAAGGCCATCACCCGGGAAGTCGGTGGCAGCTGGGAAATTGTGGTGTTCCGCGACGATGCCGCCAATGCATTTGCCTTGCCCGGCCGCAAGATCGGTGTGAATACCGGCCTGCTCAAGGTTGCGGAAAACCAGCACCAGCTGGCAACAGTGCTCGGCCACGAGGTGGCGCACGTTCTGTCGCAGCATTCCAACGAACGCGTCTCCCAGAAGTTTGCCGTCGAGCAGGGGGTGGGTCTGATCAATGCCATTGCCAGCCCGCAGTCCGGCGCCGGGCAGACCCTGATGGGGTTGCTGGGGGTGGGTGCCGAGTACGGTATCCTGCTGCCATACGGCCGCGTCCAGGAGAGCGAGGCCGATATTCTGGGTCTGGACCTGATGGCAAAAGCCGGATTCGATCCGCGTGAGAGCGTCAAGCTGTGGGTCAACATGGGCCGTGCCAACAGTGGCCAGCCGCCGGAATTTCTGTCTACCCACCCGTCCCGCAGTACGCGCATCAGCGACCTTAACGCACACATGCCGGTGGCATTGAATATCGAGGGGCGTGCCAGGAAACAGGGCAAGCGTCCGGCTTGCCGTTGAGAGAAGCTGCTGTGGCAGCCTTAGCGTAACTTCCTCTGAAAACCTCCCTGTGGCTGTAACCCAACGCTTCCTTTCCGGCCGGCTATCCCGGTTTTTCTACGCCCAGGGATTTCATGCGTGATGCCAGAGTGGTGGGTTTGATGTCGAGCAATTCTGCGGTACCGTCCTTACCCGAGATCTTGCCGTTGGTGAGACGCAATGCAGCAATAATAATTCCACGATCGCGTGCCAGTCATTCCGTTTCCGTGAAAGGAATGGCTTCCGACTTCTGTGCGGTTCCTCTGGAAGCGGTGTCTGGTTTACGCCCGGCGCGGGTTGAGTGCCGGCAGGCATGCTTTTGCCTGACGACGGCGTGTACGCGAGCGTGGGCGCTGGAACAGCCGGGGACGTAGCTGCTTCCTGAGTTCTTTCTTCCAGGCCGGGAAGTCCAGTGGGCGGGTGCCGTAGATTGCACCGTCCAGCGAGTGTACCAGTTCGCGCATGCTGGTGGCTTCTGCCTGCGGGCTTGCCTCTATCAGTCTCTCGGCAATGACCGGTAACGGTGTGTGGGCTGTGATATCCAGGTGACTGCATACCCGATTCCTGAACTGTGCACACCATGTCGCCGGATTGTCTTCGTTCTCGAGGCAGCGTGTACACATCCAGAGTTTGACGGATTTTGGCATGGCGAGTGCAAGACTGAGACGCAGCCGGTTGATGTGCGTGACGGGTGAAACTTTTCTGCCCACCCCTTGCAGGCGCTGCATGAGTCCTTGCCTGGCGGCTGTCAGCCGTGCACCGGCCGAGTTAAGCAGTGGCCGGGCGCGTGCCCACGTACCCAACCAGAAGCCTGCGATCAATGCAAAGGTGATGAGCAGTGGCACCCAGAACCAGGCCGGGAACGCGGATTGACTGGCGGTCGATGCGAGTGACTGATCATTGCCGGTAATCCTGTTTCCTGGAGCAAGCTCTACCAGTTCAGTAAGCATGGCGGTGTCCGTATCCACGTTCCACCAGGCGATGCTTAAGTGGGGCAGGTGGATGGGGCCGTCCCGCAATGGAATCAGGGTGTAGGTTTCCTTGCGGCTACCGAGTAGCTGCGTACCATTTTTTGTTATGCCGCTGCTGAGTGCGATTGAATCGCGGTATGCCCGGAACCCGTCGCTCTGCAGTTGTGACTGCAGTGACGGTAACTGGTTGCCAAGCATGCCCCTGGCTGTGAGCTCGAGCGTCAGGGTGACGGGTGTGCCCGCCTTGACCGATCCTTCATGTGACAGTTGCTCGCTCAGTTTCAGGTTGTGCAATGGCAGCCATGGTTTGACAACAGGGCTGGCCGGGAATGCCTGCAATACCAGTGGTGCATCAGCCTCGATACTGAAACTTTCGCCTCTGGTTGTGTGTGTGCCCGTGAAGCGGATGGGCGGGATGATGATCTCGCCGGATCGCAGGGGCATCAGTTTGAAGCGGTACTTGTTGATGATTTCACGGCTGCGCCCTGTTTGGCGTGCGCTGGCAAACGGTCCGTCTACCAGCGTCAGTGCCGCGCCCTTAATGTTCGGCAGTATGGGATTGAGTGTCTTGAGGTTCTCGCTGCTGACCACACGGACGGTGTAAACGATATTCTGTTGTTCGTAGATTCCCCGGTCTACAGGTTCAATCTCAATGCGGGGTTGAGTGTTGGCGACAGTTTCTGCCACGGGGTGTTGCGCGGGATACCAGCCTGCACCGGGTGCCATGCCGGGGTAGGGGGCGGGCAGGGGTTCAGATTTCAGGCCGGGCTTGAAAGCACCGATGTTGCCCCAGGGTCGATTGGTCGTGATGCCTGCTGCTGGCATGTTACTGTCAAAGGTAACCGTGAAGCCTGCCTGAGCAGTGCTGGATATGAAGCCGGCGAGCAGGCAGAAGAGGTAGAATCGTGATGCGTTTATGTAAGGCAATAGACTGTTCCCTATATCGTCTTTTGTTCGAAGTGGTGGTAACACTTCCTTTACCACGGTCTTGGCTCCAGGAGCTTCCGACCATGCCGTTTCAGTTCCCGCTGTTCCTCGATCAGGAACTGGTTCCGTAACAGGTAGGTTGAATCACCTTCAATCTGCTCCAGCCATTGTTCCATCATGGGCAAGGAAACACTGCCACCCGGGGTACCTTCCATATCCGGCAGGCTACCGGGCAAGGCATCCTCATCAGCGGCATCCAGGCCGGCACCCATTTGGTCGAATTGATCGACGGCCTGGCTTGCCGCAGCCTCTTCAGGGGAGATTTCTTCGGGAATACCACCCGGGCCAACGGATTGATCCTGCTGGTCGCGGTCTTGTTCATCTCCTCCGGAATCGCCCTCTTGCTGAGGCTGGCTCCCACTATCAGTTTCATCTATAGGTAGATTATCATCATTTTCGCCGGATTGCTCGTCCGATTTCTCCTCGCCCGCATCCTGTGACTGATCGTCGGACTGTGACTCCCCTGGTAATTCTTTCTCGGCCTGGTCGGGGTCCGACTGGTCGCTCTCGGTGTCGCTATCATCCGGCTGGCCACCTTCGGTGTCATCAGTTTCCTGCTCCTTACCCATTGATTTTTCATCTGATTCTTCTTGCTCCTCGTCGCCGGCAGCGTCTTCAGATTCCTGTTCCTGTTCCCCGGAACTGTCTTCAGACTCCTGCTCCTCGTCGCCGGCAGCGTCTTCAGACTCCTGCTGCTGGTCCCCGGAACTCCCTTCAGACTCCTGCTCCTCGTCGCCGGCAGCGTCTTCGGGCTCCTGCTGCTGGTCCCCGGAACTCCCTTCAGACTCCTGCTCCTCGTCGCCGGCAGCGTCTTCGGACTCCTGCTGCTGGTCCCCGGAACTCCCTTCAGACTCCTGCTCCTGTTCCCCGGAGCTTTCCTCGGACTCCTGTTCCTGTTCCCCGGAGCTTTCCTCGGACTCCTGCTCCTGTTCCCCGGAGCTTTCCTCG
>JBDLIH010000078.1:0-12145 GCA_039714975.1 Pseudomonadota bacterium
TGCAGCATAAACGGTCGTTCATGCCCTGTAACCAGAGCTATTTCAACCGGCCAACTTCTGCCCTACACGGACAACCGGCGAAGGGCATGAACTAACCGTTCACAAATACCCCTTTGAACCGATTCTTGAGATAGTTGCCTACTTTACTTTTTCGATGTCAGGCAAGACCCAGGTCCTGTCGAGAAAGGCTTGCTTGGGTGAGTAGAGCCGGAAGTATGGGAACCATGCCCTTTGGGGCTCGGTCGGGATCCAGTTCTTTGACTTGTCCCCCTCAGGCTTGTCTGGGCCAAAGTAGATATCGACGGAGCCGTCAGGGTTCATGGCCAAGTCCATGCGTGAGGAACGATCGGCAACCTCGTACTTGTTCTTGATCAGTGTGCGGGTGCTGACCTCATACGCCGTGACTGACCAGAAAGTCTCGGCGGGAGCATTGGCCGGGACGTGGAGGACGTAATTGGTGCCACCGTCCAGCCAGTCGCCGTCCTTGTCCTTGTAGGCCGCCAGATAGACTTGACCCTTACCGGTCTTCTGGCCGTGCATGGCGGGGTCGTTGGTTACCGCCTCATAGAACCAGGCGGCGCGTCCGTCCAGCTCGTCGTAGTATTCTCGCCTCTGATCTGGCGGTGAAACGGTGGCAAATTCCCAGTGTGAACCGTCCATGTAATGAGAATCTTCAAGACGCGAGTTTAAGAAGTCATTGGCCTTGGCCATGGCCTCACCGACAAGCGCCGCTTCGGTCAAAATCTCCTTCTGTTCCGCAGTGGGGTTGAAGGGCTTGCCTTTTTCGATGCCAAGCGGCTTGAGCATGGCCATGAAGAAACGGTCACGTTCGGCTACCGGTTCCTTTTCCAGCCACTCGGCCAGGCGCTCGAAATACTCGAAGCCTTTCGGGGCTGCCGCCATCCAGGGCTTACCCTCGGGACGTATATAACCCCTGGGTTTCGGATTGTCTCGCTGGGCATAGGGGTAGACCTGAATCTGTTCGAGATCCTTAAGACGCGTCTTTGCATCGGTCGCCATCAGGCGTATGCCGACCAACAGGTTCATTGAGGGCGATTTCGCTATTTTGTAGCCTTGTGCCTCGGCGTCTTTCGGCACCTCCTGGCCAGGACCCACAAAGAGGTACTTGCCAGGCTCGGTCATGCGGGTAATGGCAATCTGCCACATGTCGTGGGCCGCACCACGTACCTCCGCTTCCGGCATCACAACAACCCAGGGGCCCTTGGCCAGATCAATGAACGGCAGTACATAGGGCGTCGTCGCGTTGTAGGTGAGCCCACCGAGTCGATCCTTGTAGCTCTCCAGGAAGACCGCCTGGCCGTTCCTGGCGCCGAGTTCGTGCGTGTGAGCGTATTGCCACTGCGCCATGCTGGCAAACGGGATCGACCAGATATAGGCCTGCACCGCACGTTGGAAGTCCATTTCGTTAAACAACTTCTCCGCGGTCGCATCGGTCGGATAACCATCAGCGAACGACTGGGTAAATTCCAGCTTGCCGATGCGGGTGTCAACGGTTTCTGCCTGAATCGCAAAACCCGCAAGAAGCATTGCGATCGTTCCAGCAATAAGAGTTGTCTTTTTCCGCATTTCGTATTCTCCTTCTTTACTTGTCAGTTGATCTTCTCGAAGTCACCGGGTCGCCAGGAACCGTCGAAGAAAGGCTGCTCCGGACTGTAGAGACGGAAGAGTACGAACCATCCCTTGCCGGGGACGGTCCTGCGCCAATTCGACTCCGGTACGCCCTCCGGCAACTCGGGGCCAAAGTACAGGTCGATGGATTTATTCTCATTGTATTTCAGCTGATCGAGAGACCCGATCGATGGAAACGGCTGATCATTCTGCAGGCCGGATGCATTGGACGCGTCATACAGGGTGATGCTCCAGAAATTCGCGGCAGGCACCGGTCCGGGTATGCGCAATTTGTAGGTGTTGCCGCCCGACAGGTAATTGCCGTCGGCATCGCGATAGGCGAAGGGGTACTTGGAACCCTTGCCGACCATATTCATCACCATCGCGGGACTGATCGAGTAACCAACATTGAACATGCCTATACGGGCGTCAACGTTGATGTAGGAGTCGGTCTTGAACTCCACGTCCAGGACATTGAGCACATTATGCCATTGCCGATCCGGCCAGTATTTGGTGTCAGGCAGATAGTCGCTGAAACGCAGCGACTGGGCCATTTTCATGCCGACCTCAGCACCGGCACTGAGAATCTCTTTCATGCGATCGTCGGCCCGGAAGGGCTTGCCCTTCTCTATCCCGAGCGAGGCCATCAGACCGCGCATTGACCAGTCCTCTGAATCCACCGCTTCTTCCTGTACAAACTCGGCAAGCCCTTCGAAGTAGGCGTAGTCGCGGGGATAGACCATGTCTGCAGGCTGACCAGAGCCGTTGGGAAACTTCATCGGCGGTGGATTATCCTTCCGGGCCAGTGGATAGATCCTGGTTTTTTCCATCAGGGCCACCGCCTCGCTGGCATCGCCGGTATCCTTGTCGCGGAACGCCCGCCAGAACACGAACACGTTGTAGGTCGGACTCTTGAAGGTGTAGTAACCCTTCGGTGTCTTGCCCTCGTGGTCAGGTGGTAGGAGCAGATATTTGCCACCTTCTCCCTTATCGGGACCGACATAGCCGACATCGGTCAGCGGGCGGTGCCAGAAGTCATCCAGGATGCCCTGCTGCTTGGGGGGGACCTCGACGACGGTCGGGCCGTCTTTCTTCAGATCGATATATCCCATCGCGTAGATCACGTCCGAGTTTGGCGTGCTGACAATGGTCTCGGCGCTGAGTCGGTCTTTCCATATGACCAGTACATTGGAGCCCTCACCGAACTGCGCCTCAGAGCCTTTCTTCATGTACCAGAGGGTCATCGCCGGCAACGACCAGCCTACGATCTGAGTGGCACGGTGGAAAAGCATTTCATCGTTGAGGCGTTCTGCAGCCTCTTGAGTCGGATAGTTTTCCGGAAAAGTTAACGACCGGAGTACTTTCCAGCGTTCTTCTGTGGCCTGCGCTGGAATGACCGCCTGCATAGTGAGCAAAGCTAAAAAAGTCAGCAAGATATTTAGTCTGGTTCTCATTGTGTATTCCTCTGTGCCGCCATGGCACGTCGCCTAGTTACGATCTGCGCCCTTGATAAATCCACTTATAGGCTACCCCTCCGCTGAAAAATTGTATCCTACAATTAAACTTACACAAGCAGGGTCGGAAGTCACCGTTCAGCCTCCGGCCCGGCAAGGTCCGAGAACAGTACTTTCAAGACAATTAGTGTCTTACGATAAATTTCCGATTTGAGCCGGAAAGCAGACGTTCTCGTAAAATTTTGGATTTCCAGCCTGAATGTCCGAGATCAGGCCCAAACTCACCGTTCCCCTGGCTCCCTGTGAAGGACGGCAATGCAGCAAAACACGACCTTCCTTGAAAAACAAAACCCCGCTTTCGCGGGGTTGGCGTTATGTTCGATGCGACCAAGTAGGGTATTATCTACAATTGGTCTTAATAGCCTCAATCAGCAAGCCCAAAAAACTCGCGCATGTTGATGCTCACTCTGCTCTTATCCTCGTTTTCGTCGTAGGACAGGCCTATAAAATCAATCGATATACTTATTTCGTCTATCTCAAATCCCTCAAGATCATCATAACCAATCCCTGAAGAAGTTTGCGGTTGGATGAAGAAAGCAAAGCGTTCCGGTCCACTTAGTACGTCGGCAAAAAACACGTTATTTGGTTTGACCAATGCAAGCGTGACACCCATTCGATCATCGCCACCATTTGTCAGGAGATTGACTACCTCTGTGAAGTTGGGCGAATTGTTTGCATTGAAAGTGATAACCTCACCATCACTGTCTTCATCAAAAAATTCTCCTGTTGTCAGTGTGTAATCGGCGTCGCTGAAACGGCAAAAATTAGCACTACCAGGCCCACCTGGACCTGGACCGATGCAGTAAGTCAAAATGAATTGTACGAGACTAACACTCCCACTAGTATCAATATCGATACTTCTTGAAACAGCAGCAGCCTTGTTGCCATGTAGGCGCCTAACAAACGCTTCTAATGCATCTATTCTGTCAGACACATCTTGCACAATTGGCGGGATTTCATCCGGGGGAGCCGCGATATTGGTGCCCGGTATGACTAGGTAAATAGCGAATAAGAAAACGGCAACCCAGTTATTCAGTTTTCTCGGCATGTTCATGATTTCTCCTCCCACTGTCTTCGACATAATCACGTTTCACCACAATGCCCCCGTTCCTTGACCGGCTCATACGCTTGGATGTCATAACCATCCTGCTTAGAACAGCCAAGGAACTTCGATCAATATCCCTCTTCGACTGTCCCACTGTCGATAACCCAGATCCAATCATCTGGATCGAAGTCGGTGCCGCCGCCAGCCGAGACAGGTGTGGCACTGGTCAACTTTCGCCCCTCTGACTGACTCGCGGAGAGTGTCGAAAGACACGACTGACCTATCGCCTCTAAGTCAACTCCGTCCTTATTCTCCCGGTAAACAACTACCAGTTCACCCGATATATTCGTGTTGCATTCCATGGCCTCGATGTCGTCGGCACTGGTCAATACCCACGTCAGGCCGCCTCTGAGGTTGCCCGCCGCATCATATCCGAGGCTGCCGGTAACTTGTTTACCAATTTTCGCCCCTCCACTTGCAAGCATCCCAAGTGTCTCCCCGCAGGGCATCCCCACATACGATGGATCGGACGGGCCATCTGAATACACAGCAACGGTCACCATTTCACCTTCCTCACCCGGGCCACAAGCCACAAGGTGTTTGACCTTAAATTTACCAAATCCAGTTAAATCAAAAGATTCTGCGTCGGGAGTGTCAGTTTTGATATCAACACTGACTACGGGTCTGAAGATGTATTTCTTAGCACGGGTGGTTGCCCCGTTACCATTCGCGTTGATAGAGTCCTTCAGCTCCGGATACGGTCGGGGAAGCTGTACCATCGCCTTCAGGCAAGAATCCCCCTTCTGGATATTGGCAGCAGGGGGAACATAATTACCATGGAAATCGCCAGAGTGAATGAGAGTAATTTCAACTGCCTTCAATCCTTCTGACGTCTTGTCGCATATTAACATCGCATCTACTTGGCCATATGCGTTCGGTGCGATTGCAATCTCATCCATGGCCTGTGCCGTTGATAGCCATCCTGCAGTCAGCACCGCAATCAGTACTGTATGTACTCGTATCCGTGTCTTCATGGCTTCGCCTCCCACTCTCATCGTCTTGTTCGCGTTGCATCACAACATCTCCGGTTCTATGACCGGCTCATAGGTTTGAGTGTAGATGAGATATCAGAAAATGCCGGAAATATGACAAGAGCGAAGAGAGGGAATGACTGGAAACAGTACCTTCCTGACCTACAAGAAAAATTTCTGTATGTCTGTTTCAGGGTGGCAAGTCTCCGTTTAGCATCAGCTAATATAAGCCGCTACTAAACGAGCACTTTGGACCGGATACCTGCCGTTCCTCAGCGCCATCTGGAGGGCAGCAATGCCGCAGAAAAGGACGTTCCCGCCCACCAATCTGTACTCACACTATCGGCCAGAAAGCGACCTTCCCAGTTTAGCGGGAAGGTCTCAGATGCCGCAGGATAGGATATCCAAGGCCATACCAGACAACAACAAAGTGGCCCCTATCTTGCTCGTTTCACATCTGCGTAGTAATTAGTTCCCAACCAGACTGCAATATTCTTCTTCAGAAATTGCGATCCAGACAAAACAACCCGTTTCTCCCTTATCTCCTTCATAATGGTCGTGTCACCCATCCATGCCGCAGTCAGCGTTTTCAGGTCCGTACTTATCTCTAGGTCCGCATCATGCCCGGGATCCTGGTAGCAAACATCCACATTTCCCGGGGTGATGACCAGCCACCATAAACGGAATTTTGAGGTGTACTCCGTAAACTCTATTCGGATAACCGTGCGCGGCGCTTTGAAGAATTTGGAATCTATGGTTCGATGAATGTCCCAGACCAGTAATGATGGGTCGAGATCCTCAGCGGTCAGTTCGCTCCTTACCCAGCGATGCCCCCAAGTCCCCAACTGCCAGATAATTTTCGCCAGTTCTTCACCTGCTTCGCTCAGCATGTAGTCCACATGTCCCTTGTCGGACTGACGTTCAACCACTCCGGCCTCCTCAAGCGTCTTCAGTCTGGCTGAAAGCAGCGATGGCGACATCAGCGGCAGCCCTCTGCGCAGGTCATTGAATGTGTGACTGCCAGCGGCCAGTTCCCGGATCACCAGATTGGTCCAGCGCTCGCCGACCACCTCTGTTGCCTTGGCAATGGGACAATATTGTCCATACCCTTTCATCGTCATGGTCCTCCCTTCTTACAGGGAAGCTTAGCGATATACCAGACAATAGCCAGTACAAATTATGTACTTAAATAGCTGCATCGTGTTGCTTTACACCATACCCCACCTCCCGGTATTTCATCATATTTTTCATAATAATTAGTTTGTTAGTGATGCCTCGCCTATCCCACCACGCCTCATTACAAGTACAAACATTGTACTAGCCAGCTACCGTCCTGCTGACCAAACTTGTGCCATGAACCGTCAGACGATCGCCGGTTCATTTCATTAACCACACACTACAGGAGAAAGACCATGGCACTCTTACCCAAAAAACTACGCTTCTGGTTATTCGACACCCTGTCGGTCAAGACCATGCGCTATTTGGAATCTGTCCCGCGTCACAAGGCCAATGGCGTTGTGGGCGAGGTGTATGATCAGATTGCCGACGATTTCTTCGTCAATGGATCGCTCACCAGTCGCTCCGGCGTTCCGGACCTGTTTGCCGCCATCTGGACAGGCGGGCGTGAAACAGTACTGGTTGACGACCAACTGGACCGCACCACCAAGGAGGCGCTGACCGCAACCCTTTCCTCCATCAATGACTGCCCCTACTGCGGCGACATGATGGTCAGCTTGGTTCATGCTGCAGACCAGCATGACAATGCTGCCAAGATCCTGAACGAGTCCGAAGAAAGTATTACCGATCCGTTGCTGCGTGAGCGCCTGCTCTGGGTTCGTTCTGTTGCAACACCGGGAGCCGCGCCACCGTCCTCAAACCCATTCAACAGGGAGCAACTGCCCGAGGTGATCGGATCGCTGATGGCGCTGAGCGATATAAACCGCTTCAGCCACATCGTCATGGATGGCTCGCCGGTGAACGCCCCGTTCGGGTTGCAGGCCGTGAAGGCCTTTGCCCTGCGCCTGTTCGGCGGAGAACTCAGGGCGACACATAAACACACGCTGGAACCCGGCCGTACCAGGCACCTGCTGCCCGCGGCAGAGTTAACGGAGGATATGCAGTGGGCCAGTCCCAATCCCCGCATTGCCGGTGCAGTGGCCCGGTGGGCAGCGGCGGTGGAGCGTGAATCCGAAAAGGTAATACCGAAAGCTACCCGACGGATTGTTCACGACAGCCTGAAGCAGTGGCAGGGTGAACAGATGCCGATCAGCCGCAACTGGGTTGAGCAGGAAGTCGACGGGCTGGAAGGCAACGAACGCGCCATCGCCCGCCTGGCACTGGTGATCGCCAAGGCTTCGTACCAGTCTGATGACGGGCTTGTTGCAGATGTACTGGAACACAACCCTGAGCAGGAGCAGTTTCTGCGCATCCTCGCCTGGAGTACGTTTACGGCGGCCCGGTATGTGGCGGCACGTATCGCCAGGCTGAGTGACAATGCGGGCCCGGTCCTGCGGCAGGTGGCATGAACAGTGGTACGGGATATTACGGTACCGGACAGCCGTCCGGTGCCGTAATGGAGCCAGCCAACTGGCTGCTGGCAAACAGTATGTGTTGGGAACATCGCCTACAAATCCACGGGTGATGTGCCAGACTTGTTAACCATCAGGTGAAAATAAGTATCAGGCAGGAGGATAACGCTATGAATACATACGCACTTTCTAGGCTGGCGCGATTGCTGCCCGTCATGCTGCTTCTATGTGCCGGGGCAACCAATGCCCGGACAGATGTTCAGGCCAGTGACCGGTCACCCCCCATTGGTCAGGTAGATTTCCCCGTCTCCTGCAATGCAGAGGTTCGGGACCGCTTCGAGCGCGCGGTCATGATGCTGCATCACATGATGTATGCGCAGTCCGAAAAGGAATTCCGGTCAATTGCTGCTGGTTACCCCGATTGCTCCATGGCACACTGGGGTATCGCCATGACCCTGTTCCATCCCCTGTGGCCGGGTGAGCCGACAGAAGCTGAACTGCAACAAGGCTCACAGGCTGTTGAAAAGGCGAAGTTGTTGTCGCCTCCCTCCGGGCGGGAGCAGGCATATATCGCCGCTGCCGGTTCATATTACAAAGACTGGAAAAACAGGACTCACCCGGAACGGATCGCCTCCTGGAAATCCACTCAACGTACCGTTTATCAGAATAACGATAACGACACAGACGCCGCTGCCTTTTATGCGCTGGCCCTGCTGGCAACTGCACCCAAAGAGGACAAGTCATATACCCACCAGCGGGAGGCCGGTGCAATTCTGGAGGATCTTTATTCCAGAGAGCCGGAACACCCGGGTGTCGTTCACTATCTGATCCATGCCTATGACAACCCGGCGCTTGCGGCCCGGGCGCTCGAAGCTGCGCGCGCCTACGACAAGATAGCTCCGGATGTGCCGCACGCACTGCATATGCCGACCCATATCTTTACCCGGCTTGGCATCTGGACAGATTCCATTGACTGGAACACGCGCTCAGCCAGTGCCGCACTGAAATACCCGGTCAATGGAACGATCTCGCATCACTACCTGCATGCGCTGGATTACCTGATCTATGCCTATCTGCAAGTTGCTGAAGATGACAAGGCAAAAGCTGTCCTGGATCAGATGAATGAGCAGGATAATTATCAGAGAACGTTCGTCACGGGTTATGCACTTGCAGCTTTACCCGCACGATACTTACTGGAACGCAAGCAGTGGCGCGAAGCCGCAGCGCTGGAAGTACCTGCACGGGATTCATTTCCGTGGGGAGATTTCCCGGAGGTGGAGGCCATCATCCACTATGCCCGCGGTCTCGGGGCTGCCCGTGGTGACAATCCGGCCGGGGCGCGGGAGGCATTGTCGGCTCTTGATGCAATACATACCCGACTCGTCGAGGCCGACCAGCGGTACTGGGGAGTGCTCGTCGATGCCCAGCGCAAGACGGTCGCCGCATGGCTGGATTTTTCGGAAGATCGAAAGGATTCCGCCATACAGCTCATGGAAGAGGCTGCCAGGCTGGAGGAATCCGTTGACAAGAACCCGGTAACACCCGGTTCCGTATTGCCGGCGCGGGAACTTCTGGGGGAAATGCTGTTCCTGTCTGGAAACCCGGAGCAAGCAATCGAGGCCTTTGAGACCAGCCTTGAAACTGCACCCAACCGTTTCAACAGCCTCTATGGTGTAGCACATGCTGCAGAGAACATCGGCAATGCGGAGAAGGCAAGGACTAACTACAGTGCCCTGGTCAGGATCAGCGCCGGGGGGGATGACAACAGGGATGAGCTGGTCCATGCACACACATTCCTGAATGTCGGTAAGCCATGAGCGCCGGGTAATTTTCTACACAGGATATTACGATGAAAACAACATTCGATGGATTTCCGAAGGAAATGTTCGGCTTTATCAGTGACCTCGGCGAGAACAACAACCGGGAGTGGTTCGGCAACAACAGGAACCGCTATAAGGACTTTGTCGTTGATCCGGTTACCCGGTTTATCGAGTCTGTCGGGGAATTCCTCCCTGCAATCTCGGATGCCTATACAGCCGACACCCGGCGCAATGGTGGTTCGATGTTCAGAATTTACAGGGACACGCGATTTTCCAGGGACAAGCGACCCTACAAGGAGAACGTCGGCTGTCAATTTTGCCATACCGATGGGATGAATGCTCATGCACCGGGTTTCTATGTCCACCTGGCGCCCACCGAGGTATTTATCGGTGGTGGTATCTGGAAACCGGACAATAACGCACTTAACAAAATCCGAAATCATATTGCCGGGAACCCTGAGCAGTGGTCCAGTGTCATCAATGACGCAGCTTTCTCAAACTACTTTGGGGAACTGCAGGGAGAAAGCCTGAAGCGCCCGCCGAGGGGATTTGACACGGGTGACCCGCATATCGAAGACCTCAAGCGCAAAAGCTATATTGCCTTCAGGCATGTCAACCCGGTAAGCGCATTGAAACCTGCGTTTATCAAAGAGGTGGAGAAGGCTTTCTCAACCGCAATGCCGTTGATGCATTTTATTACCAGTGCACTGGAAATTAGAAACTAGCGCAGCGAATATCAATTCCCGGTGGTCTGCAGTATCCTGCGCAACTCCCCGAAACGCTTGCGATACTGCGCAGGCGTCAGTCCCACCTTGCGCCGGAACAGCCGCCCGAAGAAACTGGCGTCCGAGAAGGATGGCGGGTTCAATCGGTGAGCGCCGCCAAGAAACAAGGATTCGAAGGACGATGCATAGAATCGAGGAATCGTACCAAACCTAATTCGTTTCAAACGTGCCTCAAATGGCGTCAGTCCGGATACCGTCTAGGAACCAGGTCTCCATCGCACCCTTGCCTTTGACCTCTATCCTGCCACGCGGCCTGCAGATAAACTCGCTTTTTATCAACTCGTAGGTCGGACGAGAGATCTGGATCATGCCCGGCTCACCATGTGATTCCATGCGCGCAGCAATATTGACCGCATCACTCCAGACATCGTAGTGAAACTTGCTCTGGCCGATGACACCAGCGACAACGGGGCCCGAATTGATGCCTATCCGGAAGCGCAGGCCATTGCCGTCGGTAGCTTTACTGTTGCACTGACACCGCTGCATCTCCAACGCGAGTCGCGCCAAGACCTGAGCATGGTCGGCACGCTCTTGAGGTGCGCCAGCGACCACCATGTAGCTATCGCCGATCACTCGTATTTTCTCCAGACCGTATTGCTCCACCAGAGAATCGAAAAAACTGAATACCTCATTGAGCAGTTCAACCGTTTCGCTGGGTGTCAGTCGCTCGGACAGACCGGTAAAGCCCACGACATCCGCGAACAGAATGCTGACGGCATCGTGCTGTTGCGCAATTAGACCCTCTTCCTTTTTCAGTTTACCGGCGATCTCCTTTGGCAACACGTTCAGGAGCAACCGCTCAGAGAGATCCTGTTCGATCTTCAGCAGCTGCTTCGATTTCTGTTCCTGGCGGACGAAATAATTAAGCAGGATAAACGCAATAGTCGAGACCGACGCGATGTTCATGACAAACAGAAATAACACAACCAAATCTGGAAGATTGCCGTCCACCCGGACCAATGGCTGCAGAAACCCGCTAACTGTAACCAGTCCGAGGTAGGCGGCGAACCAGATGATCGCCTGCTGCGGCGTGGCAAATAGCAAGGCACCCAGAGGACTTAACAGTGACCATAGAATTACCGCGCTGGAATTGATGAAGCCGCCCAGGCTGATCATCAGCAGGAAAGGCAGCACCAGAATCAGCAGCAGCTGGCTGGAACGAAACAACTGATAGCGCCGCGTCAGGATGAAGAGGGCAATGCTTAGGCTGGAGACCAGCGCATAGGAAAACGGGATGGCTGCCGGTACGTATTCCCCAAACCACGCATACACGAAGCTCCAGAAGAACGCTGCCAGTGCCACCATGGTGGCTATACCCAGCAACAGGGTCTTTTTCAGTCGCAGATCATCATCATCTGACGGGGCAACACCGATCTGCGAAAACCAGCTGGCAATGGCGGTCAGTAGCTTCTGCACACTCATGACGAAAGCATAGTCGATGCCCGTAAGCTAGAGTTGTATCTGGTGGGTCGTGAAGGGTTCGAATCTTCGGCCATCGGATTGAAATTCGATTTATCAGTCAGTTGTCCACTTGCATTCCAGCATTCCAGCATCCCGGCACTACAGTCTACTTCTCTATCTTGCTTATTAAAGAACGATTTGGTTTCCTGCTGTTAAGTTCCTGTTTATATAAGCGGATGCTAAACGTCCTAGAAGGGTTGCCGTCCAGTCTCCCGGCCTTAAAGGTCCGTTTCCAGTACATAACGGAAGTTAAAGGAATTATTCTGTACGTCTGGGTTGGGTCGAGTCCGGTAGTACGGGTATTGCTTATATTAGTGTCGGATGTACTTCCT
>JBDLIH010000079.1:0-11983 GCA_039714975.1 Pseudomonadota bacterium
TTCCTCGCGCCCAGCCCGAGCATGGCGGCAATAATATTCTTCTGAATTTCAGAGCTGCCCGACAACAGGCGCCCGGCCATGGCATCGTGCACCAGCCCGGGCAATTCACCTTCCAGACCGGACGCCCCCAGGAGATGTGCCGCATCCAGGCTGGACTGCAGAAAGGCCTCGCTGGCGTACAACTTGGCCTGGGCACTGGCCAGGGTAATCCGCCTGCCATCATCAAGCAGTCGCGCGCACTCACGAATCCACAGACGGGTCGTTTCCAGGCGCAGCTGCATATCGGCTATCCGGTGGGTCACACTCTGCACGCCGGCCAGGTACCCGCTACCCGCCCGCCGCGTGCGCGCATACTCGATCACACGCTGTAACTGCCAGTTCATGACACCGGTCATCCCGGCGAATACAAATGCCCGCTCATGCTCCAGTGCAAGCTGGATCATGACGGCCCCGGCACCCTGCCTGCCCAGCAGACGCTCTGCGGGTATTTCGCAACCGGACAGCACGACATCACCGATGGTTGCCGTCGCACAGCCCTTGATGCCAATACTGCTACTGAATTCCACACCCGGATCATCACGTTTTACCATGAAGGCCGACAGTGAAGTGGCCCCCTTCTCCTTGGCATACACCACCAGCACATCGGCCAGCGGGGCGTTGGTGATATAGCGCTTGTGTCCCTGCAGCCGGTAACCGTCGTTGGCAGCAACTGCCATGGTGTCCATGGCCTGGATATCGGAACCGGCCTGCGGTTCGGTAATGGCATGCCCGCCGATTTGTTCACCGCCCAGCAGGCCCGGCAACCAGTCCTGTTTCTGCTTTGCTGTACCAAAACGCAGCAGTGGAAACACGACACCCCATAGATGCGCATTGATGGCCAGCAATAGTCCGGGATCCCGGGTGCGCAAACCCAACTCTGCGTGGGCCTCGTTCAATGCCTGGAAGGTGTCGCCAAGACCACCGTATTGCTCATCGACGGCATGGCGCAACAGACCGCTGGCGGCGCAGGCAAGGAAACGCGTACGCGCCGATGGCAACGAGTCATCATCCGCTGGCCCCAGTTCGGGTACGGTGTCCGCAATTCTCATCCCGATATCGCCTGTTCAATAGCCCGCGAGATGCCCTGGTAATCGGTCTTGCCATTTGGCAGGAACGGCAGGTCTTTCATGAGCAGATAGAAGGACGGCCGCATCCAGGTAGCCAGCTGCCTGCTGGCATGGGCCTGCAGTGAAGACCGGTCTGTCCCCTCGACGGCCACGGCCGCGGCAATGCGGGTGCCGCTGAGTCGATCCGGGACGCCGACCACGGCAGCCTGTAGCACGCCTGGTAGCGCGCGCAACACCTGCTCGATCTCCGCGGGTTCGACGCGGTAACCGGCGCTCTTGATCATACGATCCAGCCGGCCGTGATATTCATATTCACCGGCCGCATTAAGCGTCACCCGGTCACCGCTATGAAACCGGCCTTGCGCATCCAGTGCCGGTACAGCCTTGCCATCCTGCCAGTAGCCGGACATCAGACAGGGCCCCTTCATCAGCAATTCACCCTGCTCCGGGTCGATCGCGATTTTTGCCTGGCAGGCCGATTGACCGATAGGGATCGGCTGGATACTGTCGAGACGCCCCTTGTCGACAGGCCAGTACAGGCATACGTTGGTTTCGGTCGGGCCAAACAGGTTATAAAAGTCAGTATCCGGCAAAAACGCACACAGCTGTTGCAAGCGCGGTGTCGGAAATACCTCGCCGGCAAACAGTACCTGTCTGAGCCGTGGCAGGCCTTGCTTGCCCAGTCCGCCCTTCATGGTGAGCAGTCCGAGCATGGACGGTACGGTATACCAGGTACTGATGGCCTGCTGACGGAGCCAGTCCGCCAGCCTGGCCGGCGCCAGCTTCAGTTGCTCCGGTATAAAATACGTGGTCGCAGCGGCAGCCGGTACGGTAAACAGGTCGAACAGTGACAGATCGAAATTAAACGGCGCCAGGCTGGCAATACGGTCTTCGCGATTCAGTCCGAATGCAGACACGCTCCAGTCGGAAAATGCAGCAATGGCGCGCTGCGATATGACAACCCCCTTGGGCCGGCCGGTGGAACCCGAGGTGTACAAGATCGCAGCGTGATCCTCTGCGTTGCGCACCGATACAGGATCGGCAAGGGGTGGCAAGCCCGGCACAGTCGTGACATCAATAGTGTCGAGTCCGGCAGCAGTGATCCAGGACGGTACCCTGTCGTTCACGAGGACACAGCGACAACCGGCATCCTGCACAATAAGTCGGTTGCGGTTCCCTGGACAGTGGCTGTTCAACGGCACATAGCAGGCACCCGCCAGCAGTATTCCGTACACGGCCACCACGGCATCCAGTCCACGCGGCAGATGCAAGGCCACATTGCTGCCCGGCCCAATGCCATGCGCCTGCAATTGTGCCGCCAGGCTGGCCGCCTGTACAAACAAGGTCTGCGCATCCAGCTGCCTGTCCGCTTCCGCAAACAGAACCTGCCGGGGGGCATGCTCCCGCAATCGTTGCAAACAGGTTATCGGGGTCATAGTGATATCTCATCAAGATCCAGCAACTCGGCCGTCATGGCCTGTGTCAATCGTTCAAGCCAGTCACCCTGAGCCTGATTATTGATGCAGTTGTAACTCAACACAAGTCGACCCTGAAAGATGCTGGCCAGCAGTCCCAGACCGGGTGGCGAGCTCACCGGGCTGACCTGGTACATGCCACGCACCCGGCAACCGGCAATGCTCTCAGGTTCCGGCTCCATCTCACCGGTATATGAAAACCAGAACGAACTGCGTTCCCGTCCACTCGGCGAGTCACGCACGATGCATCCATATTTTTCCAATGACAGCCAGCTACCGGCCTGCATCAGTGGCAGCATGGCATGATCCAGTCCCTGACGTATGGCCTTCCTGTTCTGCTCACACAAATGAGTAAACAACTGTTGCCGTGAACGGACCGTATCACGCCCTGCCTGGGCAAACAGAAAACTGACCTGATTGCCAAATACCGGGGACAGGGCCTTGCGCCTGCGCAGGTTGACGGCATAGGGCACGCAACAGGCATCACCCTCCTGCGTCGCACCCGCGGCTTCCATAGCGCGCATCATGCAACCGATCAGGTACAGCGTGGTACCCGTCATGCCGGACTGTTTGCGGGCATGTGCCAGAATCTGTTCTGTTTGTGCCGTGTTATAGCGCACCCGCTTCAGTGCGAGTCGATCAGCCGGTTCCTGCGCAGCAACCGGCAGTACACTGGCATACCGGTCCAGCCCGCGGATATTGAGTACCGCCTGCCTGCCGAGCCTGAATTTTCGCCACCAGTTCCACTGCTGCTGCAAGCGATCGACAGGTGACGGCTGCGGTGGTTGCGTGGACTGCAAGCCATTAAAGAGGTGGTGCAAGACAAGCTCGGCGCCTTTTGCATCGGCGGCCGGATGGAACCAGCGCAAAACCAGCAAGCTGCTGTCTGTGGCTTCGATCAGGTGCAGTTCGAACGGTGCTGATGCCGATACCGGGGCACCTTGATTGACGATCGCAAGCAGACGTTGTTCCCGGCAGGCCGCGTCATCCGTATCCAGCCTGCTGACATGAAACGGCAGACTGTTTTCATCCGTAGAGACCCATGCATATTGCCGGCCCTGTCGAGACAAGCGCGCAACCGCTAGCGGGTAACGGCTGGCAAAATGACGGCAACACCGTGTGATTTCAGCATGGTCGGGAACACCGTCCAGTTCCAGCACCAGCGCGCAGTAGTTTCCCGCCAGTCCTGACTTGCGAATTTCATGATCCAGCACCAGCGTAAAATGATCCGCCGGGTTAAGCCGCTGCAATATCACGGGCTAACTCTATTTCTGCTGGCTCTATTTCTGCTGGTGTCGCCTGATCCAGTGTTCCAGTCGACTGAGTGTCTGCAGGTTTTCCGGAGCCAGCTCGTCATCCGGCAGTAGCACACCGAATTCATTCTCGATAAACAGGACCAGGCGCATAATGGCCATGCTGTCCAGGCCGGCCTCCAGCAGGTCATCATGCTCGCCGAAGGCACCAGTATCTTCAGAAAACACCAGTTCCTGAAAGATATATGATTTGAGCTTCTTTATCACAGACGACTCTATTGGTGTAGGAGCGGGCTGCATGTGAGGCGCTTGCGCCTGGAGGCTGCCCCGGGGCATGCCCGCAAACAGGGGTATGTGCCGACCACATCAGTTCGTTGGCAAGCCCGCTCCTGCGGCTTATTCCGCCAGCTGGACGACATCACCGAGAAATGTCACGCCGGACACAAATGCGCCGGAACCGCACTCAAATTCAGTCTGGCTACTGATGGTATTCTTCTTGTAGTAACTGCGGATGTTGACTACTGCGTTGCCACCCATGCGCTGCGCCCGTTCCTGAAACGAAACCATGGCTGACAGAAAGTTCCACTGGCAGGCCCGCTCATCGGTCTTGTTAAAGGCATTGGTCTTTTTGTTGGACATGAACTCACCGAAGTTCTTGGTGATCTTCGGGTGACTCTGGTCACCGAAATAAAAGCGGATATTCTGGTCGAGTTTCTGCTTTGCATCCTCGGTACCAAGCGCATCGCTGACTGACCACATATTGCGGTCATCGCGTGCTTCCACATTGACCGCACCCAGTACAACAATCGATGATATTAATACCGCTATAAAACCTTTCATATGCTTCTCCGTATTATCCATATACACTTGCAATCTAACATTTGCATGCCCTCGAAATCGCCCCGAATCATAACATCATTGATGACTATCAAACAGATCCTGTTGCTTCCCGTTCGCGCTACCCTCACCGCCTATGGCTTCCTGCAGTTTGCCGTCCAGGTACTGTGGCTGGGCAAATGGCAGATGCCACGCGTGATAAAGAAAGGAAAAGGCAGCCCGGACGCACGCCGTGACGCACTGTACATTGCCCATCGCCACGTGGTGCACTACCTTGCCACACTGGATTTTCTTGGTCTTGTGGAGTTCAGGTTCGAGGGCACACCGCACGATCAGCCCTGCATCATGGTGGCCAATCATCCCAGCCTGCTGGACTTTATTATATTGCTGCAGGACCTGCCAAACGCGGTATGTCTGTACAAGTCACAGTCTCTTGATAACCCGGTACTTTCATCCTTTGTTCAGGTCGGCGGTTATATCGAGGGCATGGATGGCACCGCCAGTGCCAGCAAGCGCATTATTTCCTCCTGCTGCGAGCGCCTTGCCGAGGGTCACCACGTTGTGTTTTTCCCGGAAGGCACGCGCTCGGAGTCGGCCACAAGGGTGCGCAAATTCCGGACAACGGCCTTTCATGCAGCGATCAAGTGCCAGGCACCGGTACAGCCAGTGGTGATCTACTGCCAACCCCTGATTCTGGGCAATGATCAGCACTGGACCGAAGTTGCCCTGCACAGGAACATCATGACGGTCCGCTACCTGCCAGTGATGCATATCGAGGACTTGCCGAAGACAGAACAAACGGCGACCGGACTTGCGCATGCCGTCAGGGAGAAAATATTGAGCGCCCTGGCCGCGATGTCGACTGCCACACCGGACTAGTATCCCGAACTGACACCAGCCCCTTCGTTTACCCACACCCGGGGCAACCTTTATTTGTGACAGAGATTATTGGTCGACCTCTGGATATCACCGCTCAGGTTTTTCATCCAGCCGGCAGGTTGCAACTGATCGTAACAGGGTCGGGTTCTACCAGTTCGGTTGAGCGTGCAAGGACGGCAGGTGACAACAGGCATATTGCCAGAACAACCATAACCATGCGTGAACGGGCAAACAGGTTGTATTTCATGGATATCCCTCTGTAGATTCGTGAGTCCCGGGGACAGTATACCGGTTTCTGCTACGCCTTAAGCAGGCGTGCCCCCCTGCCTTCTAGCCTGCTTTTGTGGATAGAAACTGCTTAAGTTGATGGGGATCAATGACCGGGAAACTGCTTAAATGATTACCCGCCCTGGTCGCGTTTTTTCAATCGCCATAGCAACCAGTTGTATAATGCAACATTGATCACAATGACAAAACTCCCCATCGCAATTTGCAAGGTCCTGTCGAACTCAACCGGGTAAAGAACTGGCAGAATATAATGTTCGATAAAACCACCGCTGTAACCGGCCTCACCCCCGGCCGCCCGGAGACTCAGTTCCAAAGGTGTCAATGGACACACCCATCCCCGGAATTCCAGCAGCACAGCCCAGACCACTGCCGGCAGATGCAGCAGCACAACCCAGCGCCACCTGAACACCAGTAGTCCGCCTGCCACAACGAACATCACAAAACCAAGGTGTAGTAAAACAACGGCATCCGCCGCCAGTTTGTAGAACATATCCACGGACCCGTCCTCACCGGCCCCTGCAGGCTACAATGTGATCATTTGTGTACATGTGCTTGTCGGGTCTTGCTCAAGCCCCGGGTATTAATGGCAGTCAGGCAAGTCTTGTCAGCTACCCTGACCGGTCGTTGCACTCACGTCACGCCTTCTGTCCGCTGCCTGGCGTTTCATCAGCAATGGCTGTTTCCGCAACGTGGGGTTTTCACGAGTTAGCTGATTCCCCGAAATCGCTGTTCCCTCCGTTACGGGTGCAGTTTCCGTTTTGCTGTCGAAGGTGTCTTTCAATGCCAGTAGATCAGGGTTGTCCGGTTGAATACCGAGCGCCCGATCAAGATATCGGGCTGCTCTTTCAATCTCGTTGTTATTTGCAGCTTCTTCCGCGAGCGTACTATAGATAACAACAATCTCCTGAATACTTGTACGGGCCGTTTCGTTGTCCGGGTCCAGCTGCAGGACCGCGCTCAGATACTCGTAGGCATTATTGCCTTCGGGTGTCACCAGTCGATAGTCATCCAGTGCCAGCCGGCCCTGTACAAGCAATTTATTGATGGTGTCAGTGTGTCCGGCGATTTCAGCAACCGGCGTTGCCCGGGCGGGCACCCTGATCCTGGACTGTGGCACCTCAGCCCTTGCATGACGCCTGTTGATTACACCGACAGCTGACGGGTTTTCACTGGAGGCAGGTCCGGTCTGTGCGGCCATGTTGCTACGTGCTACAGATAAACTCCTGCCTGGGTCGTCAACCTGCGCCTGCATTTCATTACCAACATTCAGCACACCCAGTCGTTCCTGTAAAGCAGCGACCTGCTGGCTCCATCGATAAAAATGATCCATAAACGACAGCACATCCTTGACACCTTCACGACCCGGAAATGATGGCACTGCTACAATAAAGACCATCAACAGGGCCAGCAACATGACCGTGACGACCCGTGTTTTTTTCAAGCTGGAGTGATCAGTATGGCGGTCTTTTGCCACACCATCTGAATGACGCGTTGCAGCAAGTGGTGCATTGGCGGCATGTAACAGCTCAGACGTAACAGTTACCGGGGCAACGGCTTCGATATTGGGTGTGGCAATCTGTTCATCGCTGTTGGCAGGAGGCGTGTGATGGCGCGTGAAGAACGCTTCCATGTTCTGTGCAGCCAACCGTGAACCATCGGAGATGGTGGCCGTACAGGCATCCATTTTTTCCGCCCGAATAGCCAGATCGGTTACTGATACCTGGCCATCACGAATTTCAGAAATATTCGTTATATTATCAGTGTTGTAGAGGGGAGTCTGGTTAAATTCCAGGGGTATTAATTTCTCTTCACGCATCTCGGCCGAGATCTCCATCACATCCTGCTCGTCAAGGGCGTGGTTACCCTTACCGAAACCGAGTAACAATAAACGGTTACATATCTTGTTTATATGGCGCGGCACACCATTACTGAGTTGATAAATACCCGTCACCGCGGCACTACTGAATTCCGGGTCACCGTTCCAGCCGGCCTGCCGCAGGCGATGTTCAATGTATGACCGGGTATCTTTCAGGCCAAGTGGCACTAGCTGATAATTAGCTATGACACGTTGCTGGAACTGCTCCATGTCCGGTGTAAGCATCAATTCCTGCAATGACTCCTGCCCGACGAGAAAGAGTTGCAGCATCAGGCGGGACTGGGTCTGCAGATCTGCCAGTATCCTCAATTCTTCCAGTGCGGCATGACTGAGGGTTTGCGCCTCATCGATAACCAGCAATACGCGCCGTCCGGCCCGCTCCTGATGCACGAAAAACTGCTGTATCCGGTGGCGCATCGTGCCCTTGTCCATTCCGGCAGCATCGATACCGTAGACATAAGCCACGGCACGCAACAGATCAGCTGCCCCGTAACTGGACACGGCAATCCGCCTTGCAATCACCTCGCTGGTGTTGATCGCCTTGAGAAACGTTTCAACCAGCATTGTTTTACCTGTACCCGGTCGCCCGGTCACCATGACAAAACCTTCCCCCTGGGCAAGAGCGAAATCGAGGTATTCCCTGGCGCACCTGAAGCCGGTATGGCTAAAACAGAAATCAGGCTCAGGCGCTAGCCTGAAGGGATTGGTGACGAGTTGATAGAAACGTTGATACATTAAACAAGCCAATATAATGAGATCCTTATATTATAGCTCTTTTTAATGCATCGTGTTTGACTTTTCAGTTGCCGGAAGACGCCTGGGTGGAGGCACTTTAGTTATTTTCCATTCATGACGGACAGTTACGCACCTCTTCACAGAGTATTTCTAACTCCTTCATTGACACTTAATGATTCTTCAGCCACTCCCTGGCACGCCTTTGCGCTTCTGCAACTTGAGCAGGCGTCAGTGTCCGGGCAATAGCATCGCGCCCGATGAGCGCATCATTATTGCCCCCCGCAACGACAATGCTGAACCACATGTAGGCCTCGACGTTATCCTGCGGAACACCCATGCCATCGTGATACATAATGGCGAGATTATATTGTGCATCGGCAAACCCCTGCTCGGCTGCCCTGCGATACCACTTGACCGCCAGCTTGTCGTCCTGTGGAACACCCTGACCTTCATCATACAGGAGGCCAAGATTGTATTGCGCACGCGGGGCACCCTGATCCGCCGCCTTGCGGTACCAGTTCGCTGCCTGTATGTAATCCTTTGCTACCCCCTGGCCATTGGCATACAGGCCCCCAAGGTTGTATTGCGCACGTGACTCACCCTGATCCGCCGCCTTGCGGTACCAGTCCGCCGCCGCATTGTAGTCCTGAGCAATACCCTGACCGTCGTCGTACATGATGCCGAGACCAAGCTGTGCACGGGCATCATCCTGCTCGGCAGCCTTGCGATACCAGTAAGCCGCCACCTTGAAGTTCTGCGGGATTCCCTGGCCTTTTGCGTACATGTTACCGCAGTTGAACTGCGCATCAGCCAAACCGGAATTGGCCGCCATGCGATACCACTTCACAGCTTCCCTGTCATCACGCTGGACACCCTGACCACGCTCATACATACCACCCAGCTTGTTCTGTGCAACAGCTCCACCCTGCTCGGCTGACATGTGCCACCACTTTACTGCCTCACTGAAATCCTGCGGCACACCATGACCATGGTCATACATTACGCCGAGATATAATTGCGCGAAGGCGTTACCCCCTTCAGCCAGTGGCCTGAATTCCTGCAGCGCCAGTTCATAGTTGCCCTGCTCATAGTGAGCAAACCCCTCATAAAAACCGCCCCACGCCTGACCACAGCCGGTCAGTACAAGAATCAGGCTTATCTTGCGGATAGTTAGCATACGTCTCTCAGCTGATGTTAAAAATTAAATATATCACGCGGTCTGGCGGACGAATACAGCGACACAAAAGTACAAAAATATTGTGCACATTTACTGATGCCCTTCCTCGATTCGCATTCCATCAGCCGCGGGAATGAAGGTCTTTTTCACGGCAGCATTCACATGACTGGCCATGAGATTGATCCGGACATAATGTTTCTGCTTGAGTTGTTCCCCCAGGAGCACCTTCTGCTCATCCAGTACCTGTATAATATCTGTACGTATTTCCTCGCGGTTTAGCACTTCATCCAGCTCGACAAGCACCTTGTCGACGGTAAACCAGGTGACCAACCCGGCGGTCACACCACACAGAATGGCCACCGGCCCGGTCGGGGCACAGATCACGGTACCGGCACCGACTGACAGCAGTGTCGAGGATCCCTTCTTGGCAAGCGCCTTGGTAGCCAGTGCTGCACCGGTCTGGAATGATTTCTTTGCCGCGACCTTGCCCACTACGGCCGCAGTGGTTTTACTGGCCAGTACCTTGCTGGCCATAATACCTGCGCCGACACCACTGGTCGCAGCCACCGAGGCCCTGAGAGAGTCGTGATCCAGTTCAGACAGGGATGCCAGCGACAACTGACCAATGTCGCAGTCGGCGCTATCCAGTTCTTGCCGCAGTTGTGGTACCAGTTGCACAAACCGTGCAGTTGTCATCTGCTCCAGATCCCTGTCAAACTTGCCAAGTTGTAGCTCGAAGTCGCTGCCTGCAAACAGGTGTTCCTCGATTTGCCCGCGCATTGTCTGTACCACATCAGCCGTAAAGACGGCCGCCAGCCGCTGGTATTCACCCATCACGGTGAAATACCAGTCAAGATAACGATCAACGCCCTGCTCGACGCCTGTGAACAGCACATCAAGTTCCTGAGCAACCGCCTCATCAACCATCTGCATCGCCTGTTGGCGTTCGGTATCGACATCAGTGTCCAGTTTTACATGTAACTGGTCACGACTGACTGTATCCCGGTTGCAGGGATCCACCAACACGGAGGCATCCTGCACATTGGAAACCAGTTTTTCGGGATCAATCCCGTCAAGTCTTGCCGCCGCATAAAAAAACGGCAGGGCCAGAATAATGATGGTGATAAAGAAGGCGCGTGACAGGGTACTACCTGACGTGTGACCGTTGCGCTGCAGCGCCCGTTTCTCCAGCACGATGCTGACACCAAGCAACATCGCGGTAAACAACCATGCCACAGTGGCAGCACGCAGAAGAAAAAAAGACCATGCAATGATCCTTGCGCTCATATCCGGCAGATTAGGTATCACAAGCTGTGAACCATGCCAGGCAAGTGCCTCGACCACAGCTGCGGAACCCGCGCTCACACCCCAGAGCACGCAACCGGCATTAGTGTAATGAATGAGGTAAGTTTGCTCGGCAAGCGTATTCCATGCCACTTGACGGGTGTCAGGTGCACCGACCACGGCAAAGTCGAGCAGCATGAACACTGAGGTCAAGACAAGGCCGTTCAAGAAAAACAAGGGCCAGCGACGGGCAACTGCACCGAGGTGCTGTGTGCTGATCGTGCCGGCAAGTCCCCGCGTGACGGGAATATAGATCAGGGCCAGGAATACACTATCAGCGGCCAAAACCAACCAGTGCTGCAGAGACAACTGAAAGACCAGGATGAGCAGCAGCCATGCCAGGAAAATTGACACCACGACCTGGAGACCCCTGGTGAAGTTGCCCTTCCACAACAGTCTCCTGGCAAGGCTTGTTGATTGCGTCACGCCATCAAGAACCAGGCGTCTGCGGAATAACAGGTACTCAATCCGGTACCGCCAAATGGGCCAGCAGACCAGGCTGACCAGCAGGAAGATGCCCCAGCACGGTGCTGGTCTGACAATACGGGTAATAAAGAACAGGACAGCCACGGCAAGCAGCAACCACAGACTATGCAGGGACACTCGCTGAAAACCCTGCCACCGGGTTTGCTTGCCCGGTTCCACTACTTGTTCTGGAGAAGGCTGCATATCATGGAACAGCTGTACAGACTACTTGAGCAGCGACTCTGGTAAGGAGACATCAAACCTCTTTTGTGCCTTGATAACATCAAATTCTGGAAACACTACCCGTTATAATGAACGATTTCAGGGAAAAGGAACAATAGAAGGGAGCCGGCCGATAAGCCGGGTTTTGTCGTGGACAGCCATTCATCTGGACACTGCGTCACCGCAGGCCTCAAGCGACCTACCCGGGAACCATGCGGGCCGCATGAACGTTCCCCTATTTGGTCTTGCTCCGGGTGGGGTTTACCCTGCCACGCCTGTTACCAGCCGCGCGGTGCGCTCTTACCGCACCATTTCACCCTTACCCG
>JBDLIH010000080.1:0-11769 GCA_039714975.1 Pseudomonadota bacterium
GTAGTTGGTGACATACAGGTCCAGGTCTCCGTCATTGTCGTAATCGCCCCAGGCAGCGGCCTGTCCGAAGGTGGGCCGATCCACACCGGCTTGCTGTGACACATCGGTAAAACTGCCATTTCCCTCGTTTCGATACAGCGCGGACCGGCCTGTTGTGGTTTGTTCAGGGATCGGTTGTGTGACCGGGCCGAAAAAGTTCACCAGGTACAGGTCCGGGTCCCCGTCATTGTCATAATCACCCCAGGCCAGTCCCGATCCCATGTCCTCGGGTAACAGGGACTGGCGGGTGGCGGGAAAGTGCTGAAAATCGATGCCGGCCGCTTCCCGTACCTCGTCGAACCTGAATTGGGCCATCTCCGCCGTCGCTTGCCGGCTCAACACGCTGGTGATCCCTGCGGATGTCTTATCGGTGTCCTGTAAAACCGGTTCCACTTGCGGCCGGGACAGGAGCGCGGCAATACCGAGGACCAGGACAGCCAGCGCGGTGAACCCGCCCCAGCGCAGCAGCAACCGCTGACGCTTAGTGAACGGCGGCATGGGCATCTGGCTGAACCACCTCGATGGATGCGGTTGCCGTGGAGATCGCCGTAATCGGAGAGCGCACCTTCTTCTCCGCCCCATAGATCCTGTCCAGGAAATCGGGGTTTGCCTTGCGATACCAGAGGGTGGCCTTGACAGTCAGCTGCTGCATTCCGGTTGCCGGCGCCGCAAAGGAAAAGCGGTCAGTCCGTTGCCCCGGTTCCTGGTCTGTGCCCGACAGGCGGCTCCGTGCCATGGAAGGGCATTGGAACCCCACCGTAACGGTGTCGGTTACCCCCGGGTAGAGGGCCCGCTTGTAACTGGCGCCCACCAGATCCCAGAGGTTGTGCCGGTCGATCAGTTCGCCCTTGCGGTCGAAACCGTCGGCCTTGAAAATCACCGGCGTCTCCAATACGCCGTCACGGTTGTCCAGACCCCCCACGTGGTAAACCGGGTTGCCGTTGCTGTTGGTGACCTGCAGTTCAACCCAGCTTTCGATCATGTCCAGGGGGCCGGTGGGAAAGTCGTGTCCGGTCTTGTTGTTGGTGAGGATTACCTGCACCTGGATATTCTCACCGGGGGTGACCTGCTCCGGTGCAACGAGTTCCATGCGCACCACCGGGCCGCTGGTCCACTTGTCGGCAATCTCCGGGATTTCCACTTCGCCCCGCAGCCATTTCTCGATCAGGGCCACATGCTCCTGCGCGCCTTCCAGCTCCTGATCAACGGGAATATATTGATTGCTTGCCAGCATCCGGTGGCTGCGGTGTTTGCCGTCTTTCTCGCTGCGATTGTAATCAACAGCGTCTCCGCTGGCCGGATCGATACTGGCTTCCAGGGGCATGTGGCATTCACGGCAGGCAACGGTTCGGGTCGGATCATCTTCATGATACCAGCGGCTGTTTTTCCAGCTGTCGTACTGGTTCTGACCCTGCACCTTGCCGATATCCACATTGACTTCCCGGTCCACGTACTGTTTGTGGCAGGCCGCACAGAATTCCGGTTTTTTTAACAATGGCCGGGAATAGGTCTCAACATGGTGCCAGGGATAGGTGCGAATCAGAAAATCACCCAGGAAGCGGGCCATCGCACCCTCGGCCCATTCATAGACATAGGGTCGAGGCGGGGTGACGGTGTAATCCCCGTTTCCCTGGATATCGGCCTGGACCATGCTGTGGCAGATCACGCACGAGGAACCCTCATTGGCGCCCTCGGCACTCAGAGTGATGTTACCGGCGTCCTTTGCGCCGCTGAACAGGGAGATGGGGTCGTGACACCCGGCACAATAACGGGTGAATTCCGGGGCGGTCTCATCCACCATGATGGTCTGCACCCGCTGGAACATGTGATCCAGGGAGGAGTACCGATGTGCGCTGGGCAGCCACTCCTTGTAGATCTCCTGATGACATCCTGTCGATCCACAGCTTTCGGAACCCGCCAGTACCCGTGGGAAAACGGAGCCGGTGGACTTGATCCCGGCTACCGCGGCTCCGAAGCTGGCTTCAAGCCGGTGTAACTGATCGGGCTGCAGATCCAGACCTTCAGTACTGTTTCGCACCCTGGCTATCAAGCCGTCAGACTGCTTTTCATATTCCTCCAGAGCCGCCAGGTAGGCCGGTCGAGCTGTCTCGCCGATGATCTCCAGCACCTGCTGCTGTAGTCGTTTTCCCCGGCTGGAATAATCCAGCCGCGCCATGCTGGGCGCAAACGGGCGGTCTTCCCCGAAACGCCAGTTATAGTCCGCATCAAATCCACGTGTAAGTTGCGGTGGTTCATACAGCACGGTCCACAGGCCGCAAAGTACCAGCAACACCCCGCTGCCAGCAGCCGTGAAACGGTAGAAATGGCGTTGCGATTTGCGCAAAGAGTGCTGCGCTTGTGTGGACTTCACCTTACGCACAAGGATCGCAGCCAGATGGACCACCACAAACACGCTCAGACCGATGCCGGTGACAAGGTGAACCAGATCCCAGGTATAGCCGATAGCGGGACCTGCAATACCCTGCCAGGTGAGGACCAGTCCACTGGCGATGCAGGCCACGAGAAAAGCCAGCGAGGTGTAGCCAAGCAGCTGGTAGTGGCTGAAATTGCCCTTCTTGCGGACCAGCCAGTGTCTGGTTATAAACCAGGTCACCGGAATCAGCATTGCGACGCCGGCAACGGTATGCAGGATAACGCTGAACTGGTTGAAAATACTGAACGGAAGAAAATAGATCGAGAATCCTGTCAGCGACAGGAACAGCAGCAGGGCGCCTGTCAGACCGGTCAGGGTAGAACGCCATTCGGCAATGGCATCAACCTCCCGGGATTTCCTGGCAGGTATCCTGTTGGTTGGGGATGTTGTTTCGGCCATTACTGAACTCCTGAAATGTAACCGGGTGCCTGTCATTCCTTCTTGTGCCATGCCATAGTCGGAACTGACCTGGGGAGGAACAATGATGGAATCCCCTTTGAACCACTGTGCTGCGACAGCCGGCATTAACCATGTGAACCAGACCGGTTCGGAGCAACACCGTTATTGAACCCCGCAAGTGTATAGGAAGCATAACCCGCCTGTTTTCCAGGAATCCAGCTGAAAACCGCATCTCTTCACATACTCCCCGAATTCCTGCCCGGACACCTCGCCCCCGAGACAAGCCCCTGACCGACTGGATTACCGCAGCTCTATGTGAATGTCCTGTTCCAACCGGCGGGTGCAACTGATCAACGCAACACTTTATCTTTAGGTTAACAGATGGAGTGTTTAATATGGTCTATAGAACTCGAATAAAATATACCGCCAAACAGAAAGCTGAGATGTGGATCGCTGGCAGCGCGGAGAATCTCTAAATGCTATTGGACGAGTCTTTGACAGGCATTCATCCTCAATCTTTGGCCAGCACTATTCCTCTACCGTCCGGTGGTGACTCCTGATCACTATCGGTTGTAAACTCCCGGACTGCTGCCATTCAGCGGGGGTAGTTCAATGGCAGAACCGGAGCTTTCCAAGCTTCAAACGTGGGTTCGAAAATTCGCATGGAGCGAATTTTAACAACCTGCGTTACCTTTCAGGCTGACCATATCGCAAAATGGCTGTAACCCGATGACCAGGAACATACTGCTACTGTGCATTTTCGTGATCCTTGGCTACGGCTTCTGGATCAGTCCTGATTTCAAGACCATCGCAGCCGGCGTGGCAATTTTTCTCCTCGGGATGCTGTCCCTGGAGGAAGGCTTCAAGACATTCAGTGGCGGTGTACTGTCGCGGTTCCTGCAACGCACCACCGACACTACCTTGAAGAGCATGTCGTTCGGCGTGGTGGCAACGACAGTGATGCAGTCCAGTTCGCTGGTCTCGGTGTTGACCATTTCCTTTCTCAGCGCCGGACTCATCCCGCTGGCACAGGGTATCGGCATTATCTTCGGCGCCAACCTCGGCACCACCACCGGCGCCTGGCTGGTGGCCGGTCTGGGGCTCAAGGTCGACATTGCCGCCTATGCGCTACCAATGCTGGTGTTCGGTGTCATCATGATCTTCCAGAAGAGCAACAAGAACCTCACGGCAGCCGGCTGGGCACTGATCGGACTGGGCTTCCTGTTCCTGGGGATTGCCTATATGAAGGACGGCTTCGAGGCTGTCAGTAACGAAATCGACCTGTCACAGTTCGCTGTGCCCGGATTCCGCGGACTGCTGATCTATATCGCGATCGGTATCGCCATGACGGTCATCATGCAATCCAGTCATGCCACCCTGATCCTGACCATCACGGCACTGGCAGCCGGCCAGGTGAGTTACGAGAATGCACTGGCACTGGCGATCGGCTCCAACATCGGCACCACCATCACGGCAATACTGGGTGCCATCAGCGCCAGCGTATCCGGCCGGCAACTGGCACTGGCCCACCTGATCTTCAATCTGACGACCGGCGCCCTTGCTATTGTCTTCATTGGCCAGTTTGCAGCGGCCGTGGACTGGTTCAGCGGACTGGCCGGTATTGCAGCAGATAACTACACGCTCAAGTTCGCGGTATTCCATACACTTTTCAACCTGGTCGGTGTGATGCTGATGGTGCCGCTCATCAATCCCATGGTTGCAATGCTGCAGAGATTGCTGCGTGAAAAGGCCGAACCGGTCGAGACCACACGAGTACGGTATCTCAGCAAGGCCGCACTGGAATTTCCGGATACGGCACTGGAGGTGATTGCCAAAGAGACGGCACACCTTGCCTATAACGCCTTCGAAATACTGGCGCATGGCCTGAACCTGCATCGCACGGATATCACTTCGAGTGCGGACATCAATGCCGTGATCGCGAAGTGTAGCGAGGTGCTGGATGTCGATATCAATGACAAGTATCAGCGCAAGGTGAAACCGCTCTACAGTGCCATCATGGAATACTCCACCCGGGCCGAGCAGGCCATGGACCCGGCCCAGCTGGAGCAACTGATTCACCTGCGCCGTGCCAGCTGGCTGATCGTCAACGCCATCAAGGCCATGAACGAACTGCAGCTCAATATCGATCGCTTCATGTGTGCCGATAATGAATACGTACGGCGCGAATACAATACCATCCGTCTGAACCTGGCGCTGCTGCTGCGTACGCTGTTCGAGACGGAAACCGAGGACAGCATTCCCAGGAAACTGGAACACCTCAAGGCCTTCCGAGTGCGGATGGAAGAAGAGGACATCATTGCCAATGGCACACTGGACCAGTTGATCCGTGAACACCACATAACACCGGATATGGCAACCTCACTGATGAATGACACGGGTTTTGCCTACGACATCCAGAACAATCTGATTGGCGCGGCCGAGATTGTGTTTGCCAATCTTTATTCTACGGAAATTGACATGGCATTGACTGACACCGAGAGCAACTCTGCACAGGCCGGGCGGCGCGAGGCCATGTTGTCAGAAATGCGTGACGAGGAGCATTAAGCGGTCTACCATTGGCTGTGAACGGTCAAATTCCGACGCTCTGGCCTGTCTGCTTACACCGCAATCGGTGTTACACAATAAACAATAAGGGCATCCCGTGGATATTTTAATTTCTCACTACATGACAAAGGCGTGGCAACGCAATTCCGCACTCATCCTTGCATTCATTCTACTGTTGTTCACGCTCGGCGGTTGCAGCGAAGAAACCGATGAAATGAAAGGTAGTGCACCCGCAGTTACCGTGATCAAGATAGAACCCGTGGATACACCGATTTCAATCGAGTTTGTCGGCAAGACCGCCAGTTCGCGCCGGGTCGAGATCCGTTCACGGGTAGCGGGTTTTCTCGACAAACGTGAATATACCGAAGGCACCATGGTTGAAGCCGGCCAGGTGTTATTCGTAATGGACAAAAAGCCGTTCGAGGCGCAATTGCAGGCCGCAAAAGCAGAACTGGCACAACAACAGGCACGCAAGGAAACAGCCCTCATCAATCTTAATCGTATCCGGCCACTGGCGAAGAAAAATGCCGTGGCGCAAAAGGAACTGGATGACGCGCAAGGCTTCTACCGTGAAGCGGCGGCAGCCGTAGAACAAGCCAGGGCAAAGGTCATACAGGCAGAGCTCGATCTCGGCTACTGCACCATCATGACACCGGTCAGCGGACTGTCGAGCTTTGCCGTCATGCGGGAAGGCGCTTATATAGGCATGGGTGATAGCCTGCTGACCTACGTAGCGCAACTCGACCCCATGTGGGTCGAGTTCAGTATTTCTGAAAACCAGATGCTCAAACACAGGGTTAATGTGCAACAGGGAATTATTCGCGACCCTGCTGACAAGGACTTTGTGGTTGAAATCATCCTGGCGGACGGTTCCATTTACCCACACACCGGCAAGATCACTTTTCATGATGCCTCGCTCAGTGAGGCAACCGGGACTTTCCTGATCCGTGCTGAAGTCAACAACCCGGATGATCAGTTACGCCCCGGTCAGTTCGTGCGTGCCCGCCTCACGGGCGGAGTCCGGCCCGCTGCCATACTGGTACCGCAGCAGGCGGTACAGCAGGGTGCACAGGGCAGTTTTGTGTGGGTATTGGATACCGACGGCAAGGCAGAATTCCGTCCGGTCACGGTGGGCCCCTGGCATGACAGGGACTGGTTCATCGACGCGGGGCTTAAAGCAGAAGACACCGTGGTCGTCACCGGTGCATTAAAGTTGCGCGCCGGCGTCCCGGTGAAGGTGACCGAACCCACCGGGGAATTACCGGCCGACAGATCCACAAACGCAAACTAGGCGTACAGCCATGATCTCAGCGACCTTTATCAAGCGCCCGATCCTGTCGTCAGTGCTCTCCATCATCGTAGTCATTGCCGGTATGGTCTCGATGGTCAGTCTGCCGATTAACCAGTACCCGGCCATCACACCGGTACAGGTCACGGTCAGTGCCAGCTATCCGGGAGCGGATGCCGAGACCGTGGCAAACACGGTGGCCGCACCCCTCGAGACCCAGATCAACGGTGTCGACAACATGCTGTACATGCAATCGACCAGTTCGGCCACCGGTGAGATGACCCTCACCGTGTACTTCGATATCGATACCGATCCGGATACCGCCGAGGTACAGGTCAATAACCGCGTCAGCCTCGCCCTGCCGGAACTGCCGGACACTGTGCGCAACACCGGCGTCAAGGTGGCGAAACGCTCCGCCAACATCCTGCTGCTGATCGGCATCAATTCACCGGACGGGCGTTATGACGAAAAGTTCATCGGCAACTATGCCAACCTGTATGTACTGGATGCCCTGAAGCGTGTACCGGGTGCCAACCAGGCACAGATCATGGGCCTGCCGGATCTTGCCATGCGCCTGTGGCTACAACCCGATCGCATGGCCAGTCTGTCGATCACACCATCCGATATCCAGCAATCCATTAGCCAGCAGAACCAGCAGTTTGGTGCCGGGCGCCTCGGCCAGTCACCCACCAACGAGCCGGTCGAGATGACATTCCCGGTGGTCACCGGGGGACGCTTCTCGGAAGCAAACGAGTTCGATGACATCATCCTGCGAGCCGACCCCAACGGCACTGCCATCGTACGCTTCAAGGACGTCGGCTACGCCGAGGAGGGGCAGAAGAGCTACATGCTGCGCTCCACCCTGAACGGCAGCCCGGCAACCTTCGTGGCGGTCTACCAGCAACCGGGATCGAACGCCCTCGAAGTGGCCGCCAATGTACGTGCCGAAATGGAAAAGCTGAAGCAGAGCTTTCCGGAAGGCATCAGCTACAAGGTCTCGTTTGACACCACCAAGGTCATCGAGGCGTCCATCAATGAAGTCTTTGAAACCCTGATCATCGCCATCATCCTTGTGGTGCTGGTAACCTACCTGTTCCTGCAGAAGATCAACACCACCCTGATCCCGACCATTGCCATCGTGGTTTCAGTGATCGGCACCTTTATTGGCATGTCGGCACTGGGCTTTTCCATCAATCTGCTGACCCTCTTCGGCCTGGTACTGGCGATCGGCATCGTCTGTGACGATGCCATCGTGGTGGTGGAAAACGTGGAACGCAATATCGAGGACCTCGGTCTGTCGCCCCGGGATGCGACCTTCAAGGCCATGGAGGAAGTCACCGGACCGGTGATCGCCACCACGCTGGTACTGATTGCCGTGTTTGTACCGGTTGCCTTCATGCCGGGAACGACCGGTGTCCTCTATCAGCAATTCGCCATCACCATTGCCATCTCGGTGGCCATCTCCAGTTTTGTGGCACTGACACTGACACCGGCCCTGTCGGCCATTCTTATTAAACCGTCCAGGGGCGGACCCGGTGGCTTCTTCAAGTGGTTCAACAACTGGCTGGATGGCATGACCACCCATTACGCCAGGGGCGTCAGCCTGACCATGAAACGCGTGCTGCTGGCGATGGTGGCACTGGCTGCGATGCTGATCGGGACCGCCACCCTGTTCAAGGTGATCCCGGGCAGTTTCGTACCAGCCGAGGACCAGGGCTATTTATTCGCGGCCGTGATCCTCCCGGATGGTGCCAGCCTTGACCGTAGCCAGGCCCTGACCCAGCAGGTTGCCGAGATTTTTTCAGAGCACACTGCTGTAGAGGACTACTCTGCGCTCACCGGCTACAGTCTCATCGACGGCCAGTTCAAGACCAATACCGGCACCGTGTTTATCTCCCTGAAGGACTTCGAGGATCGTCAGGACGCAGGCATGTCGGTGAATGACGTGATCGCATCCGTCATGCCGAAACTGCAGTCATTGCAGGAAGGCGTTGCCATCCCCATACAGCCGCCCTCCATTCCGGGCCTGGGAACCCAGGGTGGATTTGAATTCTGGCTGCAGAACCGTGGCCAGGGCGGCGCCAGGCGTCTTGCGGAAGTAACACGGGAGATTATCGCCAGGGCCAACGAACGACCGGAAGTGACCCGACTCAATACCACCATCAATGCCGCTTCACGGCAACTGATGACAGACGTCGATCGCGCCAAGAGCGAAACACTGGGTGTCTCGGTACCGGACGTATATGCCGCCCTGCAAACGCTGTTCGGTTCGCTGTACGTCAGCCAGTACAACAAGTACGGGCGCGTCTGGCAGGTCATCCTGCAGGCCGAACCGGAGTTCCGCGAAAAACCCGGGGACATCCAGAATATTTTTGTCCGGCAACGCCAGGGCGAGATGGTACCGCTGTCCTCCGTGATGACTTCCCGTTATGTTACCGGCCCCGACCTGCTGCCGCGCTTTAACGGTTTCATGGCCGCGAAGATCACCGGCGATGCCGATACCGGTTTCAGTTCCGGCCAGTCGATCGCCACCATGGAGGCGGTTGCCGACGAGATCATGCCGGATGGTTTTAGCTACTCCTGGGCCGGTCAGGCCTACGAGGAAAAGAAGGCCAGCGGTTCCTCGGCCATCATCTTCGCCTTTGCACTGGTGATGGTGTTTCTTATACTGTCGGCACAGTATGAGCAATGGTCGCTGCCGGTTGCCGTCATCACCGCTGTACCGTTTGGCATCTTCGGGGCACTGGTCTCCGTGTGGCTGCGCGGCATGGAAAACGATGTCTACTTCCAGATCGGACTGGTGACGCTCATTGGTCTCTCGGCCAAGAACGCCATTCTGATTGTTGAATTTGCGGAACTGAAATACAGCGAGGGGCTGTCGGCCTTCGATGCCGCACTGGAAGCCGCCCGGCTGCGCCTGCGGCCGATCCTGATGACGTCGCTGTCATTTATTCTCGGTTCCATGCCGCTGGTGCTGGCCAGTGGCGCGGGTGCTGCCTCACGCCACTCCATCGGTACCGGCATCATTGGTGGCATGGTCGGCGCAACTTCACTGGCACTGTTCTTTGTGCCGCTGTTTTATTACCTGATTATCAGTTCCAGGGAAAAGCTGGCCGGTGGCCGCGTTGCAGGCAGTACGACAGAAACGCCCGCAATTGATAACAGTGGCAGGGATGTCTAGCACTCTATCCACGTGCCAGCATTTGATTAAATAGCCACGAAATCCACGGAAGAACACGGAAAGATAATTCATTACAAGAAATATTTTTGTGTTCTTCCGTGGATTCCGTGGCCATAATTTTTTTATCTTATTCAGGTTGAAGGATTATTAGTATGCGGAAGCTTGCTGTCTTGATTATTGCGTTAACAACAGTTACCGGTTGCACCGTGGGTCCGGACTATGTCAAACCGGAGATCGACACCCCGGACGACTGGCGTGTCACCTTCGAGGAGGCAACCGGTACGGTCAATACGCCGTGGTGGGAACAGTTTAATGATCCGGTACTGGATGCCTTGATTAACCAGGCACTGGTGAACAACAAGGACGTCCGTATCGCGGCCGCCCGGGTCGAGGAATTTGCCGCGCGGGTTGATATCAGCCGTGCCGGTTTCTATCCGCAGGTCGGCTATGACGGTTCTGCCGCTCGCAACAGCACCTCACTGGATGCCGCCAGCGGTTTGCCTGCCGGAACTTCACGCATCAATGACAGCTATCTTGCCGCGCTGAATGTTGGTTGGGAACTGGATGTGTGGGGCCGCATCCGTCGCTCTACCGAGGCCGCCCGTGCACAATTACTGGCAGCAGAAGAAGGCCGGCGCACCGTCATCCTGACCCTGGTGACATCCGTTGCCAGCAGTTACCTCAACCTGCGCAGTCTTGACCGGCAACTGGAGATTGCCACCCGGACACTGGATTCACGCGGTAAATCGGTTGCCTTGTTCGAGACCAAATTCGAGGGTGGCGTGGTGTCCGCACTCGAGGTTGCACAAATACGCTCCGAGTACGAGCAGGCCGCAGTGCGCATACCCAGCCTGGAACGACAGATCGCCCTGCAGGAGAACGCACTGTCCATTCTGCTGGGTTCCAACCCCGCTGCCATCCCGCGCGGCAAGACGATTGACGAACTTGCACTGCCACAAGTGCCCGAGGGTATGCCCTCGGAACTGCTGGCGCGGCGCCCGGATATCCAGCGCGCGGAACAGGACCTGGTTGCTGCCAATGCCCTGATCGGGGTGGCACGTTCACAGTACTTCCCGACTATCTCCCTGTCCGGGCTGTTTGGCTATGCCAGTACCGAGCTCTCCGACCTGCTGCAAGGGTCATCGGAAATCTGGGGCGTCGGTGCCGGTGCACTGGGCCCGATCTTTACCGGTGGCAGTATCAGCGGCCAGGTACGCGCCACGGAAGCAGTACAGCGACAGGCACTGGTCAGCTATGCACGAACCGTGCAAACGGCCTTCCGCGAAGTGGATGATGCGCTTATCGCAAGTGTCAAATTTCGTGAGGAACTTACGGCACAGGGCCGTCGCGTCGAGGCACTGCAGGACTATGCCCGCTATGCCCAGATCCGCTATGACGAGGGACAGGTCAGTTATATCGAGGTACTGGATTCTGAACGCCGCCTGTTCGATGCCGAACTGCTGCATGCCCGGAGCAAGAACGAGGTCTACGCCTCACTGGTTGGCCTCTACAAGGCCATGGGTGGTGGCTGGATCCAGCAAGCAGAAACCGTGGCCAACGAGACCGACTATGCACCTGACAAAGAAAAGCAGGAAAGTTTTAACTGGGGCATGAAACGCACACAGCCTGCGGCTGTGGAAAACGCTGCGGGTAGCTAAAATTTAATCTGTCATCCCCGCGAAGGCGGGGATCCAGGAATTCAAACCTCAAGTGCTAGCGACTACTGGATTCCCGCCTTCGCGGGAATGACGGCTTTTTATCACTGCGCAAATTCAAAACTGGCAACATTCCCCAGCGCTTCACGCATATCGGCAACCGGAATGTCATCCCCGTGCAAGGGGTATGACCAGTACTGGCAGACCA
>JBDLIH010000081.1:0-11723 GCA_039714975.1 Pseudomonadota bacterium
AAAGCTGTTCTGCATGAACAAGTTCGATCATCAGGCGTAAACCCCAGATAGAGGCGATCTTGTCCTGTTTGCATGCCCTATGTAAGGGTTTTTCGTTCGTGATGCAGATCCATTTATTGGCGCGGGCCAATAACAGACATACTTTGTCCTCGAAGGATAAAGGACCGCGTTCTTCGGTCGCAGCCACCAGAATTTCCAGTGGCTCCTCGACGACAGTCAGCCCCAGACTTTCACAGTCGGCCGCATCAAGCTGGTCGACTTCGTCCAGTATGACGCTGGGCACGTAGATCGGTCCAAAGTGCCTGACATGCAGTGAAAGGACGGACGGATCCGTCTGTGCATAGTCGATCAGCACATTGGCGTCTGCAACCAATTCCATGCGGGGAATCGACTACGCAATCCAGGATGCAGACAGTTCGCGCATTTGCTTGAGCGAAAGTCGCAGAATTTCAGCTCCCCGAGAGAGTGAAATCATTTCTTCTTCAATTGCCTTCCGGACCAGACGAGAGAGACGGTCCATCTGGAAGTCGTGTTGTTCCATTGGTGCGGGTTCTGCACCAGCGGGCCTTGCTGCCATGGGATCCTGATAAATCTCACGGGTAATACCAAATGGTTCATCGTGCTTCAAAAGGGAGCGTCCTTTACGAAGGCGATACTCTTCATTGAAGCGTTGCCAGACAAGTGATCGCCGTTCTTGCGGTAACCCTTGGGCGATGCGATACAAAACAGTACGCCAGCTTACCCTGAATACCCGTTTGACCTTCAGAACCCTGTCCACGAGAGGTAGTCCAGCGGTGTCATCCCATTCCCTGCAGAAGACTGCTTCCGGCATCAGGAAATGGGAGGCGAATTCATCAGCTTCCCGTTCCTGCTGCTTGTCTTCTTGTTCTTCGGCGGCATCGTATGCACGCAAGTGCATCAGCAGGTGGCCAAGTTCATGTGCGGCACTGAAGATCCAGGTCTCTACAGGCAGGCGCTCCCAGGTGTTGATAATAATGGCAGGGCCACCATCTTCTTCAGCGACAGACAGGCCCATAAAAGCGTCATTCGCCACCTGCAGCGAATAAACCTTGATCCCCTGGGATTCGAGCAGCCCGCAAATATCGTGTACCGGTTCCCGGTCGTTTAGGCCAAAGTGCTCACGGGCAATAGAAGCGATAGCAGGGATGTCGAGCCGTTTTCTCCGCGCCAGCGCACGCCAGATATCTTTGATCGCAAGGCGGGGTTGTTCCCCGAGCAACTGTTCCAGATCGCTGAAATTCTTCAGCCAGCGAGATACTTCAGCAAGAACCTGATCCCGGCTTTTCAGGCGTTTGAGCGAGCGAAACCGCACACGCTCCAGTGCGTGTACCGGAATCAGCAGCTCCTTGACGGACACGCCCAATGCCTCGGAAAGGGTTCTCAGGGTGTCGGATCTCGGTACGGCGCGACCTTTTTCGAGATTGCGATAAGCACTCCTCGACAGCCTGGCGGCTCCGGCGATCTGCTCTTGGGTCATTTCCCTTTCCTTGCGGAGTCGTAGCAGGTTAGCGGCAATTGATTCGGTGCTCATTGAATGATCTCCCGGTTAACGTGACCATTATAGCAATATATGTAGAAATGGTCAGTTATATTCTTTATCGGCTTGGGGAGGCCCGTTTTGTAGAATCTTAATATCAAATATATCAGGTAGTTATTGTATTTTCTGGCCGTGGTAAACTCCCACCTTGTAATAGCAACAAATCGACTCAACCCAGCTTCAATGCCAAATCCTCTGCCTTCAAATGTGTATACCGGCGCAGCATGCGCAAATCCTTATGCCCGGTAATGCTGGCAACTTCCATGATATTCAGTCCCTTCTCGAACAACCGGGTGGTCGCCTCGTGACGAAGATCGTGGAACCGAAGGTTCTCGATACCAGCCCGGCGCACCGCACGGATATAGGCGCGTTTGATGGCCTCGGTGGTGACACCGGGGAAGGCTTGCCCGTGCAGGCTGCGGGGCAGGGCGCGTAGTACCCGGATAGCAGTCGTGGATAGTGGCACAGTGCGTGACTCACCATTCTTGGTATCTGGCAAATGAGCGGTACGGCGGTTCAGGTCAATGTGCTCCCAGCGCAGACGGATCAGTTCTCCCTGGCGCATGGCGGTCTCCAGCGCAAGTTGTACGACGGGCAGCAGCCATGGATTGCGCGCCTCGCGGCAGGCCTCAAGCAGGTGGGTTTCTTCACCTGTCTGCAGGCGTCGATCCCGTGGCCGATTTTCTGATGGCAGTTTGATATCGCGGACCGGGTTGTGGAAGTGGATGCCCCATTCCTTGCGGGCGACCTCGAACACATGGCCGAGCAGCACCAGGTCCCGCTTGACGGTAGACGGAGTGACCTTCCGTAGTCGCTCGTCCCGAAAGCGGGCAATGTCCATCCCGCGAATACTGGCAACAAATCGTTGTGCGAGCGGCAGGCGTATCAGGGCGCGCAGGCGGTTGGCCTCGGATGCCGCACCTTTTTTCAGGGGTGTTATCTCGTCCAGATAGCGTTCCAGCAGTTCTTTCAGTGTGGTGGACTCGGCCTCGGCGCGGGAGACGAACACACCCTTGTCCATTTCGACTTCAATGGCACGCGCCCACTGCGCAGCTAGGGCACGTGTCTCGAAGGTTTTGGTTTGCAGGGGTTGGCCCTTTTTCCTGACCTGTGCCTGCCACTGATAAGGGCCGCGTTTTCGGAAGGTTGCCACTGTCACACTCCGTTCATTCGCGAACGAGTGTGACAACAGTGTGACAAATAATCAGTTGTTAACCCATACAGGGGGTGTCGTGGTTTTTAACTGATTGATTTGATTGGTGGGCGATGCTGGGATTGAACCAGCGACCCCTGCCGTGTGAAGGCAGTGCTCTCCCGCTGAGCTAATCGCCCTTGAAAAATTATTGTTCCCAATGCTACTTAACTCATGCGATATTGACAACTTCTGCCTGGAACCTGTGTGAGTCAGTGATGATTAACAAGGAGAAGTACCGTCTTATTTTCGAAGATGTTATTCAATGACTTGCATTTTTCCTGGTGTTATACACCTCATTAAAATATCGTGATTGTCCTGTTCAACAAACCCTTTAGAGTATTGTCGCAGTTCACAACGGAAGGTGAAAAGTCTGTGCTTTCAGACTATATAGACATCCCTGGTGTGTATTGTGCCGGTCGTCTTGATTATGACAGTGAAGGGTTGTTGGTTCTGACTGATGACGGCAGGTTGCAGCAGCGTATTGCCAATCCGAAACATGGCAAGGTCAAGCGTTACTGGGTACAGGTTGAAGGTGAGCCAGAGGTATCTGATCTGGACAAGTTGCGCGAAGGTATCACGCTAAAGGATGGCTTAACGCGACCGGCGATTGTTGAGCAGATATCTGCCCCCTCAATCTGGGAGCGAGAGCCACCGATTCGTATCCGGAGATCAATTCCGACCAGCTGGTTGAACCTGGAGGTCAGCGAGGGCCGCAATCGGCAGGTACGTCGCATGACGGCGCATATTGGTTTTCCCACACTACGACTTATTCGCCATCAGGTGGGTGAGTGGACTCTTGGTGCGTTGCCTGTCGGGAGTTGCAGGATATTGTAGGAAAGCTCATGTAAAACAATTGAATTACTGTGTAACCAATTGTAATTAAATGTAATAGAAAAAAACAGATACACGGGTGCCCTGGACGTCTGCTGCAATGAATACTCCAGAACTGTAGAGTTAATGGTCGTTATTGCGATTATTGGAATTCTCGCAGCCATTGCCATCCCGGCCTATCAGGACTACACCGTCCGCTCAAGGATTTCAGAGGGTTTGTCATTGGCGGGGGTCGCAAAAGTTGCTGTTTCTGAGACCTATAATTCCACAGGTACATACCCGGTGATTGATCCGGCAAATGCCAGTTACGGTTTGCCAGCGTCAAGTGAATTGAGTGGCACCTATGTATCCAGTATCACAGCCGCTGCAGGAACGGGTGTTATCTCGGTAGAATATAAACTGATTTCTACAGGTAAGGTGAATAGTGGTGATACCATACTCCTTTCGCCGGATAGCAGTTTGATTGGTGCATTGCAGTGGAACTGTAATGGCAATGACGTCCCGGCAAGGTATGTTTCGGTCGAGTGTCGTTAACGCATCAGCCTGTTAGTTGATCAGGAATTATTTCAAAAAGGCCCGGGCATGCAACGCCCGGGCCTTTTTATGTATTTGCAACTGCTCTGCTAGAATACGACTGTTTCAGAAGCACTGGTCCCTGCCACTCTGACCTGTTCTATCCAAGGAAAAATCAGGATGCCTGATCTCAAGACAACAAGAATCGGAATTATTGGCCTCGGTTATGTCGGGCTGCCGCTGGCAGTCGAATTTGGCAAACAATATCCGACTATTGGTCTGGATCTGAAGGAAGTGCGGGTTCAGGAGCTTGTATCCGGTGAGGACAGCACGCTGGAGGTTACGGATAATGAGCTCGCTGAAGCGACACAGTTGAGTTTTACCTCATCACCCGAGGGACTTGCTGACTGCAATGTGTTCATCGTTACCGTGCCAACACCCATTGATAATCACAAGCGCCCGGATCTCTCATACCTCGAAAGCGCCAGTGAAACGGTGGGCGGAGTGATAAAAAAAGGGGATGTGGTGATCTATGAGTCGACCGTATTTCCGGGCGCCACCGAGGAAGTGTGTATTCCCGTCATTGAGTCAGTGTCCGGTCTTGAATATAACAGGGACTTTTTTGCAGGCTACAGTCCGGAGCGCATCAATCCGGGTGACAGGGAACACCGTGTCAGTTCGATCCTGAAAGTGACTTCCGGTTCTACCCCCGAGGTTGGCGATTATGTTGATGCGCTTTATGGCAGCATCATAACGGCCGGTACTTACCGCGCCAGCAGCATACGTGTTGCCGAGGCATCCAAGGTCATCGAGAATACCCAGCGTGATCTGAATATCGCATTAATCAATGAATTGGCCCTGATCTGCAATCAACTCGGCATTGATACCGGGGAAGTGCTGGAGGCAGCAGGTACAAAATGGAACTTCCTGCCGTTCCGACCGGGGCTGGTTGGGGGGCATTGTATCGGTGTTGATCCTTACTACCTGACGCACAAGGCACAGGAAGTCAGTTACCACCCGGAAGTCATTCTGGCAGGCAGACGTTTGAATGATGATATGGGTAAGTACATTGCGGGACAGGTTATTAAATTAATGATGCGTCACAAGATCCAGGTGTCCGGTTCCCGGGTGCTGGTGCTGGGACTGGCGTTCAAGGAAAACTGTCCTGACCTGCGAAATTCACGAGTGATTGATATCGTCACTGAATTTGTGAAATACAATGCCCTGGTTGATGTTCATGACCCCCTTGTCGATGCTGAAAGTGCATTGGATGAATATAATATTAAAATGCTCGCTGAGCCCCAGCCGGACATGTACGATGCAGTCATTATCGCGGTTGCGCATAATCAGTTCAGGGATAGCGGTGCGGCTGGATTAAGGGCTTTGTGCAAGCCCGACGGGATTTTATATGATGTAAAATATCTGTTACCTGCTGCTGAAGTGGATGGCAGGTTATGATTTCTGCAGAGACATTCCAGGGATGAATGAATAAATGAAAGTTCTGATTACGGGTTCAGCCGGATTTATTGGCTCGGCATTGTCACTGCGACTGCTTGAACGTGGTGATGAGGTTGTCGGTATTGATAACCTCAACGACTATTATGATGTGGCTCTGAAGGAGGCCAGGCTCGAGCGTACTGCGGCCTATGATAATTTTACGGACTTGCGAGTCAGTATTGATGATCGCGAGGCCATGGCTGATATTTTCAGTACACACCGGCCTGACCGGGTGGTTAATCTTGCTGCGCAGGCCGGTGTTCGTTATTCAATTGAGAATCCGCTTGCGTATGTTGATACCAATCTGCTTGGTTTTGCAAACATTCTGGAAGGTTGCCGTCATAATGGTGTAAAGCACCTTGTCTATGCATCCAGCAGTTCTGTCTATGGATCGAACACCAAAATGCCGTTTTCCGTGCATGATAACGTGGATCACCCGGTGAGCCTGTACGCCGCCAGTAAAAAGGCGAACGAATTAATGGCCCATACCTATAGTCACCTTTACCGTATTCCTGCAACCGGTTTGCGCTTCTTTACTGTCTATGGCCCGTGGGGTCGGCCGGACATGGCCTACTTCAAGTTCACGCAGAAGATCCTGGCAGGCGAGCCAATTGATGTATTTAACAATGGTAATCACCAGCGGGACTTCACCTATATTGATGATATTGTCGAAGGCGTGGTTCGGGTACTGGACAGGATCCCTGAACCGAATCCGGACTGGAGCGGTGATGCACCGGATGCGGCATCCAGTACAGCACCGTACCGCCTGTACAATATCGGTAATAATCAGCCGGTGGAATTAATGCACTATATCGAGGTGCTGGAAGACTGCCTGGGTAAGAAGGCAGTGAAAAACATGCTGCCAATGCAGCCGGGTGATGTGCAGGCGACCTATGCCGATGTGGATGAGTTGGTGAGTGCTATTGATTACAAACCGGCGATGTCTGTGGAAGAGGGTATGGCCCGTTTTGTAGACTGGTATAGCGACTACTACAAGGCGTAGGTAGCCCGTCATTACCTTATAAACCATAATAGAATGTCCATATAACATCTTGTTATGCTGTTGGATTATGAAGTTGACCCACACAGACCCAGGAACTGATCATCATGCAGGAGAATAGCTGCGGCGGTGAACCGTTTGCCTTGCGTGTCATCGGTGACACCATGGCGCCGGAATTCATGGATGGCTGTATCATCATTATTGATCCATCCGGTGTCGTGAAAGACGGGTCATATGTGCTGGTGCGGCAAAATGACGAATACATTTTTCGACAGTTAATCTTCGGTGACGGGATGTATTACCTGCGGACGCTGGAGGAGGGTCATGATGACATCGAGATTCCTGATCTCGTCCCGGTCGAAGGTGTAATCATCCAGCAAGGCGCCCGTCGCCGTGCGGACCGGAAGCACTATACCTGAGGAGCCTGCTCCTGTAGATTGCTATTCCTGTTTCTTCGGTGATTCCTGCTCGGAACGCAACCGCGTGGTGAAGAATTCATCGGCCTCCTCAACCTTCACGGGTTTTCCTTCTGCATTCACCAGTGGCAGTTCGTAGTCATTCCAGCCGCGTAAACCTGTTTTCATGGAGCTGGTCTGTCGGTATCCCATGAGTTGCATGGTAAAGGCCGCAAGTACACTGCGGTTCCCCGAGCGGCATACAACAACGATGTCACGACCGCGTGCCTCGACCAGTTCCGGGATGGTTTCCTCGTAGTTATATTCACAGGCGGACTCGAGAATGCCGCGCGGAACATGCAGTGAACCTTCTATGTGCATGGCCGCATATTCATTGTGTTCACGAACATCGACGATAAGCGGTGACTGGCCCTGGCTGCTTCTTTCTTCAACGTCCCAGGGGAACTCTTCATCTACTTCGCCCAGATGGGCAGCAACCAGATCTGCAAAGGTCTTCATGCCAGGGCTTATCAGGATGCCCCGCTCTGGCCATTACTGCGGTTGGATGTACGCAGACCCTGTTCTACTGCGATAACAGCGGCCTCGACACGGGAATGCACGCCCAATTTGCGCAGGATCGACTTCACATGCAGTTTGACCGTGCCATCCGAGATCCCCAGGTTGCGTGCAATGACCTTGTTGCTTTGTCCCTCGGCCAGCAGGGCAAGGATTTCATTCTCACGGGGGGTCAATTTGGTGAACGGACTTTCTTCGGCCGGTGCAATGCTGTCACCCTGAACCACACGGGCAAGTACCGGCGCCAGGTCGGGTGCAACCACCGTTTTCCCTGCAACAATGTCACGCAGTGCAAGTACCAGCTGGTCCGGCTCCATGTCCTTAAGCAAGTAACCCTGTGCGCCACTGCGCAGTGACTCGACCAGATCGCGTTCATCACTGCTGGTGGTTAACATGGCAACCGGATTGCTGAAACCGTTCGTGCGCAGCTGTCGCAGTACCTCCATGCCATCCATTTCCGGCATGCGCATATCCAGTAACACGACGTCCGGTTCCAGCTCTGTAGCGAGGCGCAAGCCTTCCTGACCGCTGCCGACTGCCGCAACAATATTAATATCCCTGCGGCTCAGCAGGCTTTCCAGTCCTTCGCGGAACAGGGTGTGATCATCAACTAGCAGGATGTTCAGGCTCATGTCAGGTTACTCTTGACCTCGGTTTGGTTGAGCTCCAGTACAATACGAGTACCTTCTCCGGGTTCACTCTCGACGTGCAGTTCGCCACCCAGGCGTGATGCCCGTTCTCTCATGATTGTCAGGCCAATGTGCTCACCGGATGATCCATAGACCTGCTCGTTGATGCCGATACCGTCGTCTTCAATGAGAATATGATATTTCCCTTCCATGCTGTCTCTCAGCATGAGACGAACGGTCTTGGCCTCACTGTGTTTTCTGATATTCCAGAGTGCTTCCTGAATTATACGCAGAATCTGTGTTTCATTTTCCCTTGTGAGTGATGTATTGGACCATTCTTTCTGCAGATAGGTTTTGATGCCGGTGTCATTCCGGAACTGAGTGACGATATTTTCGATGGCATCCAGCAGGTTCTGGTTGTAGCTTGGGGCTCGGAAATTGGCAATCAGCTCACGTAACTCGGTATTGGCTTCATCAAGGCTGTTCTCGATTTGTTCAAGTTGCTGCCAGGTCGTGGATTCGTCACCCTGGTGCAGGGTCTCGTCCAGAACCCTGACCTGGAAACGCAGGCTGGCGAGTGTCTGGGCCAGCGAGTCATGCAATTCGTGGGCAATCCGGGTCCGCTCGTCCTTGATAATGTGTTGTTGACTCCGTTCCTCGTTATGCGACTTTTCAATGGCGATGCTGAGATGATGGGCGATACTGGTCAGCAGCGGCTTGATGCTGTCTATTGACTCAAGAAGCGATGTATCGAGAAACAGGTTGATAACACCCGTTACTATGCCACGGTAACGCATTGGAACGGCGACCATTCCGGTACTGTAATTATCAAAAAAACGACGGCCGGCAATTTTCTCGCATTTTGCCAGGTCCTTTTCAACCCATATTTTCCCCTCGGTTAAGGCGCGTTCATACAGGCAACGGCTTACATCCTTGCGATCAGGCAGTATCAGTGATTCATCGATGCCACTACTCGATGATAACTCCATTTGTCCCGTGCCCTGTACAATCCAGATGGCGGCTGCCTGTGATTTCGTAACCCGCTTCAGGGTATACATGAAGCGGGTGAGCAGGTCATCGAGGCCATGTGCCGTGTTGATGCTGGAGACAACCTCGTAAAGAATTTGCAGCGACTTCTCCTCAAGGTCCTTCTTACTGAACCTTGCCATGTCGTATTCTGCTGTTGGCTGCCGGGGCATGCTGGATTATTTCCTGTCTATGCCTGGGGTGAGTAATTGCTGTCGTTAGGGTTCATGAAGATAAACTGCCAGTTATCCGGTTCAAGCTCGACATAGTCCAGTGTCGTGCCTTCCAGGAGTATAAAACTGCTTTCTCCGATGACGACGTCGATGCCGCCGGCATTGACATGTATATCACCGTCCAGCTCATTTTCATCGAAGCCCATGCCGTAGTGCATAGTGCCGTCAGGGTTGCGTTTTGCAGCGATACGCATGGATAAACCCTCCATTTTTCCCTCACTGGCGGAATGGCGAATCTGCTCGACGGCGGCTGGTGTAATGGTAATCATGGCAATTCCCTGAAAGAATAGCAGCTCGGGCTATGTTTTGTCCCGGTTACGGTGTTTGCGGACAAATTCCACGAATCTTTGTGCCCAGTGATGCTGCCGGGTATCACGCATATGGCTGTAGCAGGCCAGCAGATTATTTATTACGATGCCGTCATGCTGGCTGTCGACACCGGTGCCACGCAGTACCTCATAGGCAAATGTCAGTGGTTCACTTATATTCTCAAGATTTGAATAATGAAATTCATGTGCGGCAAATTCGCCCGCTGGGCCATCGGACGGCCAGGGGGCGCTGGCAGTTTCCCGCAACCGTACATAACCGCGACCCTGTGGCCGGGCATGCATGACTGTGTCGGCGGGGATGACGCCAACCATCTCGGAGCGCCTGCCGTTCCAGCTGAGACTGCGTGACAGGTACATTAAACCACCGCATTCAGCATAGGCTGGCAGGCCGTCCTGAATGGCCCTGCGGATATCAGCACGGAGTGCAGTGTTACTCTCAAGCATCTCCATGTAACTCTCCGGAAAGCCGCCACCAATAAACAGGCCATCAATCGGTGGCAGTGCTGTATCGGTGAGCGTGTTAAAGGTCACCAGTTTTGCCCCCGCCTTTTCAAGTGCAGCAAGATCATCCGGGTAGTAAAAGCCGAATGCCGTGTCATGCGCTATTCCTATGCGAACGGGCGCCGTGGTGATTTCGGGTACGGGTGGGGGAGATTTGAAGTCCAGTGTATCATCGCCGGCAACGGCCAGCAGTCTGTCAAGATCAACCTGTTCCTTTATCTGTTCACGGATCTCGATGATTTTTTTATCTGCGGCCGAGGCTTCGTTACTGGGGATGAGTCCCAGGTGACGCTCGTCTATTTCCAGTGCCGGGTTACGATGCACGCCGCCAATGACCGGCACGTCCGTGTAGTGCTCAATTACAGCGTGCAGCTTGGCTTCGTGTCGACTGCCGCCCAGCTGATTCAGGATGACACCGGCGATCCGTACGTCGGGGTCAAATGTCTGGTAGCCAAGTATCAGTGGTGCAATGCCGCGGGTCATGCCACGGGCGTCGAGTACCAGGATGACCGGTGTGTGCGTTAACGTCGCCAGCGCGGCATTGCTGTTGCTGCCATCCAGGTCGAGGCCGTCATACAGTCCTTTGTTACCTTCGATCAGGGTGATATCTGCATCGCTCGAGTACCGCCCGATGGCTGTCAGGATTTCCCCGTGCGACATGCAATAGAAATCAAGATTGTGACAGGACCGGCCGGCAGCCTGGCCCAGCCACATGGGGTCTATGTAGTCCGGACCTTTCTTGAAGGGTTGTACCACGAGGTCACGTGCTGCCAGTGCGGCACACAGCCCCAGGGATACGGTGGTCTTCCCGGAGGACTTGTGGGCTGCCGATATCAGCAGGCGGGACATGAGTACTCCATCAATATAACCTTGTCGGAGTACTAGTCAGGTTGTACCTGACAGCACACAGCGCCGGTCAGGCGGAGGCTTCAGCTTCCTTTGCGGCGTAGTGTGGATCAACTGCCTCATCTGACAGGCTGTCCGGCAGGAACCGCAGCACCCGCACGCCGACAAAGGTTGCCGCCAGTGCAATGGCTACGCCACCGATACCAAGGACGACCTCGGGCAGACTCGGGGTATAGCTGCCGACGACACCATCAGCGAAGGAACTGATGACCTCCTTGCCGGGAAACATTTCCATCGGATAGGCCTGGCCACCGATGATAATGACATAGACCTGTGCCAGACCACCGATGATCACCAGCAGTGAGGCAATGCCGATCCAGCCCCGGGATTTCCCGGTTGACGGGTGGTACAGCAGCGCCAGTGGCAGCAGGCTGCCGAGGGCGATTTGTACAATCCAGAATACCTGTGTGTAGATACCGCCATCCATCAGAATGAAACGTTCGACACCGTGGTTCTCGGTGATGTACAGGTTGGTCAGGTGATAGGCGATGACGAAATACAGTACCGAGGCAATAAAAACGCCCAGCAGGTTTT
>JBDLIH010000082.1:0-11274 GCA_039714975.1 Pseudomonadota bacterium
TCGGGCGAGTTACTTTTCTTTGCTCCGCCAAAGAAAAGTAACCAAAAGAAACGCGGGCCCGGCGGCTTGCCCGCTGACGCGGGTTCCCTGCGCTTCTCGGCTGCACCAACGGGATCAAAGTCAAAACAAAAAAACCCAAACCCAAAATTCACCACCCCTGACCCGTCTGCACTCACCGAGTACCGCAGACAATCAGGGATCAGGGGCGCAGCTGTTTGAGCGTAGCGAGTTCTGCGCACCCCCTGATTGGCGAGGAACGCAGGGCATCGGCGTCAGCCGATGAGTGCTCCGGGTGCCCTTCTCTTTGGGTACTTTCTCTTGGGCAAACAAGAGAAAGTACCTCGACCGACAGGGCGAAACCTGTACTTGCAGGATTATTGGTTACTAAAATTTGAATAAATGTTAGCAGGATGTAACTTCACGCATATGAATACACACAAACCAAAAAGACCCTGGTACCGCGAACCCTGGGTATGGCTAATGATCGCCCTGCCCATGACCGCCGTGATCGGCGGCATGATCACCATCTATCTGGCGGTCACAACCAGTGACGGACTGGTCGTTGACGATTACTACAAACGCGGCAAGGCCATTAACAGGGATCTTGCCCGTGACGATGCGGCGGCACGCTATCAGCTCAGGGCAACCTTAGAGCTTGATTTGCGGGATAACCGCATGCAGTTGCAGCTGGAGAGTGCGACGGCAGTGCTGCCAAAGATGCTGACGTTTTCCCTGCTGCACCCCACGCAGCCAGGACATGATCAGGTGATCAGCCTGCAGCATGCCGGTGATGGTGTCTATTACGGTGCTATCGATGAGGTGGGTCGCGGCAACTGGTACCTGCAACTGGAAGCAGATGACTGGCGGCTGTCGGGCGATATGCAGATACCAGTAACGGAAAGGATCGTATTGTTGCCGCTGGATGCGGATGAGTGACTGGTAAATGAGTATTGAATCCATCACCGCGGCATCCCTGGTCGGCCTGCTTGGCGGTACCCATTGCATTGGTATGTGCGGCGGTATCGTGGGTGCGCTGAGTTCCGGTCTGTCCCTGGACGTACAGACCTCGCGCCGCCGCCTCGTGGCGGCGCAGCTGGCCTACAACACCGGACGCATCAGCAGTTATACGGTTGCCGGTGTGTTACTGGGACTGTTTGGACAACAGCTGGGCGAGTCGGGTGTACTGGAGGGTTTCCCGGTTGGTCGCATCGTGGCAGGCGTCATCATGATCCTGTTTGGCATTTACCTGGCCGGCTGGTGGCACTCTCTGTTGTTCCTGGAGCGGGTCGGGGCGCGGCTGTGGAAGTATGTCGAACCGCTGGGGCGCCGTTTTATCCCGGTTCGCACTGCCGGTCAGGCTTACCTGCTGGGGCTGGTATGGGGCTGGTTGCCCTGTGGCATGGTCTACGCGGTGCTGGCACTGGCACTGGCGAGTGGTTCTGCCGCTGGCGGGGGCACCATCATGCTGGCTTTCGGGCTGGGCACCCTGCCGGTGATGCTCACCATGGGGCTGGCGTTCAATACCCTCAAGAGATTCGTCCAGGACCCGCGGATCAGGCTGGTCGCCGGACTCCTGGTGATCCTTATGGGGGTCATGATGCTGCTTGCGAATCCGGCCGGACAGGGGCATCATGCCCACCCCCATTAGCCGTTCCATAGCTGATAATGGATGGAAACCGGGCTAAGCGGCTAATATTAGAAACACAATATATAGTGTTTCACTGTTATGCAGAGGTTGCCCTGGAATACCTTGCTGCTTACCTGTATAAAATACATAATATACTGAAATATAAGGTATATTATACCCCTATAAAATAAACTTGACAGGCCGCTCCCGGCTGCATATTCTTTGTCACTCAAACACAAGATATAGTGTTTACAAGAATTACCGATTATCTGCCGGGGCATCCCTGTAAAGGTCAGGGTGGCAGACAAAAGCAGTATTCCTGAAAAATAAAGTAAGAACCACGGGAGGATAATGAACACATGACAACAACCGCTCATCTCAAAGCCGTACCGACCAGCGTCGCTGACATTCCACTGCAGGCGGCATCACAGGACATATGGGAAACGAAGTACCGGTTGAAGACCAAAGATGGCACGCCGGTAGATGAAACGATCGACTCGACCTACCAGCGTGTGGCCCGGGCACTGGCCGACGTTGAAGCCACACCGGAACTCCGCGAACTCTGGCACCAGGAATTTTTGTGGGCATTGCGCCACGGAGCCATCCCGGCAGGACGCATCACGTCCAATGCCGGTGCGCAGGAACACAAGCCCGCGACTTCGACCATTAACTGCACGGTTTCGGGCACGGTGCAGGATTCCATGAACAACATTCTCGACAAGGTGCATGAAGCCGGTCTGACACTGAAGGCCGGTTGCGGAATCGGTTACGAATTCTCCACGCTGCGCCCCAAGGGTGCCTATGTCTCCGGTGCCGGTGCCTATACCTCAGGCCCGCTGTCATTTATGGATATCTACGACAAGATGTGTTTCACCGTGTCCTCGGCCGGTGGCCGGCGTGGAGCACAGATGGCGACCTTTGATATCGGCCACCCGGATGTGATGGATTTTATTCGTGCCAAGCGTGAAGACGGCCGCCTGCGCCAGTTCAATCTGTCGCTGCTGATCACCACCGAGTTCATGGATGCAGTCCGGAACAAGGAAAACTGGGCACTGGCCTTTCCGATCAACCGCAAGGAGCTTGATGACTGTATCGATCTGAACGATCCGGAAGAGGTTGTGTGGCGTGAATGGCCGCACAAGGGTGATTACGTCGCCAATAATGCCGGCCTGGTCGCCTGCAAGGTCTACAAGACGATACCTGCACGGCGCCTGTGGGACATGATCATGAGTTCCACCTACGACTTCGCAGAACCGGGGTTCATTCTCATCGACAAGGTCAACGAGATGAACAATAACTGGTTCTGTGAAAATATCCGTGCCACCAATCCCTGTGGCGAACAGCCGTTGCCGCCGTATGGCTCCTGTCTGCTGGGTTCGGTCAACCTGACCAAGTTTGTGCGCAACCCGTTTACCGAACAGGCCGAATTTGACTGGGAGGAGTTCCGCAAGGTGGTTGCCATCTTCACCCGTATGCTGGACAACGTGGTCGAGATCAACGGGTTGCCACTGGAAGGTCAACGCGAGGCGATTATGCATAAACGCCGCCACGGCATGGGGTTTCTGGGGCTGGGGTCCACGGCCACCATGTTGCGCATGAAATACGGTGAGCAGGACTCGCTGGAATTTACCGAACGTGTGAGCCGTGAACTGGCCATTACCGGCTGGCAGGTTGCGCTCGACCTGGCGAAGGAGAAGGGTTCGGCGCCGGTGATGGAAGAGGACTTCGAAGTGACCGAAGAGATGTTGCGCAAGCGCCCGGAGATGCGTCGTGATGGCTACCTGCCGGGTGATACCGTGAAGGGCAAGGTGTTGCATGCCAAGTACAGCCGTTACATGCAGCGTATTGCTGAAGTCGCTCCCGAGTTAACGAAACAACTGGTGGAAAGCGGTGCCCGCTTTACCCATCACAGCTCGATTGCACCCACCGGTACTATCTCCCTGTCGCTGGCCAATAATGCCAGTAACGGTATCGAACCGAGTTTTGCGCACCACTATTTTCGTAACGTGATACGGGAAGGCCGCAAGACCAAGGAAAAGGTGGATGTGTTTTCGTTTGAGTTGCTTGCCTACCGGGAACTGGTCAACCCTGATGCCACGGCCAGCATGGACGGCGAGGGTCATTCACTGCCGGATTACTTTATCGCGGCAGATCATGTGACGCCAAAACAGCATGTCGATATCCAGGCGGCGGCGCAGAAGTGGGTGGACTCATCCATTTCCAAAACGGCCAATGTCCCCACCGATTATCCGTTTGACGACTTCAAGGATATCTATCGCTATGCCTATGAACAGGGCCTGAAGGGCTGTACCACGTTCCGTTTTAATCCGGAGGCCTTCCAGGGTGTGCTGGTGAAGGGCGAGGACCTGGAGAATACCCTCTATGAATTTACGCTGGATGACGGTTCCACGGTCAGTCTCAAGGGCAATGAAGAAATCGAATATGACGGTGAGACGCACACGGCGGCAAATCTCTACGATGCCCTCAAAGAAGGCTATTACGGCAAGTTCTGAACAAGCGGCCAGACACGAATACGCAGGAGAAACTCATGGCGATACGGATTGACAGGAAAATTGTAGCTTACAAGGTTGGTGGCACAGAGGAATCGGATGATGCGGCTGTAAAAGTCACGCCGGCACCGGCGGACGCTGCGCCTGAACCAGAGGACAACGTGGTGCAGTTGCATGAAAAACTGCAACGCCCGGAAATGCTGATCGGCTCGACCTACAAGGTCAAGACACCCCTGTCCGAGCATGCCCTGTATGTCACCATTAATGACATTATTCTTAATCCGGGTACCGAGCACGAATTACGCCGCCCATTTGAAATATTTATCAATTCCAAGAACATGGACCACTTCCAGTGGATCGTGGCATTGACGCGGATTATTTCTGCCGTCTTCAGGAAGGGCGGGGATGTGACCTTTCTGGTAGAAGAGTTACGCTCGGTGTTCGATCCGCGTGGTGGTTATTTCAAGAAGGGCGGCAAGTACATGCCCTCTCTGGTTGCCGAAATCGGTGACGCGATTGAATGCCACATGCGCATGATCGGACTGCTGAAAGATGACGGCCTGGATGAGCATCAGAAGAAGCTGGTGGCCGAGAAGCGGGCCCAGTTCGAGGCTGCCTCAGGCGGTGTTCAGGACAGTGAACCCTCTGATTTTCCTGAAGGTTCCAAGCTCTGTGTCAAGTGTCATACCAAGGCCGCAATTCAGATGGATGGCTGCCTGACCTGCCTGAATTGCGGTGAATCAAAGTGTGGTTAGTACCTTCGTCCGATTGCCGGGCGCTGACTGTTTGACTATAAATATATACAAGACCTGTCATCTGTCAGCGTCGATTACCGTATACCAATAACAGTCTTGTGAGGTCGCTTTACTTTGACGCAAGGAGGCAGAATGTTTTTGCAACAAAAACCAATACCCGGTTACTGGTACAGTAATTATTCCGGTCAACTGATCCAGGTCCGGGCGATTGTATACCTGGCAGGCAAGCGCAGCCGCATTGTTCTTGAAGATATCAGTGGCAAGCGTGAGTCTATCGGTATTGATAGCTGGCAAGGTATGGACCTGGTGTTGCACTCGCCAGTCAACGCAGAGCTACAGGACGAGGTTGCCCGCGATTCGTAAAATCGACCGTCTGCTTTAAATCGTTTCCAACCACCCGATAACTGCCTCAACAAGCGCTTCATTCCGGTTATCAAAATAATGGCCGGCACCCTCAATCCGGATTTGTGCAGATCCCGGTGGCAAGTCATCCAGTAAAGATTCGAGCGCTTTCGCCTGCCTTTGCACAGCCGGGTAGTCTTCACTGCCAAAGATATTCAGCAATGGTACCCGGATCTGCCCGAACGGAAACGGCTTGCGCATCGGTTGCTGGTAATCGGTGGCGCCCATGCCAATACCGATGTAGGCGTCAATACCGGCAGTGCCGTGTTGTTCCACCCAGGCCATACTCATATGTACGCCACAACTGTGGGCAATCAGGGTGATATGTTTTGATCCCTGCGCCTGCAGATAGCGGATTGCAGCGGCGATGCGGGGGATGGCTTCAGGGAGGATGTCCACATAATCATAAAAGCTGGCATCCTTTTCCAGTACCGGCATCTGCAGCGAGAGTGTGGACCAGCCCTGCACGGGTAACTCGACACGCAACGGGTTGGCGACCTGCGCCCAGTCAGGGTGCATCCCCCGTCCATGCAGGATAATGGCAGCACCGCGTTCAGGTTCTGATTCTGCAGGGGTATAGATACCCAGGAACTCATGACCGTCGGCTGTCAATGTGACGGGCTCCCCGTCCAGGATGGCTTCCACGATCTCATCAGCCAGGCGTTGCTCTCGTTCCAGGTCTGCAGCCCCGCTGCTACCGGTCACCAGCAGTGTGGTCGAAATAATCAGAATTCCTGTCGCAACCGGCAGTAAAGAAAGGATATTATTCGGCATCACAGGTATGGTACGACTATCCGGGTGTTCGGGACTAATGGCACTGTCGGGTAGTATATAGCAAGGGTGCAGATCGATCTGCTCCAGGTATCAAGCCAACGTCTGTAACGGGCTGTAAATAAACACGATATGTATCTTGAGCATTTCAATCTGACAGAACGGCCGTTTTCCATAACGCCGGATCCGCGTTTCCTGTACATGAGTGCACGTCACCGCGAGGCGCTGGCTCATTTGCTTTATGGCCTGGGTGACGGCGGCGGTTTTGTCCAGTTGACCGGCGAGGTGGGTACCGGCAAGACAACTATCTGTCGCTGCCTGCTGGAGCAGATACCGGAAAACGTTGACCTTGCGGTGGTACTGAATCCCAAGGTGACGGCTATCGAGCTGATTGCCACGGTCTGCGATGAGCTGGGCATTGCTTACGACGCCAGTGAGGTGAGTATCAAGTCGTTGACCGATGTGCTCAACCACTACTTGCTGGATGCCTATGCACGTGGCCGGCACACGGTGTTGATTATTGATGAAGCGCAGAACCTGAGTGCGGATGTGCTTGAACAGGTACGCTTGCTGACGAACCTGGAGACGGCGACCCAGAAGCTGTTGCAGATTATACTGATCGGGCAGCCGGAACTGCGTACCTTGCTGGCGCGTGAGGATATGCGACAGCTCGCCCAGCGTGTTACTGCACGTTATCACCTTGAACCGATCAGCCGGGAAGAGACGGCTGCCTACATCAGACACCGGTTACAGATTTGTGGCTCCAGCCAGACTGTTTTTAACAGGCGTGCAGTTGACAGGATACAGCACCTGTCGGGCGGTATACCACGGCTAATCAATGTGTTGTGTGATCGCTCCATGCTGGGTGCCTTTGTTGAGGGTAGAGCCCAGGTGGATGCAAAGGTGGTAAAAAAGGCCGCCAGCGAAGTACTGGCCGAAAATGATGATGAAAACACAGGCCGCAGCCGGCTGCCGTTACTGCTGGGTATCCTGTCGATATTGCTGATTATTGGTCTGGCTGCAGGATACCAGTCCTGGAAGCGTTCTGAAAATATAGCAGTGGCAACGGGCACCATGGAGCATACTCCTGCCAGTGTGCCTGTATCGGACGATGCAGGTGATGCAGTCGTTGCAGCAGATCTGCAACAGTCTGTAGAAGCGAAGGTGGTTGATACTGAACCGGAGCACCAGTCTCTGGCCACCCTGTTGACTGCAGCTGACAGTTCCTATTATCGATCCGCATGGACAGAGTTGTTTGCCCTCTGGTCCGTGGTGCTCCCGAAGAACGTCAAACCGGATTTTTGTGATTTTGCCAGGCAGTATGGCCTGCTGTGCCTGGAGGAACAGGGCAACTGGAATACCCTGCGCCAGTTCGATCGACCTGCGATTCTGACACTGGTTGCTGCCAATGGTAAACGTGTGGCCGTACTACTGCAGCATCTGGATGATTCAGTTGCAGAAGTCATTATCGGTGATGAACTGTACCGGCTTACTCCCGACCAGATTGAGCAAAGCTGGTATGGTGAGTTCAGCCTGTTATTACAGGGTCCCCCCGGTGGTCGCCTGTTTCTCAGGGCTGGTGATTATGATCCTGTGGTCGCCTGGATACGCAGTCGGCTTGAAGTCGCACAGGGTGTAACACTACCGGCAGCAGATCCGCTGAAATTTGATTATGTGATGCAAAGGGAGCTACTGACGTTCCAGCGCGATCACGGGTTGTCAGCGGATGGCATCGTTGGCAAGTACACTATGATTCATTTAAATACAGCGTCCGGCCGTAAAGGAGTGCCGCACCTGTCTCTCGAATCATCCTGAGCTCTCTATGTCCTATATTCTCGAAGCACTGAAAAAGGCCGACCGGGAACGCACTCTGGGTGATGTGCCTGACCTGGAAACGGCCCACTGGGGTGAACGACGCCGGCGACGAACGTATCGCTGGGTCTGGGTTGTCGTGGCACTGCTCGTTGTCAATGGTGCACTGCTGGCCGTGCTGCTGGGACGCAATGACGAAACCGGTGTGCAGCCACAAGGAGCAACCACCGGGATTGCCGATAATCTGCCGGTGAGTCCGGTTCCGAAGACAGCAACGGCGGGCATGCAATCCTCACGTAAAATCATACAACCAAGAGAGCCGGTATATGTGCCGCCCGTTGTGCAAAGCCAGGCTCCCGTCGTACAACAGGCCCCGGCACCGGCTGCCACAACACAGCCGTCCTATTATGCCGCCCGGCCGGTAACGACGGCGGCGCCCGCAGTTGCACCTGCATCCCCATCCGGGGTGCCTTACTGGGACGATTTGCCTTTGGAATATCGCAGCAGCCTGACACTGCCGCATATCGATGTCCATGTTTATGATGATGACCCGGCACGTCGTTTTATCCTGGTTGACTTGCAGAAGTACCGTGAAGGTGAAACCCTTGAGAGTGGCGCTGTGGTCGAAGAGATAAGCGAAGATAACATACAGCTGTACTATCAGGGTACCCGTTTTTTGATGGAGAGATAATACTGGCAGTCTGTCAGGCGCAAACCTTTCCTTTGCGAATCTCTTCCGCTGTGGCATCGCGGATATCCTGTATTTCTACTTCGAAAATCAGTGCTTGTCCTGCCAGTGGATGATTAGCATCCAGGCTGACAATGTCATCTTCAATTCGCGTAACTGCAAAACTGATTTCTTTACCGTCTGCATCGGTGCCAACGATATTGCCACCCACTTCAATGACGTCTTCTGCTGGCAGTTCACCAAGCGGGACTTCGTGCAACAGATCAATATTGCGTTTTCCAAAGGCGTCTTCAGATAATAATCTGGCCGTTACTATGTCGCCAACGCAATGTGACTCCAGTTCGCGCTCAAGCTTCGGGAACAGCATGCCGGCCCCGTGCAGATAGGCCACAGGCTTCCCGCTGGCCTCTCTGACCACAACGCCATCAGAATTGGTGAGTGAATATTGCATGGTGATGACCTTGTTTTCAGCAACGGCTTCGGTTTTTTTCATGGATGTTACTCGCGGGAATTCTCCGGGTGATTCGTTGATGGCGTTGTGTATTATACGCATGTGGATATGGTCAGCGAACTTTGCCCGGTTTTTCGGGTCTCAGCAGTAAGGTAATTGTAATACGCACATTACATTCCGGAATGAATATGAAGCAGGCAAAATTCTCTATTGGTCAATGTATACAGCATCGGTTTTTTGATTATCGGGGTGTGATTGTGGATGTCGATCCGGAATTTATGGCTCCTGATGACTGGTATGAGCAGGTTGCAAAAACCCGACCACCCAAGGAGGAGCCCTGGTATCACGTACTGGTGCATGATGCGGGTAACGAGACTTATGTGGCGGAGCGTAACCTGACAGAAGATGACAGCGACGAACCCGTCAACCACCCCTTGCTTGATGATTTTTTTACAGACTTTGACCATGGGATTTATCAAACCGGCAGGCACATCAACTAGTCAACTCTCATGTTTACCACGATTCAGGGATTGCTGAAGAAATATACGCGTACAACACAGGAAGAACTGCTCGACCATGAGCAGGCACTGCGGACAGCAACAGTCGCGTTGCTGATGGAAGTAGCGCGTGCCGATCACAGGATCAAGGGCGAGGAACGCCAGGCGATCCAGCGGATTATCGAACGTTACTACTCTGTATCAGCCGAGCGAGCGCGGGAGATTGCAGATGCTGCAGAGAACCATGCTAATGACATGACATCTCTGTACCCCTTGACGCGTCTGATTACCAATGAATGCAGTCTTGAGGAAAGAATAGTTATTGTCAGACTGTTGTGGGAAGTGACCTTTTCTGATGGTCATGTTGATAAACATGAAGAGCATCTTGTCAGAAAGGTGGCAGAGCTGTTGTATGTGCCACACAATCAGTTCATCAGAACCAGGCTGCAGGAGAGTGGTAGTTAATAGCCGGTGACGTAAAAAAATCTTTGTAGTTGATAACGAAAATAAAACGGGGCCGCTTGCGGCCCCGTCCCATTGTATTCAGACCATTTCCTTCAGGCCCTTCAATGGCAGTACCTTGACCACATTGCGTGCCGGTTTTGCCTTGAACATCATTTCTTCCCCGGTGAACGGGTTAGTACCCTTGCGTGCCCTGGTGGCTGGTTTGCGAACGACTTTGATCTTCATCAGGCCGGGAACCGTGTAAACACCAGGTCTCCCTCTACCCTTGAGTTCGCGCTTGATAAGCGTTGACAGTGAATCAAAGACAGCGCTGACTTCCTTGCGGGTCAGGCCGGTATCGCCAGAGACATAGTTCAGCGTTTCTGACTTGGTCGCTGGTTTTAATGCAACCTTTGCGGTTGTCTTCTTTTTGGTGCTCGCTTTCTTTTTTACAGCCATTCGTTGTAGCTCCTCTTCAGGTGATGGAATAAACAGCACGCGTAAGATAGCACAATAACAAAAATGTTAAAGCGTTTTTAATGTCATAAAATACCTTATATAGTAGTACTTCAGCGTCACCCGGCTGGCAGGGGGATGAACGGATTCGGCAGCTTTGTAATGTTGTGTCTCCGTGGCCTGCCCGGCAACCCCGGCGAGGTCAGGACATCCTGTGTTGATGGATCTTGTCCTTTTTGTCTTGCCACCCGTGACGTTGCTGCCAGCCATCCCGGTCAGTGGCGGGTGGATCGTGCACCATTAATCCATGCTGTTGATGGACCGGGGTGTATCAGGGCTTGCACCGCATTGGCGTCACAACTATATGAAATGTAAGTATATTTATTAGCCTCTAACACGACACGTAATGGTGTCCAGTATTTTACGGTCACGGCCGATAGCCTGTTGTTGGCTGCTTGTTGACGTCAGCCAATGCTGTACGAGGTGCCTTTTCCTGTTGTGACTTACACCCTGTTTCATGTCTCTCCCGTCAGTGCTAGCCCCCTAAATTTCAAGCCATTTTAGCCGATAAACAGTGTGCGGCAGTGTGCCGCACTGGAACCCCGTGAGCGGGGTAATAACAAATATCACTACATCCCGGGCCATGTGAATATGCGTGCAGCGAAAAAAATAACGGTAGACCGAAAGCTTTTGCAGGAGCTGGTACCCCTGAATGCGCTTTCATCAGCGCGATTCAAGGAGATGCTGGAGAAAATTGTAATCGAAGAAGTACGGGAGGGCCGTTACCTGTTCCGCAAGGGAGACAGGGACAATCAGTCAATCTTTCTGCTGGAAGGCAAGGTCAACCTGATTGACGGCTTC
>JBDLIH010000083.1:0-11079 GCA_039714975.1 Pseudomonadota bacterium
CAAGATGTGAATACTCGATCAGGCGAAACTGACTGGCCGAATACAGGTTGCCGGCAAGGCAAGTCGAACCGGAGTTGATCTATGCTGGATAATTTTATGCAATCTTCAGTGAGAAGGTTACGACCGATAAAGGAAGCCTTGCTTCACTTTGACGAAAGCGATGGTTGGTCCATGGCCAGCCATGTGGCTATGTCGGTAATGATTGCAGTCTTTCCATTTCTGATATTCGCGGTGTCTCTAACTGGATTGCTGGGTGCGGACGGCCTGTCTGATGAAGTTGTTTACCTGGTGTTCGATTACTGGCCTGACGCTATAGCAAAACCAATAGTCAATGAAATTAATGCCGTGGTGGCAACGGCAAGCAAGGGTTTCCTGATATTCGGAATTGTACTGGCCATTATTTTTGCCTCCAGTGGTATTGAAGCGATCCGTGTTGCATTGAATCGCGCTTATGGGGATAGCGATGAATGGCCAATATGGAAACAAAGGCTGAAAAGCCTGATCTTCGTTATAGTCGGTGCCATTCTGATACTGCTCATATCCGTGCTGCTCGTTTTCCTGCCTCTCTATTTTTCGTTCATGGAGATGGACTCTCCTGCGAATTACAGTTGGTTATTTGGTAGCGAGACTGTCAGGTGGTTCACTGCATTTGGTTTATTGATATTTTTTATGTTCTCCTGTCACCACTGGCTTCCCGGACACCGCCGTCCATTTGGCCGGATCTGGCCAGGAATCCTTATGACGCTGGCACTGTGGATGATAGTCGGCACCGGCTTTTCGCTTTATCTCGAATCTTTTGCAAACTACAGTGCGACTTATGCCGGGCTTGCTGGCATCATGACTGCATTGATATTTTTATATCTCATGGCAGCGATTTTTATATGCGGGGCGGAATACAATTCTGCGCAGGAAAAGGCAAAAATAAACCAGGGACCGACAGTGTCTCATTAATGGTTCGCTATGACATTGACTGTCAGGACTTCAGTGTGATGCCGGGTTACCCATTAGCCGGCCATTGTCCCTCGCAGGAAGCCTCCCGCTTGTGGAGGCTTCCTGCGAGGGGCAGATCTTGCCTGAGGCTTGACCTGATCGTTAGCCCTCTTTTTCTTCGTACTGTTCCTCCATGGCGTCCAGCTCTGCCTCCTGAAGCAGAAACAGATTCCTCTGCTATTTCAGGTTGCTCTTCAGTTTCAGGGATGGCTGCGGCTTCCTGAGTTTCACGCTCGCTTTTCATTGCTTCCAACTGTTTGCGTAACAGTTCAATTTCCTTCTGCAGATCTTCTTTGGTCATATTAAAAACTCGAGTCAGCTTATATTTAGCTACAATGATCAATAATCAATCATGAGTCGGTCTGGTCAGGCGCTGCCCCCAGTAATGCAGCAAACCATTGGGTCTGTGGATTGGCCTGTGCAGTGAATTTTATTACCATGCTCAGGGGAACTGACAGTAACATCCCGATGGGCCCGAACATCCATCCCCAGAATACCAGTGACATAAATACTGTCAGGGTGGACAAGCCAACCCGCTGGCCCATTACCATTGGTTCTACGATGTTGCCAATTAGAGTATTGATCACAAGGTAGATGCCTATCACTACCAGCACCATCGCAGGCTCGAATTGCAGCATTGCCAGCAGTACGGCAGGCACCGCTGCGATTATCGAGCCGATATTAGGGACAAAATTGAGCAGAAAGGCCATAAAACCCCACAGTGGGGCGAAGTCCAGACCGACCAGTGCCAGCAATAACCATATCAGGATACCGGTAGCCAGACTCATAATGGCTTTGGCTGCAACATAGCGATTGACATTTTCGATGACTTCAGCGAGACGCTGCAGTGTCTTTTCGGCGTCAGGCCCTTCAATCGCTGCGACTTTGCGGGGGAAGCCGGCTGCCTCTGTCAGCATGAACATCACGGTAAACAGGATCAGAAAAGCATTGCTTAAAGCATTGCCAATACCTGTAACCATGTAGTTGGCGAAGCCCATTACAGCGGAAGGGTCGAGCGCGTTGAGGATGCCGGCTTCCTCGAGCCCGATTCCTTTCGTTGCGGCCCCGGTCGAAACGGTGCCGGTCAATTCGTCCAGCCGGGCCTGGTAACCGGGCAGGGCTGCCTCGAACTGCGTGGCTGTACTGCCTAGCAGGATGGCAAGGAGGGCTATAACCACTGCGATAGCGAAGACCACGATGACAACCGACACAGCTGTGGAGAGGCCACGTTGCTTCAGCCAGTTAAGCGGTGTTGAGGCGATGATCGCGATAAACAGGGAGAGCAGGAATGGGACAACAATGACCGATGCTTCGCGCATCAGTGCCAGCAGCAAGGCAATGCCTGTCAGCGTCAATACGCCGTCACGTAGCCCTGTCTTTTCACTGGTCATAAAAACACAAGCGTGGTAATTGCCGAAGTCGAAACAGGCTCATTTATACCGCGCCCTGTGACTGGCCAACGCAACGAAAAAACGGATTTGGCACGCACATTTCTAGATCCCTCTATCCGGCAATTTCCTAGAATGTCCCTATATCAAGCGCAACCAATTGTAGCCAACCCCTATACATTTATCAAAATTTACATGCTCGGCAATTGCCATAATACTGTACCCGTGAATTTGTGCTCGTCTGGTTCGGATATATAAATAATCATGGCATGCCCGATTGGGCTAATATCCTGGAAAACTGAAGGCATCCATAATTTTACTGGCAGGGGAAACGGACCATGGATCTACGCATTATATTGAATGGAAAAAAGGCGGGTCTGGAACCTGTCAGGTCCGCAATATTCAAGGCAAGAGAATCCGGAGTCGTCGAAGTGCGAGCCACCTGGGAAGCAGGTGATGTGCAGCGCCTGGTGCAGGAAGCCTGCCAGGATGGGTGTCAGCGCCTGGTGGCAGGAGGTGGGGATGGGACTGTCAATGAGGTCACCGACGCCCTGTTAAAACTGCCAATTGCCGATCGTCCGGAATTGGCGGTATTACCTCTGGGTACAGCCAATGATTTTGCAACAGGATGCACAATCCCTTCAGATTCATTGTTGGCGCTTCGGCTGGCACAGTCAGGCCAGGCCTGTCCTGTCGATACAGTAAAGGCAAACGATTTCCATTTCATCAATGTTGCCAGCGGCGGATTTGGTGCCCAGGTGACAGCCAATACTCCGGTGGCACTGAAAAATTTTCTCGGGGGTGGTGCGTACACACTGTCTGGCCTGGTTCAGGCACTTAACTTTACCCCCTATCACGGCGAGGTACGTCTGCCACAGGAATCATTAAGGGATACTGTTATTGTCGGTGCTGTGTGCAATGGCAGACAGGCCGGCGGCGGTCAACAGCTTGCTCCTGCAGCCATGATTGATGATGGATTGCTGGATGTTGTCTCACTAAATTATTTCCCGTCGGAAAATGTGGCACAGGTGGTAGCTGAATTATTGAGTCCCAAGGTGAATGGGGAATACGTCAGGCGATTCAGGGTGCCCTGGGTGGAGTGGGAGTCTGGTGTTGAAATGCCCATCAACCTTGATGGTGAACCCATCAGCGCAAGGAATATCCGTTTTGAAGTGTTGCCTGGTGCTATCAAGCTGGTGTTGCCGGAGAACTGCCCGATGACAGCATCCTGCTCATGACAGTGAAGGAGGTCAACGAAATGATGTCAACAAGGAATGAAAAGACAGTATCCCTCGTTTTGGGAAGTGGTGGTGCCCGCGGTCTGGCACACATCGGGGTGATTCACTGGCTGGAGGAGAATGGTTTCAAAATAGAATCAATTTCAGGTTGTTCTATGGGGGCCCTCATAGGTGGAGTCTATGCAGCCGGAAAACTGGATGATTTTGAGCAATGGGTGAGTGCTATAACGAAGGTGGATATAGTTACCTTGCTCGATCTTTCATGGGGAAAGACAGGGCTTGTTAAAGGTGACAGGATTATTGACACCCTGATCGAGTTGGTCGGAGATCAATTGATTGAGGATCTTCCTGTTTCATATACCGCTGTTGCATCCGATGTTATTAGAGAGAAGGAAATTTGGATAAGCTCCGGCAGACTTTTTGACGCCATAAGAGCGTCTATATCATTGCCGCTTTTTTTTACCCCGTTTAATTACAAAGGGGATGTTCTCATTGATGGAGGTGTATTGAATCCGGTCCCTATTGCTCCAACGTTCGATGATGAGACTGACATGACGATTGCGGTAAATCTGGGAGGAAAGGTAGAAAGTAAAGAGGGAGATAATGACGCGCAGGCCACGCCTGAGGTCTATTCGTCACCTTTGCAGGAGAAGGTCAGTCTTTTTATCGAACGTATTCAACAATCGACAACAGAAACCGGTGAATTGGATTGGGGTGTATACGATATTGCCAATCAGGCCTTTGATGCCATGCAAAGTACCATAGCACGACAAAAACTTGCTTCTTACCCACCCGACCACATCGTAGAAATTGCCAGGAACGCATGTGGAACTTTAGAGTTTGATCGTTCTTCTGAAATGGTGGCGCTGGGATACAAAAGGGCCCAGGAATGCCTGGATCAACTGTCTAAATAATACCACTGCTGTCCCGTTAACATTTCATCGTCATGCCGGAAACGGCGCAGCCGTTATCCGGTATCCAGTCAGTCATTGAAACCCCTGGATGACTCGCAGCGCTCACCCTGTGGGCCGCCCTCCGGGCGTTCAACGCGCTTCGCGCTTTTATCCGGATCTCCACTTCGCTCCGTCCGGGATGACGGATCTGACTATTCGTGTTCATGTCTCAGACGGTAAAGCTGCGGTCATTGTGCTTCAATACAGCAACTATCGGGATCATCGTGACAACTTAACGGGACAGCAGTGAAATAATACCGGAATAGTGAGCGCCTAAAGCATCTCCACCTGATGCAAAGTCCGCTGTATTCCATTTGCTCCATGAGCTTTTCGTTATGAACGGCAAGATTCGAGTGGCGGGTTCAAGGACATCGAGCACCCCAGGGAGCGGCGTTTCTTCAACCGTATCCCGACCAGATTCTCACTGAGCGAAGAGCAAGTAGACAGATTGATCGAGGCCGGTCGTGGCGATCAACCTTGAGGCCGGTGACGGTCAGATAGGGCGCTATGGGGTGCGGAAAGGCCCGTAGTACCGGGGAAGCCGGGTAATGCCGGTGGAGGAAAGGGGCCTTAGTTCAAGTCATAAGGGTCGATGTGTTCGTCCCGGGGTTTAGGTACACGATCTGCTTCGGTTCTACGATTGGCATGGCAGGCAACAAGGCGCCATACTTCGTAGCGGGGCATACGCTACAAATTACCGGGGGAAGTGTCATGTTGGACGTACGTATTCACGACAAGTACCAACTCGAGTTCAAAAGCCACTATCGATTCAAACGGCAGGAAGAACAAACTTCATATGCCCTGGAAATCTATATGTTCGTTCCTAACAGCCTGGACCTTGACCATGGCAACTACCCCAAATACCTTTTTTACAGGGACCTGCAGACCTATCTTCGATTTGAGACACCAAGAATAGCACTGCGGCACATTGTCTCGGGAAAACGCAATCCGTTCCAGAGCCTGGAAGAATGTTTTCAGAAGCTTGCTGCCGATCCTTCTTCCAGAAATATACGCAACTACGAAAACCAGCTAAAAATGTTCTGCAGTGTTGTCCGGAAGGCAATGAGTGAACATATAGATTTTCTTTCCAGGAAAGATGACCGCAAGGATATCGACTATCTTGTGGGAAACTACATCTCACTCACAACAGACATCCTCAAGAAATTCCGCGACCTGAGAACGACCATCACGATCCCCACTGTTGATGAAAAAATATTCTCCATATATGTCCTTATCGATGAATATCTGAGCCTTGTTACAGATGAATATTCCTATCGCCTCCTGGAAACCTTGAAGAAGGGGGGGCTGGAAAATTACGACGACCATAAGAGGAGCATTCTGCAGCTGGTTACAAACGAGATCGGCTATCGCAAGGCCAAGGACTATCTTGCCGGGCCCAAAGAGGACGATAACAATGAAGAACTGGTTTATCGCATGCAGTCACTCAGAAAATACACGGAAAGCGTGTTGTTCCTCAGCACGCGCGCGCAACCGGAAGGGAAGCTGGCACAACAAATGATATTCAGTGCAGCCGCAGGGCTCGCCATGATATGGGCCACAGCCATAGCAATTTATGCCCAGTACAAATTCGGTATCTTTACCATGGCGTTTTTCATCACACTGGTCGTGAGCTATATCTTCAAGGACAGGATCAAGGAGATTGTCAGAGATTACCTCAGTAGCAAGCTGCTGCGTTTCTTCTACGACCAGAAAATCAGGATCTGTACCTGTTCGAGAAAACATCAGATCGGGTCCAGCAGGGAAAGTTTCAGCTTTGTCGGGGATGACAGGGTAGATGATGAAATCATGAAACTCAGGAACAGGGACCCGATATCCCGGATCGGGGAAGATGCCGTGGGAGAGAAAACTATTCTCTACCGCAAGAAGATCAACGTATCCCCAGCACACTTCGAACAGGTCTACCAGGTCTTGCAGGTCAAGGGGATCACGGATATCACGCGCTACAGCGTTGCCAGAATGACGCGCAAGATGGGCGACCCCAAACGGCATCTGTTCATCACCGACGGGAAGGACTATAGACGGATCAATGCGAGGAAGGTTCACCACATCAACTTCATCATCAGGTACACAGCACATGACGAGTCGTATCTAAAGCGATTCAGGATCGTCATGGACAGAGGTGGAATCAGGCGGCTCGAAGAAATAGAGTCCGCAACATAACGGGGGCGTCATCATGTTCGGATTCAGCAATATTTTCGCGAAGACACCTGAAACCATCGCCGCGGTCGATCTGGGCTCAAACAGTTTTCATATGATCGTTGCCAGAGTGGAAGATGGCCAGCTGCGGATCATCGACCGTTTGCGTGAAATGGTGCGCCTGGGAGCCGGTCTCGATGAGAATTGCCAGATCAGCGTTGAGGCACAGGACCGTGCCCTGGCTTGCCTGGAGCGCTTTGGTCAACGCCTGCGGGCCATGCCGCCAGGCTCTGTGCGGGCAGCCGGCACCAATACCCTGCGCATGGCAAAGGATTCCGGGGCGTTTATCAGAAAGGGAGAAAGGGTCCTCGGACATCCGATAGAAATCATTGCGGGTCTGGAGGAGGCACGCCTGATCTATCTGGGGGTGGCCCACGGGCTCAGCGCCAGCGACGAGCGTCGACTGGTGGTGGATATCGGCGGGGGCAGTACGGAGGTCATCGTTGGTGAAGGGTTTACACCGAGTATCCGGGAAAGCCTGCACATGGGTTGTGTGAGCATGAGCCGCACCTACTTCGATAATGGTCGTCTGGGATACAAACAGATGGATCAGGCCGAGATCGCGGCGCGTCTGGAGTTGCGGCCCGTTCGGGCGACCTTCAGCAGTGCCGGATGGCGCAAGGCCGTAGGCTGTTCAGGGACCATCCGCTCTATTCGATCAGTGGTTCATGCAGCCGGCTGGTGTGACAGTGGCATTTCCCTGTCATCCCTCATGGAACTGCGTGAGGTTATGTTGAAGTCCGGCAGTCTCCGGAAACTCGACCTGGAGGGGCTGAGTGATGAGCGCAAGCCGGTGTTTCCGGGAGGGTTCTGCGTGTTGCTGGGTGTCTTCAAGGCACTTGGTATAGATCACATGGAGGTTTCCGATGAGGCAATGCGGGAAGGTCTGTTGTATGACCTGCTGGGCCGATTGCACCATGAAGACATTCGCGAGCGCACGGTGCAGTCGCTCAGCAACCGCTACGTAGTCGATGAAGGCCAGGCGGTGCGGGTCAGGACGACGGCACTCAATTACCTGGATACGGTAGCCAAGGCCTGGGGGCTTGAAGGCTCGCAGTACACTGAGATGCTCGGCTGGGCGGCACTCCTGCATGAGATCGGGCTCTCTATTTCTCACAGCCAGTATCAGAAGCATGGGGCCTACATCGTGGAAAATTCTGATCTTTCAGGGTTTTCGTTACAAGAGCAGATGGTTCTTGCAGCGCTACTGCGGGGGCACCGGCGCAAATTGCCACAGGCAATATTCAATGCGTTGCCAGAGCACTGCCCCGAGCCGGCATTCCGGCTCTGCGTGCTGTTACGTCTTGCTGTTCTCATGCATCGAAGCCACGAAACCACTGACCTGCCTTCAATGGAGCTGACGGCAGGCAAGGCCTGCCTGGATGTCTCATTTCTGAGTGGTTGGCTTGACACCAATCCGTTGACGTACACAGATCTACAGCGTGAGATAAAATATCTCAAGGCAGCAGGATTTACGATGACCATCTCCTGACGCGAAGTATCATTGCCAGTGGCATGGCCATTTATATTCATTCTGCCGCCATCGTTCGTCTGGCGGTCCTGGTGCCCTGACAGCGGGTGGACCTCACCCGTTACTGCACCCTGATTCCCGCATCGTGTTTTGATCCATATTGCTGTGGATTAATAATTGTACTTGAATGACCGCTTGCAGCGGATATGGACATCCACATACAGTTATCAAACTTCTAATGTCGGCCAAAACAGTCACCCATCTACCTAGTACTCCTGGAACAATCGGAACCGCGGGCGTCACCGGACTTGTGGGATTGATGGCGGTTAAGCCGGTTTCGGAGTCCACACTATCAGCAAGACGGGTTCGCCCTGGTAAACAGTAACGGGGACGACTCGCGAGAGCCATCCCCATTTGTTTCTTCAGGTAGGAATTGTGACTTACTGTGCAGCAGTGGTAGCAGGTTCTGCCGGTGCAACAGATGTGACTGGTGCATAGGCATAAGGCGCATAGCCATAACCGTAAGGCGCATAGCCATAGCCGTATGGGCCGTACCCATAATAACGGCCATAGTAATCGCCATAACCACGGCCATAACCACGGCCATAACCACGTCCGTAGCCGCCGCCACCAAAGTGCATGCTGAAGCCGAAGTCACCAAAGAAATCGCCAAAGCCGTCGCCCCAGCCATCACCCCAGCCATCGTTGTAACCTCGATAAGGACCCCAACCACCCCAAGCAGAAACGGCGGTCGAAGCAACGACCAAAGTAAGTGCAGTCATTACTGTAGCTAACTTTTTCATGATGTTTCTCCTTAAATGTAAAAGGCCATTTCCGAAAAATGGTTCCTTGATATTACGGCTATAGTATATAAGAAAATTCTTATATAATAAATCTCTCTATTGGGATGGTTTCAATCATATTCTCAACGAGACAACACTACCGGGTCGTCACTTTAGTGCCGCGTAGAAACCCACGGGCAATCCGGTCGGGAGAAAAAAGAGCCCGCTCAAAGAGCGGGCTCATCACTACAACTGCCTTCAGTACTGTTATTGGCAGAAAGGATCTGTTCGGCAGTCCTTCTTGTCGGCACAGTCGATCTTTCTGTCACTGTCGTTGTCAACCCCGTCATTACAGATCTCTGCAGAACCCAGGCAGAAAGGATCTGTTCGGCAGTCCTTCTTGTCGGCACAGTCGATCTTGTTGTCACCGTCGTTGTCGATGCCGTCGTCACAGATCTCCGGTTCGGTGCTGACCAGGCAGACAAGCGCAGTGCTGCACTCACCATCGTCGCAGTCTGTATTGTTGTCGCAGTCATTGTCGATGCCGTCGTCACAGATCTCGGCTACACCCGGGTTGATGCCGGCATTGTTGTCATCACAGTCAAACGCACCGCAACTGCCGCCTTCCGTTGCGAAGCCGTCACCGTCTCCGTCGGTACAGGTCGTACCAGGACAGAATATCGTTGGGTCATACCCCGAATCTTTAAAATCCTGGCCATCCGAATTCAATGTCTTGTCGGCATTGATATTGTTATGACACAGGTCGCAGCCGTAATCCGTACCGCAGGTACTGTTGACACTGTTAAGGTAACTTGTCTTTGCCAGCACCGAGCCACTGAATAACAGGCCAAGCACCGCCAGAAAAGCGACCAGTAAGCTACTATATTTCTTCATGCTCTGTTCTCCTACAGGTTATGTTGGGTTTTCCAACCAAACCCAGCCTGCAAGGAGTGGGCCGCCTTTATTATGTCTGCCAACCCAATGAGTTACAGGCAGAAAAAAAGCAATGCGTTGTTAATCTGTCACTCTGTCACGACACCTCATGGGCGAGTTCAGTGTATTTCCCTGTTTTAAGAGTCTTTTATTTGTCTCTGACCAGCGACGCTGGTGGAATGTCTCCAAGTTGAGTGACCGCAATTAATCGAAAGTACCAGCCAGATAATTTGGATGTGAACGCCCGTTTAGCTACATAGTTAGCGTGGATGGGATCTCAGCATTTCAAGACCAGGACGCTCAAGCGCGTTAGCACGGAGATGAGTTTGTACGTGCTTGCTTACAACATGAAACGCGCCATCAGTCTATTCGGTGTTGAAGGACTGATGCTGAAGATACAGACGGTCTGATCAGGGCTGTTATTATCATCCCCGCCGCACAAAGCATCTCTCGGCGGCGAAGTTTTGCACACGAAATTGGCTGATGGTGCTCACACCGAGAACGTCATCTGAGTGGGGCAGATAGAAAAATGCGCTATGATCCGTGGCAACACTTCATCATGAGTAATGAAGCAAGTTTTCACACAGGCTGGACCCTAACAGGAAGTCCAGCTTCTTGGATTGAATGTCTGAAGGATAGCAATGGACGGACGTTCACGTCTGGTTATCAAGCTGTAATGTCTGTCAAAGCAGGCACCCATCAATCTACAAACGACCCCGCCATAAGGAACAACGAAGCATCATTGTGCTGTTACCAGAGCCGCGGGAACCACCGGTCTATGGGGTTGATGGCAAACGAGTCGGAGTGTGAATCCAGTTAGTCAGGCAATGATGGCTATGACGTGAGGAGCATGAGGAGATTTGCGGTTTTCAGCTGGGTTCTTAGAAAACAAGGGTGGTGATGTCTCCTATACACAGTCCCGTATCCGGGACTGACTGCTTGGTCAGGCTATGACCCCGGTATTGCTACACAGGCCGGTTGCCTGGCCCGTATATCCAAAAATATTCTGTTCGATCCTATTCAGGCAGCCTTGGTGGAGGAGGAGTGGTTGTTCCACTTGACGGATTTACAACGATGGTGCTCGGACGACCATAACCGTAGGGTCCA
>JBDLIH010000084.1:0-10959 GCA_039714975.1 Pseudomonadota bacterium
GTCATTATAGGTATACGCTACGCTGCGGCAGTTGAGTTGTTCCGCCGCACGGGCGATGAGTTCCGGGGAGGCCTCATCGGTCAGGGTATGGATCTCGCGCGACTTGCTGATATCCCAGTTCTGGCAGAACTTGCAGGCGAGGTTGCAACCCGCCGTACCAAATGATAATACCGGCGTACCGGGCAAAAAGTGATTCAGCGGTTTCTTCTCTATGGGGTCAATACAATAACCGCTCGAGCGGCCATAGGTGGTAAGTACAATCTCGTCATCCAGATTTTCCCGCACAAAGCATAATCCGCGCTGATCCGCATGCAGCTTGCAGAAGCGCGGGCAAAGGTCACACTGTATCCTGCCATCTTCCAGCTTGTGCCAGTATCGGGTACTGACGGTGTACTGATCGCGCTCGGTCATCATCTGAAACCGTATCTTCAACCTGGTGAATACTGGTTACCTGATAACAATAGTAGCAGATACACAGCATTACCCTGATGTGGGTCAACTGTACACAGTTAACATTATAAAGATCACGGGATTGAACCTGTCAACAAGGGTTTGCGCCGGGGCGATGGTCCGAGACACTGTTCAATCTGTTCGCTATGCAGGGTTTCCTGTTCCTCGAGTGCTGCGATCAGACGCACAAGTTCAGCCTGATGCTCCCTGATCACTGCGAGTGCTCGCTCTTCGGCCTTTAATAACAGTGTCTGTACCGCATGATCCACCACTTCAGCGGAGTGTTCACTATAGTGGCGCGGCTGGGCGATCTCACGTCCCAGGAAGGGGTGTTCCTCGCTTTCCCGCAAATCAACAGGCCCGATCTCCCCGGACATCCCCCAGCGCGCCACCATGGCACGGGCCAGCATAGTGGCCTGGTGAATGTCATCCTCGGCCCCGCTGCTCATCGTCTCGAGCAACTCTTTCTCGGCCGTTCGTCCGCCGAGGATAACGGCCAGCCTGTCCTGGAGATAGTCCTCCGGCAGGGTGTGTCGTTCCACTTCAGGCAACTGCTGGGTGCCGCCGAGGGCGCGTCCGCGTGGAATGATGGTGACCTTGTACAACGGATCCGCACGGGGCAGAAACCAGGCCACCAGCGTATGCCCGGCTTCATGCACTGCAAGACGATGGCGCTCCTCCGGCTGGATGGCAAGGGTGCGTACCGTGCCAAGCAGCACCTTGTCGCGTGCCTCCTCGAAATCCTGCATCAACACATTGGAGCGTTTCTTTCTGGCAGCGAGTATGGCCGCCTCGTTGACCAGGTTCTTGATGTCCGCGCCGGAAAAGCCGGGGCTGCCGGCCGCGACCTTGTCGAGGTCGACATCATCGCCAAGCGGCACCTTGCGGCTATGCACCCGGAGAATGGCAACCCGGTCCCTGCGATCCGGCAGATCGAGGACAACATGCCGGTCAAAGCGACCCGGTCTCAGCAGGGCAGGGTCCAGGACGTCCGGCCGGTTGGTGGCCGCCAGCACGATCACGGCTTCATGGCCGGAAAAACCGTCCATTTCAGCAAGAATCTGGTTCAGCGTCTGTTCGCGTTCGTCATGGCCGCCACCCAGCCCGGTGCCACGGGTACGCCCGATGCTGTCCAGTTCGTCAACAAACACGATGCTGGGGGCATTTTTTTTTGCCGCCTCGAACAGGTGGCGTACCCGGGCGGCACCGACACCGACAAACACCTCGATGAACTGGGATCCGGATATTGAGAAAAACGGCACCCCGGCTTCACCGGCCAGCGCACGTGCCAGCAGGGTCTTGCCGGTACCGGGCGCACCCATCAACAACACGCCATGCGGTATTTCCGCACCCAGCTTTTGAAAGGTTTCAGGATGCTTGAGGAATTCAACCAGCTCGTTCACTTCACGCTTGGCGTTTTCCTGGCCGGCGACGTCGGCAAAGGTCACTTCCGGCTGTTCCGCATTCTGCGCCGGGGCCTCGAGAAACTTTTTCAATTCCTCCGGACCGCCCAGTCGGCCACCCAGCGCACGTGAAGTCCGCTGATATATCCAGAGGAAAAACAGGATCAGGAATAACCATGGAAGCAATGACAGCAGTATGGCCAGGGGACCGGTTTTACCGGCTTCACTGCTGACGTGAATCTCGATGCCCTGTGCCTCGAGCAGCGGCAGCAGGGTCTCGTCACCAAATTCCGGCATGCGTGTACTGAAATGCTGTGCGGTCTCACCCCGTGGGCCAATCGCCTCGGTCGAGTATAATTTTCCCTCGGCAACATCACCCTCCAGTAGCACACTTTCCACGCGGCCCTTGTGGGCCAGTTCCTTGAACTGGCTGTAAGGGATTTCGTAGCTCGGCTCCCTGGGAATGGTGTATTGAAAACTCAGATACGCCATTAGCAGCAGTACCGTAATCAGCACATAGGGTGCCCACGGGGGGTATTTCTCCTGATTACCGTTTGTATTATTCATATCGTTTTCAGGGTGATTCCACGACTCCTGCCAATCCCATCGTATCTGTCAGTGGACACTTGTGCCAGAGAAAATCACGGGCGCTGTTGCTGGATTGAGTCAACGGCTTGCCGCATACTGATTCGGGACGCAAAAACCATGCGTTATGACACGGTTGCACACACGCCTGATAGCAGACAATGAGTCTTGATTATTTCACAGCACCGGTTTCGCGGCTTGTCTGGGACACCAGATACAGGTACCGCGACACCAGCACAGTCCACGATAAAGACGTCGATGCGACATGGCGCCGGGCTGCGCGCACCGTGGCAGCCGCCGAAACGCAGGCGCAGGACATCCGGGAAGCGGCCTTTTACCAGTTACTCCGGGATTTCAGATTTCTTCCGGGCGGCCGCATTCTGGCCGGTGCGGGCACCGGGCGCCGGTTAACACTGTTCAATTGTTTCGTGATGGGCAGCATTGAGGATTCCATGGAAGGAATCTTTACGTCACTCAGGGAAGGGGCCCTGACCATGCAGCAGGGGGGTGGCGTTGGCTACGACTTCTCTACCCTGCGACCCGCCGGGAGCCGGGCCTGGTCGGTTGGCGGGATTGCATCCGGTCCGGTTTCATTCATGCGAATCTGGGACAGCATGTGTGCGACCTTGCTGTCGACCGGTGCACGTCGAGGCGCCATGATGGCGACGTTACGCTGTGATCACCCTGACATCCTTGCCTTTATCGAGGCCAAGCAGGATTCGCAGACGTTGCGGCATTTCAATCTGTCAGTGCTGGTTACCGATGCCTTTATGAAGGCGGTCCGGAGTGACGCCGACTGGGCGCTGGTCTTTCCCGTGTCACAATTGCAAGACGCTGCATCCGAACCGGACAGCACGTTGGTCGAGCGCGACTGGCCCGGCCATGATGTGCCGGTCACCTGCCGTGTCATCAGGGTTCTGCGTGCACGTGAGTTGTGGGACCGGCTGATGCGTGCCAGTTACGCTAGCGCTGAACCCGGCGTGCTGTTCATTGACCGCATCAACCAGTGGAACAATCTCTGGTACCGGGAACATATCAGTGCCACCAATCCCTGCGGAGAGATCCCGCTGCCTCCCTATGGGGCCTGTAACCTTGGCTCACTTAACCTGACCCGTTTCATCGAGCATCCGCTTGCCGCTAGTGCACGCCTCGATTTCGAATCGTTAGGAGAGGCTGCGCGACTGGCTGTGCGCTTTCTGGATAATGTGATTGACGTCTCCCGGTTTCCTCTGCCGCAACAGCGAAACCAGGCCCTGCAAACGCGCCGCATCGGCCTGGGCATTACGGGACTGGCCGACGTACTGATCATGCTGGGAATTCGCTACGGCTCACCGGAATCCTTTAAAGTGGCAGCCCGGATTATGCGGTCAATATGCCATGCCGCCTACCGCGTCTCGGTACAACTCGCCAAAGAGAAGGGCAGCTTTCCGGGGTTCAATGCGGATAGTTATCTGCAAGGCCGCTTTGTTCAATCACTGCCCGGTGACATCCGCGAGGCCATCGCCACGACCGGGATACGCAACAGTCATCTCATCGCGATTGCACCAGCAGGAACCATCAGCCTGCTGGCCAACAATGTCTCCAGCGGACTGGAGCCCGTGTTCAAGGCCCGTTACCGGCGCCGCATCCGTCAGCTCGATGGATCCCTGCAGGACCATGAAGTTGAGGATTATGTCTGCCACCTGTGGTGGAACGAGCATGGGCAGGACACGCTGCCGCCGGCGTTCATCGATGCGCATGCACTGTCACCGCAGCTGCAGCTGCAAATGCAGGCCGCGATCCAGCCTTATGTGGACAACGCCATTTCCAAAACCATCAACATCCCCGGGGACTTCGATATCATGGATTACCAGTCGATCTTTGAACAGGCCTACGACCTGGGACTGAAGGGTTGTACCGGCTTTCGTCCGAACCCGGTTACCGGTAGTGTCCTGTCCGCAGAAGCGGGTGAGGGCGCTTGTCAGCACTGTTGCGACATTGATCGTGAAGCCGACTGATGGCTGCATCCGGTCAAAAGCGGGGGTCGGGCAGTTGCCTGGAAAAACGCTATTTAATTTCTTATCCTTAACATTGAAAGGAAAAAACGCGAAGCTGATACTGTCGGCCGGTGTATTCAGACAGAGCCCGGACTGGATGGAGGCAGGGCATTATGAACGAAACCGGTTACGACATCAGTGACCCCGACCTGGCCGGGCAGGGGGAGCAGCGTATCGAGTGGGCCTTGCAGGAAATGCCCGTGTTGCAGGAACTCGCGGCACGCCTCTCAAAAGAACAGCCACTGCAGGGCATCCGGCTGAGCGGCTGTCTGCATATAACCACCGAAACCGCCAATCTCGCACTGACCCTCAAGGCGGCAGGGGCAGATCTGGTACTGTGTGCGAGTAATCCGCTCAGCACCCAGGATGATGTGGCCGCTGCCCTGGCGGTACGCCATGAAATTCCTGTCTACGCCATTCGTGGTGAGTCAACGGCTGACTACTACCGGCATATCAATGCCGCACTGGATCACCGCCCGGTCATCACCATGGATGACGGTGCCGACCTGGTCAGCGAGATACACAAGACACGCTCCGGGCTGCTGGCTTCGATGCTCGGCGGTACCGAGGAAACCACCACCGGGGTGATTCGCCTGCGTGCCATGGCCCGCGAGGGTGCGCTCAAATTCCCGGTCATTGCAGTCAACGATGCCATGACCAAGCATCTGTTTGATAACCGCTACGGCACCGGCCAGAGCACCCTGGATGGCGTGATTCGCGCCACCAATATCCTGCTGGCAGGAAAAAACCTCACGGTGGCCGGTTATGGCTGGTGTGGCCGCGGTATTGCGATGCGCGCCAAGGGCCACGGCGCCAATGTCATTATCACTGAGGTCGATCCGTTGCGGGCGCTGGAAGCGGCCATGGACGGTTACCGTGTTATGCCGCTGGTCGAGGCCGCCCGACAATCCGATATTATGATCACGGCTACCGGTGACAAGCATGTGATCGACCAGCTGCACATGGAGGTCATGAAGGACGGTTGCGTGCTGGCCAATTCGGGACATTTCAACGTGGAAATCAACATCCCTGCACTCGAAGCCATGGCGGTCAGCCAACAACGGCCGCGGGTTTCGGTTGATGAATACACCCTCGCCGATGGCCGTCGGATATGCCTGCTGGCCGAAGGCCGGCTGGTTAATCTTGCCGCTGCCGAAGGGCACCCCTCGGCGGTCATGGATATGAGTTTTGCTAACCAGGTGCTGTGTGCCGTCTACCTGGCTGCCCGGCGTGACAAGCTGGATAACAGCGTACACAACGTTCCGCCCGAGATCGATCAGGAAGTCGCCCGGCTAAAACTGGCCGCGATGAATCTCAGGATCGATACGCTCACAGATGAACAGCTGCACTACCTCTCGTCCTGGCAGGAAGGCACCTGACGACACAGTTGTGCACACGTCCGCTGCCTATGGGGTTACCGTAAGTAACAACGGCATGGCATACGAGTACTGCTTACACAAGAGCCTCCCAAACAAGTTTCATTTGTCTCCCGCTTTTTCTTCAGCTTTTTTTGTTGCCTCTGCGGCATCTGCAGAAGATGAGGCGACACCGGTTACCCCGGCTGTTAGCGTGAAGCGCATCGCTTCTTCCATATTCATATTCAGGGGGCGGATCGCACTACGAGGCATCAGCACTGCATAACCACCAATCATGTAACTCAGGGGCAGATAAACCAGTATGTTGTCCTGCTCACGAAAATCTTCCGGCAGCTGCTCCGGATTCGCCTGAGTAACAAACCCGATCACCTGCATGCCCGCATTACCGATTGATACTGCGACCACCTGCTTGAATTCCTTTTTACTGGTCGGAGAGAAATAATCAAAAAAGTCACGGATTGCGCGATACACTGATTTGATTAATGGCATGTGGTAGAGAATCTGTTCCACCTTGGCAAACAGCCGTTGAACGACGTAGGCATGCATCAACAGCCCCACCACGAAGACTACGAACAGCCCCGCGATCAGGCCCATGCCTGGCCAGTACAGCGATCCTGGAAGTATCAGTTGAATCATGCCGCCCAGGACTGACTCCGCCGATACCGCCAACCAGTACAGGAGGTAAAGAGTGAGTACTACCGGCAGGATGGTCACCAAACCGGTCAGAATATTCTTGCTTATGAATCTCACGATCTGGACTTCCTCTGTTTAAGGGATTGCTGACAAGTCGGCATATACTTACCCCGGGATTCCGTACAATGGCAATAAGGCTAGATAAATATTTCCGTTTCCATGACGGGTGTGTATTCACCGGTCCGCGCGGCACCGTTAAGTAAAGCACGCTGGTACAGGGCCTGTTGTGTCGCGGCTGTATTTTCAGCTTTACCCTGCCATGCCTTCAGTGCGGGTTCCTGCAGTGCGCGTCCGTAGGAGAATGACAGTTCCCAGGAAGCATTTGGAAACAGGGCATTGATGGCATTGAGGTTGGCCGTTGCCTCTTCCGGGGTCTGACCGCCAGAAAGGAAATTGATACCAGGTACGGCTGCCGGTACCGCACGCCTGAACACCTTAATTGTTTCCTCGGCTACCTGTTCAGGACTGGCCTTGGGCGGATGGCCCTTGCCCGGAGTCACCATGCTGGGCTTGAGCACGATGCATTCGAGAAGCACTTTGTGTCGGTGCAAGGCATGGAATACGGCATGCAGCACCGCCTCGATGACTTCCGCGCTGCGCTTGATGCTGTGATCACCGTCGATCAACACCTCGGGCTCCACAATGGGCACCAACCCTTCTGCCTGGCAGATAGCGGCATAACGCGCCAGCATTTCTGCATTGGCCTCGAGACCGAGTACGGTCGGGTTTTGCTCACTGATCGGGTATACCTCGCGCCATTTGGCAAAGCGTGCCCCCTGTGTCTTGTAGATCTGCAGGCGCTCAGCAAGGCCATCCAGTCCCTGCGTGATTTTATCGCCGGGTGCATTGGCAAGTGGTTTCAAGCCCTTGTCCACCTTGATGCCGGGCACAATACCCTGTTTCGCGAGCACTTCCGGCAGCAGTGTGCCATCATCCGACTGTTGCGTCAGCGTCTCCTCGAACAGGATAACGGCACTGATGAATTCATTGAGTCCCGGTGTAGTGAACAGCATACTGCGGTAACTGCGACGGTTCTGTTCCGTTGAATCGACATCGATGGCTGAAAAACGCTTGGCAATCGTTGGTGCACTTTCATCGGCTGCCAGAATGCCCTTGCCAGCCTGCACCATGTCACTAATGGTTACTTCAAGTTCGGCTGTTGTATCCATGATCTTGCCATCCTGTTGCTGTGCACCGGAGTGGCGCCTCCTAACTATAGCAGGCTCACGAATTTAGTCTGCACCTGTATTGACACACATCAATGACTGCGGTTCGACCACACCATCAGCCGTTGCATAAACTATACTTTTTTATAGAATTAGAGGAGCTTTTAAATTTTTCCCAAGGAGAGAGACGATGGCCATCGCAAAGACCCTTCAACGTTTTCTTGATCTACAGTCAGTCAAGTACGATCTGATACCACATCCACACACGGGATCCAGCCATGAAACAGCCGAAGCCGCTCATGTGAGTGAAGATCATATCGCCAAGGCAGTCATTGTTAAGGATACGGCTGCCTATGCCATGGTTGTGGTTCCGGCCAGTAACCGGGTTGAGGTAGAGCACCTGCGAAAGGAACTCAACCGGGACTTTCACCTCGCATCTGAGGACGATCTTGCAAAACTGTTCAATGATTGCGAGGCAGGGGCGGTTCCGCCACTAGGCCTTGCTTACGGTATCGAGACGTTCCTCGACCAGGCGCTGACCACTCTCGCCAACGTCTATTTTGAGGCGGGTGACCATGAGCAACTGGTTCACATTACAGGGGATGACTTTCGGGCATTGCTGGGCGGTGTGCGGCACGGCTACTACAGTCACAATGATTGAGCGGTGAATCCCATGACGGACCACCCTGTGTGATGCAGCGCAGCCGGGGGCTACAGAAGCCTCTGGCAACACCATTAAATGTATAATATTTTCGAGATATATCACATAAGCTGCTGATATTTTGTGTTTCTACTTATATACAAATATGGACATGAGCCACCAGGCGGGACTGGAAAAGCACCGGGCCTTGCAGTTACGATGCTTCAAACCGGGCTGTAAAGATGGCAGCAAGCATCCAGTCAGACCAAAGGACAATATACGGCAGCCACTTCTGGATATATCTTCTTAAGGACTCGGGTGTGGGTGAATACAACACCTTTGGGAAATAAGCCCGCCACTCAGTGTATGAGAAGGTAGTTAGCACCCGAGACCATTCAATCTCAAATAGTGACTATTTGATCAGGATCATCATAATAAAGTATAAATCACCTCTGATAATTCCCGTACAGTAATATGTAATAGCAGAAGTCCTTCGATTGCGGGCAGGCTCAGGTGACTCCAACACGTACTGACAGACATAAATTCATACCCGTCGTGAATGCACGCCTCGGGCGTCTGCTGGGCGCCGTCATCCTGCTGTTCTCGTTGCTGGTGATCAACTCGGTGTACCTGGCAGCCATATCGATGCTTGAACAGCTAAGCGGTGAAATCCACCAGAACTATTTTTACCTGCTGATGTTTCTGCTGCACCTGGTGCTGGGCCTGGTGATCACCCTGCCGGTGATCGTGTTTGCACTCTCGCACATGCGGCGAGCCTGGCGCCGGCCCAACCGCTATGCCGTCAGGGCAGGCATGGGACTGTTTTTCACGGCACTGGTGCTGCTGATTACAGGTCTGTTGCTGACCCGCTTTGATTTCTTCGCGATCAACGACCCACAGGTGCGGCGTATAGCTTACTGGCTGCATGTCATCAGCCCGTTTGTGGTTGTCTGGCTGTTTGTCCTGCACCGATTGGCAGGCCCACCGATCCGTTGGAAGAACGGGTTGCGCTGGTCGCTTGTCGCCACAGGCTTTGCTGCCTTTATGATCCTGATGCAGGCGACACTCCTTACAGACAGCAGTGCCGGGAAAACAGTGCAATTCTCACCCTCACTGGCAATAGTGCAGGGCAGTGATGTGATTCCGCCCGAACACCTGATGACGGACGAGGCCTGTGCAGAGTGCCACCCGGACATTGCGAAGACGCACGAACAGAGCATGCACCGCTTCAGCTCTTTCAATAACCCTGCCTACAAGTTCAGCGTGGAGGAAACCCGCAAGGTGGTACTGCAACGCGACGGTACAGTACAGGCAGCCCGTTTTTGTGCCGCCTGCCACGACCAGGTTCCCCTGTTCAGTGGACAGTTCGATGACCCGGATTACGATACTGAACACAACCCGACCGGACAGGCCGGTATCACCTGCATGGTCTGCCACGCCATGACCCGGATAAACGGTGTGCACGGCAATGGTGATTTTACCATCGCCGATCCGCCCCGTTATCCCTTTGCATTCAGCGAGTCGGCACTGCTGCGCAGCATTAACGAACAGCTCATCAAGGCCAAGCCGGCCTTCCACAGGAAAACCCTGCTGAGACCGTTTCACCGCACGGCCGAGTTTTGCTCGACCTGCCACAAGGCGAACCTGCCGGCCGAGGTGAACCATTACCGCTGGTTGCGCGGCCAGGACCACTATGACAGCTTCCTGTTCAGTGGTGTTTCCGGGCACCGCGTTGACAGTTTTTACTACCCGGCAAAGGCCGTGTCGCGTTGCAGTGAGTGTCACATGCCGTTGATGCCGTCAGATGACCCGGCGGCACGCGATTTCAACCAGAGTGAGCAGCGTAGCGTGCACAATCACCAGTTCCCGGCTGCCAATACCGGCATCACACACCTGCTGGATCTGCCTGACTGGGTCATGCAGGCCCACCAGAACCGCCTCAGTGATGTCACGCGCGTCGATATCTTCGGGATCAAGGAAGACGGCCGTATCGATGGCGACCTGCACGCCCCGTTGCGGCCATCATTGCCCGAACTGGTACCCGGGAATCGCTACCTGCTTGAGATTGTCATCCGTACTACCGGGGTCGGGCACCACCTGACGCAGGGCACCGCGGATTCCAACGAACTGTGGCTGGACGTGACCGCCACGGCGGATGGCAGGCTCATCGGCCGCAGCGGTGATATGGATGCGCAGGGTGCGGTTGACCCCTGGTCATACTTCGTCAATGCCTATGTACTGGACCGGCAGGGCAGGCGCATTGACCGGCGCAACGGCCAGGACATCTTTGTTCCTCTCTACAACCACCAGATACCGCCGGGTGCCGCAACCGTGGTGCATTACCTGCTGGATATACCGCCTGATGCACAGGGGCCGGTCGCCATCGAGGCACAGCTGAACTACCGCAAGTTTGATGCTACCTACCTGCGTCATATGCAGGGCGAACAGTTCACCGGCAATCGGCTGCCGGTCACGGTGATGGCATCTGATCGTCTGCTGTTGCCGGTAGACGGCCAGCAAGACAGTCTCGCTGGACAACAGGATCCGTCGATCAAGTCAGCCGAACGCTGGAATGACTACGGTATCGGGTTGCTCCGCGAAGGGGACAGT
>JBDLIH010000085.1:0-10719 GCA_039714975.1 Pseudomonadota bacterium
TTTTTCGAAGTTTGCCAGAACACGACTGAGGGTTGATGGGTCAAGACCAAGATAGCGCGCGATATCCCCTTTCCGCATCGGAAGATTGATTCTTCCGGTGCCACTATCAGTGCGATGCAGTTGTGTGCGCCGATATAGATGACCAAGAAACTGTGTCACCTTTTCATTTGCCGTTAATTGCGGCGATATCACTAATTCATGTTCTCTACGATGGATTTCCCTGCTCATTATCTGCAGGACCTGGCTTTGAAAGGGTGGACTTGAAGAACACAGTGACTCGAGTCTGGTGGAGGGCAATTCACAGATCCAAGTTCGGGTGAGGGTGATGGCATCCGAAAGAACGTCCTCGGCACCCAGGGTTTCAAAGCCCACTATTTCACCCGTCAGATAAAAGCCGGTAACCCGCGGCTGCCCATCCTGGTTGATAGCTTCGGTCTTGATGGCGCCGCTTTTAATTATATACAGGGAACGGGCGGCAGACTTGCCGAAACGGCTTATTCTTTCTCCCTTTTCATAGGGTCTGTGTGCTCGTGTATATTCTTCACCGATATAGTTAATCTCGGCATCGTCAAACCCGGCTCGAATGCACAGATCTCTTAAGGAACACTGCGGGCACCTGTGTGTACGTATTCTGGAAGAATTCTCGTAACTCATGTCATCTTAACAACTGGAGGGAATCCTGATAAGGGCAAGCCTGTGTTGCAGGCACGCTAGTCTCCTCAGCTACCTGGCCAGTATTGTATGGGGCTCGTACCGATCAGTATAGTATGGGGCTCGTATTGTTATCAAGTGAAAACCAGTGTCCGGAAGCTGATGCTATACTGAATCACTGCTGTCCCGTTAACATAAAAACCGTGGTAATGAAGCGAAGCGCCATCGGGATACTGCAAAATGATCATGCCAGACAGGCTTGCATGATTGCCCGTCTGGGTTCGTTCGCAACAAACCACCATTAATAGTGGGTGAATTGTGGGGGAAACTAATATGTCGATAGAAATTAGCTGCAAGAAGGTACTTTCGATAGCATTGTGTTGCAGTGGGCTTTTTATAACAAATCAGGCAACAGCTTCAGACACAACAGGTGAAGTATCTCTGCCCACCGCTTATGTATCAATCAAACAGGATAATGCTGTCGCGATTTTACCAGATACGGAGGTTTGGGAAGGCGGGCCAACCATGCTTTATGACGCATTAACCCCTGATGGAAAACTGTTGCTTGTAACCAGTCCCGGTACCGGCAGCGTTTATGTGTTTGATGCCGGGTCAGGGAAGCAGTTGGCTGTTATCAAGACCGGGAAGGCCGCCAAGGGTGTAAAGATTTCACCTGATGGCACAGAAGCCTATGTCAGCAACGAAGGAGAGGCCTCTATCAGTATTGTTGACCTTCGAGCCCTGAAGGTCGTGGGTACAATTCACACTGAAGAAATGCCACATAATGTCCGGTTTTCCGCGGATGGTAAAACGGCCTATGTGACACTTCAGGGCGGGGCCGGTCTCGGTGTTATCGACACGCAACGACGTGAAGTAACCCGTGTTATTGCCGTTCCAGGATTAACCGGGCCGCACAATCTGGATTTATCGCATGATGGTAAAACTGCCTTTGTTCGTGATATAGCCAACCATGTTGCGGTTGTCGATCTTGCCACGGGTGAGATAAAGAAGTTGATTGAAGTAGGCGTCGGCCATGCGGGGATCGATGTTACGCCTGATGGGCGATATGCAGTCACCGGCGCAATCGGTGACAAGGTTGTTTCTGTTATCGATGCCGGGACCTATTCATTGATAAAGCAGATCCAGGTGGGTGTCGGTCCTCATGGCGTGCGTGCAAGCAGTGACAGCCGCTGGATTTATGTAACCGTAACAGCTGCAAATAAAGTGGTCGTAATCGACACTGAAACGCTGGAAATTGTCAGGGAGTTTTCTGTTGGCAAGTTCCCGTTCTGGGTGGCTATACAAGGGAATCAGTAATTCCGTGTCAGTATCTCGCTGCGATGCTGTGGATTTCTCTGATGTGTCCTGTCTTTTCTTCTTCATCGAGAAATGAAGCACGAAACGAATTTTCCGCGAGTTTCACCAGATCGTTCCTGGAGAGATTGAGTGCGTGCCGGCACTCAAGGTAGTTCTGCTCAAGGTAGCCACCGAAATAGGCAGGGTCATCAGAGTTGACTGTGACGCAGAGACCGGCATCGAGAAGCTGCTTCAGGTTGTGTTGTTCCAGGGTATCGAACACCCGCAGCTTCACGTTGGAGAGCGGGCAGACTGTTAATGGAATCTGCTCTGTTACCAGGCGCTTCACCAGCTTTGCATCCTCCATACAGCGCACACCATGATCGATGCGTTTTACTTGCAGCAGCTCCAGTGCCTCACGGATATATTCCGGCGGACCTTCCTCACCGGCATGAGCGACGGCTAAAAGTCCTTCTTCCCGACCCTTTTGGAAGACCCGCCTGAACTGAGCGGGAGGGTGGTTCCTCTCCGAGGAGTCCAGGCCTATCGCAGTGATCCAGTCTTTATAGTGGAGGGCCTGTTTCAGGGTATGAAAAGCCGCTTCCTCAGACAGGTGACGCAGGAAACAGAGAATGAGTCTGGAGCTGATGCCGAGTTTCGTGCCGGCATCCTCAAGTGCCTTGTGGATTCCGGATACCACGGTCTTAAAGGCGAGGCCATGATCTGTATGGGTCTGAGGATCAAAGAAAATCTCCACATGCCGCACATTCTCACCATGAACCCGGGTCAGGTAGGCCCAGGTCAAATCATAGAAGTCCTGTTCTTGTCGCAGAACCCGGGCTCCCTCGTAATAAATGTCCAGGAAAGACTGCAAGTCATCGAATCGATAGGCAGCCCGCACTTCATCCACGGAATTAAATTTGAGGGGAATATTGTTGCGCCTGGCAAGTTCAAGCATCAACTCGGGTTCCAGGGTTCCTTCGATGTGCAGATGAAGTTCGGCCTTGGGTAGATCATGAATTAAACTGTCAAGATTAGCCATGTCGCTCCATCAGCATCGCTCATGTGGTAGTGAGTCAGACTGTCTGCATTATTACCCGTCGCGAAGGACAAATGCTATTTCGACAGTAAAGTTACCTGCACCACGGTGGTTGCTCATGGTCCAGTTGCTTTCTTCAAGATAGCATGTCATTTCGCGGTTCATGTTTGGATTGCCGCAGAGTGCAACACGGTCATGGGCCGGGTCTGCGCGGGGCAGGCCGAGCAGAGTAAAGAGCTTGCACGTGCGGAACAGGTCTGCGCCGCGCTGCGGTGTCTCAAAGGGTTCACGTGTAACAGTCGGAACGTAGTGCAGGCGGTCGCCGGTGAGTGCCTCGATCTCGTCCCTGTAGGCAAGATCCTGTACGGTACGCACCGTGTGTACCAGGACCACCGTCTCGTAGCGCTCATAGGTATCAGGGTCGCGGATCAGGGGTATAAACGGGGCAAGGCCGGTGCCGGTTGCTAACAGATAGAGATTGCGGCCGGCCTGAAGATGTTTCAGTGTCAGTGAACCCGTTGCCTTGCTGTTGATCCATACGCCGTCGCCTTCCTCTATGTGCACGAGGTGGCTGGTCAATGGACCGTCGGGAACGTGGATACTGAGGAACTCCAGATACTGTGTATCGTTCGTCGAGACAATCGAGTATGCACGCGCAATGAGCTTGCCTTCCGGTCTCAGACCGAGCGTGACGAACTCGCCGTTCTTGTACTGGAAGCCATCCGGCCTGGTAGTGGTGAAGCTAAAGGTCTTTTCCGACCATTTGCGTACCGACGTGACGCGTTGTTCCGTGTATGGCATCGTGTGCCTCCTTGTGAAGGCCTGGGAGTGGCGCATCCTGCAAGACCCTTGCCGTTGCCAGTAGTTCGCGGCAGGGAATAGAGAACAGATTCCTTTCTCTGTTACAGGGATTGAATAAAACTGTCAGGATCTCCTGCGAATGAATTGATTGGCAATCTCTCTGGCCCGGGTGTCGTCGTCAAGTACCTGTTCCAGTTCGCGATCACTGTTTGCGGTTACTCGATCCATGGTGTATTCAATGGCTCGATAAATATCGAGGAAGCCAATGCGCTGATCGAGAAATGCCTGCACGGCTGCTTCATTTGAGGCATTGAGGATTGCCGGGGCTGTTCCTCCTGAATGTGCAGCAGCGGTGGCGAGTTTCAGGCAAGGGAAACGGTCAAAGTCGGGTGGCTCGAAATCGAGCCGGGCGATATCAAAGAGATCGAGACTGCCAACCCCTGACTCGATGCGATCAGGCCATCCCATTGCATGGGAAATCGGTGTCCGCATGTCGGGGTTTCCCAGCTGCGCGAGTACCGAGCCATCCTGGTATTCAACCATTGAGTGCACCACACTTTGCGGATGGATGACAATCTGTACCTGCTCGGGCCTGGTCGAGAACAACCAGCAGGCTTCGATCAGCTCGAGCCCCTTGTTCATGAGTGTTGCCGAGTCAACGGATATCTTGCGCCCCATACGCCATTTTGGGTGATTGCAGGCCTGTTCCGGAGTAACGTGCATGAGCTCTTCAGTAGAGGAACGGAGGAATGGTCCACCGGAGCAGGTCAGCAGGATGCGTTTAACGCCCGGCTCGTACGTGCCTGGCTGATACCCGGCAGGCATACACTGAAAGATTGCGTTGTGTTCACTGTCAATGGGAATCAACTCGGCACCCGACTGCTTCATGGTATCCAGAATTATGCGGCCGGACATAACCAGCGGTTCCTTGTTGGCGAGCAGGACACGCTTGCCTGCAGTCATTGCCGACAGGGTAGGCATTAGCCCGGCTGCACCGACGATGGATGACATGACAATGTCGGTTTCGGGAAGTGAAACCGATTCGGACAGTCCTTGGTCGCCGCAGAGCACCTTGACGTGTAATCCTTCTTCCTGGATCCGGGCTTCAAGCCATTGTGCGCCGTAGTGGTCACGCATGACCGCGTAAACAGGCTTGAATTGACGGCACTGCCCGAGTAAGCGGTCTGCCCGCGTGTTTGCCGTCAAGGCAATAATCCTGAAGTGCTCAGGGTTCCGGGCCACTACATCCAGTGTATTGACCCCGACTGATCCGGTTGCACCGAGTATGGTCACGCCTTTTGTTGGCGTGTCGGTTGCAAGCTGCTTGATGTAACCAGCCTCTGCCAGTCCCATTTTATTACCACTGTGTTAATGATCGGATGTAGATGGTTTGACTGCAGGGGGGTGAATAGATTCCACATACTGTCGATTTTTTATGTGAGGGGTTTGAGCGAACCAATCGTGAGCCAATAACTCAAATTTGAATATGAACAAGGCAGAAAAGACGGTTCTATTGGTAGTTAAATCATTGTTGTCCAGAACAGGTTTCCTGCTTGTGCTTGCTGCCGCCATATTCGGCACGTCGATCTTCGCCAGCGTTTACACTGGCCAATGGCACTGGTTCCAGAGATCAGGTGCTTTGGTAACCAGTATCGGCGCTATTCTCAGCACACGGCGGTTGTTGCGTATTGGCCTGGATGGCTTGCTGGAAGGAGGTTCCTACTTTGATGTCGCCACTAATCCCGGGGCAAGCCCGGGTGACAAAAGAGATATGGAATCCGGGCGTGATCTTACAGCGGCTTACTGGGGATTCATGATTGTTGGTCTGGGCACAGTCGTCTGGGCCTTCGGAGATCTGATTGGCTGCCTTATTGCACAAAACATGGACTGTGTTGCATGAATAAAATGCGTCTGCCCTGTGTCTTTACTGACCGTAGCGTTGCCGCACATAGTCATCGACAATCTTCTGGAAGTCGCAGGCAATACTGTTGCCTTTCAGGGTAACGGTTTTCTTGCCATCAACATAAACAGGCGCAACAGGCGATTCACCTGTGCCGGGCAGGCTGATCCCGATGTTGGCATGTTTGCTTTCACCCGGGCCATTGACCACGCAGCCCATCACCGCCACGGTCATGCCTTCCACACCAGGATACATTTTCTGCCAGACCGGCATTTGCCCGCGAAGATAGCCCTGGATGTCCTGTGCCAGTTGCTGGAAGTATTCGTTGGTCGTGCGGCCGCATCCGGGACAGGCAGTCACGGCAGGTGCGAAGTTGCGCAGTCCCATTGCCTGCAGCAACTCCTGGGCGACAATGACTTCGCGGGTGCGATTGCCACCGGGTTCCGGAGTGAGTGAAAGGCGGATGGTATTACCAATGCCTTCCTGCAGTAATATGGACAGTGCGGCAGTGGAGGCGACAATGCCCCGGGTTCCCATTCCGGCTTCGGTCAGCCCAAGGTGCAGTGCATAATCGGATTGTGCCGCCAGTTCACGGTAGACGGCAACCAGGTCCTGTACCCGGCTCATCTTTGCGGACAGGACGATCCGGTCATGTTGCAGGCCGAGTTTCTCGGCCTGTGCAGCACTTTCCAGCGCCGACGTTACCATGATATCCCGGATCATCTTCAGGGTGCTTTTGGGTTTGTCGCGAGCGGCATTGGCATCCATCATCCGGGATACCAGTGCCGGGTCCAGGCTGCCCCAGTTGACGCCGATGCGTACCGGCTTGTCGTTGCGACAGGCCGTATCAATCATGATGGCAAACTGTCCGTCCCGCTTCATGCCGCGCCCGACGTTGCCGGGGTTGATGCGGTATTTCGATAATGCCTGTGCACAGTCCGGGACACTCTTAAGCAGTTTGTGCCCATTGAAATGGAAGTCACCAATCAATGGCACGTCGATGCCGGAAAGTATCAGACGGTCACGGATTGCGGGTACAGCACGGGCGGCCTCTTCGGAATTTACGGTAAGTCGTACCAGTTCAGAACCTGCTTCGGCAAGTTCGATGATCTGTTGTGTGGTTGCCTCAACATCCGCGGTGCGGGTATTGGTCATGGACTGAACCACGACCGGAGCCATGCCACCAAGGGGGACCTGACCGATGTGAACCGTTGTTGTGTTGTGCATCATGTCGGCATGTATGCAGTTGCCACCGCTGGCTGGCTCTACATATTCGGCCAGGTTTATTGCGGATAGTTCACTTTTCCCCTGCTCCGGCCTCCGCCCGTATGGGTGCTACCGGTCATGATCCGGTTTCCGGGAACAATATCCAGCTGCTTATGTCACAGGTGTATTACCGGAGTTTAGGGAAGGGTATCCAGTACGCGCCTGCCTCTCGGAGGTGCGGTTCACTGCAGCCAGAAGCCCTTGAGTGAGGTAATGCCGGATAAGCCATGAATGCCCGTCTGGATAAAACGAGCAATGTAATACCGTTTTCCGCAACTGGCCGGTTGCGTGATTTACCGGCGTACGCCCCGATTGTCAGTTACCGGGCCGCTGACATGCGCTACCAGAATACAATACTGCCCGGTGTGTCACGCACTTTTGCCCTTACAATCCCGCAATTGCCACGCGAACTGGTCACTGTTGTCACCAATGCCTATCTGTTGTGTCGCATTGCAGATACCATCGAGGACGAAGTGGCGCTTTCCCGGGAGCAAAAGCATACCCTGAGCAAGCTGTTTGCAGGCGTGGTAGCCGGTAAAGTCGACCCGGAAGTATTTGCACGACGCTGTTTCCCCCTGCTATCGGACAAAACGCTTGCCGCCGAGCGTGACCTGGTGCGTAACACGGCACGCATCATCCGGATTATGCACGGTTTCAATTCCCGGCAGCGTGCTGCGATCGAGCGCTGTGTGTGTGTCATGTGTGATGGTATGGCGCATTTCCAGAGCAACGTCACCACTGCAGGGCTGGACGATATGGCAGAACTGAACGCCTACTGCTATTGCGTGGCAGGCGTGGTCGGTGAAATGCTGACAGAGCTGTTCTGTGACTATCTTCCGGAACTCGATTGTTACCGGGGCGAGATGATGCGACTTGCCGTCTCTTTCGGTCAGGGTCTGCAGATGACCAATATTCTCAAGGATATCTGGGATGACCGTGAACGCGGTGCCTGCTGGTTACCGCGGGATCTATTCGAGGACAAGGGTCTGGATCTTGACACCCATGTTCCTGGTTCGAATAACCCGGCTTTTAACGAGGCACTGACAACGCTTGTCGGCATTACCCATCATCATCTACGCAATGCACTGCGTTACACCCTGCTGATTCCCGCCAAAGAGGCCGGGGTGCGCAAATTCTGCTTGTGGGCAATTGGGCTGGCGGTGTTGACACTGCGAAAGATTAATCATCACCGCAACTTTACCGGTTATCGGGAAGTGAAGATAAAACGCCGAACAGTCCACCTGACCGTGTTGATAACCAACGTGAGTATTTCATCAAACGCTGTTTTAAGAGGTCTGTTCCGGCTCGGTGCGCAGGGCTTGCCGCTGCAGGTACCGTAATTACAAGGATCGGCTCATGGAAGTATCGGGGGATTCGTGATGAATATCAGCACTCTTAAAATGGATCAGGAACGACGGCCCGGTGGTGTGGAGTCCCGGCGAACAGCTGCCGGACAACTTGATGAAGCCATTGATGCGGCGTGCCAAAGTCTGCTGCAGGACCAGCATGCGGACGGTTACTGGGCCTATGACCTGGAGGCGGACTGCACCATCCCGGCGGAATATGTGCTGATGATGCATTTCATGGATGAGGTCGATGTGGAACTGGAGCAAAAGATAGGCGCTTATCTTCGTCCCAGGCAGATAGAGCAGGGGGGCTGGCCGCTGTATTACGGGGGTGATTTCGACATCAGTTGCTCGGTAAAGGCCTACTATGCGCTTAAATTGATTGGCGATTCACCTGCTGCAACCCACATGAAACTGGCGTGTGAGGCCATTCTTGCCAATGGCGGCGCCGCCCGCTCCAACTCGTTCACGCGTATCACGCTGGCCCTGTTTGAACAGATCCCCTGGCGCGGTGTTCCCTTTGTGCCGGTTGAACTGATTTTACTGCCACGCTGGTTTCCGTTTCACATAAGCAAGATATCGTACTGGGCCCGTACCGTGATGGTGCCGCTTTCAATCCTTTGCAGCTTCAAACCCCGTGCAAGGAACCCGCGCGGAATCACCATCACTGAACTGTTTACCGTCCCGCCGGATCAGGAGCGGCATTATTTCCCGATACGCTCGCACCTGAACCGGGCAATCCTTGTGCTTGAGCGTATCGCCTCGCGACTTGAGCGATTTATTCCGGACAGGCTGCGGCAAAGGGCTACCCGGAAGGCAATTGAATGGACCACAGAACGTCTAAATGGTATCGACGGACTGGGCGCCATTTTCCCTGCCATGGTTAATGCCTACGAAGCGCTCGACCTGCTGGGTTATGAATATGACCATCCTTATTGTGAACAAGCCCGAACCGCACTGCAAAATCTGCTGGTTATCGGTGACAGCAGTGCCTGGTGCCAGCCCTGTGTCTCGCCCGTCTGGGATACGGCCTACGCAATTATTGCCCTGCAGGAGTCGGGGGACCGTGCCAATGATGACGCGACCGGGCATGCGCTGGACTGGCTGGCTGACAGGCAACTGCTGGAGACTAAAGGTGACTGGCTGGACAAGTGTCCCGACCTGCCAAATGGCAGTTGGCCATTCCAGTTCCGCAATGATTACTATCCGGACCTTGATGACACGGCGGTTGTAGCCTGGCTGATGCTCCGCAGCCGGTCATCCGATCGATTCAGCAGTGCCATTCAAAGGGCGGCAACCTGGCTATGTGGCATGCAGTCCGGCAATGGTGGTTTCGCCGCCTTTGACATCGATAACGACTGCTACTATCTGAACGAAATTCCGTTTGCCGACCATGGTGCAATGCTGGATCCGCCAACCAGTGATGTCAGCGCACGCTGTCTGATGCTGTTGTCCGCACTGGGCATCGACAGCTACCGGGACAAGACTGGCAGGATACTGAATTTCCTGCGTGATGAGCAGGAGGCGGATGGTTCCTGGTACGGGCGCTGGGGAACCAACTATATCTACGGTACCTGGTCGGTACTGATGGCATTGGCCGAGACCGATGCGGATCTCCAGCAGCCCTATATCCGCAAAGCGGTTACCTGGCTGAAAAGCATGCAGCAGCCGGATGGGGGCTGGGGCGAGGACAATGATACCTACCTGGACCCTGCTCGTAATCTCCGACCCACGTCCAGTACACCCTTCCAGACAGCCTGGGCGCTGCTGGGACTGATGGCAGCCGGGGAGACGGGTTCAACCGGGGTACGCCGGGGCATTGATTACCTGCTGCAGACCCGGCAGGCTGATGGCCTGTGGCACTGTCCGAATTTTACCGCCCCGGGTTTCCCGAAGGTTTTTTATCTCAAATATCACGGCTACGACAAATATTTTCCAACCTGGGCGCTGGCGCGGTATCGGCGGCTTGCAGGGTCCGGTGGACAGGCAGCCTGATGCCGGCAGGTATTGTCGTCGCGCTGCCGGCTGAGGCAAGAACGTTGTCCCGTGTTTCACAACCCGGTGACGCGGTCAGACTCGGCGAGCACAGTCTGCTCATCGTCTCCGGTATGGGCGCCCGGCGGGCGGGCAAGGCAGCGAGGGCACTGCTTCATGCCGGTGCGACTGCGCTGGTCAGCTGGGGGACAGCCGGGGGGCTGGATCCGAAATACCGCTCCGGGCACCTGCTGGTATCAGAAAAGATTCTGACCACCAGTGGAGAGCACTATTTAGCTGACCAGGCGTGGCGCACGCGGGTACTGCAAACGCTCAGTGATCATATTGATTGCAGTGACGGTAATGTAGTCACTACCGGGCAGGTACTGACCTCGGCAGCTGACAGGCGTCGTCTGCATGCGCAGTCAGGTGCGGCAGCTGTAGAT
>JBDLIH010000086.1:0-10632 GCA_039714975.1 Pseudomonadota bacterium
TGCCTTTCTTCGATATTTAATATATTGCAACGCACTTACTATTGCCCCGAGAATAAATGCCAATCCAATGTAAAGCCCATATTGATTGGCATGTCCAACCTTCCACAACCATAATTCGATAACTCCCATAACACTAAATAGAATCATCAATAATCCATGGTGCGTAGTTTGTGGGATCATTTCTTGGTTTCCTGTCATTGTCCATTCTCTTTTCTATTACTCGCTACATCATATCTTTTTGGGGTATAAAAATTAGATAAACGAGACCTCACGTCTCGTTATAAATTTATAAGTTTGACGCATTGCCGTATGTAAATCGTCCATAATTCAATTAGATATCAATTATCTGTTCCATTGTCGTGGACAGATAAACGTGACCTATAAAACTATATCGGCATTAAGGGCGCGAGGCTTACTGGTACACCGTACAAACCAATACAGCTAGGCCACATCACTTGGCGTTGTTCTGCCGGTTATAGGGGACAGACCACGTTTTACCATGACGTTCATACCAGATTAGCAGGCCAGTCAGCTCTTCAGTACCTTCTTCACACGCTCCAGCAACCTCAAAGTCACCTTGTCCTGCCGCTCCACTTTGGAGATATAGGCTTGTGAGACATTCATCCGCTGGGCTAATTCTTCCTGTGTCAAATTGGCCTTGATCCGTGCCAGGGCGAAGGGAGCGTAACTTCCGCTTCGCCTGTCTCCTGATTTTGACCGTGCAGGGCATGGTTGTATTACAAGGTTATAATAAGTTATATCAAGCTCGTCAGGAATAAGGGGGGAATCAACTCTGACCGACACCATTCCTCTACCATCAGGTGGTGACACCCTCCTGTGTTCCCCAGTGCAATCCGGGGCTTCTACTGTTTAGCGGGTGTAGTTCAATGGTAGAACTGGAGCTTCCCAAGCTTCAAACGTACCTCCTGCAAATCTTCAAACCGGTCATTTCCTGCTGTAGCTAAATGGTTGGGTTAGGTCAACTCCGTGTTTTAGTAAAGTCTTGTATAGAATCAGTCGGTTGAATAATTAACCCACCTTTCCCTTTGCGTGCTTTGTGGCTTTGCGTGAGAAATGTTTTTCTCGGTGCCCTCGGTATTCTCTGTGGCAAAAAATCGTGGTCGTACCCGATTAATAGCCAGCCACATGCCAGGTAACCCGATGCACAGGCCCAATGGGCCGGAATCCAGGGCTCGGGGGATACAACTTTCCCGGACTCCGCTCCGCTCCATCCAGGCTACGGAACTGCACCTTCTGATTAGTACTGTATCAAGAGATCTGGATTGCACTTTGATAACAGACTTATTTGTTGACATTTTGTCAACTGGAGACAGGGAGGACAAGTGGTGGGTACTGAATATCGGCAGCAATCACCTGCGCATGATCGCCTGCATCCTGTTCAGTCAGAATCTGCTGTATGTCAAACATATCGTTACGCACGCCGAATACGACCGGTTATGCGACCGCTATCGAAGAGGTGATCTGCCATGAGCGCAAACCTGAAAGCTGTATTTGAGGAATTTGCCGGCATTGCCGCACCGGTGCTGAATATACAGGACGAAGAACACTACACCGCAGCGCTGGAACTCACCGATTCACTGGTGGCCGAAGCCAGCGACAACCCGGATGAGCCATTGAATGCCATGATTGATCTGCTGGCAAAGGCGATTACTGCGTATGAAAGCGAGGATGAAGCACTTGCCGGGTTTGAAGCACAGGCACATTCAGACCCTGCCGATATCACCATGCTGCGATTGTTAATGGACCAGCATGGCCTGGGTGTCGCCGGCTTTCCGGAGATCGGCGACAAGTCGCTGGTATCGCGCATTCTGTCAGGCTCACGCAACCTGACCAAGCAGCACATCGAAAAACTTTCGCGTCGCTTCGGCATCGAGCCAGGGATGTTTTTCGAATCGAAATAACAACACGCCCTCAAATACACCGGAAGAACAGGGTGTAGTGAAGTGGTTACCAGGTCCGACATTCAATCCGATCAAGCCGGTTCTTTTACAGTCGCATGGCACTGCCTGCCTTCCTGTGCAGCCCCGTAATTCCCCAAAGAACCGCGCGTGAGTTTTAAATCACCGGTCTCATCCATAGAGTCTGTCAAAATTGATCTGTATCAAAAATCATTCTTATTCACACAGGTATTGTGCGGTACGAAACCCGGCCTGTACGGGAAGTACAGGTCTATAGTTGGTATGTAAGTCTGCACCCGAAGTTAACTCATCCTGTCCCAGGAGAATCGATTATGAAGCTGTCACGACTGTATATTCCTGTTTTCCTGCTTGCCTTTTCCTCTGCCTGGTCACTGCCTTCTCACGCAGTGGAATTCAAGGTTGATTGTTCATCGTTTGATGACTGCATGACCAAGGGCGACAAGCTCACCAAGAAACGCAAGTTATCACTGGCTCTCGAGGCCTACCGCAGTGCCATCAAGCTGGATGTGGAAAACACGGATGCATGGCGCAAGTTCGAGAAGATTGTCGTACGTATTTCCGAAGAAGGCGGCTGCTAAAACAATAACTGCCGGACAAGGCAGAGGGTGTAATTCGAATGCTGAGCCTAAGTAAACAATGGCCATTCTGGATCAGCGGCATCTTTGTCGGCGTCGCCGAAATCATGAATTACATCGTGCTCGAGAAGCCTATCGGGCTGACCACCGGACTGGTAGAAATGACGGCCGCGTTCGAACAAACTGTTGCACCGGGAATTGACTGGTGGTCTCGTGCCTACGATCCAAATGTGCACTGGATCATTATCGGTGTGGTGGTCGGCGCCTGGCTGGTGGCACGTGCAGAGCACGAATCACGTGGCTGGGTAAAATACCCGGCCAGGGAACTGGTGCTCGCCTTTGTCGGCGGCTTTGTGTTCAGTTTCGGTACACGCCTGGCCCATGGTTGTACCACGCACCACTTTCTTGGTGGTCTGCCCTCCATGTCCACTGCTTCCCTGCTGTACCTGACGACCATCCTGCCGGCCGGTTTCCTGACCTTTTACCTGATGAGCAAGATGCGTATCGGCTATGTCTTCAAGGGACAGGAAAACCGCGCGACTTCGGAATACGGTTACAACAGGGGCGGCAAGATGGGACTGGACGGGCTGGCCTGCGAGGCCAGTCGCAACTATAACCCGCGGCGTGACTGGCTGCGCATTTCCATCCTGGTATTGATGTTCGCCTTTTTCATGAATGCCATTGTCGGCTCCTTCATCCATGGCACCGAGGACGGCCTGTTCGGCTGGAACTATGCCATCAGTTCCATTGGCTGGGGCCTGGCCATCTGGTTGCTGCTGGTTGGCCTGGTCGCCGGCATCGGCATGGCCAAGACCGGCTTTGGAACCGAGTGCGCCTTCATGACCCCGGAAATTTCCATGGGGCTGGAACACAAGGGCAGTTTTTTCGAGAAAAAATGGCTGATACCGGGTTCCACGCGCGTCATGTTCCGCTCAATGTCGCCGTTCACGGCCATCTTTATTGAAATCCTGATGCTGTGGGGCGCCATCATGGTTGGCTGGCAGTTTTTTGATATCAAGCTACCACTGGGCATGAACCCGACCTGGGTTCTGCTGCTGGGCGCCGCCTGCCAGGGCTTTGGCTCGGTTGCCATGATCGGCTGCGAAATCCGTACCTACATGCGTCTCGGCCTGGGTTACATGACTGCCGTTGCTGCATTCCCTGGATTCCTGCTTGGCTATCTGCCCTATACGCTGAACGTGGACTACTGGGAAGATCTGGCGCGCGAAACAACCATCTCTAAAATCAAGCATGTACCGGATATGTTCGGCCATGACCCGGTGATACAGGCGCTGGCCGGACTGGCCTACGGTGTACTGGTTGCCGGTTTACTGGTCTGGAGCATCAAACGCGGTATGCGGCTGACCGGTTTCTCCTTTCGGGATTTGATAATGCATGCCAACGATGAATTGACGATCAAGTACTTCGAGCGCTATGCGAAGACCTACGGTGATGAGGATGAAGACCGTGAAAAGGAAACCGGAAAACCCGGACTGGGCGGTACAGTGACCGAAGGTGCCTGACATGCTCAATCGCCGCAACTTTATGCTGGCATCACTGACCGGCGTGTTGTTACCACGAACCGTGCTGGCAGGAACACAGGCTGGCGCACAGATTTCATGGTCAGACTACCAGGGCAAGATGAAACAACTGGCGTCGGCCTATGCCGATCGGGCTGTTACACAAGCTGATATGGCAGCACGGGGGATGCAACTGTTGCAACAGCTGGATACAGCAGACACTGCCTTTCAGGCTGCGGTTCACGCATCCTTTGAGTCGGGCAACCGCTTCTGGCTCTGGCAACGCCTTGTGAAAGACAATGGCATCAAGGGCGGCATCCTCAATATCGAGCAGGGCCAGGATGTGCCCTTGCATGATCATCCGGGGGCTACCGGCATGGTCCGTGTGCTGACGGGTGAAGTCGAGGTCTGGCAGTTCGACCGACCCATAGCAGCACCCGATGTAAACGCTGAGGCTGTACTGGAGCGTGTCACGCACCGTATTTTAGGACCCGGTGATATCGCCCTTCTCTCACCTGACAATGGAAATATCCATGCGCTAAGGGCATGTAGCAAGACATGCCGCATGCTGGACTATTTTATTCCACCGTATGTTCGCAGTGAGCGAAGCTGGTTCCTGCCCGTGGATGAGAACTGGGGCGACAGCAGCCGTATTACCTGCCAGCGCATCCCCGAAAATGATTTTTATATGTCCTGACGACCAGGACTTTTCATGCAAGTTAACAGGAGGATCGATACTCATGAACACCATTCAATCAATCAGAAACATCTTCACAGCACTGGTTGCCGCCACTGCGGTATTTGCCATCACCGGAAACGCCCTGGCAGATGACTGGTCAACGTTGTCCGAAAAGAAACAGACCAAACTCGGGCTATACATGACAGCAGAGCAGGCCTACAGGCAAACCATGGACAATATGGACAAGACCCTGTTTCTTGATATCCGTACACCATCCGAGTTGAACTACCTGGGCGCAGCAACGGTGATGGATGCACACGTACCGTTTGTCTTCATGGATACCACCGGCTGGGATGACAAGAAACACCGCTACCTGCGTGCTGACAACAAGAACTTCGTGGCCGATGTTGAGGCCCGCCTCAAGCAGAAGGGCCTGACAAGGGATGACACGGTCATCCTGATGTGCCGTTCCGGCAAGCGCAGTGCGTCAGCTGTCAACATGCTCGCCGGTGCCGGTTTTACCAAAGTATACAGCGTTGTTGACGGCTATGAGGGTGACAAGGCCAAGGAGGGTGACAACAAGGGCAAACGTGCCGTGAACGGCTGGAAAAACTCCGGCCTGCCCTGGACCTATTCCCTGGACAAGGATCTGATGTATATCACCCGGTAGAAATTATGTTTATTAAAAAAGGGCCGGCGATTCCGGCCCTTTTTTATTGGCCTGACTGATCAACTACTTGCTGGACGGGAAATACCGTACAAGAAAGGCCTGTACCGCATTCCGGTAGGCATCACTGTCGGGGTATTTTTCCCACAGGGCACGGGAGCCGTGCCGCCCGTCTGTTGCCGGAACAAATGATGTCTTGTTGCCGGATTCGATTGCCGCGAAGATGGCGCCCCATTCATCTGCTTCGTTGCGGGACGAGGTAATAAAGACAGGGACTGTGATGTTTTGTGCTGATGTCTGTATCCAGGTACCGGATTTGCCGGCACGTTTGAAATATTCGCCCGGAGAAAATGCCAGCACACCATCAACCAGCCCGGGGGAATCGCCGGCAACCTTCAGTACAAGTGCGGCGGAATAAGAACTGCCCCAGGCAATGACACCATCTTTCCCGTAATGCCGGCGTGCATAGGTGAGTGCGGCCTTAATATCCGGTAGCGCACTAATATAACCCGTCGGCCTGTTTTCCTGTGCCGCCCTCGACGCGGTCTCATTCTCAATACCCCTGACATATTCACCAGAGCGCTGATCGACGGCCATGCAGTTATAGCCCAGCGTATTCAGCCAGGGGGCGATTCCAGTGTACTCACCCCGGCTTCCGCCGGCCTGGTGAAACAGTACGATCACAGGGGTATTAGCGTTTTTATATGGCGCATGGATATCCACGGTTATCAACAGGTCGTCTTCGGAAGGAAAGGTAACTGTCTCACTAGCGGATGCCACCGGGGCAAGCGACACCAGTAGCAGGGCAAGGGACAGAATATGATGGATAGGGTTCATGACTGGCTGCTCCGGTTTTCATTCAGCTGGTTTGTGTTTATCATTTCTGCCAAACATCAGCCCCGAGAACAAACTCCCTGCAAATGCAATCAGCTACTCACACGCGCCCGGCAGATCAGAACACGGTGCTGACTGCCAGCCTTGCCATTCTGGGCATCAGCCTGTTTGTACAACAATCCATTGCCGGGATGCAATATCTGGCTTTTCTCATCGGTGTTGGTCTTGGCATCACGCTGCTGCATGCCGCTTTCGGCTTCAGTAGCAGTTGGCGCCTGTTCATTCGTGAACGGGATGGCAAGAACATCCGTGCGCAACTGATGTTGCTTGGCATCACATCACTGTTGTTCTTTCCATTACTGGGACAGGTATTTCCTTCGGTCCAGACTCACGCCGCACTGGCACCGGTGGGTATATCTGTCATGGCAGGTGCTTTTCTGTTTGGCATTGGTATGCAACTGGGCGGTGGTTGCGGTTCAGGTACGCTATACACCATGGGTCAGGGGCAGGTAGACATGCTGATCACCCTGATATTTTTCATTGCCGGTGCCACCCTGGGGTCCGCACACCTGCACTGGTGGCTGTCGCTACCAGGCTACGGAAGCATTTCAGTAATCGAGTACTTTGGCTGGTGGCAGGCGCTGCTATTGCAGCTTGTAATACTTGCCGTCGTGTATAGCCTGGTGCGGTTCCTGGAATTCAGGCGACATGGAAGGATCAACCCTGTTGAATGGCAGCTACCGCGACATGAAATTGCACAACGGCTCATACACGGGCGCTGGCCCCTGTGGTGGGGCGTGCTGGGCCTGGCCATATTAAACCTTGCAACGCTGATCGTGGCGGGCCATCCATGGAGCATAACCTATGCATTCGGCCTGTGGGGCGCCAAATTCTGGGCCGCTGTTGGCGGTGACCCGGGTAGCTGGGCATACTGGAACAGTGGCTACCCGGCACTGTCACTCAACAGCAGCGTTCTTGAAGATACGACTTCGGTGATGGATTTTGGCATTATCCTGGGGGCCATGCTGGCGGCCGCGCTGGCGGGCAGGTTTGCTCCTGCAATGAAGCTGACACAGACCCGCGTACTGACTGCTGTCGCGGGCGGACTGTTGCTGGGGTATGGAGCACGACTCGGTTTTGGCTGTAATATCGGTGCCCTTGTCGGGGGCATTACAAGCGGCAGCCTGCATGGATGGTTGTGGCTGGTATCCGGATTTTGTGGCGGCATTGCAGGCGTGCATCTGCGCATCCTGCTCAAGATCGACAAGCCCATTGAGGTACACTAAATGAAACGAAACCAGACCCGCATTATCGTCGGCACAGCCATCAGCGCTGCAGCCATTGCTGTTGCAGTCGACCACACCCGGCAGCGCCTGCCTGAACCCGAAAAGCAACTGGCCGGCCAGGAGGCGGTCATCATCATTAACGAAGGTGAAGCGTTGCCCGGCGAAAACAATGATGACTGTGTCAAATCCGTCTCGAGCGGCAGGCGGGCATCGCCCTGCTCGCTGTAATACCTGCACACATGACTAACCCACCTGGACACGAGTCATACTGGTCCGTGAGACTGCTTGCCCTTCTGCAGGAAATGGCCGCAAAGAGAACCAACGCTGTACTGACGTTACTGGGAAATATCGACCACCTGGAAGCTGAACACCATTACCCTGAGAGCAGTTTGTCATTTGCAGAAAACCGCTGGCGCGCCTTCTACCACTGCCATGAAACCACGGTGATCCACCCGAAAGAACACGGTCACTTTCATATATTCACAGATATCGGAAACCGGATCTGGGCACATGTTGCAGGTTTGAGCATCGATCATGAAGGCCAGCCGATTCAATGGTTCACGGTTAATCGCTGGGTAACGGATGGCCCTTGGCTGGAGCGGGATACATTTCCTGCCCAACTGAAACATGCTGCGACTGATGACAAGGAAGGCAATCTGGTTGCCAGGTGGCTGGTTGCATTGCTGCAGATTAATCGTGACGCCCTGTCCGGTTTACTGATCGAGAGAGATGAACAGTTACAACTCAATTTAAAAGGACGCAGCAAGGTTGAAGCACTGCATGATCGTGATATTTACACACTTGCCACACAATCTATTGATCTGCAGTCCATGCTTGAAAATCATCTCTTGCACAAGCCCCCCCGCACACCCGCCCGTACACTGAACGTATGAACACCTGCAGAAAGAGACCTGGTGTGTACAAGTATGTAACCATAATGCTGGTCCTGACAGTCCTGACAGCAAGCCATCGTGCATCAGCACTCCAGGTACCCGGCCCCCTCATCGATACCGACTGGCTCGAACAGCACCTGGATGAGGTCAGAATTCTGGATGTGCGTGAAGATATCGAGAGCTTTACACGTAAAGCCGTGCTTGTCAGAAAGCGGTTTACCGGTGATCTCAGGCTGCGTCGCCCGGGCGCGCACATACCCGGTGCCGTGCTGGTTGATTTTCTCAACATTCGGACCAGCAGGGATATCGATGACCGCAGCGTCAGGTACATGACTCCGGAAAAAGCCGAGTTTGAAGAGTTGATGCAATCCTGGGGTGTAAATAATGATGATGCTATCGTAATAACAAGCCAGGGAGCCGGCAATGGCGACGTAACCATGGCAACGCGCTTGTACTGGCAGGTAAAATATTTCGGTCATGATAATGTTGCCATACTTGATGGCGGCATGGCGCAGTGGTTGCTGGAACAAAAACCCGCGAGCATCGAAAACCCGGAACCGAAGACCGGTATGTGGATTGCAAGTGAAGAGCGCGAACATATAAAAGCGACCAGCAATGACGTTGAGAACGCAAGAGGTGACGAGAGCACCCAGTTAGTGGACACACGCAGCCTCGGTTATTTTCTTGGCGCTGTCAAACGGCCCTATGTACGCAAAAAAGGGCATATTCCGGGCGCCAGAGTCTTTCCCAATGAATTACTTACAAGCGCAGAAGCACCGGCATATTTCGCTGACACAGATGAGTTACAGCAAATGGCGGATGAGCTTGCCATCAACACCGGGGCAAACATCATTACCTACTGCAACAGCGGTCAGTTTGCATCCGCCAGCTGGTTTGTATTCCACGAGTTGATGGGGAACCTGAACGTCAGGCTTTATGATGGTTCCATGCATCAATGGGCACTGGAAAAAAGGCCTGTTGAAATTAAAATGGAACAGACAGTAACCGAATGACGCCAACGACCGGGTTAGTGCAGCATAGTCCGACGTTCAATCACAGTTTGCCTTGAGTGCCAGTGTTTGTGCAGTTCGTCCACCACGATCAGGACAAGTGCAATCATCAGCAACTGCGACCACTGCGACAGGGTAACCGGTTCGACCTGCAGTATAGCGCGCAGTCCGGGAGTGTACATCGCAGCGATGTGAATGGCCTGGGCACCCAGGATGGCAAAGATCAGAAACCGGTTGCCAAACAGACCCTGGCGAAATACTGAAACCGTCTCCGAACGACTATTGAGGACGTGGACGTTTTCGAACAGCACCATCAGCAGCAGTGTCATGTTACGGGCACTTGCCTCTGTCGCGCCGATGTTCATCTGCCACGTGAACACGGTAAAGGCCAGACACCCCATAACAACGGCATTGACCAACACCCGCTCGATCATCAGCCGATTGAAAATCGGCTCGTCCGGCGCACGCGGCGGACGCTTGAGCTCGTGTCCTTCCTCCGGTTCCATGACCAGCGCAATATGCTGAACGCCGTTGGTGACCAGGTTCAGCCACAGCAGTTGCAGCGGGAACAACGGCAGCGGACTGCCGAACAACAGCGACAGCATCACCAGCACAATTTCGGCGGCACCGGTCGAGACCAGCAGAAAGATAACCTTGCGGATGTTGCTGTAGACAATACGGCCCTGCTTGATGCCTTCCACGATCGAGGCAAAGTGGTCATCGGCCAGTATGATATCGGCACTTTCACGCGCCACGTCCGTGCCACGCAGACCCATCGCTATCCCTACATGTGCCTGACTGAGGGCCGGTGCATCATTTACACCATCCCCGGTGACGGCAACAAACTCGTCTTCCTCGATAAGCTGCTCAACAATCTGTTTCTTCTGATGCGGTTCTATGCGCGCGAAGACACGCGTACTGTTTACCACGTCTCGCATTGTCTCTGGCCCGGATGCTATTGCCTGCCTGATTTGCAGACCGGTCACCGGCTGCATGGTCTCATCTGCAAGCCCCAGCTGGAGGGCAAGCGCCCTGGCCGTCTGCGGATGATCACCGGTGATCATGGCGACCTTGATGCGTGCGTTCTTGCAATCCTGTACCGCTGCAATCGCTTCCGGCCGCAATGGATCTATCATGCCCACCATGCCGATGAACTCGAGGTCATTCAGAAATTCACCCGGTTCTGCCGGCACGATTTCCACACGCCGGTGTGCCAGACCCAGCACCC
>JBDLIH010000087.1:0-10499 GCA_039714975.1 Pseudomonadota bacterium
TGGCTACGTGGCACCCAGGTTAGAAGACCGGCCGTGCCCGCAAGTATTGTGGCCGCACTTGCGCTGCTGAACTTCAGGAAATTCCTTCTATCCATAACCTTCCCCCCCATAAGAGTTGCATACGGATTCAGGATGCATCTACAGCTAAGCCATTGTAAATATTATATTTTTCCTTGTTGGAAATCATGAAGGTGATTTGTTCCTGTTATATAACAGATGAACTGGGAGATGAAAATATTCCATGGATTTCTGAAATTTTTTCCAGGGATCAGCCGGGTGCTTCATATTTATCGCAGTAGCTTCGAGCAGGCTATCCGCCACTGTTGACTTGCCCAGGAAACTTGACTGGAAGTGATCTGAATGGACATACGGTGACTGGAGTGGGCCACGATTCGGTCACGTAAGGCTAAGCAAACCTTAACAGTACCAGGCCAGATCGCGCGCAATGGCAGAAAGTTCCTCATTTGCAGGCACGATTCTACTCTTTACCATCATTCACGTATGGGCGTGAAGCCATCGCTATCTATGCTACGATTGCCCGTCATTAAATAGCGTAATAAACAAAACTTGTCAGCTGCAAGCCAGGCTCCCATTATTTATGGAATATCTGCATGAAGTTATCAGGCAAAAGGTAGGTGCATGGAGACAGACGGGCTACCCTTGTGACGAATTTCCTGCAATTGCAGAAGTTTTAAATTACGCAACTGACGATGGAAGTAATGGCGAATTGCGCTATTTGCGCAAGGCACAGTTCCGGGCGCTGGAGGTCTACTGGCATTTACGCCTCGTTGAACAAACACCTTCCATTCCCAGGCTCTATGAACAGCTCTTTCCTCAACTCAATGACCGCCTCGCGGCAATGGGTGTTTCTCCCAAGCTGTTTGAAGCTGCAAACTATGATTATGCGGCGCTGATCGAACGTATCGGCAACGATAATGCGTTTGTACGCAAGCACAAGCTTGAGAGCTTGCGTGAAACACTAACGCTGGATTATCCAAGTTATATTCTGGCGCTCGCCATGGGTGCCGGTAAGACCATCCTGATGGGAGCCATCGTCGCAACGGAATTTGCAATGGCGCAGGAATATCCGGAAGGCCCGTTCGTGCAAAACGCGCTTATTTTCGCACCGGGAAAGACCATTATCGAATCGTTGCGGGAAATTGCGGATATCCCGTTCGAAAGGGTGTTGCCTCCACGAATGTACGGCCCATTCGCGGCCAGCCTGAAACTGACCTTTACACGTGACGGAGATAAGGAATTGCCCGTCGTTTGGGGCAGTTCCTGGAATGTCGTCGTCACCAATACCGAAAAGATTCGCATCCAGAAAAAGACATCACGCGGCAAGGCTGCGCAAATGGACTGGCTTTATCATGATCAGGAACATGCGGAAGAGGAAGCAAACCTGCGTCTGCAGGCGATAGCGTCTTTACCGCATCTGGCTGTGTTCTCCGATGAGGCACACCATACCTATGGGCAGAAGCTGCTGGGAAAGTGGCAGAAGGATAAGGAGTCGGGCGAGGAGATCTTTGTTGAGCAGGGCATCAAGAAAGTCCGTCGGACTGTGGACTTTCTTGCAGAGGAAACCAATCTTATTGTTGTCATCAACACTACGGGTACGCCGTACTTTGAGCGGCAGCCATTACGCGATGTGGTGATCTGGTACGGCCTGGGTGAGGGCATTCAAGACGGCATCCTCAAGGAGCTCGCCAACAATATTCGTATCTTTGATCTTGATGACACTGATTCCGACCAGTTGGTCGAACAAATTGTTACTGATTTTATAGATGATTACTGGACGGTGAAGCTTCCCGATGGAGCACCGGCCAGACTTGCGCTGTATTTTCCGCAAACACAGTCCATGGAGGAGCTACAACCCGTCATCGAATCGACGTTGGCCCTCAAGGGTATCGATGCCACAACAGTATTACCTGTGCATAACAAATCCCCGGAAGAGAAGCGCCGCGAGTTCTACCGGGTGGCCAGTGATCCCGATTCGCCGTACCGGATCATCCTGTTGGTTAATATGGGTACGGAGGGCTGGAACTGTCCGAGCCTGTTTGCCTGCGGCCTGGTGCGCAAGTTGAAATCCAGTAACAACTTTGTCCTGCAGGCCGCGACCCGCTGCCTGCGCCAGATACCCGGCAATACGATGCCGGCGCGGGTATATGTCGCCAAGGGCAACAAGTCTATCCTCGCCAAGCAACTGGAAGAGACCTTTGGCACCAGTCTGCAGGAACTCAATGCACAGCATGCCGAACGTGTGGAGAAGATTATCGAACTGCGCAAGCCAGCACTGCCGCCACTGTTGATCAAGAAAAAGGTGTTGCGATTCCGGCGTAAAACGGCCGACGAGGAAACACCAGCCCTGACACTGGCCCTGCCTGAGGTTGAATACAAACCGGAAGTGCAGGTTCAGACCTGGACCATAGCGGAACCCAAATCAGGAAAATCCAGGCTCACGCGGGTGGATGGTGGTGAGGATGTCATTGAGCTGGAGCCACAGCAATACACATCGTATGGCGCCGCAGCGGTGTTGGCGGCCAACTACCATCTGCCGGCGGCCGAGGTTCTCGCGGCACTGCGCGCCATCTACGGCCAGGATGGACTGGTGCCGGAATATCATCTCGAAGCACTGAGTGAGCAGATCGAGCAGCAACGCTCCAGCTACGAAGAATTCCGGGAGGAAGTCGATGTCGCACTGGCTTTGGTGAAACAGGAGGGTTTTGAGGTCAGGGAGCGCAATGGAGTGCCGGTTTACACGGCACGTATCAGTTTTACCAAGGATCGGGAGCATCTGTACAAGACGGCTGAACAGCTGCCCGACGATGCCCTGGCTCGCAGGGTTAGTTTTCACTATGAGGGCTACAATTTTGATTCCGAGCCTGAGGCCGAATTCCTGGAACGGGTGCTGAACCTCATCACGAAACATCCGGAGCAGATCGATGGCGTCTGGTTTACCGGTGGCCTGACTGATCCCAACAAGACCGAGCTGTACGCCGAGTACCTGGGTGAGGATGGGCGTTGGCATCGCTATACCCCGGACTTCGTCATCCGCCGCAAGGACGGCAAACATCTCATTGTCGAGGTCAAAAGCGACGCACACAGCGCCGAGGTGACGGCAGATCTGGCCCGTTATCGTGAGGGTGAGCCGCCGCAGAGCAAGGAAGGGCGCAAGGCCGTTGCCCTGCAGCGCTGGGAGGATCTCAACCCGGAGGTATTGCACTATAAAGTGGTGTTTGCCAATGGCACCCTGCATGCGGGCGCTATGGATGCGGTGCGGGAATTCATTAATTAGTTATATGAAACAAATAGATATAAAATAACTCCGAATGGAGTGGAGCGCAGTCCGGCGGCAAAAGCTAATAAACTGTAAATTTGACAAGAATTAGCAGTTAACAGTAAACTGCCAATCAAGTGCTAATTTAGCCAAATTTAGCAGTTACTGAGCAGATGAAGATACCCCTGACACCCCCCCCCTGGCGCAAGCTGATTGTTGAACAGGAAGACCTGTCCCGGATCATGGGCTTTGGTCCACTGGTGCGTGATCGTTACATGCATTGGGATGAACTACGCCACCGGACGCCACCTGAAGGCATGTCGCATGAAGCCTGGTGGGCGGGTGTGCGAGCTGCCAGGGTGGGCTTGTTAAAGTCGCTACCGTTCCAGGACAAGCACAAGCGGCCCATACAGTTTGGCATGCCCGATCCCGTGCTGAGGCTGCTGCATGCCATTGATCAGCATGCAGCGGGTAATGTGGGCATGGAATCACCGATTGTTTCAGGCGAGGATCGGGATCGTTATCTGGTGAGCTCATTGATCGAGGAAGCGATTACGTCCAGCCAGCTGGAAGGCGCCGCAACCACGCGTGAAGAGGCCAAGGCCATGCTGCGTAGTGGCCGCCAGCCACGCGACAAGTCAGAGCGGATGATCATGAATAATTACTATGCCATGGAAGCGATCCGTGAGTTGCGCGGTGTGGATTTAACTCCGGAGCGGGTGTTTGATCTGCACCGTATTGTCACCGAGGGGACGCTGGATGATCCGGGTGCAGCGGGCCGTCTGCGCAAACCGGATGAGCGCATCAATGTGGTAACAGCGGACCATACGACCGTCCTGCATGAGCCGCCTGACGCGGAAACGTTGCCGTGGCGCATGGAGCTGGTGTGCCAGTTTGCCAATGCAACCGGTGATGACGGGCCGTTTGTCCATCCGGTCATTCGCGCCATCCTGCTGCATTACATGCTGGGGTATGACCATCCCTTCGTAGACGGTAATGGGCGCACAGCGCGCGCACTGTTTTACTGGAGTTTGGCGCGGTCCGGGTACTGGCTCATGGAATACGTGTCAATTTCACGCCTGTTGAAACAAGCGCCCGCCCGGTATGCGCGCGCCTATCTGCATTCGGAAACGGATGACAACGACACCACGTATTTTATCGTTCACCAGTTGGACGTGATTGAGCAGGCGATTCACGCCTTGCATGAATACCTGGCCCGCAAGATGGCCGAGCAACGCGGTGCTGAGGAATTGTTGCGGCATGCACCGATCTTATCGGACAGGCTGAATCACCGGCAGGTTGCGCTGTTGACACATGCACTGCGGCATGCCGGGCACGGTTATACGGTGATGAGTCACAAGCGTTCGCATCGCATCACGCACCAAACTGCGCGCACCGATTTACAACAATTGGTTGACTTGAACTTGTTAGAAAAGGCCAAACGCGGGCGGGCATTTGTATTTTATGCGCCAGGTGACTTGCGTGAGCGCATTGAAAAGGCCGCCGCAAGACAGCGGCGTACTCAGTAAACCCCCTCTCCCTCCGGGACGCCTACAGGGATGTAGGCGGTAGTGCGACGCAGGAAGCCAAAGCCGAGAGGGTTGGGGAGAGGGGATATAATGCAGGTTTATTGCGTATAGATATTATTCTGGTGCACACGGTGCACCCTACAGTAGTCGCTGCAACAACATACAGGATGAATGATCGATATGGCGGATAAGGAAAAGCAGGTCAAGGTCGGCAAGGCCAAGGGGCGCCCCATGTTGACCTGGGTGGGCAAGAAGCCGTTAACCTCGGTGCGCGCTTATCCCGCGCAGCATATTGAGAGTTTCTCTGTGGAGCCGCCAGTTCAGAAAAGTGGTGATGAGCAGGATCTCTGGGCTGACTGGCCGGACAAGTTCCCCAAAGGCGGCCTGCTGTTCCATGGTGACAACAAGGACGTGCTGGCCCACCTGTTGGCGAATGGCTTTCGCGGCAAGGTCAAACTGATTTATATCGACCCGCCATTTGATTCCGGTGCGGACTATGTGCGCAAGGTGCAGTTACGTGGTGTAAAAGGGACGACCAAGGTTGATGGGGAAGAATATACTATAGGGGAGCAGGTTCAGTACGAAGACATCTGGGCAAATGATAATTATCTTCAATTCATGTTTGAGCGGTTGCTGTTGTTGAAAGAATTAATGGCAAATGATGGATCAATTGTTATGCATGTTGATTCATCAAAAGGACACTTGTTGAGGGTTTTATTGGATGAAGTTTTCTCACCAGATCATTTCCGGAGCGAAATAACGTGGCATTACGTGAAATATCAGATGGGTGCAACTAAGCAGTTCGTAGACAATAACGATTATATGTATTGGTATGTTAAGGGAGATTCATGGACATACAATTTACAGTATCAGAAGCTAGATAAACCTAAGGAGCTTCTTGCAAAGGGCTGGGATAAGGATAGGAGGGTAATTGTTAATTTACGTAATGAAGAGGGCAAAACATATAAGATAAAGATTAATGAGGAAAAACTAGACAACTTCTGGTCTCTGCCCTGGCAAGGAGAGGTTAATGTGTTGAGTGATGATGGAAGTGAAATCAAGTTGAATGACGTGCCAATTGATAATACGTGGCTGCTACCATATATAGCAGCACCTAGTCATGAACGAACTGGTTATCCAACTCAAAAACCAGTGGTTTTATTGGAAAGAATAATTAAAGCACTTTCGAATCAGAATGACCTAGTCATGGATTGTTTTCTGGGTTCGGGAACTACAGTGGAGGTTGCCCAAAAACTCGGTCGTCATTGGATTGGCTGTGACATCAATAAAGGTGCCATCCAAACCACCGCCAAACGCCTGCATGCCCTGATGCGCGAGCAGACCGAAACACTGGCGAACCAGAAACAGGGTGAGTTGGTTGCCTCCGAGGATGCGCCACCGTTACCTGCACAATGGTCCTTCAACACCTACCGCGTCAACGATTACGACCTGCAGATTCAGCATAACGAGGCGGTGGATCTGGCCTGTGAACACATTGGCGTAACTCGCACCCGTGCCGACGGTTATTTTGATGGCACCCTGGGCAAGCGGCTGGTGAAGATCGTGCCCTTCAATCACCCGCTCACGCCGATGGACCTGGAAGATCTGCGCCAGGAGCTGCATCGCCGCCCGGAGGAGGAACGCGATATCACCCTGGTGTGCCTCGGCATGGAACTCACGGCGCGTGCATGGATTGAGGACTACAATCGTGCAAGGCCGATCAACAAGGTGCATGTCATCGAATTGCGCACTGACAAGAAGTACGGCGGCTTCATCAAGCATGAACCGTTGATTGCCAGCGTGACGATCAAACGCAGGAAGGATACGCTTTCCGTGGTCGTCAATGACGTCTTTTCTCCCACTATTCTGCAACGGCTCAACATGGAGCAGGGCGTGTTCCGTGCCCAGATCGATGACTGGCGCGCCGTGGTGGACTGCATCATGATCGATACTGCCTATGAAGGCGAGGTATTCAACGTCGCGCTCTCGGATATTCCGGCCCGCAAGCAGGACTTGGTAGAGGGTAGTTATGAACTGCCGGGGCCACCCCAGGGTTCGACAGTGGCCGTGAAGGTTATCGATATGCTGGGCGAGGAAGTGATTGTGACGCAGACTGTCTAGGATGACCTGATTAAGAGAATCCCTTCTCCTTTATGCCCGGCGCTTAATCGGGTACTCCGGGAGAAGGCTAGGATGAGGGGAAACAAAATCATGCAGTTATTCTATCCCCTCTCCCCAACCCTCTCCCGGAGGGAGAGGGAGTTAACGGGACAGGAATGATGGCCAGAGGGAAACCGCAAACCTATAACCTAGACCTGTTCACGGATGAGGCTGAATTGGCCGCCAGTGCCAGCTTGTCTGACTGGCCCAGCCCGCAACGCTTTCCGCTCAATGTTGATCAGCAGCAGGTGCAGGGACAGGTCATTGCTGATCTGCGTGGCTCGCAACGACCATTGATCATTACCGGCTATGCAGCACTTGACCGGCTGATTGATTTTATTGCCGACATAAATGCCGCCTCAGAGGTGCGCATTCTGCTGGGCTTTGAGCCCTTCCCCGCACGCCGCGACCGCTTTGAGGTCAAGGGCCATGCTTTCCCGGAAGAAATCCAGCACTACTGGCTGGAACGCGGCATATCGCTGCGACTGAGTGCCAAGCTGATTCATTGTATCGAGCGGCTGCAAAGTGGCCGGGTGGTGGCGCGCTATGCCGCGGGCAGCGCGAGCCGGTTGCACGCCAAGATCTACGTGGGCGATGGCGCGGCAACCGTTGGTTCCAGTAACTTTACCCGTCCCGGCATGGAACATCAGCTGGAGGCGAATGCCCGCTTCACGCGCGATAAAGAGCCCAAGCGCTATACGGAATTACACACCATCGCAGAGAATTACTGGGAACTGGGTCGTGACTACAACACCGAGTTGATTGCCCTGCTTGAACAGTTGTTGCAAGTCGTGCCCTGGCAGGAGGCCCTGGCACGCGCCTGTGCGGAACTGTTGGAGGGAGATTGGGCCAAGGCTTACCTGCGTGCGAATTATTTGCCGGGCGAGACCGACATGTGGCCATCGCAGCGCCAGGGCATCGCCCAGGCCCTCTATATCCTCTCGCGCCAGGGCAGCGTGCTGGTCGCCGATGCGACCGGTTCGGGCAAGACCCGCATGGGGACGCACCTGATCCGCGCCATACAGGATCATATTATCCGCTCCGGTCGCCTGCGCCAGGGCAAGGCCCTGATGGTGTGCCCGCCGGCCGTGGAGCGCAATTGGGGGATGGAAGCGCATCTGGCCGGGACCGCCGTGGATATCTATTCCCATGGCAGTTTGAGCCATCGCAGTAGCGGCAAGCATGATATGACTGTGGAGGCGCTGCGCCGGGCGCAGATTCTGTGTGTCGATGAAGGCCACAATTTCCTCAATTTCAAATCGAATCGAACCCAGCAGCTGTTGCGGAACATGTCGGATCACGTGCTGTTGTTCACGGCCACACCGATCAACCGCAGCGTGCTCGACCTGTTGCGCATTGCCGATATGCTGGGGGCAGACAATTTGGACGAATCGACGCTGAAGGCATTCAGGAAAATGCTTGGCGTGAAGAGCATCAATCGCTCGTTGACCGAAGAGGAAATCGCCGAATTGCGCAAGGAGATTCAACGGTTCACCGTGCGGCGCACCAAGCGCATGCTGAACCAGTTAATTGATCGAGAACCGGATCAGTACCGGGATCAATTCGGAGAGACCTGTCGCTTTCCACAGCACAAGCCCGAAATCTACACGCTGGATGAACCAGAGGGAGACCGCGCTCTGGCCCTGCAAATACGTGAGCTGGCAGATCAACTCTATGCGGTGACGCACTTCGTCAAGGCCATCGAAATGCCGGATATACTGACACGCCAGGGGTGGACGGAGGAAACCTATCTAAACAGCCGGCTTGCCTCTGCGAAAAAGATTGCCAGGTACATAATTATGTCGTCCCTGCGTTCATCACGTGCCGCACTTGCCGAGCATATCATTGGTACCCGGAAGGCGGCCGAAGAATTCGGGCTTAAGGATTTTCGCAAGCAGAATGAATCCGGTGATACCCTGAATAAACTTGAAAGGCGCCGGGGGAAGGTGCCGCTCAACAAGCTGAGTATCGACTTGCCTGACTGGTTGACAGATGAGCACGCACATGCGGCGGCATGTGATCACGACCGCAATATTTATGAGCAGATTCACCAGTTATTAATGAGGATCTCGGCAGCACGGGAGTCCGGTAAAGCAGCAAAGTTGTGTGAGCTGGCGGAAAGGCATGATCTGTTGCTGGCTTTTGACACCAGACCGATCACATTGGCGGTGATCCAGCAAAGTATCAAGCGGCTGAAAAACCCGATTAATACTCTGATTGCTACCGGTGATGCAGGTTCCAGCCGGGCAGAGGTTCTGGAAACCTTCAAGCCGGGTTCAGACATCAAGGGTGTGATCGGCCTGTGTTCGGACAGCCTTGCAGAGGGCGTCAATTTGCAGCAGGCCTCGGCCTTGTTGCACCTGGATATGCCCAGCGTGGTACGGATCGCTGAGCAACGTGTTGGACGGATAGACCGGATGGATAGCCCGCATACAGCGGTTGAAGCGTGGTGGCCGGAAGATGCGCCGGAGTTTGCCTTGTCTTCCGATGATCGCTTTGTTGAACGCTATGAGACTGTTGACAGCCTGCTGGGTTCCAATATGCCCTTGCCCGAAAATTTGCAAACCCCGCATGCAAAGGCGGTTACGGCTAAGGAGATGATTGCCGAATACGAGCGGGAAGCGGCGAAAGTGCAGTGGGACGGGATTTACGATGCCTTCGAGCCTGTGCGCCGATTGATCCAGGGCAAGCAATCACTGGTTGAAGAGTCAATCTATGAACAGTATCGCCATATATCTGCTAGGGTGCTGTCGCGTGTAAGTCTGGTGCGGGCCGAATCACCTTGGGCATTTATCTGTATCGCAGCAGGTCCATTTGGTGCGCCACGCTGGATATTTCTGCCCAGTTTTATGGGACAGCCGATCACAGATTTGCAGGACGTTGCGCAGGCATTGCGCGATCGCCTGGTGGATGAAATCGAAGATCTGGCAATGGATGATCTTGCTGCGGATTATCTTAACCGCTTCCTGGGCCGCATTAGCGATGTGGAGCAGTTGTTGCTGCCGCGTAAGAAACAACGTGCACTGGAAGAAATGCAGATTATCATGGATAAATTTCTGAAAGAGGCTGCCAAACTGCAGGATGAGGAGCGCTTCCATCAGTACGAAGCGATTATTGATATGCTGCAAACAAGCAATCCTGAGTATCAGCCCGACTGGGATGAAGTGTCGGCGCGCTGGCTCGATCTCATTCGCCCGGTCTGGTATGAGAAGCTGCAACAACCGCGTAATAAGCCTTTATTATTGAAAGATATTCGCAAGGAACTTATCAATAAGGGCTTCGAGTTCGGTGACCTCGTTATTCAAGAATTCAAGTCGTTTCCGGTATTGCCGTCGGCCGATGAGCGGGTATCGGCCTGTATTATCGGTGTTGTTTAACCTCGTAATTGGATCACAGTATCGTGTCGGAATGTCAGCATGAGCGGCGTCACTTTCAAAATATGGCGCGCCCGAGAGGATTCGAACCTCTGACACCCGGCTTCGGAAGCCGGTACTCTATCCAGCTGAGCTACGGGCGCTGATCACCCTGTGGCG
>JBDLIH010000088.1:0-9930 GCA_039714975.1 Pseudomonadota bacterium
GACCTGGCCTTCAAACCAAGGATGAACCTGACCCGATATCACGGCCTGTTTTCCCCAATCGTGTTTTTGATCCGGGTTGCTGCGGACTAATGGCTGCAAATGAATGTCCGCTTACATTCCAGAAGTTTAAGGCAATTCTCTGAACTTCTCATTAGGGTCGTGAGCCGCCGTTTAGCGGCTGCTAATATTAGAAGCCGCTAAACGAGTACTTCCGACCCAGAGGAGACATTCAGCTGAGGCCGCAGAAAGGCAACTAAGCCGATGAAACCGGACGTTCACACCCTGTTATCTAGCTGGCACTTTCGATTGGTTGGGGTGTTATGACAATACTGACTGACTCACTCAAACAAATGTGTCAACGATCTGGCTATGCCGATAGAAGGTGGTTGGTGCTTATAATTAACCTATACTTAAGCTCGGCCTCAAGAAAATAGGTGGCGTTTATGTTCTTACTCATACCCTGAGGGGGTTGGGAACGATGATAAATAAGAGATCCGAATTTGGCGAAAGGCGGCAGGATAAAGACATGCCCAGAGTCCCATTCAAGGACAGTCACGGGGCGACAATAAAGGGATGTCGAAGGAAGATTCATGATCGGCGCATAGGCAACATACAAGCCGAGTGGATTGATACCGAGTGGATTGATACTTGCCTGTAACCGGCGCCAGTTAGATTGAAGCCTCGTCCTTGTGGCGGAGTTTACCAGAATCAGATTTATTCTGATTCTCAGAAAAGTGGTAGCGTTTTGAAGATCACTCATATTCTGGGGGTGGGGACGATGAGACTCAAAAGATCACTATTTAGAGAAAGACGGCATAACAAAGACATGCTTGGAGTTCCTTTCAAGGACGGTCACGGGGCAATAATAAAGGAATGTCGCAGGAAAACTCCAGATCGGCGTAGATACGACATCAATACCGAGTGGATTGATGAGTTCATAATTAGCTGAGCCCCAAGCCAAAAACGCCAGAATATTTACTATACTATTTTTGGCGGTACCTGCTTAATTGGGTGCTTCGTATTCATCATAGGCTCTGCCTGTGCTTTCAAGTGTAATAATCAACAGAAGAGGACTTCTCAATGAAAACATTAAAACTAACACTGGCAGCCGCTGCACTCGGTGCTTTGGTCGCTCTTCCGGTTACGTCTGCCCATGCATGGGGTAACTGGGGTGGTCCCGGCTATGGTGGTAATCGCTGGGGTAATGACTGGCTGGGTGATGGCTGGGGTGACGGCTATGGCGACGGCGATTTTGACGGCGACTTCGGCTTCAACATGAGAAGCAGCGCTCGTGGCTCTGGCCGTGGTTATGGCCGTGGTTATGGTCGTGGTCGTGGTTATGGCGATTACTATGGCTATGGCGGCTATGGTCCTTATGGCTATGGTGGTTATCCCGGTTATGGCTATGGCGGCTACCCCGGCTATGCACCCTATGGTGCACCGCCTGCAGCACCTGCCGCTCCGGCTGCACCGGCTACTGCACAGTAGCAGCCTTTTCCCGAGTCCGGCGGTTGCACATTAGTGTGCAGCCGCTGGTAGCTCGGATCTAGAAGAACAAAGATTGGATGTACCTTCGGTTCCAACTCAATGCTGAATGACTCCTTATGAGTTGCGCTCACCGGTTGAACCCGCCAGTATTAACCTGCCAGTAAAGACCATGTATGGGATGCCGAAGATGCGCACAATCAGGTACTTTGTTATTGCGCAGGGTATGCGGCACTCATCGCTATAGGCTACAGTGATGAAGCCGCCAGACAAGGTGCTGATGACGATTTCGAGAACGCTGCCGAATTATTAGGGAATTGGCCAAAGTCCCTTCCCGGCACCTTGGATGACTGGCGAAGCACGTCTGTAACGCTTATGAGTAACCCCGAGAATATCCGTGCTGTTGATTTTGTAGCCAAGGCGTTGATGGAACATGAAACGCTGGATTCTGATTACATATATTTACTGATTGAACGAGCAGACGGCAATATTACCGAGGAAGAATGGCAGCAGTATCTCCAAAGGCGCAAATTTCTGGCACCCAAGCACTGAGTAATGCAGCCCCGTCCTAGTGCCGGGGTTTTCTTTTGTACCTAATTATTTTCTAAGTTCTCTTTTCGTTTCGCCCCATCCAAATCAGACAGGCAGCAAGCAGAAGCAAGGCACCAACTCCGTATCCGGGTGGGGTTTCAAAGTAGAAGATCATCGCCAGCCCTGCTATTGAATAAATAAAGGGCATTGCTCTATATAGCCAACCAGGTTTCCATTTAGTGAATAGGTCCAGCACTGTGGCATCCCTCCATCAGTTGATTCCATTAAAATCAGTGTCAGCTTGATGCTTGTACGTAATACTACTGATACCCTCCATATGACAAGCAATGTATGGTTAAGAAGTTCCGTCTACTATGGCGGGGTTCTTAAAAAAAAGGCGGCCACAGTAGGGAATATTGCGGCAGCCACTCAGGGACTCGGAAGCCCCTGCTAAAAAACGGCGACCAACGACTGAACGAAGGCCGCCGCCGTTGATAGCTGAATTAGTCAATCCTTGATTTAATTCAGCATAGAAATTTTACCAACAATAAAAAAGTAAGGGTATTCCCAAGAAAGGGTGCGACATATTGTCGCACCCTTTCTTTCATGCTTTCCTTACAGACACCCGTTATTGAATAATCTCTCTGCACTTGAGCGACACTGCCAGCGATCCGAGCTATCGGGGAGGGGGGCTTAAACTGCCGAGTACGGCTAACTCCTGCCCTACACGGGTGGTCAATGAACGGCAGTTAAAGTATTAACACGATTAATCAGAAAATACGGCCTTGATCGCATTCAACGCACCTGGATGGTTGAAGAGGAGCACCGTCCAGGTGACCGCCAGCAATGTCAGTGATGTTATGGTTATCGCGACACACCAGACACAGGTCTTTTTCTTTGTAGATTTTAGACTCATGATTATTCTCCTACGGATACTAAATCCAATTTCGCTACTAACACGGGTACTTTAGCAAGCATTTGGGAGGGGTGCTCGATCAGTGAGACTACTTACCCACATTAACTGAATTCAGGGGGCGTGAATGTCCTAAATGTTGGGTCGGTTCCTGCCTTTTAGCGGTTACTTATATTTTGCTAATGGCCACCCTTCAGGTCGGCTTTTTTGATTCGAACCGGGGCATGGCGTAAGGACAAAGAGGGATGGCCACGCTGGTCATTCCTGAGTCTGGTAAGGATGGTATGGACCCGTTCTAATGCCGGGGTTTGGGCAACGACCTTGCCATCTACGCCGATTGTTCAAATTCCTATAACACAGTTGTATGGGCAATTAATATTGTTCTCGCAGACTTCCATGTCTAGTATTTGTTAACAATTAAGCATGTTAGTTATTGCTGAAATTTACGATGACTGATTAATCATCTGTGAGATCCAGGTATGAGTCATGCAAGCCGGACACGAGAGTGTCTACTGGGGACCATGAATTTCTGTGTCTTCCCGCTAAATCAGATCACGGTGACCTTTCACGTAGGGTGATCCAGCTTTTGAAGCCCCGACTTTGTTGATCGAGAGAACATGAATGTTGAGCGAGAAGACAGGTAGATACCGACTGCTTCAATGGGTGTCGAAGATCGTGGTTGCGCTTTTAATTTCCTCTAATAATGCGGCGGTGTCTCATGCGGCAGAGTTAACCCATGTTGATGTGAATAGTGACGGGGGCGTTTACAGAATCCGGCTAGAGATGAAACTGGATATAGCGGCTGACTATGTCAGTGAAGTGTTAACCGATTATCGGCATATCTATCGCCTGAATCCGTCAATTGTAGAAAGTCGTCTTCTGGCATCGCCCAATGAAGGGACGTCAAGGGTGTATACCCGTATGGAGGGTTGTGTCCTCTTCTACTGTACCGAGTTCATCCGTGTAGAGGATGTGCGTGAACTGGATTCCGGGGATCTGGTGGCAGTCATTGTGCCCGAGTTGAGTGACTTTGGGTCGGGTGCCGCATTATGGCAAATCACTCAACAGGGTGAAAGAAGCCAGCTGGTTTATGAAGCGAATTTTCAGCCGGGATTCTTTGTACCGCCCTTGGTTGGGAGTTATTTTGTGAAAAAGAAACTCAAGGCCGAAATAATGATGGCCTTCCAGCGGGTTGAATGTAACGCAAAGGTGCGCTTATGGGCAAAGGAATTAGGGAATGACGGCGTCTTTGGGAAAAAAGCCAAATCCATGGTCTGCTGAGTCATATGGTAAACAAATTATCTCCCACTCGGTTATTTGTTGAATACAAGTTATCAGCGAAGTTGGCTGTGCGCATGGTCGTTCGGTAACAGCGTACTATTGGAAAGGTCAATGAAGAGTAGGGCAATAAAATTATGGTCTGCGGTCGGGTTGGTCTCCCTGAGCGCATGTAACACGACTAAAGTCGTCAGCTACCAAAGAGATGTTTATCCGGTACTGGAGGCTAACTGTCTGGAATGTCACACACCGCCAACGGGTGAAGGTTACCGAGCCGTTGGTTTAAACATGGAGAGCTACGCGAGCCTGATGCGAGGGACGATTTATGGCTCGGTCGTGATGCCGGGAGATAGCCAATGCAGCATCCTGACGATGCTTGTCGAGGGGCGCGCAGATATGTCAATGAGAATGCCGCATCAATCAGAGGAACCTCTGCAGCCTGAGGAGATAGAGATTCTGCGTCATTGGGTTAATCAAGGGGCCAATAATAACTAATAACAGGTAGTCATCTTGTCTGAATGAGTACTCGATGCTATTGCAAACGGGCGCCCTGGAAGTAAAAAAACCGGTTCTGTAGAAGATTAATTGCTCTCAACATTGAGACGATTAAACTCACTATTAATAAAATCAATAAACAACCGCACTTTGGCCTGCTGATAGCGCCGATCCTGGTAGACGGCATACATGCCAACACTGCCGCAATCGTAGTTGGGCAATAACTGCACCAGTCGACCGGCCTTGATGTCATCTCTAATCAGAAAACTTGCTTGTGCCGTAATACCCGCGCCCGCGAGAAGAGACAATCGTATTGCATCGGCATTATTCGTCTTCAGCCGACCCTTAATCTGAATACGCTCCTCGCGTTTGTTTTTCTTGAACGTCCAGTGATACGGAGTCGGTAACCGTGTGAAAATTATCCATTCATGATCGACCAGTTGGGCCGGTGATTCCGGTTTGCCATGGCGTTCGATGTAGCCTGGGGAAGCGCAAAGAAAACGTGGCCAGTCGCCCAGTTTTCGTGCGATGAGATTTGAATCGTGTAGCCACCCTACACGTATACTCACGTCAATACCTTCTTTGACCATGTCGATAACCTCATCATCCAGTAGCAACTCGACATTCAACGTGGTGTAACGCTGCATGAATTCTCTCACAAGGGGAGTAACAAACTGGTTTCCAAGGCTGATTGGGGCAGCCACCTTAAGAGTTCCCCGTGGCTCGTCCTGAAGTTGAGTGATGCGGCGCGTTGCTGCATCCGCCTCGGCAACGATGCGTGCACAACTTTGAAAATAGGTTTCTCCCGCTTCCGTTAAATTCAACCGACGCGTTGTGCGGTTCAGCAGACGTACGCCAATACTTTTCTCCAGTAAGGATATATGTCGGCTGACGGCGGATCGGGCGATTCCCAGCTGACGGGCGGCGCCCGAAAAGCTTTGCGTTTCCACGACATGGAAAAAGATAACCATGCGCTTGAGGTCATCCATTGGCCAACATCAATTGTTCTGTATTTGATAACACAACCGTACTCATAATGCCTATTGTTATAGATAACATACGCTATTAGCATCTATAGTCAATCTTCAGCATGCTCTCAATCGCTGAATTTGATCATGAAATCAAGACCAATCAGGAGGGTTCGGTATGTTCAACGCAAGCAGAGTACAACGGGTATTCCTGTTTAATCTGGCTAACTTAAATCTACTCGCAATCTGGTTGACCGGGTTCGATAGGGTGCACTGGTTCGCCTATGTCATACCTGCAGCTCTATATTTTGCCGCATTGACCGGGTTCTGCCTGGGTTTCGTTATCTCCAAAAAGTTATTAGATCTTTTTGGAATTCCGGATAAACCTGCACGTAGCAGTACTGCATAGCTGATGCTGCCATCCCGTAAAAAAGCATGACCCATAATGACGGTAGATGTGTTCGGATTCAGCGCGGATGACTTCATTCCGGAAATTACGGAATATGTGGGTGCTGCTTCTTTTCTGCCAACTGCCCGGAAATCTGACGTTAGCCTGTTTATCGGATAATCGGCCGACTCATAACAACGTTTCATCTGTGCGTTCAGGCAAGCGTAAATAGCAGAAATACAGATGATACACCTGTCAATTTTACGAATGGAATAACGGGAGAGTGTGTGTGAATGATATTGAAGCAGCTGTAGCACAGCATTACGGCGATAACGGTCTGTTGACGCGAATTTTCGCCGGGCTCGAAGCTTCTGGCGCAGATCTGAGTCAATTGCAACCAGACGATCTGGCGCCGGTTGAAGAGTTTCATATTGGTGGGCGCAAGGCGACTGCTTATGCTGTTGAAAAGATGTCCCTGAGCGAGAACCAGCATGTGCTTGACGTCGGTTGTGGAATAGGCGGAGCAGCCCGTTACATCGCAACTCAAACCGGATGCGCCGTCAGTGGCATTGACTTGACGCCCGAGTACATTGAGATAGCAAAGAAGCTGACGGAACTCACAGGCCTGGATGACAGGATAACTTTCAATGTATCCAGTGCGCTCGCCATGCCCTTTGAAGATGCGACGTTCGATGCAGCGATAACATTGCACGTTGCTATGAATATTCCGGAACGCGCGGCACTCTATTGTGAAATAGCCCGTGTGCTGAAACCCGGCGCCACTCTTTATATCTTCGATGTGATGAAAAAAAGTGATGAAGATCTTACCTTTCCTGTGCCCTGGGCGCAGTCAGAAGATACCAGTTATCTCACCACACCGGAGGAAATGTACGCATTTCTCGAGGATGTGGGATTTGATGTTCAGGAGGTTGGGGATCGTACAGATTTTGCACTCGACTTTTTCAGGGAGAGTATGGCTGCAGCTGTGGACGGGCCGTTACCACTCGGTATACATCTGGTGATGGGGGAAAGCGCGGGTGAGAAGATGCGAAATGTGATGAGTAATATTGAAAACGGTCGCATTGCCCCTGTGCATATGATTGCAACCAGGACCTGGGTTTGAGATTGCAAGAACCACATTTAAGTCAAGATGATCTGATTGTGATACCTGTCATTACCGGGTCGAGATCAGTTGCGCAGAAAATTACACCAAAACTATTAAGGAGATCCAATGATGTCTGCTGAAATATACTGGCTCACGTGGAGCGTCGTGTTAACCGCAGCGATGGTCACACCCTATGCCATTTACAGGACAAAAAAGCTGGGTGGACTATGGCAGGTATTTCTCAGGCCATTGCCAGGTGACAGCCCTTTTGATGATGAATGGGCGCACAGGGCATACCGCGCACATATGAATGCATTTGAGGGTATCGCCTTGTTTGCCCCTGTGGCGATTGGTGTTCACGTTACCGGAACCGGTACCGAAGCAACTGCAATTGCGTGTCAAACATATTTCTGGGCACGCCTTGTTTATGCGCCTATGTATTATTTCAAGGTTCCAATTCTGAGAACTGCCATCTGGTCTGTCGGGCTTGGAGCAACACTGTATCTTGCCTATGAGCTGCTAACGTAAGTAAATCATCAGCTGAACAATCAGGCCCCTGTCGTTAAATAAGCGCTTACATTTCAGATTCGTCTGTTACCCCATCAGTTTCATTAACCAGCTTTTTGAATTCACCCCAAGTCATTAGTCGAAAACATCATCAAATCCAGCCCTGTACCGGCGGTCAGTCATGTCCTGTTTTATAAGTGATGGCTTGTCGGTAATCTCTGTCTCATTGCAGAACGATTTAATGCATGTGTTGCGTCGATCGGTTGAGCCCGCAATCAAAGCCAGACCATCCAGTAATGAAAAAGCGGTCTGCAGGCCGGCACTTTTCAAGAGTAATTATACCTGCTGGAATAGAACCGCAGCATTCAATAGATTGTGCAGTTCCAGCATGCCTGGTCCAGGCTGGTTACGAAGATGCTGTTAAGGCCACCCCGAAGGGTGGCCAAAATGTCATTTTGTGGTCACGAAATCTCAACTAGTGAAAATAGGAGAATTAATTGCGAAACGTTCCAGTTTCTTAAGGCAGTAAAACGACTGCATAGTCCTCAACCTCACCCGCACGGAAGTCTTGGCATGATCCCACATTGTCGTTTCGACTCATCATCACGCGCATCCGCGTCAGACCAGTATCCGCTACTGAGGGTATAACAACACTTCCCGACACCGCCATCTCACTATCCGCCGTGATTAGAATTTCGTCACTGCTGAAAGTACCGTCACGGTTCAGATCGATCCATACTGACCAGTGTATATTGTGACTTTGGCGCGAGAAACCGGGCACGAGTTCGATCACATTCGCCATGCGATCGAGGTAGACTGGACCCATCCCGGTAAAATCAGCGTAACCACCCTGCGAACCCGAGGTGTTCGTTACACCTGCGATGGTGACACTCTCGATCCACATCGATTTCGTTGTACCGCTCACGTTGCAATACTCACTGACCAGTGGCGCAATCACGGTTATATTGCGTGTGATCGACGTCATCTTGCCGTTGCCGTCGGTGATACTCGTGGTGATTACATGCGTACCCAAGGGCAGCGTTACCGCCAAGGCGCCACCGGTACCAAGCGAGCCGGACACATCGGACGCCCAGATAATGCTAGCGCTTAGATCTCCGTCCTCCTGGTCAGTTGCTACCGCCGATAGTGCAAGTGGTAAATACTGCTCTATCTGCTGTCCATCATATGGCGACACGAGGCTGAGCTGGGGCGGATTGTTAAACAGCACTGTGACCTGTCGGTTTGCAACACCGGATTTACCGTGACTGTCAATGACTGTCGCGGTGAGTTGATGCGTACCCACGGAAAGCATGACCTCAACCGATGCACCTGTGCCCAATGCGCCATCGATATCGGAAGACCACTGAATCGCTTGTGTGAGCACACCGTCTTCGTCATCGTTTGCATTGCCCGACAACATGAGCGAATCACCTTCGACTACCGACATGTCACCGGCCGGCGTCGTGATGGTTACGGTGGGAGGCGCGTTCACGATTACCGTAACGGCCGTGGTGGCCTCTGCACTCTTCCCCCATTGATCTGTCACAGACGCTGTTAGCGTATGTGCACCCGGCGTCAACATAATGTTCAATGCACTGCCGCTTCCCAGCATCCCGTCGATGTTTGACGACCACTGGATCGATGCAGTCAGGTTTCCATCCTCACTGTCAACAGCATATCCGTCCAGAACGAGTTGTTCTCCCTCGACAATGGAAATGCCGTTGGTCGGGGAATAGATGTCCACGCTAGGCGGATTGTTGAACAGCACCGAGATGTTTACCGAATGGGAAACAATATTGCCGTCGCTGTCGGTGACAGTCGCGAGCAGGATCTGATCACCCGGTGGCAAACCGATCTCAAGGAATGCCCCTGCACCCAACACGCCATGGAGGTCCGACGACCATTGAACCGATGCGCCGATATCGCCGTCCTCGGCGTCAAAGGCATTCGCACTGAGTATGACCGGTTGTCCCTCAATGATAATAAGCCCATCGAAGGGTTGAACGATCGTTACGGTTGGTGCCTTACCGACGACACAAATTTCCGGACGCAGCATCGCACTCGACGCCAACCCGAGAGTCTGCTCTAGTTGATCGAGTTGATCACAAGGTATACCTGTGTTGCCGCGCAGATCGACGAACTCCAGCGCCTGGAGATTGAACAGCGGGATGATGTCGAAGATCCGGTTGTCCGAGGCATCGAGCACCTGCAGCGAGGCGTACTCCTCGATGCCCCACAGGCCCTCGATCCCGGTGTTGCC
>JBDLIH010000089.1:0-9902 GCA_039714975.1 Pseudomonadota bacterium
AAACGGAGTGATGGTTCAGCTATTGAGGCACCGCCAGACGAAAGGGGCGGCAACAGATAGGCAGAACCTTAGACCACCGCGCCACATCTCGACTCTACCACCTCCGGTCTTTTAGCTAATATAAGCAGCGACTAAACGAGAACTTCCGACCCAAAAACGATCTTCACGGACATTGTCATATTTCCGGCATTTTCCGGATTCTCATCTACACTGAAGCGTATGACCCGTTCGGTAGAAGGGAGGCGGAAATTGTTGCACCGCCTTATATTGAGAACCAACAGACAGAGGTGTGCCATGAACAAGCTAAAGTCTTTTTGGATAATCAACGTTATGGCTATGTTGTTTTTTGCCACGGCAGTCAGCGGAGAACCCCCACGACTCTCGCTGAACATATCCACAGAATTCAAATTCGCAGGATACAGCACCGGGATACGCCTCGGAGGCAACGTTGGACCCACTGGTATGGACAGAATATGTCAACAGGATTACGGTGGTACAGCCAGGATGTGTACGACCCGGGAGTGGTGGAAAACCGACACGAGCCACCAGCATGCCGACACATTCTTAGCGTGGATACAACCTGAGATTGTATCCGAGTATTTCATGCCCAATGGCGACCTAGCGATGCGCGATTGGACAGGCACGCGCATCATTATAGACGTGCCAACCCAGCATCGCACAGGGCCGACATGCGGAAACTGGCGACAAAACTTCACATCGTTTATAGGTACGGTAGCAAACTCTGACGGTGGGGACATAACAACCGCGTCGTGTTTCGATGACAGGAACGTCACTTGTTGCATACCAGCAACGGTGGACGCTCAATAAGCCTCATCCACAATCCTTACGTCCTGCACATGCGTAGCACGTAGTCACCAAGAACTGCCTCTCTATTAGGGGCGGTTTTACTTTGGCTCTTAAAGCCGGTGCAGACGTGCGACGAAATTCTCTACGGTCTTCTCTGTCACGTCCAGCCCATTGGGGCTGTACTTCCGATTTTGGCCGGAAGTACGCATTTACTGTTTTCGTCAGTAACCAGGGTTAAGGTGATCGGGAACGGCAAGTATCAGGCCCAAACAGGACCTACAGGGCGTATCATGTATGTTGCGTATGCAGCGGGGTTACGTTCAGCTTGCTTGTCGAGGCAGGTTGGGGCATCCATCATGAATCAACAAGGAAATATTGTCTCGACAGGTAGTAATGATGTTCCCAGAGCTGGAGGTGGGTTGTATGGTCCAGAAAGCGGACAAAACGATGCAAGATGTGCCAAGCTGGAGGATGCAAAATGTTATAACAATGTCTATAAAAATAGGTTGAAAGGTGAAATTCAGAAGGTTATCAAGGATAAGCTGAATGAGTATTTGTTGGGATTAATGAGCCAAGCTGAAAAAGTGCAAGTTGGTATCTTAGGTAAAATCTCACCAAATAAATGGGCGAAGGAGATGGCGGATGTTGCTTATCAAGATACCCGGCTCGGCGGTCTTATCGAATTTTCCCGATCTATTCATGCTGAAATGGATGCGATTGTGTCGCTTGCTCGCCTTGGGAACGGGAGTACCGAAGGCGCCACATTGTTTACATATACTTTCCCCTGTCATAACTGTGCGCGTCATATTGTTGCAGCAGGTATCACTAAGGTTTACTTTCTTGAGCCGTATGAAAAGAGCCTTGCCTCTGAATTACATGGAGATGCCATTGACATTGATGGCAAAAGAGGTGGAGTAGGTACTACAATTATTGGGGATAACCCAAGAGTTCAGTTCTTGCATTTCGAGGGTGTCGCTCCAAGACAGTACCTTAATATGTTTACACCAACTGGCGAGCGCAAGGATGAGGCTGGTAAAGCAATAAACATAAGTGTACGAATTGCGGATAAAAAAGTTCCAGAGTACCTGGACGACTATCGTGAATATGAGTTGAAGGTAGTTGAACACTTGTCTAAGGTGATCAAGGATTTGGAAAATAAACAGTTGTCGTCTTGAACGTAGTTAAATACACTGCGTCTACGGAGGAGAGTCAGGGCAAAGCGTAATAATACAACTGGTTGTTATATGTCGAATAATGACCGGCAGTGTAAGCAGCTTCCTTTGGACCTTGAGGCAATAATAAAACATTCTACGGATCAGTTAAGTACACAGGGGACAAATGTTTTTAACCTTTTCCCTAGCACGCGCCCTAATAAGCCTAGCCTTGTGATAGAAAGATTGCTGCAAGAAGCTAAACGCCTCAGGTGGTGACTGTTTTTTGTCGGGGACTATGCTCAGTATTAAAGCCAGCTTCATTGACTTATTTGTAGCAGTTCAGTTTTGATCTGACACTTAAGTTTTACATACGGTACGGACCGTACAACTCACTGAAAACACTTGTTACTTACTCCGCGGAATTACTATTTCCAGGGCTTAAAAGCCCATTCTGGTGCCAAAATGTTGTCAGTATGACGTTCGAGGGTCTTGCGAGACTACAACATTTTCTGTGCAATAAATCGTGAGTTCGCGCTTCCTTAACTGCTTCATTTTGATCCCGAAAAAGACCTGCTAAGGCAGTATTTCTGCCGAAATTCACGGTTTGTTTAATCTACATCAATTGGTTGGCTTGGTTTGACCCCTGAGCTCGTATCGAGGTTTGGAGCACATAGTTTAGGTATGACATCTTGTTGGGCTATCAGATAGATTTACCTACATCATTCTACTGTGCTGCTCATTACCCATGTTTCTCCGGTACAATCACACACCCGCTAACGCAGGAATATGCAAGGGTCTGTAACCAAAAACCTCCTACTAACCTGATAGTGCCTCAGAACAAAGCGGGTATCATTGAGGGTATGAATGCCTGAACATGAAAAATATACATAAATATCAGTAGGTCGCGTGAAATATGCTTCTGATGATCGATAATTACGATTCGTTCACCTATAACCTCGTCCAGTACCTCGGTGAGCTGGGTGCGGATGTGCGCGTGTTTCGAAATGACCGGATTACGCTGCAGGAAATCGAGGACATGAACCCGGCGAAGATTGTGATTTCTCCCGGTCCCTGTACACCGAATGAAGCCGGTGTATCCATCGACACCATAAAACAATTTGCCGGCCGGGTGCCGATTCTGGGTGTGTGTCTTGGTCACCAGAGCATCGGGCAGGCATTTGGCGGTCACATTGGCCATGCGCAAGCGATTATGCATGGCAAGACATCCATGGTGTTTCATAATGGCTGCGGTGTGTTTAATGGCTTGCCAAATCCCTTTGAGGCCACGCGCTATCACTCACTGGTTATTGAACCGGCGTCATTGCCCGAGTGCCTTGAGGTGACTGCCTGGACGACAGATGATAACGGCGAAAAGGGAGAAATTATGGGTGTACGACACAAGACCCTTGCCGTCGAGGGCGTACAATTCCATCCGGAATCGATCCTCACCCATTGCGGGCATGATTTGTTGCGGAATTTTCTGAACCAGTAGTGCTGTGTACTGCAGCAGCAGGAATGAATCTATGGACATAGCTACAGCAATCGCCACCGTCATTGAAGGGCGTGATCTTGATGAGGCCGATATGGAAGCGGTCATGCGCCTGATCATGACCGGTCAGACCACGCCCGCACAGATCGGAGGGTTCCTGGTCGGTTTGCGTATGAAGGGCGAAACAGTCGATGAAATTGCGGCAGCAGCCAGGGTGATGCGTGAACTGGCAACTGCCGTGGATGTTTCCGGGCCACATTTGGTGGATACCTGTGGTACCGGCGGTGATGGTGCCAGTACGTTTAATATTTCGACGGCCAGTGCCATTGTGACCGCAGCCGCCGGTGGTCGTGTGGCGAAGCATGGCAATCGCTCTGTTTCCAGCAGCTCCGGCAGTGCCGATGTACTGGAGGCGGCTGGTGTGAAACTGGATATCAATCCTGCGCAGGTGGCTGCCTGCATCGACCAGGTGGGTGTCGGGTTCCTGTTCGCGCCGCAACATCACAGCGCCATGAAATACGCCATTGGTCCACGCAAGGAAATGCGGGTACGCACCCTGTTCAACCTGCTGGGCCCGTTAACCAATCCCGCTGCTGCGCCGAACCAGGTACTTGGCGTGTTCAGCGCGGACTGGGTTGAGCCGTTGGCGCAGGTGCTCAAACAACTGGGTAGTCAGCATGTGCTTGTGGTGCATGCTGAAGACGGCCTGGATGAGATCAGTATTGCAGCACCCACCCGGGTTGCCGAACTCAGGGATGGGAAAATATCATCGTATACCGTTACACCTGAAGATTTCGGTATGCAGACTGCCGGTCTCGATGCCATTGTCGTTGAGGATGCAGAGCAGAGCCTGGCGATGATTGATGCAGTTTTTGACAATCAGCCGGGTCCTGCGCGTGACATCGTTTGTCTGAACGCCGGTGCGGCGATTTATGCCGCCGGTCTGACAGATTCGCTGAAGAAGGGCGTTGAGCAGGCCAGTGAAGTGATCGCCAACGGCAGGGCAAAACAGACGCTTGCCTCCCTGATTGAAATATCCAATGCGGTTTGACTGGTATGAGTGATACACCGGATATTCTGAAACGGATTCTTGCACGCAAACTCGAGGAGATAGACGAGCGTATTCGCAAGACCAGCATGGAAGAACTGGGGCAACGTGCGGCAGAGGCGGATGCGCCCCGTGGCTTTATTGATCATCTGCAAGGGAAGCTACAGGCCGGGCAGGCAGCCGTCATTGCCGAGATAAAAAAGGCTTCGCCAAGCCGGGGAGTATTGCGTGAGGATTTTAATCCCGGTCAGATAGCCATGAGTTATGAGAAGGGTGGTGCAGCCTGTCTGTCTGTCCTGACGGATATTGATTTTTTCAAGGGGGCAGATGCTTATCTGCTACAGGCGCGGGCGGCTTGCAGTCTCCCGGTATTGCGGAAGGATTTTATTGTAGACCCCTACCAGGTGTATGAGGCGCGTGCGCTGGGTGCAGATTGTGTGCTGCTTATCGTGGCGGCATTGAGTGACTCCATGTTGCTGGAGCTGTTGCAACTGACCCGTCACCTCGGTATGGATGCGCTGGTTGAAGTGCATGACGCGGAGGAGCTTGAACGCGCACTGGCGGTTCCTGCGCCATTGCTGGGGATAAATAATCGTGACTTGCGTTCTTTTGAGACAAGTCTGGATGTGACGCTGGGTTTTCTGGGGAAGATTCCCGAAGACCGTATTGTGGTGACAGAGAGTGGTATACATACGGCCGAGGATGTTGCCTTGATGCGCTCACGGGGTGTGAACGTGTTTCTGGTGGGTGAGGCCTTCATGAAGGCGCCCGAACCGGGCGAGAAACTGGCGGAACTGTTTTTCCGGATTGCCGCCAGCGGCGGAACGTGATTTGAAAGCCCTCGTCCGGGAGGTGCGTTATGCCCCTTTACCCTTGACGGCTGATCCGTTTATCGTGCTCCGAATACAACAATCGTTTTGCCCTTTACCGAGACATGTCCCTGTTCACCCAGTGACTTGAGTACCCGGCCCGCCATTTCGCGCGAGCAACCCACAATGCGTCCAATTTCCTGGCGGGTGATCCTGATTTGCATGCCATCGGGGTGGGTCATTGCGTCCGGTTCCTTGCAGAGTTCAAGCAGGGTATGTGCGATGCGCCCGGTAACATCAAGGAAGGCAAGGTTGCTGACTTTACGGCTGGTCTTGCGCAGGCGGGTTGCCAGCTGTGCAGTCAATTCCAGCAGGATGTCCGGGTCTTCCTTTGCGAGTGTGCGGAAACGTGAATAGCTGATTTCGGCTACTTCGCATTCGGTACGGGTGCGTATCCATGCGCTGCGGTTAGGGCTTTCGCCGAACAGTCCCATTTCACCAAAGAAACCACCGGCGTTGATATAGGCGAGTATGATTTCATGGCCGTCCTCGTCCTCTATCAGAACACTGACTGAACCGCTGATGATGTAGTACAGAACATCCGGCTGGTCGCCTGCGTATATAATGACGCTCTTGTTCGGGTACTTGCGACGGTGGCATTGTTCAAGGAATCGCTCAATACAAGGGTTTACTGCACCCCTTACTGGTGCGCTATTTGTTTCGAATGTCAGTGGAAGTGATTGCATAACTCCTTATCGGGTGATCCGGCAATAGCTTTAGGGTTCCTGGAGTATTGCATGGCGATGTCCCGGGCTGTGATAGGATTCCCGTTTTTCAGGGGGCAGGAATACGTATGAAAGCACGCATTAAATGGGTTGAAGAAATGACGTTTGTCGGTGAATCGGGCAGCGGTCATTCAGTGGTAATGGATGGTGCCCCCGGGAGCGGTGGACGCGATCTTGGTATACGCCCCATGGAAATGCTGTTGCTCGGGCTGGGTGGCTGTACAGCATTTGATGTGGTGATGATACTCGGGAAGGCACGGCAGTCGGTCACCGACTGTGTAGTCGAAATAGAGGCAGCACGCGCTGATACAGAACCGAAGGTGTTCACACAAATTCATGTGCATTTTGTTGTCACTGGCCATGGGCTGGCTGACAGGCAGGTAGCCCGTGCAGTTGAACTCTCGGCGGAGAAGTACTGCTCCGCATCCATCATGCTTGGCAAGACGGCAGCCATCACGCATGACTATGAGATTGTGGCTGCAGCCAGCGAGGCCGGGTGACGTAACCCCGGAACATGGTTACTGTCTGGAGCGTTCCTGGTGCGAAAACTCAAACTGCACGGGTTCAATAACCTTACAAAAACCCTCAGTTTTAATATTTACGATATTGCCTATGCGCAATCGGTTGCACACCGCAGTGAATATATCGAATACATTGGTGAAGCATACAATGCCGATCGCCTGACCGACATCCTGAATGATGTCGCCAATATTATTGGTGCGACTATCCTGAATACGTCGCGTCAGGACTATGACCCGCAAGGTGCCAGTGTCACCATGTTGATTTCAGAGGAGCATGTGGCATCGGAGCGGTTATCAAATACCAAAGCGCCGGGACCGTTACCGGAAGCCGTGGTGTCGCATCTGGACAAGAGCCATATTACCGTGCACACCTACCCCGAAAGTCATCCGGATCACGGGATCAGCACCTTTCGTGTCGATATTGATGTCTCAACCTGTGGCCGGGTATCGCCCTTGAAGGCTTTAAACTACCTGATCCATCGTTTTGAATCGGATATTGTCATCCTTGACTACCGTGTACGCGGTTTCACCCGCGATGTGCACGGCAAGAAGCATTTCATCGACCACAGGATAGACTCGATACAGAATTTCCTGTCCCGTGATACTCGGGAGCAATACCAGATGATAGACGTCAATGTGTATCAGGAAAATATTTTCCACACCAGGATGATGCTGAAGGAGATTGACCTGGATGACTATCTTTTCGGCGTTGGCAAAGACGCCTTGTCTGCCGCCGGGCAACGCAAGATACATACACAGGTCAGGAAGGAGATGCTGGAAATGTTTTACGGTCGAAATATATCGCGCAGTTCGGGATTGAAGTAGCCGTTATATCCGGGAAGCCGTCGTTGTCATTACCCTTGATGCGAGCGTCATCATCTTTTTAACCGGATCAGGCAGGGCAGAGCCGCCTGCATCGAGGGCACTGGCTTTATGCCTTGCTTCATCAATCTTCATTTGTTCGAGGATAGAATGAGACTTTTCGTCGCCAGCAGGCAGTTGATGCAGATGGCCTTCAAGATGTTTTACAACCTGGTGCTCGGTCTCGGCAAGAAACCCCAGGCTCCACTTGTCACCCATCAGGCCTGACGCAGCCCCCATTGCGAGTGAGCCGGTATACCAGAGCGGGTTGAGCAGACTGGTATGGCCACCCAGTTCGTCGATACGTTGCCGGCACCAGGCCAGGTGGTCATTCTCCTCAATGGCGGCCTGTTTCATCTGCTGGCGTGTTTCGTGGTGATGAGCGGTCAGTGCCTGCCCCTGGTAGAGCGCCTGCGCACATACTTCACCGGCATGGTTTACACGCATCAGGCGGATACTCCTGGCCTTGTCGGTTGACGAGAGCTCATTTTCAGCAACCGGTTCTGCCGGATTTTCCCGGCCCGAACCAATGGGTTCGCCAAACACAGTTCGCAGTGCCTGGTCTGTATGCGCAATAAGCCGGTCAAGAAAAGTCTGCTTACGTGCTGTCATGGTTTTAAGATAGCATGATCCTGTCACAGCGTCCCTGAAGGAATGTCCGGAAGATGTCTTATTACACTTATCATGTCTTTTTCTGTACCAATCTTCGCAAGGATGGCAGTGATTGTTGCCAACGATTCGGCGCGCAGGGCATCCGTGACTATGCCAGGCAGCGCTGCAAGGAACTGGGGTTGACCGGTGAGGGTGGGGTAAGGATCAATACCGCAGGCTGTCTGGATCGCTGTACAGAAGGGCCTGTGATAGTCGTGTATCCGGAGGCGGTCTGGTACAGCTATGTTGACCGGGAGGATGTCGACGAGATTATTGAGGAGCATCTGAAAAACGGGCGGGTCGTGGAGCGGCTGAGAATCTAGCTTATCGAGCAGCAGCTCTTTAACCTGTTGATATTTAATAAAATATAATACTTTTATGAATAGCTAATACTATCAGGTAGTTAGCTGATTTCGCAGCTATTTGCCATTCAAGGCCCCTTTTTTACTTGACAAGTAGGACATAATATTAGAAGATACTAACACGCTGATTGGCCTGCCCCCCTATTTGGCCGGTCAGCGCTCCTCCACCTCCCCCCAAGGAGGTTTTTTAAGCGCGGCCACATTGGTCCGCGCTTTTTTTTTGCCTGCGTTTATGGGCGTGCCGGGTTTAATGATGATGTCTGTCACGATAGAAACCTTGTAAGTTACTGGCTACTTTTGTAACATCCCCGCTCTTTGATTTGGCATGATCCCGAGTTAATAGTGATGAAAACATTTTCCGCAAAAGCACATGAAGTGAATCGCGACTGGTATGTCGTTGATGCCGCAGGTAAAACACTGGGCAGACTGGCGACTGAAATTGCGCGGCACCTGCGCGGAAAACACAAACCTATATATACACCCCATGTTGATACCGGTGATTACATCATTGTGGTGAATGCCGACAAGGTACATGTCACTGGCCGCAAGGCCACAGACAAGATGTACTATCATCACACCGGCTACATTGGCAGCCTGAAGTCAGCCAATTTTGAAAAGATGCAGGAAAAGGCGCCGGGCAGGGTCATTGAGCTTGCCGTCAAGGGTATGCTGCCCAAGAATCCGCTGGGACGCGCCATGTTTCGCAAGTTGAAGGTGTACGGTGGGCCAGACCATCAGCATGCCGCCCAGCAGCCAAAATCCCTGAATATTTAATCAGGCCTAAGATTTAATCAGACAACAGTATTCAATAAATCAGCTGGTGATTGAATTTGTGCCAGCTACAGGAATCACAGTATGAGCGACACCTATTACAGTACCGGACGCCGTAAAACTTCCACTGCACGGGTATTTCTGCGCAAGGGTAAGGGCGATATCGTGGTTAACAAGCGTCCCCTTGATACCTACTTTGGTCGTGAGACCGCTCGCATGATCGTGCGTCAGCCCCTGGAAACATCGAACATGCTGGGTGACTTCGATATTACGGTTACCGTAAAGGGCGGCGGCATGAGTGGCCAGGCCGGTGCAATTCGTCATGGCATCACTCGTGCATTAATGAAGTACGACAACGAGCTGCGACCCACACTGAGGCGTGCAGGTTTCGTGACACGCGATGCCCGTCAGGTGGAGCGTAAAAAGGTCGGTCTGCACAAGGCGCGTCGCGCACCGCAATTCTCCAAACGTTAAACCGCTATTTGGCGGATCGTCTAACGGCAGGACAGTGGACTCTGACTCCACTAATCTAGGTTCGAATCCTAGTCCGCCAGCCATAAATGAAACCCGCCGGAAGGCGGGTTTTGTTTAGGCGGACTGGGATGAGAACCTCAGGTTCGACTAACGAGCGCAGCGAGTAAGAA
>JBDLIH010000090.1:0-9821 GCA_039714975.1 Pseudomonadota bacterium
TGATCCGGCCTTCAGCGTGACGAAGACCGGTGATGCGCAGGGCAAGGTGGGTGATGACGTGGACTACACGATCACGCTGCACAACACCAGCTCAGGCAATACGCCGGCGCTGACCTGTACGGCGACCGACACGTTGTTGGGCGAGGTCTTCAGTGGCGTACTGCCTGCGGGTGACACGGTGATCAACAAGAGTCGCACGGTCCTGGCGGGCGATCCGAATCCGCTGGGCAACACGGTAACCCTGTCCTGCTCGCTGCCGGACGGCTTCACCAATGTGCTGGAAGATGCCCAGGACAGTCACTCGGTGGATCTGTTTGATCCGGCCTTCAGCGTGACGAAGACCGGTGATGCGCAGGGCAAGGTGGGTGATGACGTGGACTACACGATCACGCTGCACAACACCAGCTCAGGCAACACGCCGGCGCTGACCTGTACGGCGACCGACACGTTGTTGGGCGAGGTCTTCAGTGGCGTACTGCCTGCGGGCGACACGGTGATCAACAAGACCCGCACGGTCCTGGCGAGCGATCCGGATCCGCTGCCCAACACGGTAACCCTGTCCTGCTCACTGCCGGACGGCTTCACCAATGTGCTGGAAGATGCACAGGACAGCCACTCGGTTAACCTGTTCCAGCCGGCCTTCAGCGTGACGAAGGACGGTGATGCGACCTCGAAGGTGGGTGATGACGTGGATTACGCATTCACACTGACGAACGCCAGTTCGGCCGACACACCGCCGCTGGTCTGCACGGCGACCGACACGTTACTGGGCACGGTCTTCGCAACTGCGATGCTGCCTCCTGGCAACACCGTGATCAACCGGACCCGTACGGTCCTGGCGGGCGATCCGGACCCGCTACCCAACACGGTAACCCTGTCCTGCTCGCTGCCGGACGGGTTCACCAACGTGCTGAACAATGCACAAGACAGCCACATGGTGGATCTGGTTCAGCCGGCCTTCACGGTAGCCAAGACCTGCACCAACGAGCCGGTGCCGCAGGATGGTCCGGCGACTTGGGACATTGTGGTTGAGAACACAGGTAACGTCATCCTGGATGTCGTCCTCAATGACAGCGTCGAAGGTACCATCAATGTTGAAGATCTGGCAGCCGGTGAAGTGAGAACGATACCGGTTAGCCTCGATGGGCCCTTCAGCGGGCAGGCGACGGTGAGCAATTCGGTCTCTGCTACGGCGACACTGGCGATTCCTGGTGACTATACGAACACCATCCAGCCCGCTAATGCCGAGGACACCTGTTACGTGGCTGGTGAGGTTGACCTCACCAAGCTCACACAAGGCGTTCTTAATGATATCGGTGAGAACATCCCATCGCCGGGTCTGCAGAATTGGACCTTCACGCTCTCTGGTCCAGGACTGCCTGCTGGTGGTGTGACTGACACGTCGCCCCCGTCTGAAATGGACTTTGGCGGTGTCAGCTTGACCCCGATCGAGTTCGATGACACGGCGGTTTACCGGTTGTGCGAAGGGCCGATCAATGCGGGCTGGACCCTCGCGTGGTACGGCGACCCCAACGATACTGGCACTGCGGATATGCTCATTCCCTTCCTGCCGGCGGTGAATGACTCTCAGGTTCCGGACCCGAAGGTGGATCCGCCGGGGTACAGCAACGTGTTCGACCCGAAGTATGTGCCTTTTCCTCAGTCATATATCAATGACACGCGGTGTGTGAACTTCGTGGCTAACGCCGGTGAAACCGAGGTGTTCAAGATCGACAACCAGTTCCCGGGCGGCGAGCCGCGTACCATCGGGTACTGGAAGAACTGGAACTCCTGCACCGGTGGCGGCCAGCTCGACGCTGCTGCGGCAGCTGGCGATACGTCCCAAGAGCGTATCGAAGCTGCCAAGGCGTTGCTGGATGATGCTCTTCAGGATCCGGGCATAACGATCGGCACGCTGACCCTTATCGCAGACGACAATATCTTTGACTGCGATGAGGCGACGCAACAGGCGGTCAATATCCTGGGTAAGTTGAGAATCCTAAATGGCGGCCGAGAAAAACTAATGGCTAGCGATGCCGCATACGGCCTGGCGTCTCAACTGCTTGCCGCGATTGCCAACGTGACAGTCGGTGCCGGATCCTGTCCGGCAAGGGATGCCGCCGTGACTGACGGACAAATCCTGCTGCTAAACGTCGGCTTTGACGGTACGGGCGAGTACTTGACGCCGAAGAAGGCCAAGAAAGATGGCAACACTGCCCTGCGTACGGAGGCAATCGAATTGGCCAAGGCTCTCGACTCCTACAACAAAGGCACACTGTGCTTTTAGTCCCGTAAACGAGGTATCCTAAAGCACCCGATCAGCCCGGCCGCAAGGCCGGGCTTTTTTTGTGGTGTGCCAAGCATGGCGCGTAGCGCCTTGAACGGATGCTGTTTCGGTCACTGTCGCGGTGGCAGGATGACTTGGAGGTAGAAGTCCTCTACCGGCCATGCAAGGGGAGCGGTTAGCCGAACGGGGCTCTCCTGCCAGGGTCTGGCCTCACGAGTTCGGGTGACCTGTGTCTTCTATGGCTCTGCTGGAGCCTCGTCGTCTCCATCGACGACCACGACGTCGCCCAGTTCGAGCGTAGTTCCCGGTGAGACAGTCATTACGGTGAAGTTGCCATCCGCCGCAAGCCTCACGCCGCCCGTGCTGCCAGCGTCCAGGGTCAAGGGGGACGTCACCTCGGGCAGCGGCCGGGACAGGTGCAACGTTTGAGGTTCGGTGAACACACGGGGGTCGAATATGATGACGTCGGGCTCAGGCCTGGTGTTGGCAATCTCGATGGCACCCCGAAGAGGACAGTCCGCTGCTCCAGCTCGAGTGCATGCCCGTAGCCGCGTGTCCTCCAGGGTGTCTACGGACAAGTAGGGATGGCGCTGGTGCTCAAAGGCCCCGAGGTCGGTAAAGCCCGCCACGAAGCGCGGGTCGCCGCTGCCACGCTGGTCCCAGACCAGCGGTTCATCGTTTTCATCGAGCGCCATTTCATTATCGCCCAGGTTGACGGCGGGGCTTCCGGCACCCACGGGAAAGGTTTTGGCAGGGCCATTGTAGTACCCCAGTGGCTCGAGATTGGGATCCTCGGAGCTGATCGGAGTGCCGCAGCCGCGATTCTCTTCGATCAGGTTGCGGGTGCTCGCGGGGTCAAGTGTTCCTTCAGAGACGCAGTCGCCTCCACTCGGGCTGTTGGCCAGAATGGTATTGCGCAGTAACAGGTGTCCTTTATTGTAGACTGCGCCCCCTGTGCCAGCAGAGTTTTCTGAGAATGTGCAGTTCGTGACGGTGGCCCGACCGGAAGTGTTGGCCAAAGCGCCACCGTTGCCCAGAGCTGTATTTCCGGCGAAGGTGGAGTTGATCACGGTGATGCCGCCGCCCAGGTTGGCGATGGCGCCCCCCTTGTGCTCGGCCTGGTTGTCGAGAAAGGTCACACCGTAAACCACCAGCTTGCCCAGGTTGACGATACCTCCACCATTTTGGCCGCAGCCGTCGGCCACGGTCAGATAGCGGAGCGTGACACGGGCGCCCGTGCCGACACGAAAGATCGGGAACTGCCCGCTACCGCTGACGATCACCCCGTTGGCTTTCCAGAGGCGATCCGGGATATAGCCGTCAATGGTGATTTCGCTGGTGATTTCCGGCAGTGGGCTTTCCAGTGCGATGAACTGAGGCTCGGAGAAGATCTCCCGGTCGAAAAGGATGTTGTCTGGACCAGGCCGGGATTCGGCTTCGATAATTGCCCTGCGCAGGGATCCGGTACCGGCGTCTTCGGCAGTGGTTACCACCAGGTCTGGGCGTTCCTCTGCCGGTTCGGGGGCTTGCCCGGCGCCCTGCACTCCAGCAACAAGCATCACCGACAGAAGGGAGATCGATAAGGCTGCCATTTGGCGGGTTATCGACATCCGGCAATTGCGAATCAAGTGCCGGGGTCCCGCAATCCCGGCCGCCGCCCGCTTTTGTTTATTTGAATCAAGAGAGTGATGCAATCGATGCGTGGTCGCCATAGTCCAGCCAATTCAGATTTCCATAAAGAAATATTATAACTCTAAAACTATCTGCCAAAAGCCGTCTGACGAATATTTCAGACTGATTTGTATTGGAGGATGTCGCGGTTATCTTTATTGATGGCTGGCGTCTGAACGGTAATCTGTTGCTCGAGATGAGTTTTTTGCAGCGGACCCGGATGACTATCACGATGAGAATAACCGGTCCATCATGACGAATGACTGAGGCCCGCGCGGCTAGCCTCAGTCACGGTTCCAGTACTATTCTATCAGGGGCGGGGCGGCGGGGTGGTCGATCACCCCGCTGTTATACTGCCAACCCTGTACTGTCTGGCTGTGTTTGGGGTGGCTTCCACTGCCCCGGTGCAGGGGGGTTATTTCAGGCTGCCTTTCCCCTTGCCCTTGTTGCCGCCGCCATCCGTTGTGCCGCTGTCCTTGCCCTTGCCCTTGGTCTTGGCCTTGCCGGCTGTCACAGGAGCGCTGTCCTGAGAGTGATTGCCTGCGGCATCATAGGCAAGCACGCTGTACTCATAGAAGACGCCGTCTGCACCACTGGTATCAGTGTAGCTGCTGTCGACTGCATCCGCGATCGCTATACCGTCTCGCATGATCTGGTAACCGGACACGCCAACATTGTCATTGCTGGGGCTCCAGGACAGGCTGACCTGTTTGAAATTCTCGCTGGCGGTTAGCCCCGTCGGCGCCGATGGTGGCTCGGTGTCTGCAGTCGGTGTCGTGTCATTGACGTTGTAGGTCGCGGTGGTGGCCTTCGCATGCGAGGACTCGCTTGCATCCACTGCCCCGACCTGCAGGCTGTAGCTGCCTGCGGCCGCGGTGTCAGCGGAGCTTACCGATAGCATGACCGTACCCGTGGCACCCGGTGCGAGGCTGAGGCTGCTGGATGAGAGACTGCCATTCCAGCCGCCCGGGAGTGAGTTGATGCTTAGGTCGAAGGTGCTGTTGCTGCAGGCCGTACTATCGTTGTTGGCGAGCGAGAATGTATACACCAGGCTTGTACCCGGATCCCCGCTCTGACTGGCCGGCGACAGGTCAAGGCCAGGCGCAGCCGTGGTGCAGGCTTCTATCACGGTATAGCTGGCGCTGCCGTAGGCTGTATGAGTGGCTTCGCTGCTATCACTCACAGCCACGCCCACGGCATAGGTGCTTGCCGCCGCAGTTGCGGATGATGTGAACGTGAGTGAGGCCGAACCTGTTGCGCCCGGTGCCAGGCTCAGGCTCGAGGGCGAGACGCTGGCAGTCCAGCCGGAAGGTGCGTCCGGGTTCAGGGTGAATTGACTGGCCGTGCAGGCCTCGTTGTCGGTGTTGGTCACTGTGACCGTGTAGCCGAGGGTGTCACCAGGGTTGGCGCTTTGGCTGGACGGAGACAGGCCAACCTGAGGTGTCCCGGGTTCGCAGGTCGGGGTTGGCTGAGATGCGTCCTGCTGAATCTGGACTGTAACGTAGTCGCTTGTGTGACTCAGCTGGCTTATCGTGATGCCATTGACTGCGTCGCTATAGGTCTCGCCATCGAGGAGTTTCCCCAGCAAAAAGGTACGATTGGCCGAGCCGTCACCTGTGTATGTGTGAATACTGGTCCGGCCGTGATAGGCGGAGGAAATATTTTTGTCAAACCCCAGTGGCTGACGGTGCGACAGGTAATAATAATCCGAAGAGTCAGGCTTCGCGATCTTGAGCATCTGGGGAGCCAGCGCTTGCGCCGGATCAATCGCCAGCGGCGCAATATCATAGGTCCCGCTCTCTGTGACCTCGGCGATCTGATAGGCAGGGATCCATCCCATCTGTTCCTGGTGCGGGGCATTGATCTTACGCAAATACTTTACCGATGATCCCATTCCGTCAGATGAGTCCCCGTACTGGTTAGACAGTGTGGACGCATGGTGCATGCCGATATTATGGCCAAGTTCATGGGAATATACGCCAGCAATGTCACAGCGCATGATCCAGGCACTGCTTGGATTGCCCCCCAGCGAGCCGAGGCCTGCCCAGCCACAGCTGTTCTGGGAGGGCAATACATAGACCTTGCGCGTGTAAGTGGATGGGTCGATACCCTGTGCCAGTGCTGCTGCATCCAGGGCGCTCGCCCAGCCAGCCGTGTCGCACACGGCATCCGTACTTGCGTAGTTAAGGGTGTGGGGGCCGATGACATCGCCCGAGAATGTGACCTCGCCCTGTGACATTTCCTGATACAGGGCATCCACATGATTGTTGACCGAATCGGTGAACATGATGTCGCGTATCTCGTCCACGGAGCATGACACGCTCGCATCGTTGAAGTTGCCCACCATGACCAGGGTCCTTTGCTCACCGGTTACCATTGTGGTGGCAGGAAGCACCGTTCCCGTGGATTCAGTGCTTGTGCCATCGGCAGCGAGAAACAGTTCCCGGCCTTTCGCCTTGCCTCGTGCGGTAAGTGTCATGCCGGTGCGTAAATGGCCTGGTGGCGTGCCGTCGAACTGCAGCCGGTATTGCTTCTTGCTTTGCTTGTCTTCTATGAAATATTGCAGTTCCGTACGCTTGCCTTCGAAATCATCGGCATAGATCAGCGTTAGCTCGCCGGTGACGTTAACCGGAGCACCTTCGTCCACTGTCGCGGCATGGGTGCGGCCTACCAGTAACAGGGCTATCAGGCCGGCCAGTAATGCAGCGCGTATCAGCTTCGTGTATGTCATGGTTCTCATCTCTCTCTGTGTCGACTTGCAGATGTCCGTCAATCGGACTGCCGCGGATAATGTTATTCCTGCTGCCATCATAGGGCGGAGGGTTTGTTTGAAACTGTGAATTGCTTCCCAGATCATGCAGCTTGTGACCGGTGAACCAGCAGTGGCCGGCGAATCGGCACATGTAGACCCCGTCAAGCTGTGCTGATGCTGGCACATACCGGCTAGCCATAATCTATGGAGCGCGGGACAACCATTGGCGTCGGACAAAAGCAATAAATGCGCCATGTATTGTAAAATGCTGAAATACGAAGACTTGTATGGTTGTGTGAGCTGGATGGTGGAGATTTGTACAGTCGAATCTGTCGCTATTTAATGACACAATACCTTAAGCAGGCGTCAAATTATTGATTTCACCGTGCTTCTTTTGTCGTCATTCGGTGACATGTGTCAGTCAAATTGTTAGACGGCTTCTGGATGGAGTTCGGAAGTATGGTGGTAGTTGTAGAGATGCTGGGAGTCAGGGCGGACGGTTGTTGTGACTAGGTACAGAGAGATATGAATCAATTGGATTGTTTCAGATACTAGAACCGGCTGGTCCTTTTTTATTCAGGCGGAAATTCTGCGGTGAGTTGGTAACGTACTGATCTGGTATCGGTTAAGCCAATATTGATAATCAATATGTAGATTAGTAGTAAAAGTGTTCAACTTAAAGACTATGCATATTCCCGGAAGAGGCAAGGTGAACAGTACAAGACGCTCCCCAGAGGAATGGCAGCGTGGGGACGCTGTGTGCGCTTGATGAACAGGAATGTACTGGTTGCGATACTGGTGTTCCTCGTGGCCTACGCTGTTGGTTTGTGGTTCAAGTTCAACGACCAGCAAGACATCATGACCACCGTTGTGCAAGATGACGCAGGCGAAGGTGCACTCGAATTGTCAGATCCGGTGGTGCTTGCCATGGAACCCGATGTCCCGCAGAAGGTCACACCACTGCTTGATACCATCGGATCCGGTTTACAAGAGGTTGAACGTCTGGAGCCTGCAGATCTGCCGCAGCGGGTGAGTGAAACCACAATTGGTGTGTATGAACAGACCGACGAATGGAATGACACGCCGGAAGAAGCCGTTGACTCGCAAACCACGGAGCCACAGGGGGATCTCGCTATCTCCGGCCGCGTGCTGAACCGGGCCGGGTCACCGGTCCCCGGAATCAGGGTGATTGCCAAGGCCTCCTACCTGTTTGACCGTGACAAGGGCAAGCTGACACCCGTCTACAAGTACCAACTCGCGGCCACTAGCGGCTATGACGGTACCTATGCCTTCGAGCGGCTGGCGGATGGCGAGTACCGTATCAGCACGGAGGCAACCGAAGAGTATTCCCGGGCCCAGATCTCGGTGCGAGCCGGGGTGGATTTTGCAGACCTCGTTCTTACGGGGCAGCGTCAGCTGCGTGTGCATGGTTTCGTTTCGACCGCCGACGGTGAGTTGCTGGCCGGGGTGGTGGTCACCCCGGTGACGCAGAGTGCAACAACGGTTTCCTCCAGCAAGGAGGGCCGGTATGCGTTCGAGATGAAACTGATGGATACTGCACAGGGCCTGGCGGTGCGCGCTTCAAAGAAGGGCTACGAGGACAAGGAAGTGCAGCTCGACACCTCGCAGCCGGATGCTGGCGATAATCTCGAGTTGAATATCGTCATGGAGCCAGATGCGGATAGCGTGCTGGCCGAGGTGAGCGGCAGGGTGAAGGGACCCGGCAATGATCCGGTTGCCGGTCAGCACATCGGGCTGTTATCGTCCAAGGCACGCCAGAACTATCGCGCCATCACGGATGCGGATGGCAGGTTTGTGATCCGGCGCGTTGAACCGGGCGATGACTACATGCTGTCGATCAATGCCGTTGCTGCCTACAAGGATTATTTTCAGAGAGACATCAAGGTCACGAAGAACGGCCTGACGCTGAGCATCGGTCTGGAAGCCCTGGACACCGGTACCCTCAGCGGGCAGATGCTAAACGTGTTTGGCGCCCCTATACCCAACTTTACGCTGGTGCTGCAGACCAAAGAGACATCCTATTACAATCAGCGCGTACTGGGCGACGCGGCGGGCAACTTCACGGTTGAGAAGACCCCGGCCGGTGAATTGCGCCTGAAGACCAAATCGACTCCGTACTATACGATCGAGGGTATCCTGCTCAATGCCGGTGCGGAGTTGCAGGTCCCGGTGATCCTGGACTGGGGATATGATGAAATCCATGGGCGGGTGGTCAATGAGCAGGGCTACCCGGTGGCCGTGACTAACGTCAGTCTCACATGGTCGCACGAACAATACGGTATCCGCAGCTCATCGCGGCGCACCACGTCTGCCGACGAGCAGGGGAACTTTCGCTTCACCCAGCTCGGGCCGGGACACCATCGACTCACGGTCAATGCCACGGGCTACAGGCTGGTTGATGTGGATCATGATGTTGCGCTGCAAGGGTCTGAGCTGGTGGTGAAGCTTGAGGCGAAGTGATGATGCGGAAAGATCCGACTGGGTGACAACTGCCAGTGCGGCGTGTGCACCCATTAAGAAGCTGTGTTTGTCTCAATCAGTGCGCCCATCGCAGGAAAGGCAACTGCTGGGACAATGCCTCGGTAGCGGTTCTTCAGCAGTCTGAAACGGGAATGGACTGGTGACAAGTTGTATGGAACACGGCAGGCGGCTATAGCTGATGTGCGGGAATACGTGGCGGTATATTACAATTCAAAGCGTCTTCATTCGACGTTGGGTTACAAGACACCGATGGATCACGAAAAGGACCTTAACAAAGTGTCCGGAAACAGTTGACCACCACACCCCCGGTTGAAACTGTTGTCCGTGAAAAGCATACCTAAACCGACTAATTCTTCGGCCGCTATATAGAGTTCAGGTACCCATCCTGTGGCCTGAAACCTGCGGAAAACGGAGTGATCCATGGACAACAGCAGTCTGGTAGGACTATTCAAAAACATATCCAAGGTCATCATAGGAAAGCAGGAGGCCATTCTGCTGACCATAGCCACATTGCTGTGCCGTGGCCACCTGCTGATCGAGGATGCGCCGGGGCTCGGCAAGACCATGCTGGCCAGGGCGCTGGCCAGCTCGCTGGATATGGATTTCAAG
>JBDLIH010000091.1:0-9642 GCA_039714975.1 Pseudomonadota bacterium
ATTCAATTAGTTACATCGCGATCTTAAAGTCAGTCATGTGCTTCACGTGGGAGCAGTTGTTGAAATACGAATCCAGTGTCAGACGGTGCCGAACCCCACCAGGACCTAGTGGTACCTTGAGTACCATCCGCTGTTCTTATGTTTGGAATGCAACTTGTTGAGTCCTGTCAGACTTAATCCTCATGGCGTTTCCTCTCCTGCATCCGGCTCTGGATATCGAGCAGTTTTCTGACCAGCGGGTTATCAGGATCAACTTCATCAGGCGGATAATCGCGGGTCATACCATTGCTCCTTCTCATCACAGCATCGACCCTGGCCTGCTGCTCGCGATGGTTTGCTATCCGCAATGCGCCTTCGGGCGTGAACGTACCGGCACGGGCTCGCGTGATCAGCCCACGCAGATATGCCAACGGTGTTAATTGAATGACATTCGCCTTAATGCTTGCAGCCAATTCGTCGAGGAGTTGCTGCGACAAACCGGCAGGAATTCCTGCAAGTTTTTTCCTGGCCTCTTCCTGTTCGGCCGCTGACAGAACCGTGGGGTATTCCAGTTCAGAAAAATCCCCACCACCACTTTCCACGGAGTTGGAAACGGCCACACAGGTCGCCGCTCCTCGTGGTGGTAGTGGTTCCTTTTGGGTTCCTATGGTGGTTCCTGGTATGTCACCTGTGACAGGGGGGGCCTCGCACGGGTGACCGGGGGTGGTGTCACAGGGATCAGGGGCCGGTGACAATCTGTCACCCCCTTCCAGCCGCAACCGATACCAGCTTGAGGAACAGGAACCATCCTTGCGATAACGCTGCTCGGAGAGCAACAGTCTGCGGTCAACGAGCTTTTGCATGACGCGCCGAACGGTACGAATGGAAACACAGCACTTGGTAGCCACCGTCGAGACGCTTGGCCAGCAAACACCGAAGTCATTGGCGGCATCGGCAGCGCCATCAGGATCAACTTCGGGGTGGGCGAAAGCTTTTGCTGCCAGGCCCAGTTCATCGCCGCGATACTCACCGCCTCGCCCGTTCCTCCTGCTTGGTCGGGCGCCCACACCGCCAGGGTTGCGGTTTGTGCTTATTTGGATCTGCTACCGTTACGGTGAACTGTTCCAACCAGTCATGGACTGCCTGGCAAGGCCACAAACGGTTGCGGCAACCGGGCGGCTGAATACGTGGCGGCAGTGGACTTCCGTCACATAACTTGTTTCGCAACCGCCCGAGTGAAATCCCCAACAGCCCGGCAATTTCGGTATCGGTGTAATATTTCCCGTGTTTCGTTGGATGTTCTGTGCTCACGCCATACCTCCTTTACAAACCTTTCGGTCATATTGAAGGCGACATCAGACACGCATTCTCACAATTTAACTGCGTTAAATCCAATCAGGTGTTGTTGGAGTTTGTTGAGGATATACCCGGGTTATCCGTCAGAACCACGGAGTATCAATGATTCAGCTGCACTTACCTGCTCATCCATGCTTTCCGACTCCGCATAATCAATGCATTCCTTGAGGAACGACTTCTGAGACTCTGTAGCTGTGGCAGATTCCAACTTTATTTTGGCAAAATGCAACACCTTGTCGTGTTGGCGACAATTGGCCTTAAAAGACCATTTTGCAGCTCCAATCACCAGCATCCTTCCGGTATCGCCCTTTGGCAATTCCTGACCGGCATATTGAAATATATTTTCCAGATAACGTTCTTCACCTGTTGCGGAAAAACTGGCCCACCATATATCCAGTTTGGTTGGGTCTACCTGCGAGTCATCTGATATGTACTTCGCGAAATCCGTCTTACCTTCCAGTATTTCTTTGGATCTCGCGGCAAATGCACCATCTGCTATTGGCCAGCCATAGGTTTCAGATATTCTGGCAATCATCACCGCCACAAGAATATCTGCGCCATTTCCAGTCTCATCCAGCCTGGGTTTAAAGTGATCGGCACTTTTCTGGAACGCACTAAACTCCTCCTGGCCAGGTGCAAGATAGAAATACGACATCTTGTAACCGAATTCTTCGATACTTTCTGTATTCTGCGATTCTACGGCCGTGAAACTGGATTTCAGCAGCATATTGTCACCGCTAACTTTATCCATGATTTTTGTGTCAACCTGGTACTTCCCAAGCGGGTCTTCCGGTTCGATTATTACTCGCATATATTCTGCGCTGAGGCCCAGACTTCTATTTGGTGGAACAGGTTTATCTGACCATACTTCCATGACGGGTAACTTCGAATAAATGGAACCGTCCGGCTTGTAGACAGTAATTTGCATTCTTAAGTCGCAATTGCCCTTCGCATCAACAGCACAACCACCAAATACGACAAATGCCGTGATGACTTTATTTCGTTCAATTTTATCCGCAGTCGGGAAATAAACACTTTCTGAAGGAGTCCCCCAATTCTTCAATACCTGGGACTCGTTATCCGTAATAACCAACTGTGCGACCAGGTCTCCCACCGACCTCATATGATCTGAATCGGGAACCTGATTTCCCTGTTTGTCGACCCACCCAGCCTTTGAGAATGCTGGCAACAGCATCCCCATCACGAGGAGCACGGTATATATTTTTCTCATTCCAATTTTCCCCTCGCATAACGTATGATTACATATGATATTTTTCGTCATATTCAGCAAGTTATTTAATCTTTGACCCTATAGAGAGCAGATTTGGGCTGATAACCAATACATTTGTACTAATGTAAATCGCGCATGCAGGATTTTGAGGTTTAGGCTGCCCTCTTCAGGGTGCTAGTGATTGCAGAACCGGGTATCGCTGTCGACAATATTGCACTATGGATTGGTACCTCACTGTAAAAGTCGTGCATATCATCAGCTCAACCGTGCTGTTCGGAACGGGTCTGGGCATTGCGTTCTTCATGTTTCGTTCGCACTTTTCTAAACATATCCAGGAGAAATACTACGCTGCCTATAATACGGTAATGGCGGACTACCTATTCACGCTGCCTGCCGTCATTGTGCAGCCCCTATCGGGCGCGTGGCTAGTGTGGAAGAGTGGGTACAACTGGACAGACACCTGGCTGGTCTGGACATATGCCCTCTATCTCCTGGCAGGCCTGTGCTGGCTGCCGGTTGTCTGGATTCAGCACCGCTTAAAGATCCTGACGGCAGATGCTCTGCACAATGATACTGCATTACCTGAGAGCTACCGCCGGCTGTTCAGATACTGGATGCTGCTGGGCTGGCCGGCATTTGCCAGTCTGGTCCTGGTGTTCTTTCTGATGGTGTTCAAACCGGCATGAGCGAACCTGCCACGCATAATGAGGGGGTCTGGTTTGTCTACGACGGGGACTGTCCGGTCTGCACCTATGCCGCCCAGGCCCTGAAGATCAGGGAGCGCTTCGGATCGCTGAACCTGCTGGATGCACGCGAGAGCAAGGAGCATCCCCTGATCGCCGAGGTCAACCGGCAAGGCCTCGGCCTCGACCTCGACGAGGGCATGGTCATCTACCGTGATGGCCGCTTCTACCATGGCGACAGTGCATTACGGTTAATGGCCCGTCACGGCGAGCCCAGGGGCTTGTTCAATTATTTCAACAAATCTCTGTTCTGGTCAGAATCACTGGCAAAACTGATCTATCCCTGGATGCGCGGCACCCGCAACCTGTTACTGCGTTTACGCAAGGTTTCACAGATCGACAACCTCAACAAGAATGGCCAGCCTATCTTCAAAGACATCTTCGGAGAGGCATGGGAGGAACTCCCGCCCGTGATGCACAGACACTATGCCAATCGCCCCTACTCGGACGACCGGGTAACCGTCGAGGGCCATCTGGATGTGATGTGCAGCGGCCCTGTCAGAATCCTCAGACCGCTGTTCCTGCTGTTGTGCTTGATACCGCCGTATAATGAAGACAACGTTCCCGTGACCGTCGACTTCGAAAGCACCAAAAACACGCGCGAATTCCGCTTCAATCGCACCTTCCATTTTGCCAACAGCGCACCTTACCGCTTCCGGTCACGCATGATCCAGATGACAGGCAATGAAGTCGTCGAGCTCATGCGCTTCGGGATTGGCTGGCGCATGAATTATCTGTGGCAGGACGACAAGGTGATCCTGAAGCACAAAGGCTATGTGATATCACTGTTCGGGCACTTCATCCCGCTGCCGCTGACCGCACTGCTCGGCACGGGCCACGCGGAAGAAACCGCCGTGGATAACAACACCTTCAACATGTGCGTCGAAATCAGACATCCCTGGTGGGGAAAGATCTACGGCTACCAGGGCCAGTTCAGGGTCAGCGAGAAACCATGACGACTCGCGTACTGATCATCGGGGGCTATGGCAATTTCGGCAGTTTCATTACGAAGTCGCTCGCGCGCGAGAGGAATATCCAGCTGATCATTGCCGGCCGTTCCATAGACAAGGCGAATACACTTGCTGCCAACCTGGAAGCCGCGCACAACTCAGAAACAGTCGCGCTGGATATTTCCGGGAACCTGGAATCATCATTAAGGGCCATCCGCCCGAATATCACCATTCATACCTCCGGCCCGTTCCAGACACAGGGCTACCATGTGGCGAATGCCTGCATTGACGTTGGAAGTCACTATATTGATCTGGCAGACGGGCGGACATTTGTAGCCGGCATCAGAGAGCTTGACCAGCATGCCCGGGACAAAGGCGTACTGGTCGTCAGCGGCGCCAGTTCCGTTCCCTGCCTGACAGCCGCACTGGTTGACCACTACCAGCATGAATTCGGTGCACTCGAATCCCTGGATTATGGAATCACGACTGCGCAGAAGACCGCCCGTGGACTTGCTACCACTGCAGCCATTCTTTCGTACACGGGAAAACCTTTCAGAACATTGATCGACGGTGTTATGAGGAATGTCTATGGCTGGCAGGATCTGCATTCACGAAACTACCCTGGCATCGGGCGACGCATGCTGGGCAATTGTGAAATACCGGACCTTGATTTATTCCCGCAGCGCTACCCGACATTGAAGACAATTCGGTTTTACGCCGGACTGGAATTACCACTGGTCCATATGACACTCTGGATGATCTCTGGCCTGGTCAGAACCGGGCTTATCAGGAAACTCGAACGAGTGGCCCCGCTCCTGCTTCGCATCTCGTTCCTGTTTGACAGATTTGGCTCGGAAACCAGCGCCTTTCATATGGTGCTTACCGGCACCGACAAGGATGGCGCCCGCAAACAAATCACCTTTGACCTGACAGCACGCAAGGGCGATGGGCCCTACATACCCTGCATGCCCGCAATTCTGCTGGCAAGAAAACTGGCGAATCAGGAGATTGGAAAAACCGGTGCAACGCCCTGCATGGACCTTATTACACTGAACGAATATCTTTCGGCGCTCGGTAACATGAACATCACATGGCAGGTAACCTGAGCCTTTACCTTGACTACCCAAGCGGGTTCCTGCTCATATTGTAGAGAATTTATTGGGAACAAATGTACAGCACTCAGCACCAACCTACGGCCATACTGCAGGACTGGTAATCCGCATAAACGCTTTATACGGAGTATTGTTAAACACTCCGTATAATTCATCCTGGTCCGACTACAAAGTCTTAACTGTCAACGTCATCCAGCCAGGTGATTCCTTCCGACTCCAGTAAATCGGTTGCGATACTTTCTAATGCCTCACTGCGAAAGCGATACCAATCATCCTGCATCTCCTTGCGGTGTATCGCGTCCTTGAAACGACGAAAGGCGCCACTGCTGCGGATAGCATAGAGCAATTCATCCTGTAACCCTTCATCGGACAAAGACAGGCAGTAGCGCTCCATGATCGAATACTCATGAATCTCGAATTGGTCCGGCAGAGCCACAAAATCGTCGGACTCGAGTACCTCCCTGATCTTTGGCAAAGTTTCCTTTTGCCAGTCGGGAATAATTTCATCATCTTCGTTGCCCGCTTCGATTATGTTGGCTTCTTCTTCACTGACAGAATACAGCTCTCCTGTCTTTTTGTTGATGTAGGCAGTCACTTCATCGTTGATGACATCCATCTCATTCACAACGGACTTTAAAGATACCGGCTTCATATCAGCCACCTGTTCACTACCCAATTTTCTCCAACAACTTCATGAAGTTTCGCTTGCGTTTGTACTCAACGCGGACCTGGGCCAGATACTGGCGAAATTTATTGCTTTCGCCCAAGTTAGCCATCAGTTGTTTGACCCGGCGCAGCAATCCGGCCGCCTCGGCATAGGCGTCATTATTGGTACGATTCACAATTGGGCCAATTAATTGTTGGTAAACAGCAATGGCGTCGCGCGGATTCTCATCTCCCCGCAAGTCGGCCAGTCTGATCCACAACCTCTCGTCACAGCCTCCCTGTTTTGCCTCCCGCCAGGCGGATTCAATATCCTTCTCCCACAAGAAGATCTCCACCAGTCGGGAACGATCATGCCAGGGAGCATGGCGCCAGCGATTATGAGAACCGCTCTGCACCTTTGCATCTATAACCGCACGGAGATATTGCAGCGCTCGATCTCGCCAGTCGGGCCAGCTCTAGTTGCGGTCTGCATGTTTTTTGAGATGCTGGTAGCTTGCCAGACAGGGACTCTTTTCAAACTGCGGCCAGATCAGGGTCATGGCTTCGTCATGGCGTTTGCGCCGGTGATAAAGCCCTGCCAGGAAGTCTTGTAATCCGCTACCGACTTCATCCCCGAAGGTCTGGATGCCTTTTTCCGCCCACTCCAGCGCCTTGTCTCCCTGACGGGCCTTGCGATAAATCTCGGCAATCTCCAGAAAATCATGGCTCGATGAAAGATCCTTCCTCTTTATCTCGATCAGCGCCTCGATATCACCGCTTTGTTCCACCAGATTTTCCATCATCCGGGTGATACGGTAGCGCTCACCATAGTGATTCCGGTCTTGTTGCCCCGGCTTCAGTGGTTTGATCCTGGCCCATTCAGCCTCGACCAGTTCCCGGTAACGTAGCGTGCCGCGCTTGCCAAGTACCCGAGAGTAGCTCTTGATGGCATCGTAAAACGTATCCCATTCACCATTCAGTTCCCACTTGAAAAGCCGCTCCGCCAGCGCCTCGGGGTCCGGCCTTGCCTTGCGGCAGGCGGCCAGATGCATTTCCTGCAGGCGGCCAAGCAGCTGACTCATATAACCATCGGAGTCATCGACGTATTCAATAGCATGCTCCACACGGGAGAGCGCATATTCACTAAGTTCGATGACAGCATCGGCATGCTTCTGTGCCAACAGTTCCGCAACTGCATCGATGGCCGTATCCACGCCACGCCAATAATCATACATTTGGTAGTAATCGATGAACCCTCCTCCACCGATCGCCTGATCAATGACCTTCTTGTAGGTTACGAGATTCACACCCCTGGCAGCCGCGGCTTTCAACATTAATCTGCCGCTCAACTGATCATCATCGGTAGCGGCTTCTGCCAGCATGTCCACCAGGCATTCCTTCTCTTGCAACAGCAACCAGGCACGCACATCCTTCATAGTCAGGCCCTTATCGGCCTTTTTATTGCCTTTGCCCTTGCCTGTTTTTCCAGCCGGTGCCCGTTTCTCCAACCAGGCCAGTGCAGTGGCCACACAGTGTTTGCAGAAATCCCCGCCCTGCCCCACAGGACAATCACAATCGTAACCGACGCTGTCGCCTTCGTCCCATAACATCACCCGGTACGGGTAGATACCGTAGACCGTGGCGGTAATTCTGCCTTTGACGGCCTTCAGTTTGCTAACATGCCCCCCATGGAAATAGCCCTCACCGCGCCCATAGGAACGCGACCCAGCCCACCGTCGGACACGGTTCGTTGTCAGTATTTTGGAGAGCGCCATCCTAACTACCCGCCAGATTCATCACCGGATTTTTACTATATATTCGTCTCGGCCTTGATGCCTTATTAACCAGGGACGGTCAAGATTCCCCTGGCCGCTTAACTCCCACACGAATCCTGTTAATGCACCATATCTTACCTTGATATCACCCCAGCCATATGATATATATCATGGTATCTATCATTACTGCTACAGGGTTTGCCATGACTAAAATTGCAAAACTGTTCACGACGGGGCGAAGCCAGGCAGTCCGGCTGCCAAAAGAATTCCGATTCGAGAGTTCCGAGGTCTTCATTCGCAGAGAAGGCAACGAGGTTATCCTGTCTGAAAAACCTGTATCCTGGGAGGATTTTTTCACTTCTTCCGAGCGTCCGACTGACGACTTTATGACCGAGTATGTAGACCTGGTTGCGGAGAAACGGGAACTGTTCGGATGAAGCTGTATATGCTGGACACGGATACGTGCAGCTACATTATCCGGGAAAGGCCCATCGGTGTATTGGAGCATTTCCGCAAGCTCGCAATGGAGCAGATCTGCATATCCGCTGTGACCTATGCAGAACTGCTATACGGTGTGGAGCGATCCAGCTCCAAACGAATCAATCGCCCCATTATTGATGACTTCGTGCAACATCTGGACGTGATCGAATGGGACAATGCGGCCGCAGAACAGTATGGGAAAATCCGTGCCGACCTGGAAGCAGGAGGCAAACCGATCGGCGCCATGGATATGATGATTGCCGCACACGCGAAAAGCATCAAGGCTGTGTTGGTAACGAACAACCAGAAACACTTTGCCCGGATCAAGGGATTAAAAGTCGAAAACTGGGCTTAGCCTTGCTGACATATACAGATCACAGAATGAATCAGCACCAGAGCCTTGCACGCCAGGGTGGATACGGGAGATGTTTGTTACAATCCTGTTATATCGGTCAACACACCCATCTCGACCCGATCCTTACCTGACGCTATACTGGCAAACACTTAACGCTCATAGAGTCGAGACCATGGTTTCCCCCATTGCCCAATATCGCGATGAACTGGAAGAGTTGTGTCGCCGTTACCACGTCCGGCGACTGGAGTTGTTTGGCTCCGCAGCTTCCGGCAAGTTTAACCCGGAGTCCAGTGACCTTGACTTTCTTGTCATGTTTGAGGATCTCGAACCTGCCGCGTATGCGGATGCCTATCTGGGTTTCTACGAGGACCTGACAGCACTGTTTGATCGCCGCGTTGAACTGGTGTCAACGACAGCCATTACCAATCCCTATTTCCTGGAAAGCATACAACGGAACCGGGAAACACTCTATGCGGCTTGAAAGCAAGAAATACCTGTTTGACATCAAGCAAGCCGCCGGTCTTCTCGCTGACTTCACTCGAGGAAAATCATTCGCAGATTTCCAGGGTAATCCGATGTTGAGGTCCGCTGTCGAGCGTCAGTTTGAAATAATCGGTGAAGCACTGACAAAGCTCGCAAAGGTGGATCAGGAGACTGCCGCCCTGATTAGCGAGCATCGCCGCATCATTGCATTCCGAAACATCCTGATTCATGGGTACGCACAGATCGACGATCGACTCGTCTGGGGCGTACTCGATTCAAAGCTGCCAGCCTTGTCGCAAGAAGTGAAAAAGTTGCTGGAAGAAGAAACACTGTAGGCACTGAGCCCTTACCGGGCTTACCAAAGTTTTCAGCGTTCAAACGGCAGAATCCTTGTCACAATTTTGTCACACTGCGAACAAAATTCAGCGTGATTCGGCCTTATTGAAGAACAAACTATGTGACTAATATTTCTTGTGTTAATCTATAAATCCCTGAAACAGAACGGGCCTGACAACAGGTTCACACGGCAGGGG
>JBDLIH010000092.1:0-9468 GCA_039714975.1 Pseudomonadota bacterium
CCAGTGAAGTTCCGCATTGCCAGTGCTGATGTCCTGCATGGTGTGCATGTACCGTTCACCAATGCAGCGACAATGATCGTGCCCGGTTACATAGCCGAGATTAATACGGCTTTTCCGACCGCAGGCAAGTATGCCTTCCTGTGTAACGAGTACTGCGGTCTGGGCCATGACAGCATGTGGTCGCGGCTGATCGTGGTGCCTGAATCCGCGGGAGGGAAATAATCGTGAATAACACAAAAGCTGCCGGCCTCGGGCTGGCAAATATGTGGGTAGGATTTACGTTCTTTGCAGTTGCGGCATTGCTGGGTTTATACCAGACCATCGAGAGGATTGACCTGATACCAGGGCTCAAGTCACCGGAACTGTATTTTGGCAGTGTGTCGACACACGGTGTTCTGATGGGCTTTGTGCTGACAACATTTTTTGTCGTGGGTTTCAGTTACTACATTGCGACAACCAGCCTGAAGCAGGAAATCTGGAACAAACCGCTTGCGTGGTCTGGTTTCCTGCTGTCACTGACCGGTGTGCTGATGGCTGCTGTACCGTTGCTGACGGGTAATGCGTCAGTGCTGTACACGTTCTACCCGCCGCTGATGGCGCATCCCGCCTTCTATATAGGTGCCGCGCTCCTTGTCGTGGGTTCCTGGGCCTGGTGCCTGGAGATGGTGATGATGATGGCTGTATGGAAGAAAGCCAATCCGGGCGAAACTGTTCCGCTCGCCATGTATGGCACCGTCGCGAACGCCATCCTCTGGTTTATCACCAGTCTCGGCGTTGCATCCGAGATACTGTTCCAGTTGATACCCTGGTCACTCGGGCTGATTGAGACAGTCGATGTCGGTCTGGCGCGCACGCTGTTCTCGTGGACTTTGCACGCCATCGTGTATTTCTGGCTGATCCCTGCCTACATCGTACTCTATACGCTGGTACCCAGGGCAGCGGGCGGCATGGTCTTTAGTGACCATATGGGCCGCGTTGCTTTCATCATGTTGCTGGTTTTCTCGGTGCCCATTGGTTTGCATCACCTGTTCATGGACCCGTTCCAGGCGGCGGGCTGGAAATTCCTGCACATGACCGGTACGTTCATGGTGGCCGTGCCCACCCTGCTCACCGGTTTTACCATCATTGCCTCGCTGGAGGTTGCCGGACGACTGCGCGGCGGCAAGGGCCTGCTTGGCTGGATAGGCGCATTACCCTGGAACAACCCACTGGTGCTGGCGGCGGGGCTCGCCTTGCTGATGCTTACCTTTGGCGGCTTTGGCGGCATGATCAATGCCAGCTACTCGATGAATGCCATGGTGCATAACACCCAGTGGATAACGGGGCATTTCCACCTGATATTCGCCGGTACCACCGTCATCATGTACTTCGCTGCTGCCTATTACCTGTGGCCGAAGATGACTGGCAATGCGCTGTATTCCACCAGGCTTGCAGTGACGCAGCTGTGGTTGTGGTTTATTGGCATGCTGGTTCTGACCTTGCCCTGGCATCAGCTGGGGATGGCCGGTCAGCCGCGCCGTATTTCATCCACCCCTTACGACGAGGAGTTCGTACAGGCCTGGTTGCCTGCAGAATTTTCTATGATCGCCGGTGGCGTGATCCTGTTTATCTCGGCACTGATGCTGATCTTTGTGCTGTTGAAGACACACGGGAATAACCAGCCCGTTGACAATCCCGAGGTTGAGTACGCTGAATCCCTCCATTCTACCAAGCGTATGCCACACCTGATGAACAGCTTTGGTTTCTGGGTTGCACTGGTTGTGGTCTATATGGTCGCCAGCTATGGCTATCCAATCCTTCAGTTCTTCCTGCTGGATACTTACGGTACTGTGCCATGGAGTATTTAATAATGATGCGCTTTTTGATTGTTTTAACTGGAATGGTATTACTGGTGCCGGTTGCAAATGCTGAGCCATCGTCGGCCGTTGCTTTTGATCTGCCGACACTCAGGCTGCTGAAATCCGCCGACCCTGCCAATGGCGAGGCGCTGGCCGAAGAAATCAATTGTGCCAAGTGTCACGGTGATAACGGTGTCTCGGATGATGAGGACGATATTAATATTGCCGGCATGAGTGCTTCGTATGCGTTCAAGCAGCTCAGGGACTACAAGGACAAAAAACGCGAAGATCGAGACATGTTCAAGAAGATCAGGTCTCTCAAAGATGACGAACTCGCTGACCTTGCTGCGTGGTTTGCAATTCAGGAACCGGCACTACCTGCACCGGACAGGGTATTGACGGCTGAAATAAGAAAGCTGATTACCCATGGTGATCCAGAGCGGCTGCTCAAAGCCTGTTCTTCCTGTCATGGACGCGATGGCCGTGGCGGTCAGTTCGATCATCCAGCCCTGAGCGGCCAGAACAGGAGCTACCTGGTTGATAGCATGATCGCCTTCAAGGAGGGTGATCGGACTAACGACATTTATTCTCGCATGCGCTACGTCAGTGAAGCTCTGACTGAAGAAGAGATCGAAGCACTGGCAGATTACTACGCTACTTATCTGCCTGAAGAAGAAGAAGAAGAAGAGTAGAGAATAAAGCTCGATTGGGTAACTGTTTTCATTGTGGCTTGCCGGTACCTGAAAACCAGGCTCCGCCTGTCCTGGAAGTAGACGGTACTGAGCGAGAGTTCTGCTGTCATGGTTGCCAGGCAGTTTGCAAGGCAATCGTGGATGCTGGCCTCGATGACTACTATCGTCATCGCACTGACACGGCGGCCTCTGCCAACCAGCAGGTCATACCGGACTTTTTAAGCCGGGTAACCCTCTATGACCGTCCTGAAATCCAGCAAGGCTTTGTTACACAACAACAGGATTGGAGCGAAGCCACTCTGCTGCTGGAAAATATTCGCTGTCCCGCCTGCCTGTGGTTGAATGAAAAACACCTTCGCAGCCTGGAGGGCGTGATCGATGTCCATATCGACGACATAACCCAGCGGGCACGGGTGCGCTGGCAGCCTGATACCATCCGGCTCAGCCAGATTCTCACGGCCATCACCGACATCGGCTACATTGCCCATCCCTATGATGCTTCGCGCAATGAGCTGCTGCAAAAATTACGTCGTCGGCGAAGTACTGAAAAACTTATTTTTGCCGGCGCCGTTGGCATGCTGGTAATGAATTTCTCTCTGGCAACGTATTTCATGGGCGGGCCTGACCCGTCAGGCGAGCTGCCGTTATGGATCGTCATCGGCCGCTGGACCAGCGTGATGCTGGTAACCTTGATCATGGCCTACTCGGGACAGGAATTCTTTGCCGGTGCCTGGGGTGATTTGCGTAATAAGCGTCTCGGCATGGACATACCTGTCGTGCTGGGGTTGTCATTTGCCTTTGCCGGCAGTTTATATACAACCATTTCCGGGCATGGCGAAGTTTATTTTGACTCGATTGCCATGTTTATATTTTTCCTGCTGCTTGCCCGGCGCTATGAACTTGGCGGCAAACTCAAGGCTGCTGATCATCTCGACAGGCTCGCCCGTGTTACACCGGGAACTGCTCAGCGTATTGATGAAGATGGTACGCGACATGACACAGCCGTTGAGGAACTTCTGCCGGGTGATTTAATCCGCCTGGTGCCGGGCGAGACGATCCCTGTTGATGGCACCATCAGCAGCGGCAGCAGCAGTTTTGATGAATCACTTATAACAGGTGAATCAAGCCCGGTACTTAAACAACATGGCGATCATGTCGTGGCGGGGTCGGTGAATGGCGACCAGCCTGTTGTTATCAGGGTTACGAAAACGCTCCAGGCTTCCACATTGAGCGAGATACAGCAGCTCGTCGAGTATGGTCTTGAGCAACGGCCACGCTATGCAAGGCTCGCGGAACGTGTGGCGAGCTGGTTTGTCGGAGCCATACTTGTAATTGCTGCTGCCACGGCATGGTACTGGTTGCAGGTGGAACCGACACACTGGCTGACAAGTACAATCGCCGTTTTAATCGTGACCTGTCCATGTGCGCTGGCTTTGGCAACACCGGTTGCTTTAGCTATAAGCGCAGGCCGGTTTATGGAAATTGGCGTGCTCCCGCTGCGCATGCAGGCGCTGGATGATCTGGCTAAAAGTGATTTTTTCGTGTTCGACAAGACAGGAACTCTGACGGCAGGACATCCCGTTCTGTCTGCAGTGCATGCAATGGACCACTTTGATCGGGACCAGTGCCTGCGCTATGCCTCAGCCTTATCAGCAGATTCAGAACATCCACTGGCCAAAGCAGTACGTCTGAATGATCCGCAACCCGGCATACGTGCAGCTATGATAAAAAATGTACCCGGCTCGGGTATTGTTGCATGCATAGATGACATGGAATGGCGTCTGGGAAAACCGGATTTTGCAGCACAAGGGCACGAGTTGTCGTCCGAGTTTGTTTCGGTCGTGGAGGACTGCCAGTCCAGCGGGCAACTGGTGTCATTACTGTCGAACCGGGATGGCATACAGGCCATTCTGACGTTTGATGATCCGCTGCGTTGTGGAGTGCAGGATTTGCTCACTGGCCTTGCAAATACGGGTGTAAGCAATTTTGCGATACTGAGCGGCGATTCCCCCACCAGCGTATCGAAGCTGTGCCAGCGACTGGGCATCAGTGATTGTCATGGCGGCATGTCGCCCCGGGACAAGCTGGCCTGGACCGATGCACGTCAGCAGGAAGGACATCGCATCGCCATGTTTGGCGACGGTATCAATGATGCGCCAACACTGGCTGTAGCGGATGTGTCTGTATCATTTTCCGGAGCTACTGATCTCGCCAATATCAGTAGCGATTTCCTGATACTTGGCAACGATGCCAGCGTGTTGGCGAATGCGCGTCAGTTGGCCCGGCAAACGCGGCAAAATATTATGCAGAATTTCGTGTGGGCAGCCGGGTATAACCTGGTTGCAGTACCATTTGCAGCTGCAGGTTACATTCCCCCCTGGGGTGCTGCTATCGGTATGTCCGTCAGCTCACTGATTGTTGTGATGAATGCCTTGAGGCTGCAATCAGCGAGTTGACATTCATATACTATTGCGGCTGTATTTTTCGCGTTTGCGAAAGTTACTTGCCTCTGTCCAAAAATTATTTCGAATTTTCTTTCAAACAATAAACTGTCACAAAGTCATGAAGAATATTGAACACAGACACAGCACATTCTCATTCTGTAGTAGTCACTTCGTTACGTAATTTAATAGTTAGAGATTAAAGCACTGTAAATTAGTAAGTTATCCAACCTATCTTCATTGCCATGCCAGCAGACAGTTAAATTTCAATTGCCAGGTGTTGAACAGCCAAAGTATATCTTCATTAGTTTGTAATAATATTCTGTAAACAGGAATAGTTACAAACTTAATCTAAGTCATTTACACAAATATTTGTTTTGTAGTACATTCGGCCGCCTACGCGATTAAAATAGGGGCTGGTGGATGAAAATTCTATCTAAAGCATTTGCAATTACCCGGCTTGTACGTTTGCAGGTAATCATACGATGAACCTGTCCGGAATTCTTATTGTATCAACGCCTTCAGCAATAGATACGCTGATCGACACACTCAATGCCATGCCTGATCTCGAAGTCCATCATGTCGATCGAGACAACAGCAAGATGATCGTAGTCCAGGAAGCAGAATCTATTCATGACGAGGTTGCTGGTCTAAAGAAGATCAAAAAACTGCCGGGCATCGTGCTTGCCGAGATGGTTTATCACTACTTTGCTGAGGATGATAGCCTCGCCCCTGAAAGCATTCCTGATGACCTGGATGAGTATACTGGTTTGCGCCAGTCAGTGGTGCCCCCGTATCTCAATGAATAATAACCATGTAAACCTGAATTTTAAGAATTCCGGGATAGATTTCCGGTAAACAATTAACCACGTTGGAGGTCCAGAGATGGCACAAACACGCCGTGAATTTCTAAAAACTAGTGTAGCTGCATCCGCAGCAGCAACTGTAGGCTTACCGATCAGCCAAACTGCTGAGGCGGCCGCCAAGGAAACTGAGGCTGGGATGCAGTGGGACAAGGCTGTCTGCCGCTTTTGTGGAGTCGGCTGTGGCATTATGGTTGCAACCAAAGATGGCAGAATCGTTGCCACCAAGGGTGACCCGGATGCCCCGGTCAACCGGGGACTGAACTGCATCAAGGGCTATTTCAACGGCAAAATCCAGTATGGCAAGGACCGACTGACCCAACCGTTGATGCGAATGAAGGACGGCAAGTATGCCAAAGACGGCAAGTTCCAGCCGGTGACCTGGGATCAGGCTTTTGACGAAATGGAAAAGCAGTTCAAGAAAACCTACAAGGAAATGGGTCCACATGGCGTCGCGATCTTCGGTTCCGGACAATACACCATTCCAGAGGGTTACACTTCTGCCAAGTTGATGAAGGCGGGTTTCCGCAGTAACAATATTGATCCCAATGCACGTCACTGTATGGCGTCTGCCGTGGTGGGCTTTATCCAGACTTTCGGTATCGATGAACCATCCGGTAATTATGATGACATCGAGCACACCGATACCGTGGTTACATGGGGCGCCAACATGGCCGAGTGCCATCCGATCCTGTGGGCACGGGTTTCCGATCGAAAACTGTCTGATGAAGAAAATGTCAAACTGGTTAATCTGACCACCTGCTCCAACCAGACATCCGACATTGCCGATGAAGAAATCATCTTCAAGCCGGGCACCGACCTGGCCATCTTCAATTACATTGCGCGTGAAATCGTCAAGCGTGATGCGGTCGATCATGATTTTGTCAATAAACATTGTGTATTTGCCACCGGTCCTTATGACATTGGTTATGGTATGCGCGGCACATCCAAGTATGCATTTGATGCAGAAAAGGATACCCAGGCGAAAGAACTGAAGGTCACACTCGATAAATACGAAGCGATCGCCCAGCGCAAGAAAGAAGGCCAGGTCGTCGAGCAAAACAACCGCAAGAAACCTGTCAAGCACTGGCAGATCAGCTTCGATGAGTTCAAACGCGGTGTGGAACCCTACACACTGGATTTTGTCGCCGAACTATCCAAGGGTGATACTGATGAATCGCTGGCGTCACACAAGAAGAAATTGCAAGCACTTGCTGATCTGTATATCGATGACAAGCGCAAGATGGTCAGCTTCTGGACCATGGGCATGAACCAGCACTACCGCGGCAGCTGGGTCAACGAGCAGGCCTACATGCTGCATCTGCTGCTGGGCAAACAGGCAATGCCGGGTAACGGCGCCTTCTCCCTCACCGGCCAGCCATCCGCCTGCGGTACCGCACGCGAAGTCGGCACCTTTGCCCATCGCCTGCCCGCCGATATGGTGGTCTTTAATCCCAAGCACCGGGCACGTGCAGAAAAAATCTGGAAGCTTCCGGCAAACACATTGAATCCCAAGGTGGGCAGCCATATCACCAAGATCCTGCGTGATCTGGAAGATGGCTCCGTGAAATGGGCCTGGGTACAGGTCAACAATCCGTTCCAGGCATCGGCCAACGCCAACCACTGGATCGCGGGTGCACGCAAGCCCGATAACTTCCTGGTGGTGTCCGATCCGTATCCAACTGTGTCCGCCAAGGTCGCCGATCTGATCCTGCCAACTGCGATGATCTTTGAGAAATGGGGTCTGTACGGCAATGCCGAACGCCGCACCCAGGGCTGGCGTCAACAGGTCAACCCGCCGGGTGAAGCTATGGGTGATGTCTGGCAGGGACTGGAGTTCGCCAAGCGCTTCAAACTGAAAGAGGTCTGGGGTGAGCAAAAGGTTCCGGGTCTGAAGTCAAAGGGTTATGAAGACGGCAAGCTGCCTAGCGTACTGGATGCAGCGGCCAAGATGGGCTATTCACCGGAAGACACCCTGTACGACGTATTGTTTGCAACAGCCGATAACAAGAAGGTCGCCTGGCCCGATCCTGCTGTTGCCAAAGGCCACGGTAACCATATCGCCGAAAAACTCGGCGACGGCTGGTTCCCGGAAAAGGCTTTGTTCGATGAGTACCGGCAGTTTACGGTTAACTTCCAGCACGACCTCGCCGATTTCGATACTTACATGCGCGATGACGTGCGCGGTCTGAAATGGCCGGTTATCGATGGCAAGGAAACCGAGTGGCGCTTTAACGAGAAATATGATCCCTATGTCAAGAAAGGCAGTGGCTTTGATTTTTACGGCAAGGCACTCAAGGCCACACCAACAGGTAACCTGGATAAACCGACCAGCAAGGAAAAGAAAAGCCTGGCCGGCAAGGCCAAGATTTTCTTCCGCCCCTATGCCGCGCCTCCGGAACAACCAGATGATAACTATGATCTGTGGATGTCCACCGGACGTGTGCTCGAGCACTGGCATACCGGCACCATGACGCGTCGTGTCCCTGAACTGCATCGTGCTGTGCCCTCAGCACAAGTATGGTTACACCCCGACGATGCAGATAAACGTGGCTTGCAGCGCAACGATCTGGTCTGGATCGAGTCGCGCCGCGGCAAGGTCAAGGCGCGTGTAGAAACCGCAGGCCGTAATCGGCCACCGAAAGGTTACACCTTTGTACCGTTCTTTGATGAGTCTGTAATGATCAACAAGGTGGCGCTGGATGTGACCTGCCCGATGTCGAAGGAAGAAGACTTCAAGAAGTGTGCGGTCAAGGTCTATAAGGCCTGAGTTGGTTAGAGGCCGGGGTATGATCATGTGCCCTGCCCCGGTTTCTATTTGAGAGTCTGAATAATGACAACAAAGTCATCGCGGCGAGAATTTCTGACGAAGTCAGCACAGGGTGCAGCCCTGGCTGCAACCGGCGGTCTTGTCTGGTCCTACCTGCTGCAGCAACAGGCGCACGCAGCTCCGCATGCGATTCGTCCGCCCGGCGCGCATAAAGAATCGGAATTTAATGCCAAATGCATCAAGTGTGGTCAGTGTGTGCGCGACTGTCCCTACGATACACTGAAGCTCGCACCTGCTGGTGATATGGTTGCGATTGGTACACCTTATTTTATTCCCCGCGAAGTGCCCTGTTATATGTGTGAGGACATCCCCTGTGTGAAGGCCTGTCCGACCGGGGCACTGGACCCGTCACTGGAGATAATTGAAGACTCACGCATGGGACTGGCCGTTATCGACATCGAGAACTGCCTGTCATGGCAGGGTTTGCGCTGCGAGATCTGCCATCGCGAATGCCCGGTGCAGAACAAAGCCATCACTGTCGAACATCACCCTCGCAAGATCAGTAAACATGCCATGTTTGTGCCAATAGTGCATAGCGATTCATGCACGGGCTGCGGTATTTGCGAAAAGGCCTGCCCCACCCAGGAAGCAGCAATACGTGTGGTGCAGCCGGAACTGGTGCAGGGCATGATTGGCGAGCATTACCGCCTGGGCTGGACAATCGATACGCCAATTACACAGGAATTCAAACCGCAGGAACGTGCCGATGACCAACCCGCACCTGCAACAGGTCTTGATTACCTGAATCAGGGTGATTTTTGATGGCCGCTGATCCCAATACAATCAAACTCGGGCCCAATGGCA
>JBDLIH010000093.1:0-9430 GCA_039714975.1 Pseudomonadota bacterium
GTTGGTGGCTGGGGATGTCTTGAACGGCAGCTTTACGCTCAAAACAGGACTTTTAGCCTCAGCTTATATAATCAAGTACTTAAGGGCAGGAGTCGACCCGAAGTGGTCATTCCTGACGCACACTCCAGTTGGGGCGCCGACAGTATCGCTCGTATACATAAACAGGTTAGGCAGGCGCAGAATACGCATGTACCATCAGTTCTGACAGAGCAACTGGGTATGGTTATCGTATGTATATGTGGATTACAGATAATTAGTCAGCAATAACTGTAGCAGGAAAAAGTAGCCGTGAAATCAACCAACAGTGCAATGCTCTTCACCTCTAGACTTGTTGCAGTCATATTGATTCTGTCTGCTGCAGGCTGCCTACCAGCTCCCTATCCTGTATCACCTGATGTTACGGTTAATGAACAAGTTGAGCAGATTGATGACATCATTCTCACTTTAGATCCAAGTGAGTTATTGGAAAAGATCTCCAGGGTAATTACAGATTCACACAAAAATATAGAAATTATTGATGAAGTAACTTTCTGGGATACTGCATATCCGGAAGGTGGCTGGAAGCGCGGTCAGTTACTGGAGCCTGACACTCGTAAACGTATCAGTACGCAGTTAGACGTGCGCTATTTGGTGGTTGTGGGACCAGAAGAGCTCTTCTTAAGTGAAGGCAAAGGTTTCGGTATTCCTCCTGTTTTCAGTGTTGGCTCAGCGAAAAAGGTATCAAACATCTCCGCAGTAATCATCGATATGAGATCCGGAGAAACGGTGTGTCAGATTAGCTCTGAAGCACATGGAACAAGTCATGGAGCTTTCTGGGTTGTAATTTTCGCTGCCACCATACCATTAACCGAGTCATCTGCAATCAATGGCCTGGCCAAAGAAACGGGTAGGGTAATTGATGAGTTGGCAGGGTCTGAGAGGGTACGGATTGCCGTAATAGCTGCAGAGTCCACATTCCGTGAACAGGCAGAAAAGCAAAAAGTCCTGAAGGCATTGCAGGAAAGGGCCAGGCAGGGAGAGCCGGATGCCCAGTGGGAGCTCTATCAGATACTACCCACTGATAAAAATCTGGTCTGGCTATGTCGTGCAGCAGACCAGGGCCAAGTAGGAGCTTGCAATGAACTTGGTAAGCTGTATTTCTACGGTACGGACAACTATCGCAAATTAGAGGATGTTCATGTTCAAGCAGACCTCTCCCGGTCTTGCATGTGGTTTCACCTCGCTGGGCAGGTGCAGATTATCGATAAACCGGAAACGAAGGATACTCAGTTAGGGTCTTTGCCATACACAACTATTGAAGTCGAACGCACCGCCAAGGTCATGTCTTCGCATGAGATTGAGGAAGCGGAGAAATTATTACTAGCTTGGGGGCCGGGCCAATGTGACCGTGATTTTTCACAACATATGGTTACGGAGTATGCAAAAGGCCCTGCCCTGACTAGGCTTTGTACAGCGGCAGATCAAGGTGATTTCTCGTCTAGGGATGAACTAGGACGGATATATTTCCTTGGTTCCAGGGGCGTTAAGCCTGATCTTCCTCGTGCCTATATGTGGTATCGCCTTGCGGAAAAAGTGTATGTGCCATTCAGGGGAAGTATGCATTCCCTGTGTGATGCCATGACAACAGAGCAACGATCAATTGCCGTCAAGTTGTTAGAGGGGTGGAAACCAGGTAAATGCGAGCAGGATTTGCTTCAATAGTGCCGATAATTAACTAAACCGCCGAAGTCTGTATGTCCGTTTCTGGCCGAAAATCCCCGTTTAGTAGTCGCTTATATTAGCCAGCGCTAAACGGGGACAACCGACCCAACTGAGACGTACAAAATTTTCACTTAAAGGTCAGGAACGTACTGAAAACGGTCATTCAATTATAGTGATGAATCCGCAGAAACACGGATCAAGACACGATGCAAGCAAACACACTGTGGTAGCGGGTCAGATTCACCCAGAGCCTGGAGACTAGCGCCACCAGGCGTGCAATGAAATCCAGTTGTTCGAGCACCACATGCGTGGTGCAGTCGCGGAACGGAGTTTTGAGCTGGTAACGCACCATCCCCTGGGTCGTCAGCAACAAGCGTCGCTCGGCGATGGCCGGACGGGTAATATAGCGGCACAACCCGAAGCACAAGGGCAGTGACATCTACAGCTACACCATCAGCGACGGCCGGGGCGGCTTTGCAACGGGCACGGTTTCGATTGCGCTGGGCAGCGGCAACACCGGGGCGATGATGGTTCCGACGGCGGCTCTGGTGGCGGCAAGGACAAGGGCAGCAAAAAGAAGAGCCGCACGTGTGGCTGAGAGCGGCGCCTAGCGGCGCTGGTGCAGCCCGAGCACGGCCACCTTCAGCACCAGCAACACCAGCGGGGTGCCGTGCAGAAACAGGTCGAAGATATCGATCGGCTTGACCAGCACCCCGTCCACCAGCATCTTCAGCTTCTGCCACAGGTGTGGCTCGGGTAAAAACGGCGCCAGTGCCAGGAACACGGCAACCGGCAGCAACACCAGCAGCGGAATTTTATCCAGCCATTTCATAACACGTTCCCTTGTTTCCGGATGCACGCATCCTACCATCCCGACCTGCAAAGCCAACAAGCCTCTACTTACACCCTGACTGCCCGTCAATGATCCGGCATAAAACGACGGTTTTTGTGTGGTTGTTTTACCAGTAATATCCCTACAAAAGACTATACTTCTTCATACAGAGGCGGCAGAGTACTGAAGGCGGTCGTTCAGGAGGCGGAGACGGGATGGCAACTTCCGATTCATTGGCAACATTCATAATCCAGCAACAAGACTTGGTTTGCATTCTGTCTGATTATCAAGTCTCAATGGCCTGAGAGTGACCCCAACTTATCATTCATACCTTGTATGATGTTATTATTGGGTTGTTTTATGAATTACAGCCAACATCACTGCTGTCCCATAAATATTATGTGACTTGCAGGGCTTGCTTCGAGGGGATCCTCCAGTACCAAATATCTCTCCGATGCAATCCCGGTTGCAGTTCGCGTATTATTTATGGGACAGCAGTGGAGGATACTATGAAGAGATTTCACTCATTAGGCATCTCATGCATCATTTCTTTGGCTTTGACCACAACGCCATCCGAAGCGATTCTGGTCGACCTAGATACGAATGCCAACAACCTTGCCAATGTCCTGGCCTCAGGCGCGACTGGTTTGACGGTTACGGGTTCTACTCTGAGCGGTCAGAGTACCAATGGTGCTGTATCCAGTGGAACTTACACCAACGCCAGCGGCACCTACGGAATAGGGGACGGCGTCATCCTGAGCACAGGTAACGTATCAAACTATGGCGACGGCCTAAATACTAGTCCTTCTACAGCAGCATTTTACAGTGTGCCTGCCACTGCCGCTCAGGAGGCGCTACTCGATCCCATTACCGGCGGTGGCTTTGATCATTTCGACGTGACCCAGCTCGACATCGACTTCACCACTACGACTGGAGAAGTTTTCTTCGACGTGGTGTTCGGGTCTGAAGAGTATGATGAGTTTGTCAACTCCGCATTCATTGATGGCTTCGGCCTGTACCTGAACGGCACAAACATTGCCGAAGTCGGCGGTCTGCCAGTTAATATCAACCATCATGACATGACGTTCCTGGCCGGCACCGAGCTGGACGGCATTCTCGCGCCAGGCGGCGATCCCCTGCTGACATTTGGCATGACAGGACTGGATACATCGAGCGGACACACCCTGACCTTCATTGTTGCCGATACCTCTGATGAGAACTTGGATACTACGGTCTATCTAGCAAGTCTACGCGGTACAGAGGAACCCGTACCACCAGAGGCACCTGTCCCGGCAGCCATATGGCTGTTCGGCTCCGGTCTAATTGGCCTGTATGGAATAGCATGGCGCAAGAAGACAGCATAACTTTAATAGCACTAACAACGACAAACAGTAGGAATATTTGATATGTAGTTAGCATTCAGATCATGAATAAGAATTTAGCTATTTACCGGATAGTAAGTAGTAACACTGACAGCACAAGGTCAGTGTGCAAAATAATTGCAATTTCAACGATCTCCCTGATTAGTTTAATCCTTGCTGCTGTGTGGTCTGTTAATTCTACAGCTGCGCAGGTGGGGCCAGTCACCGATGACAACAAGGGAGTCAATAAGATCGTAGAGGGCGGGAGCGCTGGTTCGTCCGTGCGTATCACTGCTGAGGCCGTTGAATACGATCCCGTAGATTCAGTGGACTACAGCCTGATCAACGATGCCAGCGGTCTGTTTGCTATCGATGCAAGTGCCGCTGTTATCACTGTCGCAGCTGCACTGGATGCTGAGTCGGCGACACGTCATGACGTCACGGTCGAGTCCACCTCAACCGATATTAATACCAGCAGCGCCACTTTCGGTAGCAAGGCGAACACTGTCAACGCACCGGTGGGTGCAATTAGCGATGTTAACGGCAATCCAAGTGCGATTACAGAGAATGCTACCGCCGAGCCCATGGTCCACGATGTTGGCAACATGGTGAGCGACAACGTTAATGATACCCGCTTCAATATTAATGCCGGCGGATTTATCCGGGTCGCCAGTGGCGCCAGCTTTAACGCTGAGAACATGGGTGCGATCACACCCACCATCACAGTGAGCAGCGTGTTGAGCAGTGCTGGTAATTTACTGATCAATCCAGGAGCTGAGCAGGATCCCAGTGTCGGCTGGACAGAGATCAGTGGCGACTGGCAACAGCGTTCGGCTTCACCATCCCCCTATGAAGGGCTGGCCTATTTCTTCGCTGGTGCATCTGGCGTAGGTGAGTTGATTCAGGATGTCGATGTCAGCCATCTAGCGAACGAGATTAATGAGGGTGCGGTGCAATTCCAGTTTTCAGGCAGGGTGAGTGGCTGGAACAGTGATGATACCGCACGCATTATTGTCGAATATCGTGATTCGGGAGACGTGGTATTGGACAGTTATGACTCGGGCCCGCAAACCAGCACGAAAATCTGGTTGGAAATCGGCGATACTCGTAGTGCACCTGTTGGGACAACCACGATAAGGGTCCGTTTAATTGCCGTGCGCAATGCCGGTACCAATAACGATGGCTATTTCGATGCACTGATATTAACGGTGACCAGTGCTGGTAATTTACTGATCAATCCAGGAGCTGAGCAGGATCCCAGTGTCGGCTGGACAGAGATCAGTGGCGACTGGCAACAGCGCTCGGCTTCACCATCCCCCTATGAAGGGCTGGCCTATTTCTTCGCTGGTGCATCTGGCGTAGGTGAGTTGATTCAGGATGTCGATGTCAGCCATCTAGCGAACGAGATTAATGAGGGTGCGGTGCAATTCCAGTTTTCAGGCAGGGTGAGTGGCTGGAACAGTGATGATACCGCACGCATTATTGTCGAATATCGTGATTCGGGAGACGTGGTATTGGACAGTTATGACTCGGGCCCGCAAACCAGCACGAAAATCTGGTTGGAAATCGGCGATACTCGTAGTGCACCTGTTGGGACAACCACGATAAGGGTCCGTTTAATTGCCGTGCGCAATGCCGGTACCAATAACGATGGCTATTTCGATGCACTGATATTAGTGGTGGACCCTAATGCTCCTGGGGGTGGAGATGGATTCTGGCAGGGAATCACCAAAGCCCTGCCGACCACCGGTTTGGGCAATGTCGTGGCGGTGTCATGTCACAATTGCTACAACGGACCAAATAACGAGATCTACAATACCACTCAAGCCAACTCCAAGATCAACTATGCCTTAGCCAATGGCGCTGATCTCATCGAAATCGACATCGGTGAGTATCTAGGCGTGGTCTATGCCAACCACGACGACCCGCTTTCGGGCTCATACCCGACATTGGCGCAGCTGTTGGATAACACCGTACTGCTAAACTCCGAGGCCATGCTCTTTATGGAAATCAAGGAGCGTGGTATCGACCCAAACACATTTGCAACCTTGGTCTTGGACTTGCTCAATTCGCGTCAGGCCTACGCCAGTGAAGGTCGATGGGTTTTCTTCCGGGCCTTTAGTAGAAGCCTTCCCTACCTCATCGCTCTACGTGACGCCCTGCCGGGGTATCCGCAGATCGCGCCCTTTGTGCGCTTTATTGTTCTATACGACGGCGGACCGACGTTGTACAACGCCATTGATAATGAGGTCGTTGCCAATGGCTTTCATGGCGTGGAGGTTCGTTACACCAGCGATAATCTATATGCCCACCTGATGTATGCCCGGAGCCTGGGATTGATGGCAGGCATCTGGACGGTACCGGCTGCATTCGGTGAGGTCGCTATCGGTGCGATGCGCGAGGACGTCGACCAGATGACCATGGAACTACGTGTTGACAAGGGGCGCGAGTTCATCGAGGAGCTGAACACCGCTGGCTATTTCAACGCCTGGGACATGACTCAGGGGCCGTTAACGGCGGCGCTCAACCTCGGTGCTTACAACGAGAAACAGGTTGACCTCGACCGAGCCGCAGGGACAACAACGGTCCATGGCACGCCTAGCCTCGAGGTTCTTGACCGAGCGGCCAGTTTAGATCGATTCGGCGGATCGATGCTCTTCGATCTTGCTAACAGGGAGGCAGTCGATCTATGGGACGTGGATGCGAATGCCAACGAAGGTTTCTTGGTGTCGGCTGTGGTGCACTTCGATGATATCGATCTTTCCGACAACGCAGAACAGACCATGGCCATTGTCAGCAAAGCCGAGGCCGGGGGTTTCGTTCTCGGGTTGACGTATGGAACAGCAGCCTATCCGAACACTACTGTGCTGCGCTGTGGTGTCCACATTAACGGCAGTTTTGTCTACCATGAGTATCCCATGACAGGGACGAACTCTGGCCATGGCGAATTCGACCGGCCGGTCAACGATCTTATGTCGTATTTTGTCGTCTGCGTATATGACGGTAACGGTGGGGTCTACCTCGTTGTTAACAACCAATTGCCCTCAACTCAGCATCCTACCGCGACGGGTGGGGTGACCGCCAATGACGTGCCGATCTTCGTCGGTGCTGAGCCGCAGGCGGATGGCGGGAGCCGTTTTTACTTCGATGGCAAGGTGCAACAGGTTTCTATCCAGCGCTGGGGGGATCATTTCTTCTACCCGTTGTCGAACACGATACCGCTCGACCAGGACGGCGACGGGCTCGATGACGCTTTCGAGACGGCCATTGGCACGGACCCGCTGTTGCCGGATAGCGACGGAGACGGTCTCACGGACTATGACGAGGTTGCCTTCGACGGGGATGCCACGGCCTATACGCCGGGTCAGGATACGAATCCCCTGATGGCCGACACGGACAATGACCTGCTGGATGATGGCGTGGATCCGCTGCCACTGCTGTTCAATTACGGCGATGGCGATCTGGCGCCACTGGGGTCACCGGACGGCGTGGTCAATGCGGCAGACTTGCTGATAGCGGTCCAAATTGTCATTGGCCGGATACCGGCGAGCGATCTGGAACTCCAGCACGGCGATCTCTATCCGCAAGGGGCGCCTGACGGAATCATTGACCTCTCGGATCTTGTCCTGCTGCAACAGGCTGTCCTGAATGACTAGCATGCACCGATTCCCGGTACGGTTATTCCGTAACGGAATACCTGCGCGTTGATTCCTGCGGGGCATCGACCGGTGCAAGGTAAGTCACCGGTATTTCCATCGCCACGTCAGACGGGAAATACAACCGCGCGGGTAGATTTCACCGCACGTCAGAGTAAAGAGGTACCGAGCCGCAATAACAGGACAATCAATTTCGAGCATCGGTCAACCGATGGCCGCGGTTCTAATTCCAAAGATTTAGATTTCTGGCGCAAATATCTAGTAACCCACTCTTCACCAATTAGTTGAAATTGGAAGCACCCTAAGGAGATAAACGTGCGGAAGATGGAAAGGTCCGTTGCTGCATCTGATACATTCCCAAGAAGGCCGGGAATGTCGTGTTCTGGCCCAGACTGTGTAAAAACGTGAAGCTCGTTATAATCACGCCACAGCAACGGGGTGAGGTAGTCATGAAGCGTTTCATTGAAGGTGAAGACCGCAACCAGAGCACGTTATTTCCCGAATGTCTTGAAGATTACATTGCGGAAGATAACCCCGTCAGGGTCATTGATGTATTCGTTGATGAGCTTGATCTCGGCCAGCTGGGCTTTGGGCGCGTTGAGCCAAAAATAACCGGCAGGCCTGCCTACCATCCATCGATGCTGCTGAAGCTCTACATCTACGCCTACCTCAACCGGGTTCAGTCCAGCCGTCGTATTGAGCGAGAGGCCCAGCGCAACGTGGAACTGATGTGGCTCACCGGCCGTTTGATGCCGGACCACAAGACGATCTCGGACTTTCGCAAGGACAACAAAAAAGGGGTTCGTGGTATGTGTCGTGAGTTTGTTGTCTTGTGCCGTCGTTTGAACCTGTTTACCCAGGCGATGGTGGTTATCGACGGCAGCAAGTTCAAGGCGGTGAACAAACGCGACAGGAACTTCACACGTGCCAAGATGAAACGGAGTCTGGCACAGGTCGAGGCAAGTCTGGATCGTTACTTCGAACAGCTGGAGCAAGCCGATCGTGAGGAGTCCTCAATCGCGGATGTCAAAACCGTCAACCTGAAAGACAAGATTGCTACGCTCAAGCAGGAGATGGCGAGACTCAATGCACTTGAAGTGCAAATGCAGGAGGCACCGGACCAGCAGGTATCGCTGACCGATCCGGATGCACGCTCCATGAAGAGCCGGGGCAACGGTATCGTAGGCTATAACGTCCAGACCGCAGTTGATGCCGAACACCACCTAATAGTTGCCCATGAGGTCACCAATAAAGGTGATGATCGCAGCCAACTTTCTTCTATGGCAAAGCAGGCAAGAGAAGCAATGGACGCAGAAGATCTCACGGTGATTGCTGATGCCGGCTACTTCAAGAACAAAGAACTTTTGTCGTGCCACAAGGCTGGCATTACCGCGAACGTACCGAAGCCAGAGACCTCGGACAAGCGGGCCAGGGGCATGTTCGGAAAGCGGGATTTTCGCTACGTACCCGACAAGGATGAGTACCGCTGCCCCGCTGATGAGCGTTTGATCTGGCGCATGACATCGGAAAAGAATGAATTGGTGATACATTCCTACTGGAGTTCCAACTGCCAAACATGTGCCCTGAAATCGCAATGCACGACAGGCAAGGAACGACGTGTCACGCGCTGGGAGCATGAGGCGATACTCGAGGCCATGCAGGATCGGCTGGACCGCGATCCGGAGAACATGCGGGTACGCAGAGAAACGGTGGAACATCCTTTTGGCACGATTAAATCCTGGATGGGCTCGACCCACTTCCAGATGAGAACGCTGAAACATGTGAGTACCGAGATGAGTCTGCATGTGCTGGCCTACAATCTGAAGCGTGCGATGAGTATTTTGGGCATCAAGCCGTTAATCCAGGCGATACAGGCATAG
>JBDLIH010000094.1:0-9058 GCA_039714975.1 Pseudomonadota bacterium
TAGGTCCCGGCCTGTATGGCGACAGCCGATTTTATCAATCCCACGAAACCTACCATCTGTTCAATAACTGCAATGCATGGACTGACAGGGCACTGCAAACCGCAGGATGTCCCCTCAAAACCGCACCAGTCTTCACGGTGGAAGACCTCATGGCCAGGGCGCGCACATGCGGCAAGGTCATTCAGTCACAGCCAAGCGATTAAAGGGAAGTCATCGTCTACCGGGTGATTGCCACGCACCTGACCAAGCAGGCCGGATTTTCCTGCAAGACTGCCCACACCGAGGCCATCACGCTAATCCAGCGGTTCGGTAGCGCGCTGAATCTGAATATCCGCTTACTGAAAAAATTGCCATTGGTTGATTGTCTGTGAATGGCAGGATGGCTATTCTCGGTAGTACAGATAACCGTACTGAGGAATTTTTACGGGGGTCACATCCTTGCTTCCAGAATCCGAGTGGAACTGCTGACGGTGTTTCCTCGATAACCTTGTCGTCACACTCATCAATACCCCATAGAGGGTCGGGATCTTCTTCCATCCCTTGCGGGTAATAACGATCCAGCCAGCCTCTAACAGCCCTGCACGCGCTCTGTTTGCCGTGTCCTTCGATGCCCAGCCCCGGTTGCTCAGGTAGCTCCAGGGCATGCTCAGGTCGCCGTTATTGCTGCCTTTGTACTGTGCCAACAGGTCGATAAGCCATTTGGTTTCCCAGCCGGTAAGGTTTCTCCATGCTTTTGACTGCAGGACATAGTGAGGCAGTTGAATGAAACTCGGGCCGCTACGTTTCTTTGACTTAGGTCTCGTTGCTGCCATAATGAGTGTGCAAGTTGTTTGGAGTATTAACAGGCCCGCGTTTACCAGCCAGGTGCGCGGGTTTTTCTTTGCTTGTACGGATATGTTCCAGTGCGCCCCTGATACGGGCGCCGTGCGTACGTGCTGATTGCTGTTCGTTCTGAAGCGCTTGCCTGACCTGTTCCGCATTAGGCGTCACGCTGACCCCCACCATCAGCCAGCTTGTAGGACCTGTCCCTGGGCTTGGCATTGCGGATTACCGTCACGTTCAGTTTCCGTTTCATTGGGGCACCCATGTTAATTACAGTTTTGGATACCCGCAACGATACCCGCTTTCGTCATGGATGTGAATGGATTGTGTTGGACAGCCTCGGAGAAAATATAGATTAATTACTGTAATTACATGTTGTTACAGTACTGCCTTAGATGGTGCTGGACGGCTCTGGACACTCATGTTAGTTGTCGATCATCAGAAGCATGTTCAGCGCCTCCCTTCCAGCCCGCGACAGGCCATGGCAACGGCACGGAAAATTGCACGCCCCTTGTTCATGGTCTCGTCCCACTCATTGGCAGGCACCGAATCTGCAACAATTCCTGCGCCGGCCTGAATATGCAGGGTGCCGTCCTTGATAACAGCGGTACGAATCGCGATCGCCGTATCCATATTGCCCGACCATGACAGATACCCCACTGCACCGGCATACACGCCCCGCTTGACCGGTTCCAGCTCATCGATTATTTCCATGGCACGAATTTTCGGCGCCCCGCTGACGGTGCCCGCCGGGAAAGTCGCCCGCAGCACATCTATCGCGCTCATGCCGGGCTGAATACTACCAATGACATTGGAGACAATGTGCATGACATGCGAGTAACGTTCGATGAGCATATTTTCAGTCAGCTCAACACTGCCCACCTTGCTGACCCGTCCGACATCGTTACGCCCCAGATCGATCAGCATCAGATGCTCGGCCAGTTCTTTCGGATCGGCCAGCAAATCAAGCTCCAGTGCCTGGTCTTCCGCCTCATCCTTGCCTCGTGGCCGGGTGCCGGCAATCGGCCTGACCGTCACCACATCATCCTCCAGGTGTACCAGGATCTCCGGCGAAGACCCGACGACCTGGAAGTCGCCAAGATTCAGGTAGTACATATAGGGAGATGGATTCAGGTTACGCAAGGCACGGTACAAATCCAGCGGCGGCGCCGTAAACGGTACTGACATACGCTGTGACAACACCACCTGCATGGCATCGCCTTCCACGATGTAGTCCTTGATCCGGTCTACGGCCGCCTCGAAACCTGCGCGTGTGAAACCGGAGACAAAATCGGTTTCCTCGACCCTTTCACTACCACCGACTTGTGTTTCATAACCGGACGCGGCTATCCGTAACCGGGTTTCCAGTTCATCCAGCCGGGCCTGACCCTGCGCCCAGGCATCACCTTCTTCAGGGTCAACGTGCACAATCAATTGCAGGGTCCCTGCCAGATTATCGAAGACCAGCAACTCATCCGACACCATCAGCAGGATATCCGGACAGCCAATCAGATCCGGCTTGTTGAACGAGGCCAGTCGGGGTTCTATATAGCGCACGGTGTCATAACCGAAATAACCGACCAATCCTCCGTTAAACCGCGGCAAGTCCGGCAACTCGGGCGCCTGATAACGTGACTGGAAGGTCTCTACCCAGGCCAGTGGGTCATCGCTAGTAGCCGATTCAATGACTTCATCATCCTGCAACAGCGTGATGTCATGACCATTAATGCGCAATACCGTAGAACATGGCAGTCCGATTATGGAATAACGGCCCCATTTTTCACCGCCATGGACAGACTCAAACAGGTAGGAATAGGGCCTGTCAGCCAGCTTGATAAAGGTACTGACGGGGGTATCGAGGTCAGCTAGAACCTCGCGGGTTACAGGAATGCGGTTGTATCCCTGGCTGGCCAGGGTCTTGAATTGTTCAGGTGTCATTACACTCACTTTTGAGAAAACCGGGTTGCACAAAGCAGCAGTTCGAACAGCAGGCATTCTGCCGCCATCGACTGCTGACATGGTGCTGCGTCAGGTTTATCTCTCCAGTGAATTGCATATTTTTCAAGCTGCCTGTTCCAGCAAAGGAATAATCTCTGTCAGTGTGTCGATCACGGCATCCGGTGCTGACTCGCGTATATCGACACCGTGATTATACCCATAACTCATGCATACAATCTGAAACCCGGCCGCACGCGCAGCCGCCACATCACTGACAGAATCACCGATCATCATGGCGTTTCCGGGCTCGACGCTGAAGAACCTTGCGCCATGCAGTAATGGTGCAGGATCCGGCTTCTTCTTTGTTAATGTATCACCACTGATGACAATTGAAAAATCATCATATATGCCAAGATCCTTTAGCAGCGGCCCCGTAAACTGTGCCGCCTTATTGGTGACACAGCCGAGACGGTAGTTCCCTGCCTTAAGCAAATCCAGACCTTCGCGGATCCCCGGATAAAGGCAGGAACGTTTTGAGGTGTTTTCTGCATACAAGGCCAGGAACAGTGGATAGGCCCGCTCAAAATCAGCCTCGTCCGGCTCACCCTTCAGAGCCCCGACCAACGCCCTTCTTACCAGCCGTTCGACACCGTTACCTACCCAGTCACGAACCCGCGTTTCACCACAGGATTCACGTCCGAGTTCCGCCATCATCGCATCCACACACCAGGCGAGATCCGGTACGCTGTCGACCAGCGTACCGTCCACATCAATCAGGATCATCCCGGGCTTGCGCATCAGGTCAGACTCAGGCAACAGCCCTGGCAATTTCAGCGCGCATGGCAGCAATGGTTGCCTTGTAGTCATCCGCCCCGAAGATCGCAGAACCGGCGACGAAGGTATCAGCACCGGCGGCAGCGATTTCACCAATATTGTCTACCTTGACACCACCATCAATCTCCAGGCGAATAGCACAGCCACTGTCATCAATAATCCTGCGCGCCTCACGCAATTTAACCAGTGCTTCAGGAATAAAACTTTGTCCGCCAAACCCGGGGTTGACTGACATCAGCAGGATCATGTCGACCTTGTCAATAACATGCGTCAGATAATCCAGCGGTGTTGCAGGATTAAACACCAGGCCGGATTTACAGCCATTTTCCCGAATCAGCATCAGCGAACGGTCGATGTGCTCACTGGCCTCCGGGTGAAAGGTAATGTACGTCGCACCTGCCTTGGCAAAATCAGGAATAATCCGGTCTACCGGTTTCACCATCAGGTGCACGTCAATGTCAGCAGTGACACCGTGATTGCGCAATGCCTCACAAACCAGCGGGCCGATTGTCAGGTTGGGCACATAATGATTGTCCATGACATCGAAATGCACAATGTCTGCACCGTCATCCAGCACCTTTGTGACTTCGTCTCCCAGACGGGCAAAATCTGCTGACAGAATCGATGGTGCAATCTTGTAATCGGCCATGTTGTTGTCCTCACTCGGAATTTCAAAGGGGTATGCGAAAAAATTCGAACGCGCACTTTAACCTAACAGGACGTACTTTTCAGCAGTTAGGGGACATAAAATAGCGATTTTATGTCATCCCTTTATCACCGTTCATACCGCCCGGCGGATCGGACACCCCCAACCCGGAATCCCGCTTTCTTTTTAAATGCAGGCAGTTATACGGCATTCTCATAAGCTGCCTGAGACTATCTGCAGCGCAACCGCAAGACCACACCTGACATGGGTGCAGGTTGACACCAGCCAGCGGCCTGCTGTGCCAAAAATTGGCCAGCTGTATGTTTGAAAATAAGCTAATACTGAATTGCTTGCCAAGCATCAATACAGGTTTTATAAATGGTGTCAGACATTAAAGAATAGCAGTGTCATCGCCCGGCTTTTTTCGTCCACGTTAGCAGACTGACATAATGGAGATATAAAATGGCAAACACTTATCAACCACGTCTCGGTGACTGGTACAAATCGATAAACAGTGACAGATTCGAGATAGTAGCGCTCGATGATGATACTGCAACCATGGAGGTCCAGTTCTTTGATGGCGCCATCGAGGAAATCGATTTTGATACCTGGAATGAAATGGAGATAGTCCCGATTGAAGCGCCAGAGGACTGGTCTGGATCACTGGATATTGAAAAAGAAGATTATGGTGTTGACCTTGAACTGACTGCGCCTAATGATCACATCAACCCACTGGACGAGGTTGACTAGCCAAACGTACGCCTGCCAACAGTGTAAAACATAACCTCACCCGCCGGCTTGGAAAGCACTTAACCGCTTGTGCCTGCTGCCGATACCCTTGTTAAGGTAACCGCGGGAGAGGCATCATGGCAGCAATCTACGAAATAGAGAGCGGCACAATTGTGTCGGAAAACAGCGGCATAACAACCATCAGGAACCATGACCAACTACCTGAATATGGCATTGCATTGCAACCGGTACAGGCCACGACAGTAACAATGAAACCCGGGCCCTGTGACGAGTACATGAGCATTCTCAAGGAACTGCTGAAAGATCTCTAGGCATCACCCACCATTCCCGAATTAACCTGACAGCATCAATAACCGGCTGCGGGAAAGTCATCGCACACGACCACAATCTCCCCGGCATCGATCAGAACAGGTACAGGCGTGAGTCGGTCACCGGCACAGGGACCTGCGATACAGTGGCCGTCATTGAGACGGAACAAGGCATCATGCGTTGCACACTGGATGTAATTCCTGTCGAGATTCAGGAACTGGTCCGGTACCCAGTCGAGTGGACCGCCCGTATGCGGACAACTGTTCAGGTAACCGAAAACCTGCTGTCCCCGCCGCACAATAAACACGTCGTAAAACCGCTTATCCACGCATAGGGTCAGTCCCCGGCTATCAGGGTCATTCAGTTCATCAAGATGACAGATGACTGTCCGACGGTCTGTTGTCTCCGGCATGTCGGCAGACTACGGGCGCCTGCCGCTTTTTTCAACCATCGTCAAAGGTAACCCGGCTGCCAGGATTACAGCAAGACCTTCAGTTCTCGCGGACAACACGAAAACCAAGGTTATCAAGGCGGGTGTCCTGATTATACTGACTGCGCTTGGCACTACGCAGCGTATCAAGCGGACTGGTATAGGCCCCGCCACGTACAACACGCATGTCGCATTCCGGGAAGACCCAGGCACTGCCATCTACCGGGGCATTTTTATAACTGCCGTGATAGCAATCCGCTGTCCATTCCTGCACATTGCCGCTCACATCATGCAGGCCGAAAGCATTGGCTGCAAAGCTGCCCACAATTGTCGTGCTGATACTATCCCACTCACTGCCACAGTTAAAACAATTCGCATGCGGATTGTCACTGTCACCATACCACCAGAAACTGGCCTCGCTACCGGCACGGGTGGCATACTCCCATTCAGCTTCTGATGGCAAACGGTAGTTCTTGCCAGTCTGCCCCGAAAGCCAGCGGGCATACGCACGGGCATCACTCCATGAAACATTGATGGCAGGGTGATCACCGCGCCCCCATGACTCATCTTTTGGCAGGCGACGTCCCGTCGCGCGAGCAAATCTGTCATATTCAGAGAGTGTTACCTCATACTTACCGATGGAAAATGCAGGGACCTTCACCCGGTGCCGCGGTCCCTCATCAAAGTTCAGGGATTTCCCGGCACTGCCCATTTCGAAGCTGTCTGCCGGCAGCTCTACCATCACTGGCCCCTGACCTCCAGCCTTCAGACCATCATTGAATGAACGACCAGCAATCACGGGAGTCCGCTGCGAAACACCAACAGCATCCTCTTTCGGCGGCTGTACTTGTGACTCTTCAGATGGTGGCGCCTGCACCATGACGGGCTCGGAATCCGGGCTGACAGGTTCTGCCTGCTGCTTGGCCTGTTGTTCCGCAACTGTTGGCGATTCATTGGATGCTGCCGGTACGGGTTTAGCATCCGGCACCGTATCGACGGACAGCCGTTGTGGTTCGTCGTTGCCGACCACAGGGAAATCCACACCAATCAACAGCCAGCCAGCCAGCGCGCACCCAACCACAAGACCCAGCCCGATTGTGGTACCCAGCCAGCGCCGCTGTCTGTCATCACGCTTCCCATCAACCAGGGGCTGCGGCTCATTCTCCTGTTCCCACCCCGGCCTGTCCGCCGGCAATACGGCCTCCTGAATGTGCTGTTGCGGCCCCGGATGTCCGGGACCTGCTTCACCCCCATCAAGGGACGGCACATACAACGGCTCGCTCGGCACCTCACCTGAATCCTGCTGCTGCAATGCATCACGCTCCTGCAGAAGCTGGTCGCGAGCCGCTTCTGCCTCGGCTCGCAGCCGTAGCGCAATTTCAGCATTCTTTTTATTTTCATCAAGTTCCTTACGCAATTGCGCAGAATCTTCCAGCTCGCTGCTCTCCCCCGCCAGACCACGCGCTACTTCTACCTCGCCACGCAATGTATTTATCTTGTCACACAGTGACTGCTGGTCATCCAGCGCTACATCGCGTTCTTCAGTAAGTTGCTTAAGCTGGGATTCAAGTTGTGAAATAGTCGCTGCCGCCTGCTGGTTCTGTTCCTCCATCAACTCGACATCAACCTGCCTGCGGTCCTTTGCCTCACGGGAAAGTTCAGCAATCTCTTCATGTGCCTTTTTCAGTTCTTGCTGCAGCTTGATGACCAGGTCTTCTGTTTCTGCTTGTGCAGCAAGAATTTCCTGCAACCGTTCCTGTTCCTCCTGTCTTGCTGCATCGCGGGCCTGTTCAATTGTACCGGACTGATTTGACAGGTTCGATTCATGCTCGGTTGCGATTACAGATAACTGCTCCTTCAGTTCGCGCTGACGAGCTGCCATCTCAGCCCGTTCTTCTGCACGGTCCTGACGTTCGGCATGCAGCTGTTCACGTAAATTATCGGTGTCATCCCGCGCACCTTTGCGAGCCTTTTTATGGTCAATTGTTTGCTGCTCGAGTTTCTTCCGCAGCCGGTCAATCTGCCCCTGAAGCTCTTTTTCATTATCGTTTTTCCGGGTTAGATCCTCGTGTGCTTTCCTGACTGACTCTTCGTTCTCCTGCTCAAGCACCTTCGCCCGTTCTTCCTGCTGCTCAAGTTTCAGGTGCAGGTCTTTTAGCTGCTGTTGTAATAATTCATGCTCATTATGAAGTGTTTCGTGCCCTGCCCCCTGTTGTGCCAGTTGTTCTTGCAGAGATCCTATTTGTACCTCTTTCTCGCCAACGAGCTGCTCGATATTACCTGTATTTTCCTGCATTTCCTCCAGTTGTGCCTGCAACTTCTGCAACCGTTCATCCGAAGCGGAAACCAGTGACCCTGTCTGCTGCTTTAAAGACTCAACTTCACCTTCCAGATGCTTGTTCTGCTCCGTGCTGTCAACCAGCTGTTGCTGCAACTGTGCATGCTCTGACTTGAGGGTCTCCAGCTCATCCGCTTGTACGGACTGCTTCTGTTTGAACTCGACTTTTTTGACCTCCAGCCGTTCTATCTTTTCATTTGATTTATCAAGCAGCGATTTCAGTTCCTCCTCAAAAGCAGACTTGTCTTCACTGGCTTGCGAACTTGCCAGTGACAGCTCCTCACGGAGACTGGCCACCTGTCTCGTTTTCTCTTCGAGCTTTGCCGCAGTCTCACCCATCTCATGTTCAAGAGGCTCAAGTTCATCCTTGAGTTGCTCTCGCAACTGTCCAATTTCCTGCTCATAAGCCCTGCCCCGCTCTGAAAACTCCTCCTGCAGAGTATGGTACTGCTCCTGTAACAACTGCTTTTCGTCGGTCGCATCATTATCCTTTGCATAGCGGGCTCTCAATTTCTCACCGGCTTCACCCAGTTCACCACGCAACAGCTCCAGCTGCTCTGCATCGACTTTTGCCTGTGCATACAACGTGCTCAATTTCTCACCGGATTCGCCCAATTCACCACGCAGCTGTTCAAGCTGCCCGGCCAGACGTTCTTCAGAGCTGTGATACGACTGGAGTTGTTCAGTTAACGACTCATTCTCGGTACGTAACTCAGCCAAAGCGAGTTCGACCTCATCTGCCCTTTGATGCGTTGTCACATCGTTGCTGTCAGCGCCTGATTGCCTCTCAGAAAGGCGCTTTCCCTCATCAAAGTCAATAACTTTCGCGAAATCATCAGGGGCCTCATCCCCCTGCGCCACGGGTTCAACTGTATCGATTGACCGGCCAGGGATGCCGCCCTCCAGCACATACACATCAAAGCCCTTGTGACTCAACAGGAAACCGGCCGACTCACTGCGTCGCCCGGTGTCGCAACAAATTATATATTTT
>JBDLIH010000095.1:0-8855 GCA_039714975.1 Pseudomonadota bacterium
GACGCCCTCGCCGGGGGCGGTACCGCTGCCGGAGAGCGCGTTATGCTGCCCTTCGGCCGCGATCTTGAATGGAGCCGTGTCAACAACAGCGGTCTGCTGATCCTGCAGCGTGCCCTGGACTGGGGTATCGCCGCATCCACGACATCGACAAGCTGCGACGGCACCTATCGCGACGAGTTCAATGCGATCGGCTATTCCGGCAACGACGGTACCCTGGCGTGGGCCATGGATTGGCTGGAAACGGGCGACAGTGGTGGCGCCTCCTCGGGTGATGCACAGGTCATGAGCGATTTGAGTGACACTCGCCTGATGATCAAGAATAAGGGCAAAAGCGTTGAGCGCGAAGCCGATCTGTCGGGTGCCGGCACGGCGATATTGACATTCGACTACCGTCGCAGCCGGCTGGATGACTCTGCCGACAGGGTCAATATTGAGGTTTCCGGTGACGGGGGTGGGTCCTGGAATACCCTTGAGGACTTCAGGGGGCCTGACAATGATCCTGCCTACGTGACCACCAGCCATGACATCAGCAGTTACATCGCCCCGAACACCCGGATCCGTTTCATCAGTAACAGTTTCCTGGGTAAACAGGATGATGTGTTTTTCGACAACGTTGAGATCATTTGCTCTCCGTGATCAGCAAGCCATGGGGCGCACCTTACCTGGCGCCAACCGGTGCAACCGCATTGATCTCCACATGGAATATCGCACTGATAGCCTCGAAAAATCTCCACATTCTGTACTCCCGTGACAGGGTCAAGCGGTCAAGAAAACCCTCCTGCCGCCGATGCAGATGGCATGGCATAACTCTCTGTAAGAAATAGAAAAATATGTTGGTGGCTATCGAGAAATCAATCAAACAGCTTGGAGATGCCTGGGGGGTGTACCAGTATGCTTGTGATGATACTGCCTCCTATGCGAGAAAGCTGGGGTTCCAGGAGGCCCGCAAGGGCGTTACCGACATGAGTCTGACCCTGTTGTTGCTGTTCACCATGGAATCCATATTTTTCGACTCCTTCAGCTTCCAGGAAAGCTACTGGTACACAACAGCACTGCTGGCGCTGCTGGCCTTTCATATACTCCTGTCGGCCCAAGCCGCACGTGATATCCGGTCCCTGTACCTGCTGGGAACGACGTTGCTGATTATCAGTGGCACAGCCATTGTGTTGCTGGCCCATAAAACGGGTATGTTTGATCTGGTTTTGTTTTCCAGCGTAATACTGTTGTATCTGGTGGTCCCGATGGTGCCATGGGGCCTGCGGGAGGCGCTTGTTGTCCTGGCAATGATCTATGGTACTTTCACAGTGTCTATCTTTACAGTACACCCAAACAGCGGCGGTCAGGTCATACGCAGCCACTTTGACCATCAAACAACCTGGTCTCTACAATTGATCATGGTCGGGGCCGTTGTGATCAGTCTGGGGATGGTAACGCGCAACATCCTTGTGCGTAAAAGTGATATCCGCAACCGGTTTGCTCTGGAACAAAGAAACAAAAGACTGATGCATCTATCTAATAGAGATGCATTGACAGGCGCCTGGAACAGGCGGTTTCTTAAAAACGCTTTTGAAAAAAAGACAACGGAGTGGCGTAGCCACGGGCTGGCCTATCATTTCGCATTCCTGGATATTGATAACTTTAAGCCGATCAATGACAAATGGGGGCATGATTTCGGTGACGATGTCCTGCGCTGTGTCACCCATGCCTATAGTGAAGTACTGGGCGAGAAGGGCTTTTTTGTCCGTATGGGGGGAGACGAATTCGCACTGTTATTTACAGGCGATGACCCAGAAGGCCTGTTGTCTTCCGGATTGGAGGCCATACACAGGCGAATCAGACCACCAACTGACAGTTATGATGAGAAAATTACCATCAGTATCGGCATGGTAAGCACATCACCGGATGCCCCGGCCTCACAGGAAGTCATTTATCGTACGGCCGACAAGGCCTTGTATGAGGCAAAGGAACGTAAAGGTGTCATTGCCGGAAATCTCAACCTGGTGATACGGTCTCTGCGAGCGGGTATGGAAGCGGACCCCGTTGCCTCTGGCGGCACTATCACACCGTCAATAATCTGACGCAACTCGTTGGAATTCCTTAAGAATTCCTCAACCCAGTCGATTTAATCCTTATCAGGGGTTGAAGAGATAACCATGGGTGTCCTTGCACTTAAACGTCACAAGTTGGACCCAAAACTCGCCATACGGTGCATCGGACCAATTGGCTTCGACTGCTCATTGAACAGGCTCCAGATGGTGCAGTTGGAATCGACGAACGGTGTCATCTCGGTACACGCAAAGTCATCATTACCTTACCCGGAACCACTGGAAACCATGCTGGCATCGCATAAAAAGATGCGCGCACTGATACAACAGGCACTAACCTGTGACCGCTTCCAGGGGCGACACGTCGTCACCAGACTCCCGTCCGCTGACACCAGAATCATGCCGATTTCCTACCATGCCCCGGATAACCAAACGAGTGAGTCAGCCCTGTTGAAAGTTATCAGTGAGCGTATCGACGGTAATTTGGCGGATTATGTCATTGACTATCTGCCGATCAGGTCTGACAGCAAGTCGGAAGAACACCTGGCCATAGTCGCCGTTGCCGACCGCTGCGTCGTCATCAACTATCTGGAAATGCTGCGTAAATCCGGCCTTGCAGTGAAACGGCTCGAGATCGGGCCTACCGCCATCCGACGGCTGGTAAGTGCAATGAGTCCAGCCAATAAGCGTGAAAATGTGCTGGCGCTGAACTGCGGGCGGGTTTCAAGTTACTTGTCAGTCATCTCGGGTTCGCGACTGATTTTTGATCAGGAGATCCGCTTCGGGGAAATGAAAATGATGGAGGATATTACCCGGGCACTCGATATCTCGCAGGATGCCGTACAGGCCCTGGTTACCTCCTGCAGTTTTGCTCCCGATAGCATGTACAACAGGCAATCGCGCTCGAGTTTTGATATCGATGCTTCCGAGACACTCCAGCAGATCGTTAAACCCGCCCTGCTGAATCTGGCAGAGGAAATCAACCGTACCCTGATCTACACGGCGTCACAGACACACGGTGAACCGATCAGTCGTATCTATTTGCTAGGCAGCATGGCGCGATGGCAGGGCATAAATCATCTTCTCGGCACCCTGGTGAAACTGCCCGTGGAAATCATCCCAAATCCATTGGAACCGTTCGACCGTAAAAACGGTACTTCGACGGGAAACGATGAGCCAATACCCGAGATTGCGGTTGCGACCGGACTTGCCCTGAGTGGCATGCAGGACGATGGCCGAGATTGATCTCATACCAACGGACTACCGTAATCGAGTCATTATTTACGGCTGGGGAAGACGTCTGATTGTGGCGACGGTCTTGTTTACAGCTTTGAGCCTTGCAATCTATGGAACTCTTGAGGTGGTTACCAGGAAACTGAGCGAAAATATTGCTGTGCTTCAGAACCAGCAACAGTCCATTGCACAACGCCGTGACACACTGGTTGAGATTTATAAAAAAAGAGACCGCTACAAACGCCAGTGGGAACTGTTGAAAAATCTCCGCGGTGGCACGGCTGCCTCAAGGATGTTCATCATCATCGATCTTGCAGTGTCCGGTGGTGATGTATGGTTCCTGAATTGGGAATTCCGGCGTGCCGGTACCATCGTGGAATACCAACCGGAGTCGGTCAATACAGGTTACTTCGTTGTATTATTGGATAATAAGGATCCCGATGCCGGCGAGGCCTGGAAAGTCGATACCCGTATGACTATCAAGGGACAGGCAGGTGATCACTCTGCGCTATCCAAGTTTGTAAGGCGGTTATACGAGCAACCGGAGGTTCTTGATGTACGTATCCTGAATACCTCCTATATGACCAATGTCAAGGTTGTAAATTTCGACATGGTTGTAACTGTAATCAGCGAATTGGTAACCGGCTGATGGATGCTATCCTGAAGAACATCGAACCCAGGATTTTGATCATGGCGATGGGCGGTCTTTTCTTGTTGATCGCAGCCGCACTCATCAGCTATGCCTTGTGGCCCCAGTTCAAGGAGTATCGCAAGTCGCTGCACACACTGACACTTCTCGAAGAAGCTGCAGAGAATGGTAATTCCCTGGGTCTGGAGATCGCGACCATTGAAAAGGAAATAACCACGCTCGATCATAATTTACATGGCGAGATGGTGGATCTTCCCGCCAGACAAATGGAAGCCTACATCATAGGTCGTTTACAGGAAATTTCCTGGGAAAACAACATTAAACTGCTTGGTGTCAGGCCCAACAAGGCAAATACAATAAAAACCTTCGAGGAAATTCCGTTCGATGTCGAAGTTTCCGGCGATTACTTCGACTTGTTTGCATGGCTGCAGAATCTTGGAACGGAGCTGGGATTTGTGGTTATAAAGCATTTCAATATCAGTCCGCTGAATTCCAGCAATATGGCGCCTGATTTGAAGGCAAGTCTTACGATAGTTTCCTACCGCGAGGCTGCAAATGACTAGGCCAGGTGCAAAACAAAAACTTACGATGGTAGTCGCCTTTTGCCTGCCCCTGGTCTGCCACGCAGGAGAGATTGCACCTGCCCTAAAGACCAACCCGTTTATAAAATTAGCCAATATCGAAGAGAGGCTGGATAATACAGCGCCTGCTGAGCATATAACTTCAGTGCTGTTCGAATTGCGGGGTACCATGGTGGCCGGACAGCAATCGCTGGCCAATATCGGTGGTGTAATCCTGTCCCTTGGTGAGGAAATTAATGGATACAAGCTGGTTGCCGTACAGCAACGTCAAGTAGTACTTCTCAAGAATGGCAACCGCAAGATACTGTCGGTAGACGATAAAAAAAGAGAGCAACCATAGATGATCAGTCACATAAAGGTTGCTGCACCCATAATCCCGGCACTTGGGGTGCTGATATGTGCAACACTGCTTGCATCCCCGGTGGCTGCACAAGACACTACACAGATCAATATCCCCCAGCAGGAGATTGAGAACCCAGGCATTGTTACCAATGGAAAAGTATCGCTTACTCTACGTGGCGTTAGTATATCGGAAGTTATGGAAATGTTATCCAGATCGGCACATGTCAACATTCTGCTATCTGATGATGTAGAAGGAGAAGTTTCTGTCAACCTTTACGGCGTCAATATCGATGAAGCAATCAACTCGATTGCGACTGCGGCGGGCTATGCAGTGGAGCGTCGCAATGGTAGTTATTTCATTGTCAATCGTGACCAGGCCGGCCGGCATGCACCGGGCGGACCGACAGAACTACGCACCTACAAGATCCAGTACTCTGAGCCGGAAGTCATTAAAGGCATACTCGAAAACCATCTTTCGAGTTACGGCAAGATAACCAGCCTTAACCAACGCAAGTTATTGGTTGTGGAGGATACACCTTATTTTCTGGATCGTATTACGACACTGCTAAAAGAACTTGATCGTCGTCCAAAACAGATTCTTATCAAGGCCGAGATTCTAGAGATCACCCTGAAGGACAGCGAGTCATACGGACTGGAATGGTCCAAGTTCTTCAGCTACGACAACGGTGAGGGTGCATTCGGTGTTCAGGGTACTTCCAATCCAGGTTCAGATGGTTTTTTCTTTGACCTTGTCACTCCAAATATAGAAGTTTTTCTGGACACCCTGAGGGCTCGAGAACGGCTTCGCACCCTGGCTACACCAAAGCTGCTGGCACTGGAGGACCAGCAGGCAGAAACGTTAATTGGTGAACGGCTGGGCTACAATGTCACCACGACCATCGATAATGTAACGACCACATCAACCGAGTTCCTTGAATCCGGCGTAATCCTCAAAGTCAGGCCATCAGTAGACCAGGATTTCCGGGTCTTGCTAGAGATACACCCGGAGGTCAGTACTGGGACTGTAACAGATGATGGTATCCCGAACCAGACTACCACCGAAGTCACAACTACCATGCTGGTTGAAAGTGGCCAGACCGTATTCATCGGCGGTTTAATGAGGCGCACTGCAACAGAAACTCGTGAAGGTGTACCCATTCTAGGGGATATACCCGGAGTAGGTCTGCTATTTTCCAACCGTGCCATCAACAGTATCAACACCGAGCTGGTGGTTCTCATTACTCCCTATATCATCGAGCAAACCAGAATGGCATTGGATGACGGGAAGGGTGCGGAGGTCAGCAAAGTGGCAGATGAACTTGAAGTTCAATCAGAAAGAATCAATCGAGTCATGGATAAAATAGGTTATACGGAGGATCACATACCCCGTTTATCCACATCTGAGGATACAGATGACCTCGACAGAATATTCGATGACTAGCCCCAAAGTCCTGACGCTGGTACAGACAGGCAGGTTATCGACCTACCGTGATTTCGATTGTTGCTGAGGTCTCACCCATACCCGACAAAGACAACCGCATCGCACCTTTCGATCACCGTTAGCCCGACTTTCGCAACTCAACCCCTGATTTACAGAAATTCAGCCGCCGCACTGCCATCTCGATCCCGCAGGTGATACTTCGGTGCCTTGTCCCAGGAAAAAGCCTCAATGATCTGCTGAGCGGTCCACCGGGCAGTCGGATGCGCCGTGACATTGAAGTGCACAACTCTGCGCCGATGGTGTGCGAGGGTCACCAGCTCGAGGAAGGACAACCCACCCCAGGCTAATCAATACTTCACCCGATCACCGCCCCCGTAATGGTTGAAACAGGGAAGTAAGGACATGCTCTGGCTGCCTGACCCCTAGGTGGCCGGTAGCATTTAGATAAGCACGGTCCCTGGCCGGATAGGTTACTATCCTTAAAATAAATGCCAATGCTCCGCAAGGAGAATGGCTACAAAGATAATTGCTGCTGTGATTACTACGGTCATTTCTTCCTCCTTTGCTCAATAGTAATAACGGCAACCAGAACCCAATCCTTCAATGAGGACTGTCATTGCTTCCGGGAATTGTTGGGGGAGGGTGTAGCCCGTCCTTGTGGCGGGGTATTCTTTGTCCGCCTGTACCTCCGGATAATAGGCAGACCCGGAGATATGCCATAACCTGTTAACCAGTGGCGTCTAATAACTCTCCGTGGCGTCACTACACGCCCCGGACCATCCTCACCGGGGCGTGTTTCTATTTATGCCCGCCTGCACGGATGCCTTATCAGTATCATTTCTAATGTTTGCCATTTCTCAACTTGCGTATCGCTAACACCAGCAGTTTTTTTACTTCTTGAAACTCGCTTCGGCTCCCTTTGCCATGATGGAATTCCGGGGACAATTTACTTAATCCTAATTCTCAACAGAGCATAGGTAATAAATATACTGATAATCCTCTAGCCAGCCTCCTCGCAGCCAGTTGTTAAACTGGCTGCTCGACAAAGATGAGGAGACTGACATGCAACATTACTGCGGAATTGACTTGCATTCAAATAACCACGTTGTGGTGGTAATCGATGCTGATGATAAGCGCATATATGAAAGACGCTTGGCCAATGATCTGTCACTGACGCTTCAAGTGCTGGAACCCTACAAAGAGACACTACAAGGTGTTGCGGTGGAATCGACGTTTAACTGGTACTGGTTAGTGGATGGGCTGCAGGAGGCCGGGTTTAAACCGAAGCTCGTGAATACCGTAGCAGTAAAACAATACGATGGTCTGAAGTACAGCGACGACTCCCATGATGCGTTCTGGCTGGCCCATTTGATGCGGCTGGGCATTTTGCCTACTGGCTACATTTACCCAAAGGCGCAGCGCGCAGTACGCGATCTGCTGAGGCGCCGTGCCTTTTTGGTGCGCACGGCCAGCAGCCAACTGATCAGTATTCAAAATCAGATCTGGCGTTCAAGCGGCATTCGGGTCAGTTGCAATACGATACGCAAGGCCAATTATGAACCAGATCTGGTCGATGGATACACCCGACAAGCCGTCGATGCGGGACTGGCTGTTTTGCGTACGCTGCAAGAGGAGGTCCAAAAACTGGAGCGTTCAGCAATCAAGGCAGTTGAGTTGTCAGACGAATTCCGAATCTTGCAAACCATCAAAGGCGTAGGGCCTATTCTGGGCTTGACCATCATGTTGGAGGTAGGCGATATCCATCGTTTTCCAGGTGCCGGGCAGTTTGCCTCGTATTGTCGGTGTGTCGACTCTCAGCGAACCAGCAATGGGAAAAAGAAGGGTGCGGGCAATGCCAAGGCCGGCAATAAATATCTATCATGGGCATTTTCTGAAGCCGCGCATTTCGCGGTACGCTTTGAGCCGTTGGCACAGCGCTTCTATGAACGGAAAAAGGCCAAGACCAACGGCATTATTGCAATTCGGGCAGTCGCCAGGAAACTGGCAAGAGCAACCTGGATGATGCTCAAGCATCAAATACCGTATGAGGCCAAATTAATGTTTCCGGGTTAGGTTTGGGCGACTGGGATGAACCAGGCTGGGGACTGGTGAAACCAACTATACTGATTGGACATTCCGGTCGGCCATCATTTTTTACGTTTCGCCCAAACCGTGAGCTATTCCGGGGCTGGACAGCGAAGGCTGAACCATAGATTCTGTGATCCTCATTGGACACGGTTTGGTACCGAAGATTGTGTGGGGTATATAGATACCAAGGGCGGAGAAACAAAGGATGTGTTCTGCCTTGATCCAGATGGGTGACTGGTGCGGATCGTTTGGATCCGATGCCATAGACTGAGACATAACGGGTGCGGTATCGTAAAAAACGTTGGCTATCGTTAACAAGTTATGCTGTTTTTTCAGCAGGCCTTTGATCGCACCATTGACACCGGCTGGCTAATGGGTGTCCCCGGAATTCCCAAGACCATGGCAAGTAAAGAATCCAATGAAATATTAACACTTGGCATCAAGCGTCGGCTCAACGCATAAGTCGATACTGTGTT
>JBDLIH010000096.1:0-8646 GCA_039714975.1 Pseudomonadota bacterium
CTCCAACTTCTCCACATCGATTACGTATATGTAGCGATGGGTCTTCTTGCCGGCGAGAGCCGAATCCGACAGTATGTGCGGCGCGCCGGGGTGTTTGCTGGTGAAGAAGCCGCCCAGGGATGACGGGTTGTATTTACGTGAAGTCGGTATATTGGCAATGTGTTCCATCGTGGCCGGATTGAAGGCAGTTACAGTACCTTTACTACCATTGGTCTCAAAACATATCTCGCCCCAGCATACACTGGTATGCGGCAGCGGATCCGTTCCGATTGTGCCCTTGTAAGCGGTACTGTCGTTCACGACATCCTTGTACGCGTCGAGTATCCACACATGGTTGCCCTTGTGGTCCGCGAGCATATAGTATCTGCCTCCTTCGGAGACGGATGCATCGTGTATGTCTGCACCGGCGCCCTTGAACTTTTTAATGATCTTAAACTCAGGGGCTGTCTTCATATCCACAATCCATACCTGACCGGCGTCCTTCCACGTGACCGCCATAAGATCCTTGACCCCGCCGATATCAGTGATGGAAGCGCAGCGCGAAGCCCTGATTTTCCCCCCGACCAGCGCCTCTGGTCCCTCGATACGCTTGAGTATCTTAAGATCTCTTGCGTCCATAATGACGGCGCTTCCAGGACTGTAGTTACCGGCGAAGATGTACTTGCCGTTCATACTGATGGCCGAGCCTCTTGAATCCGTGCCTATGGTCTGCTCCGCGACAATCTTCTGTGCTAGCAGATCGACCTTTGCGAAGTAACCATTCCTGCCCATTACATAGTAGTAGCGGCCATCGGGTGAGAACACCGGGGCGTGCGGTTGGGTGGCATTCGGAAGACTGATTCTTTTAATGACCTCAAGGTCGGTTCCGTCGATTATAAGGATACTTTTGTTTTCCCTCTCGACGACGACCATCAAATTTCCGGTACCGTAGGTAAACGGCTCCTTATCCGCGCAGGAAATATTCGGTCCTGCGGTCAATGCCGACATTATCAGGGCAGCAAAGCAGTCGAACAGAGTAATGATGGGGGGTTTCACGTCTTATACCTCGCAGGACTCAACAAAATCCGAGATCACAGACTAGCTCTATTTTCCGTATATAGCTAACGTATTAAACGGGCAACAAGGTCCGCACATCAGAAATCGCGAGTGCTGACTGCGAATCTTGATTATCCTCAGATGTGACTGCAACTACGCCAGGTGCGAACTCACAGAGTTTGGTTAACCCGGGAACGTCCTGTTCCCGCCAGTAACCTGCCATTCGATTTACTCTTGAACACCAATCGATCAGGGCGAAAAGAGAGGCGAACAGCTCAGGCCACGTGTTTGTACCGGGACAGTCGATCAGGTGTTTTTACCAACGTTCGTTAAATTGTAATTCACCAGTTTTCGGTAAAGCGTGCGTTCACTGACTTTCAGCCTCTCAGCAACCTTGCGGCGATGACCGTGGTGCTCTACCAGCAACCGGGCAATATATCTGGCTTCTGTGGATTGTATTGCATTTTTTTCTGCTGCATCTGCCATTCTGGCAGCCTGGACAATTTCCTCACCTAGATAGCGATTGCCATCTTCGTCGGCAATCGGAAAACCTTTGACACTGACGCACTCTGGGTTATATTCATGGTTATGGTGCACATGGCAAACCTCGTACCTGTCACCGGTTTCCATAACCCTTTGCATCGGACATTCCTCACCATAGCTATGGCACGGTAACTCACTGTTATGGTGAACCATGTGGCACTTTGATCCCACGATTTCGCTTGGGGAAGTATCGTAACAAGCACAGTAAGCCCTGTTGGCTTCTACAATGGTGTAGCTCTCATCAATGAGGACAAACGGATTTTCATGTGAATCCAGAATGGATTGCAGGTTAAAGTTTGGTTTCTTTTCTTTTGACATTCTGGAGGTTCAAAAAATTGATTGTTATATGCTCACTGTATATCCAGTACTTCAACGTACTCAACCAGTATATAATTTGGACAACCCGGATACCATATACTCCGCGGAGGTAAAGATTTGTACTATCCACCCTTCACGATAGCCTCTGTTTACCGAATAACCAAAACCGGCCACTTTAAGATCAAACAAAAACGGCGGCAAATATCCGAGGGCCTTAATCAAGCAGCCAGGAATGTCGCCTCCAGTCTGCAGTATTAGAAAATAATAATACTTGCTATAGTTCCACATCTATGCAGTGAACATTACAGGTAAAGCAGATGATTGATTATCGTATTCAACATTTCATATGGTGGCTTATGATTGCCTTTTTGGCTACAAGCCTTCTCTCGGGTTGTGCGACAGACCAGGTCCATTCCACGGCTCACCATTCCGCCATGTCCCTGAACAGTGCAGACCTTGAAAACTATGGGCTGGCCTTTATAACCCCGTCAACCGTTACCGGGCAGGAAGAGGACAAGCAGACACTGGCATTCATCTTCGCCGAGGTCATGAATGAGGAACGCCCCGATATAAAAGTTGTGTCACTGCCACAGACCCTGAGCGCTATCAACAAGGCTGGTTTCGCTGATAACTACATAGCTATGTATGTTGATTATGGAGATACGGGCATTTTCAGGCAGGACATGCTAAAAGAGGTCGGCAAGGCGACCGGAGTACGCTACCTGGCACAGCTTAAACTTTCCAATTTCAGTCAGCAGTCAAGAGGCCGTTTCAGCGCATTGGGTATTCGACTGATTCAGACCAAGGAAGCCAATATCAGGATGTTCTTCCAAATCTGGGACAGTGTTGATGGGTCTATTGTCTGGGAAGGAACAGAAGAAGTTACCTATGCATGGGAGAGCGGCTCCGCAGAGCCGGTAACCTTCAGGATTATTGTCGAGGAAACAGCTCAGAACCTGATCAGCCTTCTGCCATAGTCAGCAAATCGCGGCAAAAACATACTCACAGTTGAATTTTCAGAGATAGAAAGGCAAGTAGCGCATGCTGCCCACCACTTACGGCACCGCTGCTGCTGAACTTGTGACTCGTTTTTGAATCAGGGGATCCGGCAATTTCCCTAATCGGACCAGGCTGAGGACGGCGTGATAGGTGCTTGGCGGGGTTGTACCAAGGCCGGGCTTGGGACCGAAACCACCGTTCGCGGGAACATAGAGCGAACTGATGAACTCCTGAACCCTGTCTGTATTCACCTGCGGCATCGCCGATAGCGTGGCGAGTGCTTCGAGGGTGAAGGCCATTGCATCGATGCCGGGTAACAGACGATATTGTTGATCCTTGACCAGTCCCGAGTAACGGGTGCCTTTCAGATAGGTGACTACTTCACTGCTGGTCTTGTTCGTTAACTCCCCGAGGCTCTTCAGTGCCCGCACCCCCATAAAGGTGGACTGCGGGATTGAGGTACCGCCTTCCACCCGGGCGAACCCCCGGCCCTTCTCGCGATACCGCTGGATGAATGCCGCCACTGGTGTTTTCTCCAGTGAGCCAGCAGCGCCCAGGAGCCGAAGGGCCTCGATGCCGTAATAGGTCGTCGCCAGGCTCGCCTGCTCGCCTGCTCTTGCAGTGCCGGCTATGCCACCCCCCTCCTGTATGCGGGCATGCAGGAAACGAATGGCCGCTTTCCTGTCAATCGCTTTTGTCTCCTTTAGCAGGTCGAGCGTCAAAAGGGCGTAATAGGTGTAAATTACACTTGCGGTTTTAGCGTGTGCCGGCGCTGGTGTGAACCCGCCATCCGGCTGCTGACACCTGGCGATATATTTGACGACCTTCTGCCGGGTTTCCGGGGTGATTTCCTGGCCGAGGGCACGGGTCATGTAAACGTGGTAGTAGGCAAAGGTGACAGACTCCGGGAAGCTCGGACGGCTGCCCCATTGTTTAACGAGTGCGCTGGTGACCGCCAGATCGATTGCGTCCTGAGTCCCGGCGTCTTCCATGGCAAAACTGCGGGTGGCGGTCGAAAGCAGAACCAGCGTAACAAGGGCGGTCCACAGCCAACATACTCTCATGGTCGGTTTCCTCCCGGTTTCGTAAGGGACAAGCATCGCAAGTTTACTCCTGAAATGGCCAGACAGGAGGAGGGGGAATCTCCCCTCCTCCTGTCTGGTTGCTGCAGCGAATTATAGCGGTTCGGCCTAGTGGGCCGGCTTGCTGTAACCGTCCTTCTTGTTGGTGTGACAGACGGAACACTTGCCTATGGGGTTATCCATTCCCTGCAAGGCCTGGTTCTGGATGTTGTCCTTGGCCAGCGTTGACGGATTGAGCGCGTGTGGTGCACCGTGGCAGGTGGAGCACAGGATCGTATCATTCTTGTGCGACATGCTCTTCAGAAAGGAACCACCAAAGGTATGATGCAGGACTTCGTTCTCGCCGGTGGCACTGTGGCAATCCTGACACCTGGGCAGGGTCGCCTCGGACCAGGGGTTGGCCAACTGCCCTTCAGCCACCCGCTCGTGCAGGTCGCCGTGGCAGTCAGTGCACCAGACGGCATGGTTGTCCTGCCCGAGCGTCTTGAGGGTGTGGTGGCCACGATAGCAATTGACCTCGTTGCTCGGATGGCACTCATAGCAATCCGTCGCCAGGTCCGGATTGTAACTCAGGACCTCGGTGTTCTCGACATGCCAGCGGTGCAATACATCGGAGAAGCTGTACTGTGATATCGGCAGGGCTTCCCCCGTGGTGGCGTTGACATAACCGCCGGGAGGGCTCGTCTCACCCATGGCAGGATCCCAGTGACACACGGAGCAGCGAACCGGACCCGGTACGCCATCATTGTTGGGATCAAGCACGGCGGGATCGCCAAAGTTGATACCGCTGTCACGCTCGTGCAGATCAGCCATCAGATCGAAAGAGCTCTCAGGATCGGGCGTGTAGCCGGGCGTAGCATCCGCCAGCGCAAGGTGGCAACTGCAACAGCCGCCGAAGGAGGTCGGTACCGTCGTGGTGGTCGAGGCAAGGAGATCACCGCTTGACTGCTCGTAGACATTGACCTCACCGGTCAGGTAGGGGTTGCGGTCTGGTCCGCCAAGTGGATCGACCATGATGTATTCAGGGTTACTCGAATTATGGGCATCCGGGAAGGCAGGGACACCAATGACCTCCCACCACCCCTCAACCTGGGCGTCCATCTCACCCGCCAGCATTGCCCCGGTCAGCCCCCGGATCGCACCATGATTCGGGCCACCATCATCGACTCTTGCAAGGCCGAAACCGTACTCAGGCATCATCTCCATCCAGGTGGAATAGTAGAAATCCGTGCTGAGATCCGTTTTTGATGGATCATCGGGTTTGTAACTGTTGAACACATCATGGTTCTCAAGGACGTCGTACTCGACCCGGATATCCGTCGGGTCGGAGAGCACTACCGGACTCTTACCGCCGCGCTCGATTACCTGCGCCCGCAGGGTGTTGAAAGGTGGCAACAGGAGCATGTACTCGGATCCCGGGCAGGCGCAGTGCATGCCGAGATCGTTGGTAGCCATGACGACCACATCGCGGTTGCCGCCAGGGATGTCCACGCACGACCCGTTATTGGGGTTGCCCTGCCATTCACAGGCGGGATCGTCATTGCACAGCCCCCTGTCCGTGTAATCCGAACAGGCACCACCGGTCGGACAATCCGAATCATCGCCGTCGGTGTAGGTATCGCAGTCGTTGTCGATAGTGTCGTCGCAGGTAAGTTCCTGGGTTTCTTCACCGGGAGTTGGTGTACAGGTGCCACACCCCTCGGGTGGTTCCGGAGCGCACTCACCACAGGAGTTCAGCTCCCAGACGGTTGGATCGTCGTCATTACAGTCCCTGTTGGATGTAACGCCATCGCCATCGTTGTCTACAGGTTTTGCCGCCTCTACCGTGAATGAAGCCATCCCGAACATGAGAATGGCCGTACACAGTAATGCATAGGTTTTCTTCATCTCTGCTCCTCCAGTCGAACTGTATAGGTACATTAGAAATTTATAATGGACATTGTTATTCTTAAGTTTGGCCGCCCTGGTAATTAACTATCACCTACAATGCAGAATCTGTGCCAGCGCATAAAATCAACTAAACCAACTGTTTTATACGAAATATCCGACCGGAGCCCTGAATACTGACAGCAACGAAGGTGACAGAATGGCGCATGAAGTGACAGCGCTGTCACATAAAAAAGCCGAGAGAAAGATTGGGTAATAGACTAGAATCAGGTGCGGAGAAATGAAACACCCACTTCCTGATCAGGGTCGAGTGATGAAGCCGAAAATCGGATTCCAGACGTTAGTCGAAAGTCATGAACAGCCGTTCATGGTAATCGATAAACATTTTCGGATTCTCGCCCTCAATCAGGCTTATGAACGGGCATACGCCACTAACGTGGATCAGGCCATTGGCAAGCACTGCTACGAGATCTGTCACGCCCACTCCAGACCGTGCTCCGAAGAGGGTGAGGAATGTCCGCATCGTCAAGTCTATGAAAAGAATATGCCGCATTCCTGCCTGCACACCCACCGGGATGAAACCGGACACACGTACTGGGTTAGAGTGACCGCGTTCCCCATCATGGCAGATGACGGTGAGACCTACCTTGGCGAGAGTATTCAGGAACTGACCCAACAGGATGATCCAGCAGAAACCGGGGAAACGGTGCACATGGTTGGAGAATCCCCCGCGTTTCTGGCCATGATCGAACAGTTGCAGCTGGTAGCGCATTCAAGGGTTCCGGTACTGCTCATGGGAGAAACCGGAACAGGAAAGGAATTGGCTGCCAATTTTATTTACCAGCACTCGGATCGTAAGGACAAGCCGTATGTCACCGTCGATTGCACCAATCTGAGTGAGTCACTCGTCGAAAGCGAATTGTTCGGGCATGAGCGAGGTTCTTTTACTGGCAGCGTGGGCATGAAGCAGGGAATGATCGAGTTGGCGGAGGGAGGGACGCTATTTCTGGATGAAATTGGGGAACTGCCAGCCACTATGCAAGCCAAGTTACTGCGTGTGCTCGACACCGGTGAGTTTCGTCGCGTCGGCGGACACAAGATTCTAAGTGCGGATGTGCGAGTTGTCTGTGCCACAAATCGCCACTTGTGGGAAGCAGTGAAGAACCATCAATTCCGGGAGGATCTCTATTACCGGATTGCCTGTATGACTGTCTATCTTCCTGGTCTGCGCGAGCGCCGGCAAGACATCCCGCTGCTTGCGGACACGCTGCTAAGTCGCCTGTCGCGGTCCACCAGGCGGCACTACCGACTGACCGATACTGCGCTGGAAATACTGCAGAACAGAAACTATCCCGGCAACATCCGGGAATTGCGCAATTATCTGTATGCTGCATCAGCGGGAAGCGCTGATGGATGGGTTGATAAACCACAGCTTCTTAAAGCCTTCGAAAATGCACCCAAGACGGTTCAACTCTCAACATCAGCGGAAGATGAAGCCAATCCCGGCTTGTCACACAACGTTGCAGATCCGGCAATATGTGTTGGTGACGCCGAATCTCGTCGCATCGCAGCAGTACTGAAAGAACAATACGGCAGTAGAAGGCGAACGGCGGCGGCGCTGGGTATCAGCACCCGTACTCTTTACCGAAAAATGAAACGCTACGGATTAAGATAAACGCTGAATTAAATCTGCAAAAATATCACCTGTGCCAGGCGAACTGCTAATTATCACCGGAAAACGGTGATTTAGACAGCCTCGTTCTTGCTCGCATCCTTCCCTACCCTGCTCTGCCATGAAGGACCTGCTGATACTCCTCGCCCATCTATTAACTACAGTCGCCAAACTCCCGGGACCCGGCGGTGCGAGGGCCGTTGTCGCCGACAGCCTGCTCATGAAACAGCAGCTCCTGGTCATTAAACGCTCCCGGCGACGTTGCACCCAATCTTTCGGCACTTGATCGATTCCTATTTGGCTTCTGGTTGTGTCCTTTGTCAGTCCAAGTTGGACAGAACAGTATGATTGATTAAATAGAGCATTTCTGGTCCATCGTAAACCCTTGAGGGGAATACAAAGTCCCTATGCGTGGGATGTATCAGTCAAAGGCACGGCATATTAATACCAGGTTATTTCTGGATCCTGAGAATATTGAATTATGGGAGGCGCATCCTGCCACTCCAATGCAGAAGCAATGTACCTGGAATAGGATGGCAGCCAAATTTTGGTGGCTCAGGGTTAATTCGCGGAAGTCAGGCTAAAGTTGTCCATGTAGATGTCGACCAAGTTCGTTACGGTATTCAGTCCAGGATGAGCATCCTATCCAGGAAGATAAATAACGAATGAAGGAACATGACCATGACATCTATCACATCCGCCACTACCCTGCGTACATTGCTACCCAAGCGTAACTTAAGCTGGCGGTCTCTCGCTTTCAGTTTCCTGCTGCTGACGCACCTGACCGGGCCGACCGCGGCGGTGCCACTGCCCACTTTCCCTGACCCAAATTTCCAGGCTTGTTTCGACGAGCAAACGGCTGCTCAGGGTTGGGTCAATGCAGAGGACGTGCGGGAACTGGTCTGCGTGAAACACGGTATCCGGGATTTATTCGGTGTCGAGCAACTACCGCTACTGGAATCACTCAATGCCTCGGACAACCGGATCTTCGACATCATCCCGCTGGGTGCGGCCCCGCTGTCTGATACGCTGCGCGAACTGCGACTGGCGAACAACGCCATTACCGACATCAATGCACTGACCAGCTACCGCAACCTGGCCACCCTGTGG
>JBDLIH010000097.1:0-8539 GCA_039714975.1 Pseudomonadota bacterium
ATCGACGACGGCGATACGCGGATTGGCCTTGTCATTGATAAATACAAAGCGGCCATCGTAATCACCGTTGGTCTCGGAAATCGCCGGATGGTGGGTATCACCGAAGGTGATGTCCTTGCCCATGATGCGACCCTGGGCCAGCACGGCCTTGGATTCGTCATCAAAACCGTAACCCTGCCAGGGCTCGGGGGTAAACACACCGATATATTTGAGAATGCGCATGGACGGTACGCCGTAGACAATCAGCTGGCCGCTCTGCCCGCCCGAGGCGAATACCATATACTCATCACGACCGCCGGTCGGTGTATAGGTCTTGGCCGCTGCCAGCACATCCTTTTCGGTCAATCCACGTGCCTTCATCACATCTTTCAGGGCATCCTGCGACCAGGCACTGGTGGCCGATCCCATTGCCAGACCGATTCCGATCAGTACCGACAATGCTTTCTGTTTGATTGGGTTCATTGTTCTCCCCTGTTACTGTTTAAAAATAGACATACAGAGCATTTCCCCTCCCTAACCGGGGACTCTGAAACTGCGACGAATCGTCGCACCCTTGTACCCTGGCAACCTTGATCCATATCAAGTTAGTGAGTAACAACTCTGGAAGTTCCGGGGTTTTTCCAGGTACGGCCGCTAATCAGTCACCGCCACCTTCGTTGATCTTGTTTTCATGACACAGGATACAGCTGACTTCTGTGCCCCGGGCAATGAATACCCGGTACTGTTCCTCTGCGTCCTATTTGCCTTGAGTCGGCTGTTCCGCCAGTTGCAACAGCCTGTCGACGATGTCGTCCCGGTCCCACTCCAGGGGGCCACGCCCGATGTAGCGCACCCTGCCGCTGCCGTCCAGGACGTAGGCCGTGGGAAGGACATTGGCGCCCCAGTCCTTGAATACGGTGCTGTCCTTGTCCAGCAGAATGGGGAACTCCATGCGAAACCGCTTCACCGTCGCTTGCACCCGCCGTTCCGCTTCACCGACGTTCACGCCGATCACGGCGAAGGGCGCGTCTGCCATCGACTCTATCAGTCGCCGGATGCCGGGCACCTCCTCGATGCACGGCCTGCACCAGCTTGCCCAGAAATTGACCAGCAGCACCTTCCCGGCGAACTCGTCCAGGTTGCGCTGCTGCCCGGACAGGTCCGGCAGGTTCAACTCGAGCCGCAGCGCAACTGGCACCTCGGACAGCTCGCCGGCCGGGCCGCTGGGCGGGTAAAGGCCAAGGACCAGGAGGATCAGGACGATCCCTGCAGCAGTTCGATGCATACCTCGTATCATTATTCCGATAATCATGCGGTTTGGATCCAGGTGTCAAGAAGGGCAAGAACAGGGTGGCCGGCGCGGCATCTGGCCAGGGGCGGTGATGGCGGCGCCTGAGACAAGGTCGGTGGCATGGGAGCGCAGACGAAAAAAGCCCCGCCGGCTAAACATCCGGCGGGGCTTGTGTTGCATAGCGTGGCAGCGTCCATGCCGCCGGTGGTGCGTGAGTGTCGTTACAACTCGTTGCCGTGGCACTCGGTACAGGTGACCGGTGTGCCCTTGGGCACGAAACCACCGTCTTTAATACCAGTGAAGTCGCGGTCGGCCGCAGTGCGCGAAAGCACCGAACCCTCACCGTTCTGGCCATGGCATTCACGACAGGCATTCCTGTCGATGTTCCGCTTATGGTCGGCGTCGACAAAGCCGGTGTTGTCACCTACCGTATGCATGCCGTGAGGCCCTTGCAAACTGTTAAGCGAGCCGTCCGTACTCAGATTATCAACATTCGTGTGGCAGGTACCGCACTCGATGATGGTGCCCGTGTGGCCCTGCAGCTGATCGGCCGTCACGTTGTCGTTCGAGTCCGGGTTGGCATTCGGCCATTCCGCATGGGTTGCACCATGACAGCCTTCACACATGACACCGCCGTGGCCCGTGCTCACCCGATACAGCTGCGGATTGCCCGCACCCGGGTTGGCGAAGCCGTTGAAGCTGGCAGGAACCGCCGGCTCGGCAAACCGCTTGTTGCTCGGCACGATGGGGGTTGCCTTGCCGTTATTGATGGTGTTGTCGCTGATCCGGTAGGCCTGGCGCAGACGGATGTTGTCGGTGTTGCCGTCCACGTCCGCCGTGTTGACGATGACGTCGGTCGGGTTGACGTCAACGTTCGCGGACGCACCGTTCACCGTGAAGGCGTTGTTGCGCACGTCACCGGTGTGACAGGAACCGCAACCCGGCTCGTTGGCCCAGGGCACGCGCGGCTGCGGGTCGTTCGGGTCATAGAAGTTGCCGCCCAGGAGCAGCGAGCCCGGCGCCGGGTTGCCCGGCGTGACGTCCTGCGAGAAGTCCGCACCCACCTGCTGCATGTCGCCGTGGCAGTCGTTGCACAGCATGCCGCCGTTGAACATGGCGCCACGCAGACACTGCACGTTGGTGCCCGGGTGGCACTGGTAACAGGTATCTTCCAGCACCGCCAGGCGTTCGGCCTGGTTGGTGATCGTACCATCGGCCAACTGATTCGGCGCCGGCATCGGCGGGAACAGGTTGCCGAGACCACCGTGGTGGCTGTGCATCACGTTGGAGTTACTGGAATGCGCCAGCTGATTACGCCCGTTGGCCGTGGTGCCGGGGGCTCCGGCCATCGGACCCACCTGCGCCAGATCCAGCGCCGGCGTGTAATGGCACACCTGGCATACCGCCGGCTTGCCCTGTACCAGCGCCTGGTTGATCAGGCAGCTGGCGTCACCGTTGCCGCCATTGGCAGTGACATCGCACGGCGTCGAGGCACCCGAAGTGTTAACGTAATTGGCGCCGTGCTTCAGGTCATGCAGGCGCAGAAGGTTGATGTCCGCCGCATACTCGACACTTACATCGTTCGGCAGGTTCGCATCCGGATCGTCCAGACTCGTCGCCACCGGGAGATTGGCAGCCAACAGAGTGTCCGTCGGCTGGCTGGTGCGACTGTTCTGCACGTCGGCCGGGTCGGAGTGGCAATTTGTACAGCTCGCCTCACCCGAGATCGGCAGCACGGTATCGACCGTGCCAACGGTCGTGTTGCCCTGCTTGGCCTCGACACGCACCAGCGGGTAGGCGTTCTCGCGACCGAAGTCGTCGTAGGCCGCGAATGGAATACCCGCACCCTCGTACACATTCAGGTCCGCGGCCACATAGCCGAACGGGAAGTTGATGAAGAACGGCTTGTCCGTGAAGTGCTCCTCAACCGCCTGCGGCGCATTAATGAAGTAGGGGTTGGTCAGCCCCGGCATCGCGTGCTGCACTGCCGTCAGGCCTTCGTCGCCGCTGTTCACTATGCCGTCCGGACCAATGTACAGCTCTTCCACGTTCGGCACTGGCAGGCCGATGTCCGCGGTCACCGGGAACCCTCCGGTCGCCAACGGGGTAATGCCAAGTCCGCCGGGGTAGAACGGGTCATAGGCGCCGCCGGCAACCGCATCCCAGAAGTTGGTCTTGTAGGTGCTGCCGTCGTCCTTCAGGCCGCGCTGGACACCCGGCTGGCCCAGGATCGGGTCATTGGGGTTGGTGGCCGCAGAGTACTCCAGGCTCACGCCCAACGGGTTCAGCGTCGGGGTGGCACCCCGCTCAATCACCTGACCGAGCAGCACCTGGAACGGCGGCAGGATGCTGGAGATACGGGTATCGAAGTCGCCGCAGTGCATACCCAGGTCGTTGATGGCCAGCACACGGAAGTTGCTGTTCAGCACCTGGTTAACCTCGGGCACCAGTTGTTCCGGGCAACCGTCCTGGCTGGTGGAATTGATAGAGACGCCGTTGGTCACCGGGATGCACTGCGCCTGCTGATCGACACCATTACCGGAGAGACCCACGTTGACCGTGGGGGTGTCGGGGTCATTGCTGTTGACCTCTACATTACCGTTGTCGGCGCCGGTCTGACCGGGGGTGTAGCTCACCGAGACGTTCTGGGAGCCGCCGGCGGCCACGTTGAAGCTGGTAGCGCTGGTGATGGCGAAGTCGTTGCTACCGGTGCGCACCAGGTTGACGTTACAGGCGACCGCGCCATTGTTGCTCACCGTGGTGCTCAAGGTCGGGGAATTGCCCAGGGTCACATTACCGAAGGCGAGCGTCGTCGGGCTGACGGCGATGTTGCACTCCTGCACCTGCTGCTGCTCGACGGTGATGGTGCGGGTCTGCTGAGCGCACGCTGCACCGTTGTTATCAGTGGCGTCAAGGGTGGTGGTGAAGGTACCCACTGTGCCGTAGGTCACGTTACCCGGATCTTCGGCGCCGGAGTTGGCCGGTGTGCCGCCGTTGAACACCCAGCTGATGGTGACGGTATCGCCCGCGTCGGGGTCGGTGACGGTTCCAGTGTAGTTGACGCTCCCGCCGACGGTGATAGTGACGTTACCTGCCGGTGTATCGATAGCACAGACAGGTGCATTGTTTGCTGGCGGTGCACCACCGTCGTTGCTGCAGTCGTTCGGGGCATCGCGTACTTCCTTATCATCATCGTCGCCACCGGCCTGCGCGGTTACGTCGCAGGGCACCGGATTCGGACTGGTGATGCGGAACTCCCAGTCGCCATCATCGTCCGCCTGGGTGGTGCCGATCACGGCACCATTGTCATTTTTTTTGCCGTAGCGGATGGTCACGATACCATCATCCGGCGCGTGTTCACCGCGCACCGTTAACTGGGCACGATCGCTACTCCAGCTTGCACGTTCGATGTCGATTTCATCACCCGCCCAGGCGGTCGTCGTGACGGCCAGCCCAAACAGGACGCCGATGAAAACAAACACGTGCGGGATGCGCCTGAGAAAGTCAATGGTTGATGTGGGTGTTGCCCACGAAGAATAGTTGTTCATTGTTTTCAGCCTCCTCCAGCTGTAAGTGTTGTTGACCATGGACCCCGCCAACTCCTGCCGAATGAATCACAATCATGTATGAAACAAAAAACATACAGAACATATGATTCCCGGATTGTGATCGTTATCCCAGTCTGCTTTATGCCAATTTGTCGGTTTAAGCTGCCACGCGCAATGCGTGGAAGTTGATCGGCACTATAACATACATTGGGACTTTTTTCCCAATGTTTTAGCCGTCAGGTTGACTGCTTTATTGTCACGACATACCCCTGACAGCAGGTTGAAATCGAACCATACAAAATGGCAATACTATGAACCTGTTAGTCAATATCATAATATTCAGTTTTATTACCTGCTAGCCATAAATGGCAGATGTCACTGTCATAATTGACATGCCTCATGCCATAGATGACACCTTCCAGCTGCATGCTTAATTGACTTTTTTTAACATCCAAAATATCAGGGAAAGCAGAATTCGCGACAGGGTAATCGGCGCCATACGATTTGGGAGACGGATGAAGTGCTGGCCACGATTAACAAGATAATGCCGAACCAACAACAAGAGTCCAAAGATAAGAGCCTTAAGGTGTCAGGAACCTGGAATTCAAGGTGAAGTAAAGCAAAGCCGGTTCCCTTCTGTTAAGGTAATTGTCAGAATAATTCATTTATAGTGTTAGAAGGTAAATGTCATGACATATCAATCATTGATTAAGTATGGGCTGCAGTGGATCGTCGCTATTTCGCTGGGGGCTGTCATCGCCACATCAAACGCCGCAGAACAGGGACAGAGTGTAATGGGCTCTCAGGCAGTCAAGACTGCAGATATGAGACCGGCCATCATCTACAAGCCACCACTGCGTGACGACTCCCCGGACGAGGCAGACGAAAGTAAGCGGGGTATGGATGGTGAGGCAGCGATATTGCAGGTCCTGGCCCCGGATCATACCGGCTTGACCCTGCAGGCACAGCCAACCCTCTACTGGTATGCACGCACCCCGGTGGTTACGCGCTTTAAAATCGCCCTGCTCGACAAGGATAAAATCGATCCGCTGCTGGAGGTCAAGGCTGGCAGTGAAAAGGCCGCCGGTATCCAGCAATTGAACCTGGGTGACCACAACCTCTCCCTGCAGCCGGAGCTTCGCTACCAATGGTCAGTAACACAGGTCATTGATGAAGGCAGTCAATCGACAGGTGTCATTGCCAGTGGGGTAATCGAGCTGATGGAGCCAGGCGAAGGCTTAACCAGTCGTATAGAGAAAAGTCATGGAATGGACCTGGTTAGTGTCTATGCCATCGAAGGCATCTGGTATGACGCACTGAAAACCATTTCCTCGATGATAGACGAGTCGCCTGAAGACCAGAGCCTGGTGGCTATTCGTGAGTCTCTACTGGACCAGGTCGGCTTGCATGCAGCGGCTGGGAATTAATGTATTGAAAGACGGTGTAGCGCAGCTGCTGCTCCTGTACCAGCACCAGACACAACTCATAACTGTATCGGTCGCGATTGTCCGTTTGAGACGATCCCGGTGGCTGTCTTCCGCACCGCGTGACCATGCAAGTGATAATCCTGAAGAGTACACCAGCTATCACAATTGATTTGATATGTCGTAACTACTTCAGACAGTCCGGCACGTGGTACTCGTCGTCGAGTCCGTAGACCTCGTCAAAGATACCGTCGCAATCGCTGTCGCGGATTACGTAATTACGTATACCTGAATTGTTGTCACGGGTATTCAGGCTCCAGGCCCACAACTGGTCCTTGGTGGTCATACTGACAATACTGTCACCTGACTGATTCAGATACTGCTTGATATGCGTTTCGTTGATCTCGTCGCCATCGCCATCGGCATCGCGTTCAACGTGCAAGTTGAATCCCTCCAGGCTCGGGGGCTCAAACTGCTCAGCATAAACCAGCTGTGGTTTACCTGATAAGACAACAATGCCAGTGATGACCAGTATGGCCACCAGGCGGGATTGTGGTTTGTTTGAACAGGTCATTTGCTTTCACCCAGGGCTGGCTCGCTCAGACAGCAACATGAAACTCAACTGTAGCACAGGAAAAGTAAAGGTGTCAGGAACCTTGTTTACGTATAATATCTTTGATTCTATCATGTGCTTCATATGGTTGTTCTTTGATAGAAATAACGTTCCTTAAACCTTTACTGTGAAATGACGCGATACTTCATTACATTGACATTACTGCTCTGCTGGTCTTTTGCCATGGTGACGTATGCAGGAGATCTGCAGGAATACCGTGAGACCCCGGCACCTCCTCCGCTGGTGTTGAAAGATAATCACGATCAACAGCACTCGTTGGAAGATTACCTGGGAAAAGTCGTGCTGGTGAATTTCTGGGCCGGCTGGTGTCACCCCTGCATCCAGGAAATACCGGAAATGATCCGGCTGACCGAAATACTTGCGGACCGGCCGTTTGTTATCCTTGCCATAAATGTGGGCGAAGAACAGCGCAAGCTTCCGGGGTTCGTTAAAAAGATGGATGAACACATGGTCATCCTCATGGATACAGACAGTCAGGCCTTCAAACGCTGGAAGGGCATCGGGCTTCCCAGCACCTTTGTCATCGATCCCGGTGGCCAGATCCGTTACGAGGCCTATGGTCCGGTCAACTGGGATGCCCCGTATGTGGTCACCATGCTGACGGAACTCATGGATACTTCCACTGCCGAAGCTACTCCACCAAATCATGATTAGAAGTGCACAATATCAATTTAATAACAAGGGGTAATTATGTCTAACTGGAAATTATTCAGGTTCGTGATCATTTTACTGATCGGTACTGGCCAGATCACTGTGCATGCCGACGAAGCCTCACACCGGCAGGCGGTGGAGCAATTATTTGAATTAACCTCGATGCAACAGAAGATCGACGAAAGCGTTGCGAGCGTACTGGCATTGCAAATCGCACAGAACCCGGGGTTAAAGCCCCATCAGGATGTAGTAAATGAATTTCTGGAACGCCACATCGGCTGGGGCAGTCTCAAGGATGCTCTGAGCAACATGTACATGCATGAGTTCACCGAGCAGGAGGTAAATGATATGAATACCTTCTACAGTTCACCGACCGGACGCAAGGTCATCGAACGGCTTCCGGTTCTCGTACAGATGCGCAACCAGCTTGCCTCGCAGCGCCTGCAGGAGAACATTGGTGAACTGGAGTACGAGATCAACGCCCGCCAGAAACAGCAGGAGCATCCGTAGGAGCGGCGTCCCCGCCGCGATTGGGATGGGCTAACATCGCGCCGGGGGCGGCACACCTACAATAAATATATAGCCGCTACTTCTTCTGCAGGCGCTTGATATCCTCAAAGACCTCCTCGGGGGACTTCTGCGCCTTCTCCATCATCTCCTGGTACCAGTCGATCTCCTGCTGGGACAGCTTGCTCATCATGGTATCGTCGATCTCGACCGGAAAGGACTCCTTGCGCAGGTTGATGACGTACTGGTTGAGCTGGTCTTCGAGGTACAGGCGCCTGGCTTTCTTCCGGGTCTGTTCGGCGGCAATGTTCTTGTGCTGCGCATCGCGCTGGTCCAGCACCCGGACCAGATGCCAGCCGGCCGGTGACTGCACCGGGCCGCCGATCTCCCCGGCCTCCAGCAGGAAGGTCACCTCGTCGAGTTCAGGGAAACCGCTGCCCTCCGTTACCCAGCCGATCTGGCCGAGGGTCTTTTTGGCATCAGGCACGGTGGAATGGTCGGCAAC
>JBDLIH010000098.1:0-8424 GCA_039714975.1 Pseudomonadota bacterium
GTTATTCTGGAGCCTGCAGTTGAAGACGGCGAGCTGAGCTGGGTTTGCTACGGGCAGGGCGTGAACGAGCATCTGCTTCCGGCTGCCTGCCAGTAGATGCACTACATTGAAAGAGGATAGGAATACATCCGGGGTGTGATGAAATGCACACCTCCGGGTAACCAAGCTGTATAACGGAAGCGGTTTGTTGGCCTGCACTTATTCATATCAATGTCACATCGCAGTACGATATGATTAAGCAGTCAGTCAGCTGGTACAGTCCGTTCTGCCGCCCAAGTGCGAAGATAGTTGATTTTTTCTGCCATTAGTACCGAAAGCGGCCGTGTATTTTCGATCTCGGTGCGGACATGTTCCGTATTCAGCGATTCACCCCGGGCATGGGCGGTATAGAGTGCAGAGACTACAGCCTGTTCGATTTCTGCCCCGGTGAACCCAGCCGATGCTGCCGCGAGTACATCCAGATTGAAGTCAGCAGGATCCAGCTCACGAATACGCAGGTGAATCTCGAAAATTCTTACGCGCACTTCCGGCTTTGGCAGATCAACAAAGAAAATTTCGTCAAACCGTCCTTTGCGTAATAGTTCCGGGGGGAGCGCTTCAATGTCATTTGCGGTCGCGACCAGGAATACTTTCTCTTCACGTTCTGCCATCCAGGTAAGGAGCGTTCCCAATATACGCTTTGATGGCCCGCCCTCATCACTGTCGGTCGACAGGCCCTTTTCAATCTCGTCTATCCACAAGACGCAGGGTGCCATGATTGAGGCCGTGCGCAGGGATTCCCGCAGGTTACGCTCGGTTTCACCGTAATATTTGTTGTACAAGGTGGCAAAATCAAGACGCAGCAGTGGCAAACCCCAGGCACCGGCTACCGCCTTGGCCGCCAGGCTCTTACCCCCGCCCTGGACGCCCAACAACAGCAGCCCCTTGGGTGAATCCAGCCCCGGCGGCGCCTCATCGGAGAGAAATACCTCGCGACGGTTTTCCAGCCACAGTTTCAGCTTCTCCATCCCTGCAACGTCGGTAAATTTTTCCGTATCCATCTCAAAGGCAAGGACACCGCCCATGTCCAGCAATTTGTACTTGGCTTCCATGATCTCCGGCAGATCGCCCTCCGTGAGCATGCTGTCGTCGACGATGGCGTTGCGTATCAAGCGCCGGGCATCAGTAAAGGTCAGCCCGGCAAGATTCCGCGCGAGTGCACTGATGACATCCGAACTCGCCTGTACCCGTTTTTGATGCTTGCGGCCCCATTCCTCTCCTTCTTCGTGGATGAGTTCCTCGAGTTGCTCCAGGGTAGGCAGTGAAAACTCGAAGCGTGCTGCCAGGGTGCGGATCTCAGGTGGAGTTGGCAGTGAGGGGCCCACCAGCACCAGTGTGTGCGCTACGCTGTGATGCATTTGTGCAGCTTCACGCAACAAGCGGACGGTAACCGGGTCATCCAGCCAGGGATGAAAATCCAGAAGGAGATAGAGTCCGGGTTCTCTGGCAGCAAGTATATGGCCTAGCAGTTCCGCTGGTTTTTGTTTTGCTTTCGTGATGGCATAGTCACTATCCAGGCGGTGTAATCCTGTTGCGACAGACCACCGGTAGAGGGGTTTCCCCAAACGTGTTGCCAGCCTCCTGAAGAGCGCCTGTACGCGTCTTTCATCATGAGTTTCAAGCAGGATGATCGGTGTGCCCGAATCAATGATGAGTTCCAGATCCTTAAGCTCATTCATATTTGGTATAGGGATGGTGAGTGAGTTAGTGGCAATTATAAATAAACTGAAAACAATTATTTGTCAGGCCAGTGTAACCTTATTACAATCAGCCCTGCATCAGCACTTTAGTGGTACCGTGCTCAATGTCAACTTCTTGCAGCCTGCGCCGATGAATGGAGTCATGTCTATGTACAGATGGTTGATCTTTCTTGTTGTCTTGAACGTGCTTCCCATGGGATCCCGTGATGCAGTCGCTGCGCCACGCTATATAGAGTCGCCTCCGCTTTCCAGTGTGCTTGCGAGCCAGAAAGTCGGTGTTGTGAAGGAAAGCGGCCCGGTCCAGGTCCCCATGATTACCTGGGGCGGCGATATTGCGACTATTTTTGCCAATGGAAATAACAAACGCACCCAGTCAGGTAGTATCTTTGCTGCCCAGGGGCTGGATGTCGAACTGGTCCGTGAAGATGTGTTCTCCAGGCAGGTTGAAACCTACCTGTCTGGCCAATCACCTTATCTGCGTGGCACCATGGGCATGATGAACATGGCTGCAGAGGTACTCGCGCGCGACTCACGTACCAAACCTGTTGTCATTTATCAGATGACTTGGTCTGCCGGTGGTGATGCACTGGTGGTAAAACCGGGCATCCACGCTGCAAAGGACCTCAAGGGCAAGACTATCGCGCTACAGGCCTATGGGCCACATGTCGACTATATGACCAAAATTCTTGGTGATGCCGGCCTGTCAACGCGTGACGTAAAACTGCGCTGGTTACCGGACCTCACAGGTACTCAAAACTCGCCAATGGCTGCATTCAAGCAAGGGGATGTGGATGCTGCTTTTGTGATCATTCCTGATGCGATGGTCCTGACATCCGGCGGCACTGTAGGTACCGGGGCAGAGGACTCGGTTAAAGGCGCACAAATCCTGCTTTCTACCCGTACAGCCAATCGTATTGTTGCTGATGTATATGCAGTTCGCAGTGACTATCTCAGTAAACACCGTGACAAGGTTCAGGCCTTTGTGCAGGGCCTGCTGAAGGGCGAGGAGAGGTTGCGCGAACTGTTCCGGGACAAGGCGTCCAGGAAGTCGGATTATAGGAAAATGGTCACATCAGCGGCATCGTTATTGCTCGACAGTGCACAGGCTACGGCAGATGCGGAAGGTTTATATGCGGATGCCGAGTACGTCGGCTGGCAAGGGAATGTCGAATTTTTCTCGAATCCAGCTTACCCTCGTTCCATGCAGCAATTAACCGGTGAAATCCAGACTGCATTTATCGGGCTGGGTTTACTACCGAAGAAGACACCAATAAAAAGTGCCGAGTGGGACTACCAGCAACTGCGCAAGGGATTAAAGGCGGTAACCAGTACAGGCGGACAACGTTTCAACCAGGAACAGGTAGCAGCCGTCGTTGCCCGCAAACAACGGCAGGGTACCCTGACAGAGGGTGAGCTGTTTGCCTTTGAGATCTTTTTCAAACCAAACCAGAACCAGTTTTCGGCTGATCTTTATCAGGATTCTTTTAATAAGGTTATTAATTATGCGTCCACCTATGGCGGGGCATTGATTACCATTGAAGGTCACAGTGATCCACTGGGTTACCTGCGCAAGAAGAAGGAAGGCGATTCCGAGGTTGTGTTGGGCAGGGTGAAACAGTCAGCCAAGAATCTTAGTTTGTCACGTGCCGTCTCTGTACGTGATAGCGTTATCGACTTCGCCAAGGCTAAAGGCATCACGATCGATGCCAGCCAGTTTGCCGTTGTAGGTCACGGAATTGCGAAACCGAAGAGTGGTATCTGTGGTGCAGATCCGTGTGCACCAAAAACAGAAAAGCAATGGCGTGACAATATGCGTGTCGAATTCCGTATATTACAGGTAGAGGCAGAGGCCTCAGTATTCAGGCCACTTTAGGACCGCGGAGTACAGGTCATGAGAAGGCACGCGCCCTCGCTGGGAAACAGAGGTAAGTCCTGGATATGGATAGTGCTTCTGATTGTTTTTATATTCTGGATATACCCCACATATTTTTCGGATACGGCCAGCCGGAAAGGCAATACCGGACCGGATACTCAGGAATCACAAGGCCATGACGGTCCTGGTCAGGAATCGTATGCCTTGTCGGCCACACTGAATACCTGGCCGCCGGTTAGCGACACGGAAGAAACTCCTTTGCTTTCAGATGAACTGCTGATCGCCAACTACTATGTGGTTCTGGATGGATCAGGCAGCATGGGAGAGCGAGGTTGCTCGGGGAGGGACACCAAGATTCAGGTGGCACGCAAGGCGATTGCTGCATTTGCCCGCTCCCTGCCACAGAACGCGAACTTTGGCCTGGCTGTATTTACCAATAGTGAGATGCAGGAGTTGATCCCGCTCGGGCATGATAACCACAACCGTGCCAATGATGTGCTCAGTCGGGTCGATGCTGCCGGTAACACACCCCTGCGTTCAGCTATAAATCTTGCATACCGGAAATTAACCGAACAGGGTGAGAGGCAGCAGGGCTATGGCGAGTATCACCTTGTTGTTGTCACTGATGGATTGGCAAGCGAAGGCGAAGACCCGATCAGGGTAGTCAAAGGCATGCTGGCAGAATCACCGGTCAATCTGCATACCATAGGGTTTTGTATTGGTACCAATCACATTCTGAACCAGCCGGGACGCAGTTATTACCGTGCGGCAGATAATCCCGAGGAGCTGAGTAAAGGACTGGAAGATGTCCTTGCGGAGGCACCTTCCTTTGATGTCGTAGAATTCAATCAGTGAGTTCTGGCTCCATGAGCGGGCACCTCAAGGCATTTATTGCGATATTGGTTGTCGGCAGCATTGCCATCCTTGGTGCAAAGTTCGTATTACCCTTTCTTGGTGACAAGTTGCAGCGCTCAACATCGGATGCTGCAGCCACACATGGTGTCCTGCGGATTGGCATGGATAACTGGATTGGTTACTTTCCGCTCTGTTCGCCCGAAATGACTCGCAGACTGCGGGATGCAGGTTATGCCTTGCGTTGCGAAGATGACCAGGCAGATTATGCCAGGCGGTTCAAACGCCTTAAGGCCGGCGACATTGATTTTGCAGTGGGTACAGTGGACTCCTATGTATTGAATGGTGCATCAGAGGACTATCCAGGTGTCGTGATTGCCGTTATAGATGAATCCAAAGGTGGTGATGCCATCGTCGCCCGGCAGGATGAAATTGACAATCTGAGTACCTTGAAAGACCGGCAGGGTGTTCATGTCGCATTTACGCCTGACTCTCCCAGCGAATACCTGCTCAAATCGATCAGCACACATTTTGATTTGCCGATTTTCAGGCAGAAAAACGATAGCTGGCGCGAGGAGAGCAATGGTTCCAGTGAGGCACTTGAAAAACTATTGAATAATGAAGTAGCGGTGGCAGTACTATGGGAACCTGATGTTTCCAAGGCACTGGCTGAGCCTGGCATCATTAAACTGATTGGTACTGAAGACACCGACAAACTGATTGTCGATATTCTTGTAGTGGGGCGGTATTTTTCCCAGGAGCATCCTCAAGCTGTTGCAACATTGCTGCACGAATATTTTGAGACTCTGCGGTATTATCATGACCACCCAAGGCAGTTACGGGGGGATGTAGTGGATGTAACCGGCCTTGATGTCAACCAGGTCGAAGCCATGCTGCAGGGTGTCGAATGGGCTACGCTTAACGAAAACGGCGTTGGCTGGTATGGGATCACACCATCAGGGCAGCGTGGAGAGGAAGGACTGGTCGACACAATCACTGCTGCAGTGAATGTACTTTTGGCCAACAAGGATTTTGATATAAATCCTCTTCCGGACCAGGATCCCTATCGATTGACTAATCGACAGTTTGTTGCTGACTTGTACGCGAACTATGCTACAAATGCGAGTGTTGCCACGTCTGCCCTGGCCACACCCTTTCAACCGCTGGATGATCAGGGTTGGCAGGCGCTCAAGGAAGTCGGTACCTTGAAAGTTGAACCCGTCAGCTTCCGTCGCAGTTCCGGAATACTTGACTATGAGGGCAAGTTGATTCTTGACGATGTCGCGGAAAGTCTTCAGCGTTATCCGAATTTCCGTATCATCATCAAGGGCCATACTGCGCTTTCCGGAGACCGGCAGGCAAATCTAATGCTTTCGGCAGAGCGGGCAGAGGCTGTTGCACGCTATTTGCTTGTGACTTATGGTATGGATGATAATCGCATCAGGGCATTGGGCTACGGCTCATCCAGGCCACTGCAAAGACTTCCGGGGGAATCGGACCGCAGTTATGCCTACCGGTTGCCACGCGTGGAAATTACCCTGGCAACGGAGGCGTACTGAGATTGGTATATAAACCTGCCGGCAGGGATTTTGATAAGAAGGGCGTGCAGGCTGACTTCTCACCGCAGGCGATCACCCGAGCGGTACTGAAGTCAACGGCACAAAAGCCCTATGTCCTGTACCCTGCCGCTGCCGGGATTCTGGGCGGGATGGCGGCACTGTTATTAAGTCCCTCCTGGCTATTTGTGGTGCCTGCGGCTTTGGGCGTCACCGTTGGTCTGGGCGCATGGGCAGTTGATGCAACCATTCGCCGCGAACAGCATGCCAGCGAGTACCTGAATCATATGCAGAAGATCCTGGCAGGCAGGGTCGACCGAACGATAAGAACACTGGAAAAGGAATTGCGGGAGGTTGAATCAAAGCAGGGCCTGGGTCAACTCGAACGGCTGCGATCCAAGTATCACGCATTCGAGGAGTTATTGCGGCGCAAGCTTGATCCTGACGAGATTACGTTTCGTCGCTATCTCGGGATGACAGAGCAGGTATTTCTGGCCGGGCTTGATAATCTGAAACATGTATCCGATATCCTCAAGGGATCGAATGCTATTGATGAGGTGCATGTCCGTCAACGTCTCCAGGATCTTGATGGACAGGGCTCGTTACCCACGGCAGAACAACGTGAATATTCGACCCTGGAGGCCCGACTGGAACTGCTCGGGTCGCAACGCGTCAAGGTGCAGGAATGGTTCTCCCAGAACGAGGCAGCAATGACGCAGATGGATAGCATAATGGCAGCAATTGCAGAAATGGATACTGCGAATACACATGCTGTTATGGGTATGGAGTCTGCCATGCAGGAGCTGGGGGCGCTCGCAGAACGGGCCAAAAGTTATTCCAGAAACAGGCCGATATAAGCGATATTCCGGACTGATTGATACCTTATTTAATACGAGGATAAAGGAACCATGACAGGAGAATCCCTGCAGTCACAGAAGCTGGAGTTCGCGGACAAGGAGCAACTACGCCAGGAGCTTGACTTGGCTGACCCGCTGCTTTTACAGGCAGATCCACAAATTGATCCCGAACTGCTCCATCAGGCCGAAGATGCAGTGGCACGTATTCTGAAGGCTGACCTGAATAACCTGGATGAACAGCACAAGACCAGGGCGGCCGTTGAGGCGATGGGCATGGACCTGCAGAAGGAAGCGGCCCGGCGCAGTGCCATGCTCAAGCAGCCGCTTACAACAATGATGAAAGACAGCGATGAAGGCAGTGAGGTTGCCAATTCACTGATTGATCTAAAGATGCAGGTCGAGGAACTGGACCCGGCGCAGTTTGATTTCGAACCCGGGTGGTTTACCCGGGCACTTGGTTACCTGCCTGGTATTGGCACACCTCTCAAGCGCTATTTCTCGCGATATGAGAATGCCTCATCCTCGATGGATGCCATTATCCGTTCACTGCAGAACGGTCAGGAGCAACTCAAGCGTGACAATATAACGCTTGCTGATGACCAGAAGGCCATGCGGGCACTGACAATCAAGTTGGAAAAGGCCGTCAAGCTTGGCCAGATGATCGACAAACTGTTGTCAGACAAAATTAACCTGGAGATCCCGCAGTCAGATCCACGGCACAAGTTCATTTCCGAGGAACTTGTGTTTCCGTTGCGGCAACGCATTCAGGATCTGCAACAACAGCTACTTGTAAACCAGCAAGGCTTTCTCACCACCGAGATGATTATTCGCAACAACAAGGAGCTGATCCGCGGTGTTAACCGGGCAAATAATGTGACTGTGAGTGCACTGCAGGTTGCAGTCACCCTGGCACTGGCGCTTGCCAACCAAAAGATTGTTCTGGAGAAGGTACAGGCAATCACAGAGACGACAGAAAATCTGATTGCAGGGACAGCATCCCGCCTGCGCACGCAGGGTGCCGAGATTCAAAAACAGGCATCGGGTACACAGCTTGATATCGGGGTGCTCAAACAGGCATTTGATGACATTCGTGCAGCACTTGATGACATTAACCGTTATCGTCAGGAAGCGCTGCCCAGGATGGCGGAGAATATTGTTGAAATGGATCGCCTGGCTGCCGAGTCCGAGGAGGAAATTCGCAAGATTGAGAATACAGAACGGGTAGCATCTGATTTTTCTATCGAGATCGTCGACTGATGATCGCAAACAGATCAGTTTGCCAGGGACCCACTGTGGTCCATTAATAAACTAAAAGAGGAGTTTTAATGTGAAACGGATTAATTTTCTGATTGTCCTGGTTGGATGTGTCTTTTTTAGTGCGCTCTCACATGCTGCGGAAACATACCGTGTGGCATGGTCCCACTACACCGGCTGGGAACCCTGGGGGTATGCCGACAGTGCAGGGATTATCAAGAAGTGGGCAGACAAGTATGGAATCAATATCGAGCTGACACTGGTAAATGACTATATCGAGTCAATAAATCTGT
>JBDLIH010000099.1:0-8398 GCA_039714975.1 Pseudomonadota bacterium
CGGTGGGCCACCCAGCGTCAGTGTCTCGCCGATATTGATAACTTCCCAGGCAACCGGTCGTCGGGCGCCGGATGCACCGAAAACATGTCGTTCAAGGTCGCCCTGGAACGAAGGTATCTGGTTGCTTTCTGACGACACTTTGATCGGGACCTTGCGTGCAAGTTGTGCGTAGGTCATCGGTTCGTCCGATCCTTCAGAGAGGGTGCTAACCAATGCGTTGGTAAAGATGCCCTGGCCATTGATTTCCATCGCGGCGGTTCCGTCGCGTGCAGCAGTCAACGCAATGAGGCCGGGAAGGTCGGCGCTGGCCAGTTCTGCTCCCGCATCTCCCGTATCATCGCCTGGTTCGGTTTCTGTTGTCTCTTCATCGGCAAGGTCGCGGCCAAAAAAACGCGCAACGTAGGTGCCGGCATCCGGGCCGCGCTGGGCGCTTCCCGAATTACAGGAATCGAGTATCAGGGTGATATTCGGCGTTTGTATATTCAGTTTTGTCAGCATGACGTGCAACTCGTCATCGGTCAGGTCCATTGAGGCATCCGCCGAACTGGCATCATGCAGCAGCAGGGTCTCATCGCGATTGTCCGGCTCATCCTGGTTCAGGTCCCTGGCCTGTCCGCCGTGACCGGCAAAATAGACCACCGCGATGTCGTTTTCACGTGCGCGTTCGACCAGGGCACGATTAAAGACATCCTGGAAGCCGGTCTTGTCCGCCTGTTTATCCAGCAGCAGGCAGACGTTCTGCTTCGGGAACCCGTAACCATTCTCGCCGGTAAGCATGTCGTACATCCGCCTGGCATCATTGGGCGGTCCGGCGAGATCGGGAATCCCGTCATCCTTGTACTCGCCCACACCGACAATTACCGCCAGCTTGCGCATACCGTCTGTCTCGACGGCAACGCCGAGCGGGCAGAATTCGCCGACCGGTCCCGCGGCGGTGTTTGCTGCAGTTTCAGGGGTTTGAGCTGTCGGCATGGAACGTTCCAACACAGTGTTGTCGTCACATGCAGTCGCCAATGCGAAGACAACAAGTGTGATCAGGCGGTGGATAAGTTTACGGTACTTGCTCTGGTACATTGCGTCACTTCCTGTTGTGGTGATGTCCACTTGTACTACATAAGTATTATCGAGGCAGATGTGACATCTTTCTATTAAGAGCTTGATCACCTAACAATAGGTTGTTGTTGTTCTGGTGGTTTGTCCCACACCCATAAATTTACAGATGAACCTTGAGGTACACTGGCCCCCTGTCCGGGGACTTGTTTCTGCACATAGCCGGTTCTGTTTTTGCCATTATTGGTTACTTTTGAAACAGATCCTTTGACAAGCCCGGCGTTCTTAAGTCTCTGTTTTGCATCTTTTAGGGATAGCCCGATTACATTCGGTACCCTGGTAAGTTTGGGTGGTTCGCCCCATATCCATAAATTTACAGTTGAGTCATAAGATACGCTGGTACCCTTTACAGGATCCTGTTTTTGCACATTACCGGTTCTTTTTTTGTCACTATTAGCTACTTCTATAACAGATCCTGTGGCAAGTCCTGCGTTCTTAAGTCTCTGTTTTGCATCCTTTAACGAAAGACTGATCACATCCGGCACATCGGTCCTCGCCCATTTGATGCGTGCCCTGATTTCGCGTTCCGATACGGTGCGTGGCCCGACGAGTGTCTGACCCTGCAGACGCACTTCCTGCCGGCTACGCACCCTGACGCGTGCGGCGGGATTACTTGCAGGGCTGACGAGCGCAGTGCCTGTTATAACTGTCAGTTCGGTAAATTTAGGGTGGGTACGGATATGATATTCAGTGTGATTATTATCCGCCTCTATGCTGCCATTACCGGTTTCCAGGTGGTGCCTGCAGGTGCGTGTCTCGCCTAATAACCTGCCGGTACGAAATTCCTGTATGCCGATCCCTTGTTCGCATTTGTCTGAAAAGGTGCCCATGAAGTTGATTTTGGCCCAACTATCCGGGCCAGTGTGGACAGTGTCGTTGTTCATCATCCTTGGTGTTCCGGTGGCTCGGCCACCATTCAGGTAAACGTTTCTGCCCCTGGGGTGTAGTGTGGCGATGGCATTCGGTGTGCCCGGCTTGGTAAATCTCGGGTCTGTATTTTCGTCCAGTTCGACATGGCCATGCCCAACCGGGAGATTGCCGCATGCCGGTAATAAAAAGACGGTGGTTAAAAGCAGCAGCATTTTCATTATACAAGAAGCTGTTGCAGAAGAGACAAGACCGGGCAGTGTGCCTGGAATAGATACTGTAATCCTTACCGGCTGGTTCATTCATCAATCCCTGGCGGAATGGCCCGTTTTTTTACCGTAATGAATGGTTGCACCCCATCATCAGTGTAGATGCTTCCTGTTTACTGAATATTGAAATGCAGGCAGATCTCAGTTTAACGTCGTTGTGTCTCCCTCTTCTTAAAGAATCCGGCCGTTATTCTGGCTGGATTTGTAGCTGAGTATAGCCTATATATATGCATTGACAACCATGGATGCATACAGATCCGGCGTTATAAAAATATAGAGGATTGGCGTGGTTAGCGACAGGGACGGACGATGTATAAAAGAATTATGTTAAATAAGGGCGATGTCTTTCGCCCTGGCAGGGATGCCTTTCTGGTTGCTGTGTCTGTTGTTTTCTCCCTGCTGTTGCAGGGCTGTGTCACAGTTCCCGAGACGGCTGCCAGTCCCGGTCAGTTGCAGACGTTTATAGCATCAGGCAAGCAATCCTTCCTGGATGAAAATTATACCAAAGCAGCAGACACCCTGACTCGTGCGGTGACTATGGCGCATGAGTTGGATGAAAGGAAAATGGCAGCTGAGACGGGTTTGCTATTGTCACGCACGCTGGAAGTTCTCGGCAGTTACGAGAAGTCCCTCGTACATGCGGATAACTGTACTGCAGCCAGTGCCGAAGGTTCCTGGATTAAGGTCGGGTGTTTGAATATGAAGAGTCTGGTCAGCCGACGCATGGGTTTGAACAAGTCAGCCGTATCACAGGCAAAAGCTGCTCTGGAGGTTGCACTCGTGTTGAGTGACAGGAGGGTGGAAGCCGAGAGCAGGCGGAACCTGGGCGCTGCCCTGAAACAATCTGGCGAAGACGGGCAGGTACGGGTGCAATACGAACAGTCACTCAAGATCTCACAGGAGATAGATGATGAAATGGGGGTTATTAAGAGCCTGAATAATATTGGAGGCTGGCATCGTTCGCGTGCTGAATATACCAAGGCCCTGGATTATTACAATAGAGCACTGGAGATGAGTCGTAATGCGGGCTCCCGGATTCAACAATCGAAACTGAACGGCAATCTGTGCGCGCTTTTTTATAACCAGTCCGACTATAGCCGGGCAATGGACTACTGCAGGATATCGCTCAAACAGGCGCAGCAGATAAATGCATTGCCGCAGGTAACATCCGCCACTCATAATATTGCGGCGATATATATGAGTCTAGGCAAACGATCGAAATCGCTGGATTATTACAAACGCGCTGCTGAAACAAAAAGACGCATGGAAGACCGTCCGGGTCTGGCGCGTTCCCTGAATAATATCGGAAAGCTTTATGGAAGCTACGGCCGTTATGCGGATGCAGACAGGTACCTGGCTGAAGCCTTGCAGATTAACAGGGAACTGGATAACCGCAGTGGTCAGGCTGCCAATTACGGCAATCTGTGTTTATTCAGTAATACACGCAAGCGATACGGTGATGCATTGCAACAATGCCAGAGCGCGCTGACACTGTGGCTTACAGTCAATCGGCCGGAAGAACTCTGGCGCACCTATGACAATATGAGTATTTCCTATACCGGTCTGGGGAATCCGGGCGCTGCAATATTTTTTGGCAAACAGGCAGTTAATGTCTTACAAGGTATTCGTAATGCCAATCTTGAGCTGCAGGACAGCTACCGGAAGAAATATATAGGTACGCGTATGGATGTCTACCGTCGGCTGGCGGACTTGCTCATTGAATTCGGGCGCTTTCTTGAGGCGGAGCAGGTGCTTGCCATGCTCAAGGAAGAAGAGTATTTCAACTTCATACGACGGCGTGGTAACGATATGCCGGGTGATACGCAGGCTAGCCTGAACGGGCACGAGCAGGCAGTCAATAACGAGTATATCGAAATTACCAATCGACTGGCGCAAATTGGCATGGAGTACCGGCAGCTCCGTAAAATAGACAGTAGTACGCGCAGTGAGGTGGAACAGGCCAGGTACACTGAACTGAGAGCGCAACTTAAACTCGCCACAAGGGAGTTCGGGCGGTTTCTCAGTGAACTTAAGACTGCCCAGGTATTTCCGGAGGGAGAGAGATCATTTTCTGTTGCCGAACTGGAGGCGCTGACCGCATTCCGTGGGACATTGGAAATACTGGACAAGTCGGCTGTTGCTATTCATTTCCTGGCAATGCCGGACAAATTGCATATTATTGTGACCAGCAGCAAGCTGACAACACCAATCTACCGCGATGTTGATATCAGCTACGTCGCGTTAAGTCGTGAGATCCTGGCATTCAGGGAAATATTGCAGGATCCACCCAAAGACCCGCTACCCAAGGCGAAACAACTCTATGACTACCTGCTGAAACCGGTCGAGGAAACACTTACGAGGCTTGGGGCACATACACTGGTGCTGTACCTGGACCTTGATTTGCGCTATCTGCCGATATCTGCATTGCACGATGGTGATCAATACATCGCCGAGAAATACGGGACTGTTATCTATACCCCGGCTGTCAAGCAGAATCTGGTTGAGCGATCAGGCCAGCCGTGGAAGGTGGCGGCCATGGGTGTGAGCAAGCCGCACAGCGGTTTTCCTGCCTTGCCATCCGTTATTGGAGAGGTGGATGGTATCGTGAAGGAAAATAATACTGACCAGGGAGCGTTACCGGGGGTCAGGCATCTCAACGATGCCTTTACGAAAAACAGTTTCAGTAATGTATTGACCGGCAACGAGTACACCGTCATACATATCGCAAGTCACTTCAAGTTGGATCCGACTGGTGAAGCGGATTCGTTTTTGCTGATTGGCGATGGCAGCCGCCTGTATATATGTGAGATTTACGATTTCGATTATCCATTGACCGGTGTTGATTTGCTGACCTTGTCTGCATGCCAGACCGGGCTCGGAGGCGATGGTGTAGCCGGGCAGGAGATTGAAGCTGTTCCGGATCGGCCTCAATTACCGCTCGAATGCCAGGCCGAGCCTGGAGGCGGTAGTGTTGCCGGACAGGAAGTTGAAAGCTTTTCGGCCTTTGCGCAAAAACGGGGAGCCAGGTCAGTGATGGCAACGCTATGGTCGGTGGCAGATGACAGTACGGGCAAGTTCATGCAGTACTTTTATCAGTTGCATGAGGACCATGACTTGAGCAAGTCGGAAGCTATACGACTCACGCAGGAACTGTTTATCAAAGGTGAAATCCAGGTGCCAGATGGTGAACTTGCCACATTCCGTGGTATAGAGAGATCTGATATGCCAGATCAGCCTTTGCCTTATTCGCACCCGTTCTTTTGGGCACCGTTCGTGCTGTCCGGTAACTGGTTATAATCCGGGTGGCAGGAGCCAGGTTTTGATGAATCGCACCTCTTGTGTAACCCGTCTGGTTGGGGAAACAAATCAAAAAAAGGGAGATACGTATGAGCAACTTATACAAATGTCTGTTTATTCCGGTGTTGGTTCTGGCTGTTTATCTTTCCGGTTGCGATAAATCAGAGACAAGAATGTTCCCGACTCTGGACAAACGTGCCCCAGGTAGCCTGACTGAGTCAGTCGAGAGAGACATTGATACGCGCGGGATCGAAGTACGCGATGTATATGAGCCCGGCATCCAGCTCACAAAGGATTCCGAGGGCTTCATCAAGTACCTCTATAACGATCCGGCCGATTATTGCACGATTGCCTTTGGTCACCTGGTAAAACTCGCGCCGTGTGATGGCACTGAACCTGCTGAATTGTTGCAGGGTGTGACAGACGCGCAGGGTACCGAACTGCTGGTCAAGGATATGAGAAGGTCACAGTTGTCGGTGATGCAGAATGTCAAGATTTCACTGACTGACGGCCAGTATGCGGCGCTGTGCGATTTTGTATTTAATGTCGGTACCGGGAATTTCAGGAGCTCGACTTTGTTAAAGGTTATCAATGCCGGGAATTTAGACGGGGTACCGTTCCAGCTAATGCGTTGGGTCAAGGCTGGCGGCCGTGAACTGCCAGGTCTGAAGACACGCCGCACGAATGAAATTGCATTGTTTTTCGAAAACCAGGCAATACCACGAGATATACCCAGGGATGTTGACCTTACACCAATTGATCTCGATCAGGGTGAACTGGTGTTGGCGCGTTAACGGGTAACCGGCAGGACTAGCTACCAGAACCATAAGTACATAAGGAGAAATGCAATGATCAAAGCCAGAGGATTCATTGTGTGGGGAGGAAGTATTGTGATTGTGCTTGGCCTGTTCCTCATATTTGTTGCGGCTGGCTGGCCAGGCGGCGCTGATGAGTGTACCAAGGCAACAGCGGATGCACCGAATACATGTTTTTGCGAGGCTTACAACATCGAGGATGTTGAGAATCATGAGCCTGGCGTACGGCAAAAAGTGAACACCTGGTTTAACCTGTACGCAATTATCACTTCACTGATTATTGCATGCCGTGTGTATTTAGATCGCAGGGGCATTAGAAGTGGAAATCTCATGAAGTCGGATACATGGGTGCCTGACCTCTATATTTTCGCAGTCTTGTTCCTCGGGTTGGGGAGCATGTGGTTTCATGCATCACTTACAGCATGGGGTTCAGTCCTGGACGGTATGTCCATGTATGTGTTTGCAGCTTTCCTGGTGTTTTATTCAATTCGCCGCCTCTGGAATTCGGCGCCCTTTTTCTGGCTGGGCTATGCTGCAACGGTCTTGCTATTCACAGCCTTGCACAAGGTCGTGCCGAATTCGTTCTATAGCATAATGGTTCTGGTTCTCGCCTATCTGGTGGTAGAGGGTATTATCTGGTGGAAAACTGGCAAGTTCTTACAGGGCACGAAGAAAACTGTTCTGCTATGGGTATTTTCTGTAGTTTCAATTCTAACCGCGACATTTTTCTGGGTATTTTCTCAAACCGGCAAATTCATGTGCAATCCAGACGGTGTATTTCAACCGCATGGAATGCTCTGGCATCCGTTGGCAGGCGTGATGGCTGTACTGCTGTATTTTTATTGGCGGGAGGCAAATGATTCTGTCTGACCGGTAGCCGGTTGGCTGGATTTAAGATAAGGAGGAAAGCATGTTCGAGCTTGATCTTTTCTGCGGGGCCTTGGCTTCAGGATTGACGCTTGACGGGATTCTTGAGGGCTGCAAAAACTGGGACCTGTCCTTCCCGAAAATACGTACTACCTGATATTCTTGACCTTTTTCAGGGGCGACGTCAATCTGGTGTCCTCGGTCATTGTTGCTGCCGTAGAGGATCCAGAACCATGATGAATACGGATGAGGTTAGTTCGAAGCAATATACCAACACTATCTGCTAAAGGAGAAAGGATATGCCAGAATATATCGTTTGCGTAAGGAATGTCGAAAAAGGCAAATTTGGGGCAGAACCCGGTGCTACCAAATTTCTCAAGATGCCGTCGAATGTGAAGGCACCGAAGCCAAGTCACGGTATAAAAAAAACTGATTGGTTTGCGGAAGTGCTACAAAAAGCGATTAGTGGAAAGAATGATCAGACTGGAGAGGATTACGGGGATATTCTGGTATTTGTGCATGGATACAACAATGACCAGGAAATCGTTATGCGAAGGCACAAGCAGATAAAGCGAGATCTATCCGCTATCGGTTACCAAGGGGTTGTTGTAAGTTTTGACTGGCCAAGTGACGACCGGACGTTGAATTACCTTGAAGACCGAAGCGATGCGAAGCAGACGGCAATAAAGCTGGTCGACGATTGTATTAGGGCATTTTCAATAATGCAGAAGTCTGAGTGTGAAATTAACGTTCATCTTCTTGCTCACTCGACGGGTGCATATGTTGTTAGGGAAGCATTTGATGATGCTGATGACAGACCAAGAGTAGCCGAAAAAAACTGGGCAGTAAGCCAAATAATGCTCATAGGGGCAGACGTGTCCTCAAAGTCAATGTCTGCTAACGACTCTAAATCATCTTCGATCTACAGGCACTGTGTTCGGCTGACAAACTATTCCAACCCTTATGATTCGGTGCTGAAGCTCTCAAATGTTAAGAGAGTTGGCGTTGCGCCACGTGTTGGGAGAACTGGGCTGCCGGAAGGTGCTCCCGGAAATGCAATAAACGTCAACTGTGGAGAGTATTACTCAGCTAATGAGAAAAAGATAAAGGCTATAGGTACAAAGAGTCACTCTTGGCATATAGGAGACAAGGCTTTCGCCAAGGATATGTATT
>JBDLIH010000100.1:0-8210 GCA_039714975.1 Pseudomonadota bacterium
GATCAATTTGGCGGGCCGCTGGTCGCGACTTCGGCAAATATCAGTGGTGAGCCGGTTTTGATACACAACCGGGATGTTGAAAAACGCCTTGGCCATGTGGCTGATGCATTTTTGCATCACAACAGGCCAATCGAGCGGCCTGCCGATGACCCGGTGTACAGAACCATTGCCGGTAAACCCAGGCCGATACGCGGCGGTCGTGGATCAGCACCAATGGAACTGACGTTACCGTTCGAACTGGGGCAGCCCGTTCTTGCAGTGGGTGCACACATGAAGAACGTGGTCACACTGGCCTGGAAAAACCGTGCAGTCATCTCACCGCATATCGGGGAAATGGACTCTGCTCGCAGTCTTGAAGTATTTGAGAATACGATCACGGACTTGCAGAAACTTTATGATGTTAAAGCTGACATCATTGTTTGCGATGCACACCCCGGTTACACAACAACGCGTTGGGCGAACAGGCAAAACCTGCCGCTGCATCGTGTATACCACCACCATGCACATGCATCAGCTGCGTATTATGAATGTGAGACTAACGAAGCAATGATTGTATTCGCCTGGGACGGCGTTGGTTACGGCGAGGATGAAACACTTTGGGGTGGCGAAACTTTTCTGGGCAAGCCGGGTGAATGGTGGCGAGTTGCCAGCATGCGGCCTTTCAACCTGCCAGGCGGCGACAAGGCAGGACGGCAGCCCTGGCGCAGTGCGGCAGCATTGTGCTGGGAGACCGGGCAGGCGTACGATGAACTTCCAGAAAAAGATTTATTGTTGCGGCAGGCCTGGCAGCGAAAAATCAATACACCGCAAACAACATCAGTTGGCCGTTTGTTCGATGCAGCAGCAGCACTGACGGGTGTGCGTACCCTGGCCAGTTTCGAAGGCCAGGGGCCGATGGAGTTCGAAGCCGTGTGTGAAAAACCCGGCAAACATATAAAACTGGAATTAGAAAAGAGCAATAACTTATTGATAACTAACTGGGAACCACTGGTGCCTGCAATGTTAGATTCTGCTTTAAGTGTCAGTGCGCGCGCATCATTGTTTCATGCTTCATTGGCGCAAGCGATGCTGCAACAGGCAAGATCAATTCGTGATGAGTGTGGTGCGGATAGCGTCAGTTTCTCCGGTGGTGTATTTCAGAATCGAGTATTAACCGAGCACGCGCTGGCATTGTTGTCAGCAGATGGTTTTAAAGTTCATTTATCCGAGTTGATACCTGTCAATGACGCCGGCATCAGTTTCGGGCAGGTTATGGAATATGGATATAGATAATTATTTTTACCACAGAGGCACAGAGAACACAGAGGTTTTCATTGTGTCATCTCGACCGTAGGGAGAGATCTCCTGATGTAATCACGGTCTTTGGGAGATTTCTCCCTACGGTCGAAATGACAATATTTTCTACTTTATATATTCTCTGTGTTCTCTGTGTTCTCTGTGCCTCTGTGGTAAAAAAATTATTAACAGGTAAATATTAATGCAAGATACTCACATATCCTTGGCCCACGGCAACGGCGGGCGTTACATGCGCGAGCTCATCGAAGAGATTTTTGCCCGCCACCTGGCCAACCCCGATCTCGATGTACAGGCCGATGCGGTACCGATCGCACTCAACAGTGGTGATGTCATGTTTACTACCGACGGGTTCACCGTGCAGCCGCTGGAATTCCCCGGCGGTAATATCGGTTCACTAGCGGTGCATGGCACCACCAACGATCTTGCCGTGGCCGGCGCCATACCTAAATATCTCAGCCTGAACGCGTTCATCGAAGAAGGACTGGAAATCGAAACCCTGGAACGCATTATCAAAACGCTGGCGCAAACCGCGGCAGAGATCGGTGTAAAAGTTGTTGCCGGGGATACCAAGGTGCTGCGCAGGGGTGAGGGTGGTGGCCTGTATCTTGCAACTACGGGCATTGGTGTTCGCAACGGGCAGGTACTTTCCATGCAAAATATCAAACATAGCGATGTGATCATCGTGAGCGGGCCTGTTGGTGATCATGGTATTGCAGTCATGCTTGCACGCGAACAGTTCGGACTGCGTGGCGACATAAAATCAGATGCGGCCAGTGTGCTGAATTTGACAACAGCAGCAATGAACTACGAAGGCCTGCGGTTTATGCGTGACCCTACCCGCGGCGGTATTGCGACGGTGTGCTCCGAACTGCAACATGCAACCAGCATGGGCGTACGCTTGCAGCAGGACAAGCTTCCGGTGCGTGATCCGGTGCAGTCAGTGTGCGAGATGCTGGGATACGATCCCATGTACCTCGCTTGTGAAGGGCGCGTGGTTGCGGTGGTAGACCCATCCGATGCGCAGGCGTTACTGGAAACCTGGCGTGATCTTGAAGAAGGACGCGACGCAGCAATCATTGGTCATATAGACTCGGGCATACAGCACGTTGTAATGGAAACTGATATTGGCGGAGAGCGCATACTTGAAGAGCTTGAAGACGATCCGCTTCCGCGTATTTGCTGAGCGGTGGCCCGGCCCACTGCCAGACAGGTAAACTTCGATCAGTACCGGCTGTGCCCGGTAAATCAAAATTCAGCAGGCCTGTTATGTCCAGCCATACACTCAATTTGCTGACAGGAAAACGGTATCCAGATGAATGACGATCTTACATGGCACTTCGATATTGCGGTCATAGAATGGCTGGTCGTGCTTGCTATACTGGTCATTCTGGCTGTTGTGGGTGCTGTGGTTACACGTCAGTCACTGAGAGCATTCAGAAAACCAAAAGATCAGTCAGGTGCGCCGGTTTCGACATTAGAAAGTTGGCACACTGAAAGCGCAAAAACAGTCTTCGAATCACTCGAAACGACACCAAACGGATTATCAAAACAAGAGGCAAGTAACAGACTTGCCAAATACGGACCGAATCGACTTCCCGAACCAAGGACACGTGGACCACTGATACGGTTTTTTTACCAGTTCCATAATGTATTGATCTATGTATTGATCGCAGCAAGCGCTGTCACAGCCATGCTGGGGCACTGGGTGGATGCCAGCGTGATTCTGGGTGTGGTGTTTCTCAATGCAGTCATTGGATTCGTTCAGGAGGGCAAGGCCGAAAATGCATTGAGAGCAATACGGCAGATGCTTTCTCCGAATGCAATGGTGTTGCGTGATGGCCGGCAAATGACGATCCGGGCTGAAGACCTGGTGCCCGGTGATATCGTCTTGCTGCAATCAGGCGACAAGGTACCGGCAGACCTGCGGCTGTTCCGTGTCAAGGGACTGCAAATTCAGGAGTCAGTACTGACAGGTGAGTCGATGGCAGTAGAAAAGATCACTGATCCTGTTGCACAGGAGACCGTGATCGGTGATCGAGTTTGTATAGCTTATTCGGGCACCCTAGTTACCCATGGCCAGGGAACCGGTATGGTGGTTGCGACCGGTGCACAAACCGAGATTGGCCGCATCAGCGCACTGGTATCGGAAGTGGTGTCAGTGACGACCCCGTTGTTACGTCAAATGGCCCAGTTTGGCCGTTGGCTAACGCTGGCCATTCTGGGTATTGCCATTATTACCTTCGCGTTCGGCTCGTTAGTTCGAGATTATGTGGCTGCTGAAATGTTTCTTGCCGCTGTCAGCCTGGCGGTGGCCGCGATTCCTGAAGGATTGCCCGCAATCATGACCATAACGCTGGCCATCGGTGTGCAACGCATGGCCCAGCGTAATGCCATTATCCGCAGACTACCTGCGGTTGAGACGTTAGGGGCGGTATCAGTCATTTGTTCAGACAAAACCGGCACCCTGACCCGCAACGAAATGACCGTGCGTACTATTGCTACCGCCAAAAATCTGTTTGAACTGGGCGGCACGGGCTACGATCCCCACGGTGCGATATCGTTATCGAACAGGGATGTACTTCCTGAACAGAGGCCGCTTCTTCTACAGATAGTTCGGGCTGCGGTGCTTTGCAACGATGCGTCGCTTGAGCATAGAAACAGTGAATGGTTTGTTCACGGTGACCCGATGGAGGGCGCCTTACTGGTCGCTGGTGTAAAGGCCGGGCTGGATATTGAGGCTGAGGCTAAACAGTACCCGCGCACCGATCTTATCCCTTTTGAATCCGAGCATCGTTTTATGGCGACGCTTCATCACAGCCACACCGGTGATGCCTTCATTTTTCTCAAAGGGGCTCCTGAACGTGTATTGGAGATGTGTACTCATCAACGGACTTTTGATGGCGATGAGCCTCTGGATAGAAATTACTGGCTGAACCGTATTGAAGAAATTGCGCAGCAAGGTCAGCGCGTACTGGCCATCGCCGTCAAACCGGTAAGCCATGAACAGATAGAGCTGAAGTTCAGTGATGTAGAAAATGACCTGATTATGCTGGGCATGTTTGGCTTGATCGATCCACCACGCGAGGAAGCCATTGAGGCGGTGCATGCTTGCGACAGGGCAGGCATCCGGGTGAAGATGATCACAGGCGATCACGGTGTCACCGCCCGTGCCATTGCCCGGCAACTCAAGCTCGTTAATTCAGATGATGTACTCACCGGGCAGGAGCTTGAACTGATGAGTGAGGACGAGTTGTGCCAACGAGTGCACGATGTTGATGTATATGCGCGCGTCAATCCTGAACACAAGCTGCGTTTAGTAAGGCTGTTGCAGGAACAGGGTTTGATCGTCGCTATGACGGGTGATGGTGTAAATGATGCTCCTGCTCTGAAACGTGCCGACGTAGGCACAGCCATGGGCCAGAATGGAACGGAAGCCGCCAAGGAAGCCGCCGAAATGGTACTGGCTGACGATAATTTCGCATCTATCGCGCATGCCGTGGAAGAAGGACGCACGGTTTACGACAATCTTAAAAAGGCCATCCTCTTTATTCTGCCAACCAATGGCGGTGAGGCGCTGATTATCCTTGCCGCGATCCTGTTTGGTTTTCACCAGCTACCGCTAACGCCGGTACAGATTCTATGGGTGAATATGATAACGGCTGTTACCCTGGCGCTGTCACTGGCATTTGAACCGCCCGAGCAGAATGTAATGCGGCGTCCTCCACGCAACACCCGTGAGCCGATACTTACGCATTACCTTATTTGGCGTATAGCGTTTGTTTCAGTTATTCTGATGAGCGGGACCTTCGGGCTTTTTCTTTGGGAGATGGAGCAAGGTGCCAGCATCGAGCATGCACGGACTGTCGCTGTGAACACACTGGTCGTGTTCGAGATTTTTTATTTGTTCAATTCCCGTTATATCACCGCATCGGTATTTAACAGGGAAGGATTAACAGGCAACCGTTATGTGCTGATTGCCATTGGCACCCTCATCTTCTTCCAGCTGGGCTTTACCTACCTTGCACCCATGCAATCCTTATTTGGCACCACAGCAATCGACTTCAATATATGGTTACGTATTATGCTCGTTTCCTCCTCTGTGTTATTTTTGGTAGAGCTGGAGAAGTATGTTGTGCGGCACATGGTTCAAAATAGATAGCGGTGGAAAATGGTATGCAGAGATTTAAAAATGTTCTTTTCTTTGCAGAGCCTGGATCGGAACGCATATCTGCCCTAGATCAAGCCTGTGTTCTCGTGATACCAGAAACGGGAGGCAGTGAAATATGAAATGGTCGTGGAAACTGACCCGCCTCGCCGGCATCGATGTCTACGTCCATGCCACTTTCTTTATTCTCATTGCCTGGATTGGTTTGAGTTACTGGCAGGTGGAGGGGAGCCTGGCCGCTGTCATTAGCGGTATCGGTTTCATCCTGGCGTTGTTCGCCTGCGTGGTACTGCACGAGTTGGGCCACGCGCTGACGGCACGGCGATACGGCATCCGCACCCGGAACATCACGCTATTGCCCATCGGCGGTGTCGCCTCTATGGAGCGCATGCCCGATGATCCGAGACAGGAAATCGCCGTGGCGCTGGCGGGGCCGGCGGTCAACCTGGTGATTGCGCTTGGCCTCTGGCTGTGGCTCACCGTGAGCAATGCACTGGTGCCGGTGGATCAGCTCAGCCTCACCGGCGGGCCGTTTCTGGAACGGCTGATGGTGATCAATATCATGCTCGCCGTCTTCAACCTGCTGCCGGCTTTCCCTATGGACGGCGGGCGGGTGTTGCGGGCGGCGCTGACCATGCGCATGGATCGTAATCGGGCCACCCAGGCGGCCGCCAGGGTAGGACAGGGTCTGGCCCTGTGGTTGGGTTTCATCGGTTTGTTCTACAACCCCTTTCTGATTCTCATTGCCCTGTTTGTGTGGATCGGGGCCGCGGCCGAAGCGGGTATGGAACAGATCAAATCCACCCTGTCCGGTGCTGCATTAGGCCGTGCCATGCTGACCGATTTTCAGATCCTGTCACCTGATGATCCCCTGTCCCGCGCCATCGAGCTAACCCTGACCGGCAGCCAGAAAGAGTTCCCGGTGCTGGTGGATGCGGTCATGGTCGGGGTGCTTGGTCAGACTGAACTGTTGAAAGGATTGCAGGCGCGGGGAGAACAGGCTCGGGTCGGCGACTGGATGCAGCGGGAGGTTCAGAGTGCCGACATTAACGAGCCACTGGAAACGGTGCTGGAGCGGCTACAGAGCTGTCAGTGCCGACTGCTGTCTGTGACCGAAGCAGACAAGCTGGTGGGTATTATCAATCTCGACAATATTATGGAGTTGATCAGGATTCAGACTGCCTTGCAGGAACGGCATGGGCGCGGGCAAATGAAATGGGGAGCTTAACCCGCATATTTCATAAGACTGCTCTAAACCGAACTTAACTGTATGATTACTATGAAATATGCGGGCTAGCCGGCACGTTGTTATTGATCCGGATTCGCCGGCGGCGGCCCATCCGGCCTGTCGGCGTGAGCGGCTGGCCTGGGCGCTGTATGATTTCGCCAACTCCGGCTACACCACCGTGGTGCTGACCACCCTTTTCAGCGCCTACTTCGTGGCGGTGGTGGCGGGTGGACCGGGGGGATTCCCTTCAGGCACGGCCACCTTGCTTTGGACACTGGCGGTAGGCAGCGCCAACGTGATTGTACTGCTAACTGCCCCGATAGTGGGCGCGATCGCGGATCACCGGGCGGCGAAAAAACATTTCCTGCTGATTACCACCATCGGCTGCGCCACGGCCACTGCGCTGCTGGCGCTGGTGGGCCCTGGTGATGTGTTGACTGGCCTGGTGCTGGTAATTATTTCCGCTGTCATGTTCGCCAGCGGCGAGAACCTCATTTCCGCCTTTTTGCCGGAGATCGTCCCGGTGAGCAGGATGGGGCGCATGTCCGGCTACGGTTGGGGCCTGGGCTATCTTGGCGGGTTGATGACACTCGGTCTCTGCCTGGCCTATATCGCCTGGGCACAGCGACAGGGGCAGGCCGAGCATCAGTTCGTACCCGTGACCCTGTTGATCACAGCAGGCGTGTTCGCGCTGGCGGCGACACCCACATTTGTCTGGTTGCGTGAGCGTGCCACACCGCACCCGCTGGCCCGGGGGGTGTCTTATGTTCGCGCGGGCATCCAGCGGGTGCGGCGAACCCTGACGGAAGCCGCGGGCCTGCCTGACTTGTTCCGCTTTCTGACTGCCCTGGCGGTTTACCAGTCGGGTGTTGCGACGGTGGTGGTGCTGAGCGCGGTGTATGCCCGCGAGGTGATGGGCTTCGAAAGTCAGGCGCTGGTGGTCCTGATCATGGTGGTCAATGTGACCGCCGCCGTTGGCGCCTTGCTGTTCGGGCACCTGCAGGACCGGCTTGGCTCGGTGCCGACTCTGGCCATCAGCCTGCTGATCTGGAGCGGGGCCATCATTCTGGTAGCCGTTGCCGACGACCCCGTGGACATCTGGCTCGCGGGGAACCTGATCGGCCTGGCCATGGGTGCCAGCCAGGCGGTTGGCCGGGCGCTGATCGGCCAGCTTACACCGGTGGAGCGCACCGCCGAGTTCTTCGGCCTGTGGGGCATGGCGAACCGTCTGGCGGCCATCGCCGGTCCCTTGAGCTATGGCTTGATCAGCTATTGGAGCGGCGGTAATCACCGCCTGGCGATTCTGTGTACATTATTCTTTTTCATCGCCGGGCTGGTTCTGCTGCTGCGGGTGGACGAACAGCGCGGTACGGCAGCATTAAGCCAGCGCTTGCAATGAACAAAGTCGCGGTGCCACTGGAATGAGCATGATGCGTAGCTGGATCCTGTTCCTCACAATCAGTTGCGGCGCCTGCGCGGTGCCGGTCAGGGAGGTGCCCGCGCCGGGTGTAAACGAGCCGC
>JBDLIH010000101.1:0-8205 GCA_039714975.1 Pseudomonadota bacterium
ATTCAATGGGTTAAGGTTATTTCCAGGGTACCCTGGGCCACAGGGTGGTGGTAACGGCTAAGGCCCTTACTTCGACCAGCCCCCAGACCCGCCTGCCCGGCGTTTCAAGCACAGCGGCCGCCGGCGCCAATACCGGCCGTCCCACCTCCTCATTCTGTTGTACCCCGGCCAACAGTCCCCCGCTATCCGTTGTCAATCCCCCTACACCCATAAACCCGCACGCCCTGCCCGGTCAGCCGCAAGCAACCCCGAAAAACTATTTTTACCATTAATTACATAAAGTTAGTAATTATTTTCCACCGCCCGGCCAAACATGGCACGGCCCCTGCAATATCCCTGTCGTGGACAACACCACACCAACCCAACCAACACTTTAGGAGTACTGACATGAAAACACTGATGATCTCTGACCTGACTCTAAGCACTGAACTCGACAGCGAAGCCATGGCTACTGTCGCCGGCGGCTCACACTGGGGTAACTGGGGTTACGACTACAAATACGACGCTTCGATCGACAATAGCGATCGAAACGTCTTCGACTCTGTCCAGACGCTGGAGCAGACCCAGGTATTCAATGTCACGGCCCTCAACAGCGTTGCCCTCGCCGAGCACCTGAATTTCGACATTAACGCGACCATAACCGGCACCAACGACAACTACCAGGAAGACTAACACGCAGCAAAACGTCGGCGGAGGTCTCCGGACCTCCGCCTCCCTTAAACCCGAACCCGCAGGAGAACCACCATGCTATCGATCAACGATCTGCCCGAAAGCAGGGAACTGGACCGCAGGGCCATGGCCGATGTGACTGGCGGTTTTGCCCTTTCCGACCTGGGCATCAACATCAACGTCAACATCAACCAGGAAATCTCTCAGCTCCAGATACTCGAAGTCAATGCACTGAATAACATCGAGCTCATTGGCGCCGACCTGGGCCCGATAAACCTCGACCTCAACCCCGAACTGTACGCGGCCAACGCTGTCGACCTGGGCCATCCTGGTAACCCGTTCAGTGACTAAACCGCACTAAACCTGCCTTGTACAGCACGGCAGACCGCCCTCAACGGGCAATCAGCGGGGGTCTTTCATGACCTCCGCTTTCTTTGGCGGGCTGAATATTGCAAACACACGCCGGCTACGTTCACATCAGCCACCTGGCATACCGATGCAACGAACCTTGATCACGCCAACACCTGCCCATCCTCTGTTAGCCAGCAACCAACAAATTCGCTGCCAAGTGCTCTGACTTGTGATTGCACATTATTACATTGGCGATTATTTTTCTATTAAAACATATGCTTACATATTTTCTACGCTCATACTCGGAAATGGCACGGCACATGCATTGAATTAGAACAGCATTATCGACAAATGACCCGCAAAAGGAGAACACACATGACCAGCATCGTAGTAAAAGACCTGAGAGAAGATGCGGAGCTTGATTCAAGCGCCATGTCGGCCCTGACCGGTGGCTACCGCAGCGGCTTTGGCTGGATTCGGACCTTTGAATCCACAGTCGGCAGTTTCAACCCCCCGGTCGTTAAACAGTACTTTACATTCAATCAGTTTAACCAGTACGTCGCAGATGTAATTCAGATCAACAATCAGGAGCAGAATGTGAGCATTTTTGATTCGCCCGGCGCAACTGTAGCTCTGGACGCGGATGCAAAAAACGGTTTTGGTAATCCACACGAGCCGTCATAAACCCCCTGGTGGAGGCCCCGGCGCCTCCACCTTTCTTATGGCTGATGTCCGGCGTTGGATATACCTGGTGCAGTACCCAGTTGCTCGATCGACACTGGATGGCCATAGACAAACCCCTGTATCAGGTCGAACCCCAGATCCCTGCATACCGCCAGTTCCTCGTTCTGCGATACACCCTCAGCCAGTGCACGTGCGCCACCTTTTCTGACCATGGTGACCAGCAAACCGAGCATATCCTGCCGGTCACGCGAGACCTTGTGTATGTCCCTGATCAGCGATATATCAAATTTAACGGCGTAAGGCGGCGCATGCAGTAATTCCAGCAGTCGCGCCTGTCCGGCACCAAAATCGTCGTACGCAATGTTGATGCCCATACGCTGCAAGTTTGTGTGTAATGTGGCGAGCGCATCCTGGTCAGTAACCGCCTGCTCGTGTATTTCCAGTACCAGCGGGAGTCCAGGGAACTGTTGATGCATGGCACGCAGCGATTCAATCAATCGAGGACAATCCTTAAGCTCACCGGGCCGGGTATTCAGGAACAGGGGTATTCCGTTGAATGGCGAGCTGGCCCAGACCGCAATACCCACTTCGCGTATCAATTCGCTCAACTCGACGGCACGACCCAGACTCTCTGCCAGAAAAAACAGTGGCGCCGGCAATTCGGGCAGTTCCGTATGAGCACCCCTGCAAAGCAGCTCCAGGCCCGTTATCCGCTCGTCGTGCGCTGACATTATCGGCTGAAACAGTGGCTTGACCAGTTTATGCCGCAGCAGAACCTCAAACTGCTGGGCACCGACGGGAATCCGGTTTACGTGCTCTTCCGGTGCAATGAAATGAGTAGTGGTGAAGTCATCATCAGATTGTTGTTGACCCTCGGGACGTTCCTGGTACAAACGGAATTCCATGTCGGCAAAACGGATCACATCACCCGAATTCAACCGTAGACTGTCGGTAATCTGCTGATGATTTACGAAGGTTCCATTGGTGCTACCCAGGTCACGAATCAGTAACTGCCCACCCTGGTCAAGAAATTCCGCGTGCTGCCGGGAGACATTGCTGGATTGCAGGGTAACTGCCAGGCCCATATCCCTGCCAACGAGTGCCGGGAAGTGATTCAAGGGAATCCGATAGACAGACTCCCCATCCGACAAACAGCTTTCCAGGTAACAACCGGGCATGAATTCTCCGCATCGACGTATAAAAGCCCATCTACAGTGTAGGCGCGACAGCCGTGCGTTGCCAGTGAACAGGCAGAGCGCCTGCCAGCCATTTTCTGGATAGCCCGAAGGAGTTCAGTCTGTGGTTAAGACAGCAACCCACTGCTGCCAGAACATCTTCCGGAGATACTCAGCTTCTGATGCGGTAATCCTTTGACTGTATACCGTGTTTCTTCAGCAGCGTCTGAAGGTGAGAGCGGTTCATGTCTATGTGCCTTGCCAGCTCGGACACCTTGCCGGCCGTATGCTGAAGTCCACGCACGAGGAACTGCTTTTCTGCCTGGTCACTTGCATTTTTCTTTAAATCGCTGAGCGATAATTCTGTAACTGGCGTATTATCTTCATCCTTCGAAGCGGACAAGCCTGAGCGCAGTGTTTCTGGTAAATGTTCATGGTCAGCCGTATTTCCTGCCAGACAGGTGAGGCGGTAAATCGTGTTGCGCAGCTCCCGGATATTACCCGGGTAATCATAGTCCAGCAGGAAGGTACGCAATCGCCGACTCAGTTTGATCGGACTGCGGTTGAGTTTCTCAGCCGCTTCATCACTGAAATATTCTATCAACAGGGGGATTTCGTCCTTTCTCTCCCTTAACGGTGGCAAGGTCACATCGATAACGCTGAGGCGGTAATACAGGTCTTCACGAAATGTACCCTGCTTGCACATTTCCAGCAGATTCTTGTTGGTCGCTGCGACAACACGCGTATCCACTTCGATAACATGGTCAGATCCGACACGCTGGATCTCGCTGGACTGCAGGACACGCAGCAGCTTCACCTGACCCGGCAAAGGCAGATCACCTATTTCATCCAGAAAAATCGTACCTTTATCGGCAGCTTCAAACTTGCCGCTGCGATCGCTGCTGGCCCCGGTAAAGGCACCCCGCTTGTGCCCGAACAATTCAGATTCCAGCAGGTTCTCGGGTATGGCGCCACAATTAACCGAGATATATGGCATGTCCGACCGGCTGCCATTGGCATGAATGACCTTGGCCATCAATTCCTTGCCAGTCCCGCTCTCGCCGTCGATCAGAACCGGCAGATCCGTCGGCGCGGCCTTTTCCGCAATCTCGAGTGAATCGAGCAGCTGCGGGCTTTCACCAAAGACACCCTCAAACACGAAACTGCGATCCAGCAGGGCCTTGCGACGCTGGGTAGCAGTTTGTTTCCTGCGCGAACCGGTTTTTGAGCTTGCCTTGACAAAACGTTCCTTGTGGGAAAGCTTCATCACCACATCACGCAGTGAATTGCACTGCGTAAGCAGTTTCTGTATCTGCGGTCGATCCAGCTTCGAGGCCCAGCGCAGTGTCGAACGAAGAATTTCTATCTTCTCGATCAGTGCACCGTAGGAGATTGAGGATTCTGCACTGGACTCGATTATCTTCATGATTCTATGCTATCTGCTTCCTGACAAGCTGATAGTACATGCCTTTTTTATCAACCAGATCGTCATGTTTACCTTCTTCAATAACACTACCATTATAGAGCACAATTATCTTGTCAGCATGCATGATCGTGCTGAGCCGGTGGGCAATAATGACGGCCGTACGGCCTTTCATTATTTCCTTCATATTTCCGAGAATATTACTTTCTGTCTGCGTGTCCAGTGCCGAGGTTGCCTCATCAAAAATCAGCAGCTTGGGATCATGATAAAGCGCGCGCGCAATACACAGCCGCTGCAACTGCCCGCCTGACAGGCCAACACCCCGCTCACCCACGATCTGTTCGTAACCCAGTGACATATTGGTAATAAAACTGTGTGCATCGGCCAGTTTTGCCACCTCGATAATCCGGTTTCTGTCGGGGTTTTCATCGCCACTCGATATATTTTCGGCGATAGTTCCCGAGAACAGCAAATTGGATTGCATGACGTAGCCAACCTGTGCACGAAAGTATTCCTTGTCGATGACGCTCATGTCGTAGCCGTCCACTTTCATTTCACCCTCGGTATGCGGATAGAATCCGACCAGCAGTTTTGCCAGCGTGGTCTTGCCCGATCCACTCTGGCCGACAATCGCGACCAGTTGTCCGGCCTCGATGTTCAGATTTATTTTCTCCAGCACATAGGGTGTTTCGGAACCACCATAGCGAAAATAGACATCCTTGAGCTCAAAATTGCCCTGCAGGTCCGGCAATATAACCCGTGATGACAACTCATCCGGTTTCTGCTCCGGTTCCATATCGAGAATATCGCCGAGTCGCTCCATTGCAACTCCCGCCTGATGTATCTGGTTCCACAGACCAACCAGGCCAAGCAACGGGCTCAATGCACTGCCCATCAAGGCATTGAATGCAATCAGCTGGCCAATCGTCAGTTCCTGGGCCAGCACCAGGTTGGCACCTACCCAGAGTACACTGATGGTAATCGCAGCATTCAGGCTCTGGCTCACCAGACCAACGAGTATGCTGAAGCGCTGCGCTCGGTACTGGACGCCCAGGGAATTGGCGTATTTCTTTTCCCACTTCAGGCGCATGGGGCGTTCAATACCCATGCCTTTTACGGTTTCAGCACCGCCAATAATTTCCATCAGTATGGACTCGGCTTCCGTTGAAGCCGTGAATGCATCCCGGGCATACGCCTTGATTTTCGGTGTCACTGCCACCGTCAATACCAGTATCGGTATGACAAGTATCACGAGCAGCACCGTCATTTTCACGCTGTACATGAACAGGATGGTGAAATAGATGAACACCATCAGCAGGTTCAGCACGGTGGTAATGGTCGACTGGGTCAGAAATGCCCTGATCGTCTGGTTCTCCTGGAATCGGGCAAATATATCACCGGTCTTGCGCTTGGCGAAAAACGGAATCGGCAATGAAAGTGCGTGTTTCAGGAAACCGGACATCATGGCGAAATCCAGGTTCCTGACCATGAAATTCGACAGGAACGCCCGCATAACCGATGTCAGCTGGGTAAACAGATTGGTTATGATCAGACCGGCTATCAGCAGCTGTAGCAGCGATATATTGTGGTGCACGAGCACCCCGTCAAGTATGTGCTGGATAATGACCGGTGGCGCCACCCCGAGCAACTGGATCACAAATGTGGCAACGAACAGATAGGCCAGAATCTTCTTGTACGGCTTGAGGTATCCGACAAAGCGGACCCAGGGTGAGCGTTGTGCAGCCAGTTGCACCATATCACTGCCCGGATTGAACAACAGGCAATTGCCGGTCCAGCCTTTCTCGAACTCCTCGACTGTCAGCTTGCGAAACCCGGGGCCGGGATCTGCCACCCATACATGATGCCTGGAAAGACCATAGACAATGATGTAGTGATAACCTTCCCAGTGCGCGATGAACGGCATATCAAAGCCGAGCAGCGCCTCATAGGTGCATTTGACGCCGCGTGTGGTAAAACCCAGCGACTCCCCAACCCTGGAAAGACTGTCAAGCGTCGCTCCTTCACGGGTGACATTGGCCAGTTCACGCAACTTGCCCAGTGTCATTGGAATACCATAGTGCCTGCAGATCATGGCAAGACAGGCGGCACCACAATCCATCTCCTCCGCCTGCTCGATCAGTCGGAACCGCTTGATAACTTTCTCACCCCGTTCCGGCTTCGACCACAGATCCAGCAACAGGGGTCTTTTCCGGCGTTCAGCCAGGATTTTTTGCCGTTCAAGGTCCCTGTCATTAAAGCGAATCCGCTCTTCCAGAACTTCGCGTAACCTGGGATTCTTCTCCAGAATGAAGTGGATTGTTTTCTCCGGTATTACCAGCAATACCGTGTCAGTGTCCGCAACAGCCGTGGCCAATTGCCCCTGTCGCAGCAGACAGGCCTTCTCCCCGAATATATCTCCCTGTACCAGAGTGCCTAACGGGAACTCGGTTTTCCCCTCCTTTCGCACCAGACGTACACGCCCCTGTCGAATCACATACAGTCGTCTGTCATCCACACTGTCCTGTTCCAGGAATTGCCTGCCTGCCTTGACCCGCTTGATACCGACGCTACCGATGTACTGCTCGATCTCCTCCTTGCTGACCTTTCCACGGAGATTGAACAGCTTGCTGACAAAGCCTCCTGCAGAACTGATTGCGACATAACTGGCAATAAAGGTCCTTGCAGGCTCATTCTTTTCCAGCACAGCGGTGAAGGCCGCACGTGGAATAAACAGCAGTTCTGTTTTAGACGATGCACGCACCGATGATTCATGCGGGTAGTCCCGCAGCATGGCAATTTCTGCAAATATCTCGCCCTGCTTGCGGACACCCATGCTGATTTCCTTGCCCTGCTCCTCTGTGAATATGCGAACCGAGCCTGCCCTGATCACGTACAGGCCATCACCCGGGTCACCCGAGTTATAGACCGTGTCGCCGAAATCGTAATGTCTGGTCTCTGCATGACTGGCAATCGCCTGCAGTTCTTCCGAACTGAAAGGCGAAAATATTTCTATTGCCGTGAGAAATTCAACTGTTGAGTCTTCGCTCAATGCGCATACTCCTGTATGTTTATTGTTTATATATTCCGCGTCATTCAGGGCGTATCGATAACGTGTTCCCGGGCCCGGGCAGCAAGCCATTCTTCCCTTATCAGCCGTCGGACCTCATCTGCAGTTTCCTCGTCAAGTGTGGATGACGTCTTGGCATTGATTGTGAATATTTCATAGCAAGTCTCGTCATCCGAGGCAAACGGGCCCAGCAGGTCACCTTCAGAGGCATTGAATACCTTGGCTTCGACCTCGCTTTGCAGGGATCCACGCAGTACCTTGCCAATATAGCCCCCATCTTCCCGGGTATCCGAGATGGAATGTTCCCTGGCGAACTCCTCAAAACTGCCCATGTCATCTTCCAGAATCGCCATGATTTCACGCGCCTTTCCTTCTGAATCAAGAACAATGTGACTGACTTCAATGCTGTCGAATTTGGGTGAATTCAGGCTGAAGTATTCTTCTACAGCCTCATCACTGCAGATTGACTTGCTTATCTGCTCGTGCAGCAGCATTTCAATGATAAAATTCTCGAAATCTTCCAGCGTGAGTCCTGAGGAGTCCAGATAACTGTTCATGTCAGCAGCACGATGCAAGCCCCTGACCCTGCGCAACTGGTCTGCCCGCTCCTGGATTTCATCGGCAGAGACGGTGACACCCTGTTTTCTTGCAGCATGGATGGTTAACTTGTCCTTGACTATATCCTCCATAAGCTCATCAAACCGGCCAGTGAACTTCAGCAGCTTGACAAAATCCTCCGAATTTATTACTTCTTCATCGATTTTTACGAGATCGGTCATTTTTCCTGCCCCGGTTTCAAGTGTTATTAAAAAATATGTTTAGACTACGCCCATGCT
>JBDLIH010000102.1:0-8165 GCA_039714975.1 Pseudomonadota bacterium
ACGGCTGTCGTCGTCGCTTTCTCCTCCAGGTGCGTCAGTATTGTCTTAATGACCACTGGATCTTCAATGCAGGCAATGACCTTGGCCGTACCTCCGCAGGCCCGCTTCTCGGCACCATCCAATCCACCTATAACTGTGCAGTATTCCCTCACGCATGTTACTTTGACTGATGCTTGGGATACTTGCCATACCAGACCGAATTCATTCTCCCGTATCACTGGAAAATATTACTGTTGTGTGCTATTGGGTAAGGATGCAAGAAAAACCATGCATAAATACATCTGCGATATGGAGAAGTGGCAGCATCCGGCTGCTCGATACATACCCATGCATGGTAACTGCCTGAATATATATTAGTTAGCTGGTTGTCCGGCCATACGGCAATCGAGTGATACCATGTCAAAATACATCAATCTGTTCATCTATTCAGTCCTGGCCCTGCTGGCTTTATATGGGTGCAGTTCCCAGACGCTTGTCAGCAAGGAAAATCAAACGCAAGCTATCCAGGCCAACGATAGCAACACTGTAGATGCAGACAAGCTACTGGTTGTTGACTGCCTGCTTCCGGGCCAGATCCGCAAACTGGGAACCTCGCATACATTTATCTCACCCCGCCGACCGACGAGGACCACTGCAGTTGACTGTGAAATCCGAGGTGGAGAATACGTCTCATATGACCGCGCTGACTACCGTACCGCATTAAATGTCTGGCTGGAATCAGCCAGGGAAGGTGATGCTAAATCCCAGGTATACGTGGGTGAAATCTTCGAAAAAGGCCCGGGGACTGTACCGGATTACACCCAGGCTGCCGCATGGTATCGCAAGGCCGCCATCCAGGGTAACAGTCGCGGCGCAATCAACCTGGGCTACCTCTACGAAAAAGGGCTGGGTGTCGAGAAAAATACCCTCGAGGCGCTCAACTGGTACCGCAAGGCATCGGGGCTGGAAGATGATGATCTTCAGTTCGCCTCTACTATAGAAGCAGCAAATGAGGAACAACTTGGTCACCTCAGGGAAGAGCTTAACCAAAGCCAAAACGAACTTGCATCCATACGCGCACGACTCAGCACAAAAGAACAGCAATTAAAAAGAGAGCAAACCGCACTTAACAGTTCCGAGCAAAGTCTCCGCGAGCTTAATCAGGAGCTGGACAGACGCAGAAACCTGACCGGCAGTCCGGATTATGACCAGATTTCTGAACTGCAGAACGAATTGCAGGAGCAGCAAGCCACGGTTGCCAGACAACGCGAGGAAAACGCCACACTCAAGTCCAGGCTGGAGAAGCAAGGAAACCTGTTTGATCAGGAACTGGAAGCATCACGACAGCAACAGCAACAGCGGCAACAACAGCTTGAACAGGACATGGCACAACAACGGGAAGAATTAAACAAGCTACGCGTGGAGCTCGGAAATTCCAGGCAGCAGCTTGCATCTGCCGAACACCAGCTCAGAGAATCGAAATCGCAACTGATAGCTGAACAGGACAAAGCCAGCCAAGCTTATCAGGCACTGGCAAGCACCACTTCAAAAAAGCAATATACTGTCCAGCAACTACAGGGCGAAATCAAAAGACAAGAGGCTGATATTGAACAACTCCAGGCCAACCTGAACCGCGAACAGGAGCAGGCTAGGCACCTTGAACAGAAGTTACAGCAAGAACTGACAACACAACGTCAGGAGACAGTAGCCCTGAGTTCACAATATAACCAGTCACAGCTAAACCTGGCTGAAGCAGAAACACGTCTTGAGAAGCTCGAAGTGCAGCTGACAGAGGAACAGAATAAAACAAAACATGCCCGGGAAGCGCTTGCCGAATCATCCGATACCAATCTGGCCGAAATACAACGTCTGGATGCTGAAGTCAGGCGGCGAGAGGCAGAACTGGATACACAGCGTGGCCAAATTGCAAGGTTGCAGTCAGAAATGACCGGCCAGCAGAATCAAATGAAGAGTATTCAGGAAGCGAACACCAGGGTGGCACTGCAAGGGCCATCGATCGAGATCCTTGATCCGCCTGTCATCCTGTCCCGTGGCATTCCCAGTGTCCAGCTGCGTTCGGTGATGAAGGAGCGGTCAATTGTAGGCAAGGTTACCGCCCCTTCAGGTCTATTGTCGTTGAGCGTGAATGACCATTCCCAGACACCCGATGAGTTCGGTATTTTCAAGACCCGGGTACCGGTTGAAGATCGCCAGACGCTGGTAAATGTTGTCGCAATCGACAAGCAGGGGAAAAGTGCCGCGGTCAGTTTCGAACTCATACAAAAACTCCGCCTTGCATCCACTTCCAGGCCAGAGTCTGAACGCCACACACCTGCCCGGTCGCTACGCAGATACCCGGTTGATTTTGGCGACTACTACGCCCTGATCATCGGCAACAACAATTACACCAACTTTCCCAATCTGAATTCTGCGATCAATGATGCACAGATGACTGACAAGATCCTGCGGGAAAAATACGGCTTCAAGACGACACTGATACTCGATGCCAACCGTTACTCAGTACTATCCACCCTGAACAAGTTCCGCGAGGAACTCACCGAAGATGACAACCTGCTGATCTATTACGCAGGCCATGGCGAACTCGATCAGGTTAATCTGCGTGGCCACTGGTTACCGGTTGATGCGGAACCCAACAGTACTGCGAACTGGATTTCCAATGTGGATATCACAGACATACTCAACGCCATTTCAGCCAGGCATGTAATGGTCGTCGCGGATTCCTGTTACTCGGGCACCATGACAAGATCGTCCCTGGCCAGACTCGAATCCGGAATGTCAGATGAGAACCGTTTGAAGTGGTTCAAGGTCATGGCCAGGACACGCTCACGCAGTGTGCTGACCTCCGGTGGTCTCAAGCCGGTACTCGACAGCGGCAGTGGCAACCATTCTGTATTTGCCAATGCCTTCTTCAAGGTTCTGAACGATAACAACAATGTACTGGAAGGCTACAAGGTCTATCGACAGGTCTCGGACCAGGTCAGGATCGCAGCTGCAAGATACAACCTGGAACAAACTCCTCAATACGCACCCATTCTGCACGGCGGCCATGAGGCGGGTGAATTTTTCTTCGTCCCCAGCAGGATTTTATCATCGCAGCCCGCGATGAATCTATTGCAGACGGCCTCTCAAGCTGGCCCGTGACTGATTTTCTACAACACATGAACAGGGCCCCGGAAAGGGGTCCCGGACGTTAACAACAATCCCTTTCTTCAGAACTCCCAGCGTCCACCCAATGAGAAATAGTGCACTGTCAAGTCATCCAGGCCCAGCACGGTGTCATAGTTGAAGAAGGCCTGCACGCCGTTTTTGAACACTGCGGATACGCCCAGACCAAGCTCGAAGTAGTCACGGTCGGGGGAATCGGTTCTTGCGATGAGTTCGTTGTTAAATGGATCATCGACGTAAGTAGCCACCATGTCCCTGGCATCGTTCTCGAATTCATGGACCCACGCGAGACGGCCCTGGGGAACCAGCACTCCAAAGCTGTGGCTGCTGGCAAAGGAAATCTGCCCGCCGAGGACACTGGTGAACGACTTCCAGTCCTGCCCATCGACATCGAGATTCAAACCTATTGCTTCCGCGCCCTTTTCCCTGTAATCGTCAACATCAATATTCAGGTAGGTCAGACGTGCATAGGGGCCATAACTCAAGGCATCCTGGCCAAAGTAATAGCCGCCGCCGGCACTGAGGGTAAAGTCGTTGCTGTCCGGATTTGCCTTTGCGGTAGCCACAAGGTCATTTCCACCATTTACCGCGGGATTATTATTGGGAATGAAGATCTTGCGGTTTATATCGTAATCTGATCTGGCATACCCGGCGAGGCCGTCGATGTAGAAACGGTCCTGGTAATAGGTGCCATAGACAAATCCGCCCCAGCCATCAGCATCCACGCCACCACCGGCAACCGTAGGGCGATTGGTGAAATCGCTGCCTACATCGTTATAGCTGACAGCAGCGCCGAGAACAAAATTCTCCATGAAACGATAATCCAGGCCCAAGGTCAGGCCATAGGTATCGAAATCGAATTCATCGGTCCGATCGGTGCGATCCCGGTCACCCGTACTGTAGTTCCCTGTGATAAAGAAACCCAGCTTGTTCCAGACGTCACTATCGCCTGCTGCACCACCCCGCCCACCCGTATATGAATTAAACCATTGTGAATCTGCCGCCAGCAGGGTTTTACTGTCCGGGTTCAATCCGGCAATACTAAATCCCCTTGCACCCTTGCGCACTTCAATCAGGCGATTTATGCCAATATTGATGGAATTTGAACCTATCTCGGTTCCCAATTGCCCTGCTGCTGCAAATTCCTCGGTGGCGACCTGTTGTAATCCGGCGGCCAATTCATCCGCAGATATCATAAGACTTCTGCCATTATTGGAGTCACCGTCAAGATCTACTGACGTTTGCACCATGGCATTACATGTTGAGAAAAGAGGGGAGTTATCCAATGTGATGTCTTCATCAGCAGCAAGATCTCCACAAGTTGCCTGCACTGAAGCTCCGGTGTCCTGCTGAAGTTGTGTTTGACCGTACTTACTCAGATCGGGCGCTGCCCATCCAGTCGAGGCGATGGCCATTAAACCGATACTCAACCAGCGTAAACCACCACCTTGTGAATAAGCACTGTGGCCTTCAGCCATGGTCTGTGGCTGCTTATTCGTCAGCTGGCGCTGTCGCTTTGAAGTTCTTTCACACGAGATGGATGACGTATCAGGATTAACCATCATATTCTCCCCCCAGTATATTTCTAGTTGTACATGCAGATACGGCTTGAGCCTTTTGGAATGCACCTACAAATCCGGCCAACATGATGTGGAAGATCAGGTTACTGGAATTACCCCCAAATGCAAGAACTACCTCAAAACAACACCCCGATCACACCACATGAGCTTTAGATAATAATTACCTGCTAATAAAGAGGCTTTTGATCAGCTATAATTAACAAATGGCACAACGTAACATCAATGGCACAGAATCAACCACTGCATCAGAGTCCGGTGCTGCAACGCGCATGGCAACACGGGCGGGACCGGGGAACCGATCCTCGATACCAGTCAGTGGTGGTTCTACAGGCGAGGAAGCTGTATCCAGCGAAATACCGACCCGCCTGGCCGGAAGTTCATCATTGCCACAGCATGCTACCAATCCTCCACACCGACAGTCAGCGGATGATCCCGGGAACGCATCAGCTCGTACGATTGAACCCGGCACAGGTGAACATGAAGCCACCCGGCAGTCACAGGTTATTGGTGTCGGTTCTACCCTGAAAGACCGTTTTGTCCTCGAAGAGATCATCGCCAGGGGCGGTATGGGGGTAATATACAAGGCACGTGACCTGCGCAAGGAAGAATTCAAGGACCGCAAGCCCTTCGTTGCAGTCAAACTGCTGGGCGAGGAATGCAAGACCAATCCGGATTTCCTCATTGCACTGCAACGCGAGACCCAGAAGGCCCAGAAACTGGCACATCCCAATATTGTCACGGCCTATGACTTCGACTGCGATGGTGACACGGTCTTCATGACCATGGAGTACCTGGTTGGCCAGACACTGGATGAGTTCATCAAGAAAAACCAGCCGTATTCGCGCAATAACAAAACTGTTTTTTCAATCATAGAAGGCATGGGACAAGGGCTGGCCTATGCACACAAAAATGGCATTGTGCACAGCGATTTCAAACCCCGTAATGTTTTCCTGACCAGGGACGGAACTGTAAAGATTCTGGATTTCGGGATTTCCAGAGCTGCCAAATATCCTGGCAGCGACACCCAGGACACCACCGCGACCGCGTTCGATGCCGGCATGTTTGGTGCCCTCACGCCACCCTATGCCAGTTGCGAAATGCTGGAAGGCGATGATCCGGACCCTAGGGATGATATTTATGCGCTTGCCTGTGTAGCCTATGAATTGCTCAAAGGCAACCACCCCTTTGGCAGGGTAAAAGCGACTGTTGCACGCGACAGGGGTATGAAGCCTGTCCGGATAAAGGGACTCGACAAACACCAATGGAGAGGGCTGCTACACGGACTCGCTTTTGAACGCGAGATCCGTACACCCGATATTGACCAGTTTCTGCACGATATCGAGGATGAATCCCGGTTTCTGGGCCTGACACGCAACTGGCAGATGATCGCCGGCCTGTCTTTCATCTTCCTGGTCTCAGGTGCCTTTCTATTACCTTACCTGACATCACCCGAGCCTGAACGTGGAGATGATACAAACGCCGGCTATGAGTCCACTGATGATGGCTATGCCACGGGGCCCGTCCATCTCCCACCCGAACAGCACGATAAAATCAGCCGCCTGCTTGAAGTTGCCGAGGTACATTTTATGGTCGGGCGAATCACCGAACCACAGGGTAGTAACGCCTACGCTGCCTATAAACAAATCCTGGAAATCAATCCGCAAGATCAACAAGCAAGAGCAGGTCTGGTCAAGATCGCAGATCTTTATGCAAAACGTGCAACAGAAAGCTGGGAAAAGGGAGATATAGAGACAAGCCTGGCAATGATCGAGACGGGTATGAATATACTGCCCAGCCACTCCGGACTAGCCAGCCTGAAACAGGAGGTCAGTCCTGATACCGGCTGGCTCAGGAAAGCCATCAGTTCAATCGAAAATCTTTTCTGACATGTTGTGCCGAAGTTTCCAGGGCAGCAGTCCATGCAAGCACTTCAGGCCACAGTTCCTGCCAGCAACATGTATGATCGAAGCCGGTTACAATAACAAGCTCGGAGTTTTCCTGCCGTGACTCGACCTCCTGTATGAGTTGTGGAGTAATATTGGTGTCATCCTCGCCAACCAGGTGAAGCTGGTGAATACGGGGATTCAACGCTTTCCGGTTGGCCGGATTCAGTGACCGATGCAACTTTGTGTAGCGGTGCATCCCGGCCCACGCGTCGATATCCAGATTGCCGGCAATGGTGACCACAGCCCGTGTCCCGGGGAACCGCTCGGCCAGCAACATTGCCAGCGCACCACCCCCGCTGTGGCCGAAAAAGACCAGCGATTCCGTTTCCCCGCCCTCGATCAATTTATCCAGCACCTGCGTCATACTGGCGATGACGATTTCCGAGTACCGTGCATCCGTCCATAATCCCGGTGAGCAGGGGGCTGTCCTTGAGTAACCATGATAGCAGGGACGACCGAGATAAAGACTGGGCGCAGTATCACTGGCCATCAATCTCAGCATCAGCGGGGTACGTGGTGTGGGATCTCTGGCTACCCGTTCGTGGTTTATCCAGGGCGCGCCGTCTCCCTCCAGATAAACATGCAGGGTAGACCCATGCGTGCGACCCTGATGGTTATTACGGTAAATCCGGTGCTTGAATTCACTCCCTTCGATCACCTGTGAGGTAAAACCGTAACTTGTCGCCTCACTTGTAATACGTTCTGCCGGAGTTGCACAGGCTGCAAGAACTCCTGTGACAATGCCCCATAAAATGGAAGACCGGATACAAGAGACGATGCCGCTGCCTTCTTTAATGAACATGATACGAACAGAGTATAGGACAAATTAACGCTCTTTCCCCCTGGACTCGCGCCCATCAAGCAACCGCTGACACAGTTTTTCTCCCTGATCACACCGATATCCTGCCCGAATCTGCCACACCGACCCGAAAGTATGCTGGCCTTTTACCCTTTTTCCGGCCAACTCCTGTCTCCAGACACTCGATACCCTGTCGCATCTGCGCAATGCAGCAACACAGGTTGAGCAGGAATCTTCCTTCGGATCAGCCGAACAGACTGGTTTGTGGTGGCGCTCGACTGTCAGGTAGCAGAAACACGGCTGTCGTCGTCGCTTTCTCCTCCAGGTGCGTCAGTATTGTCTTAATGACCACTGGATCTTCAATGCAGGCAATGACCTTGGCCGTACCTCCGCAGATATGGCACGTCATTATGTATCTATATTGACATTTAAGGCAATACAGATACCTAATAAACAATGTACTCAGACACCCGAATACACGAGGTCTTTCATTTCTGCTTCCTGGAAAGGCTGCTGAAGCTGTCCGACCCGAGTATTTATATACTCAAGGACGGGGTGAATCTGCGCTTCTTTTTCAACAGCCCACGCTACTCTGAAGACATGGATATCGATGTCCTTGCAGGCAGTGTCGCGACGTTGAAAAAGAATGGTTACAAAATCCTGCAAGATGCCGCA
>JBDLIH010000103.1:0-8000 GCA_039714975.1 Pseudomonadota bacterium
GGTAACGGCGGCGATTTCATAAAACTCTTCCGGTGTGATGTCGCGGCCGCCCAGTCCGCCAATGAAGCTGAGCAGGGCCGGTGGCGCATCGGGCATGCCATAGAGCGCTGCCGCCAGTTCCGTGTGCAGCACACCGCCCATGCCTGTAGAAATGTTTTGATCGATGACGGCGACTCCCTGCTTTCCGGCCAGCAGGCGCTGCAGGCGTTGAGCGGGGTAGGGCCGTAGCAGGCGTGGTCGCAGCAGGCCAACCGGCTGGCCGGCATCCCGCAGCCGGTCGACAGCTTCCCTGGCCTTGGTGGCAAAGGAACCGATCATGACAAATACGATCTCGGCATCCTCGCAGCGGTAGGCCTCGACCGCCGGATGGTGGCGGCCAAAGGTACTGGCGAAGGCCTCTGCCGCTTCGTCATACACCGGGATGGCGTTCAGTGCGGCCAGGTGGGTTTCGTAGCGGAAATAGGAGTAGGGCGTGCCCCCCAGTACGGTGACGGCCTGGCTGATCGGGGTGCTGGCGCAAAACCGGGTGCTTTCTGCATCATAGGGGCGCAGGAAATTTCCGACTGCTTCAGGATCCGGCATTTCCACGGGCTCACGGGTGAAGGACAGATAGAAACCATCGAGGTTAACGATGACCGGCAGACGCACCTGGTGGTCCTCGGCCAGCCGGTAGGCGATCAGTACACTGTCCAGTACTTCCTGGCAGCTTGCACAATGGATCTGCAGAAAGCCGCTGTCGCGTGCCGCCATGATGTCATTATGGTCCGGCTCCAGGGTGATGGGTGCGGCAAGGCCGCGCGACACGTTGGCCATGACGAAGGGCGCCCGCCAGCCAGCCACCGTGTACATCATCTCCATACCGTACAACAGCCCCTGGCTGGAGGTGGCGGTAAAAACCCGTACACCGCTGGCCGCGGCGGCGCCCGCGGCCGTGATCATGGAATGCTCGGACTCCAGCGTCACTGTGCGGCCGGGCATCTCGCCGCTGTCGATCCAGTCTGCAAGGGTTTCGATAATTTCTGTTTGCGGCGTGATGGGAAAGGCCGGTACGTAGTCCACGCTGGCCAGGCGAGCGCCCCAGGCGGCGGCCCCGTTGCCGGTCAGGAGTGTGCGTGTCATGACGTTGTCTCCTCTGCGGCCTGTGCCACATGTTCCGGAATGGTTTCGATGGCCTGTGGCGGGCATTTGGCCACGCAGATCATGCAACCCTTGCAGTGGTCGTAGTCAATGACCGGTCGGTCCTGTGCGTCAACCGTAATCGCACTGTCCGGGCAGAAGGTGCTGCACACCCACCAGCAGCGGTTACAGCGGTCGTAGTCAATCACCGGGCGCAGGGTGCGCCATAGGCCCGTTTTTACTTCGACGCTGGTCGCGGCGGCATGAATACACGGTGCCGCCCTGTCGACGGCCTCGGCCGTCATTTCAACCCAGTCAGGCCGTACATAGTCACTGGCGCTGATTGCCTTGCCTTCGGTGACAGAGCCCGCGTGCGGTTCCATCAGGTCATAGGCACGCAGTGCGGTTTTCGTGTTCTCGTCAACCACTTGCGAGCCGAGTGAACCGAACTCTGTCCGGATCGCCCCGGCCAGGGCGTCCCGGCTGATGACACCGACAAGCCTTGCCGCCGCACCGGCGCAGGCGGTTCCGGCGAAAGGCAGTTCGGCACATTCCTCGATATCTTCCGCGGCGGGGAGGATCAGGACCGGTCCGGCCAGGTTCAGGCGATGTTGCCAGGTTTTCGGGGCAACATAGCTGTTGATGAGCATGGCCGTGTGTGAACCCAGCCCCTGCAGGACACCGGCAGCCGGTATAGCGACCAGGCTGTCGTCGGCGACCGCGACCAGATCCGGGTGCCGGATGATGCCGCGTTCATTGATTGCCTTGCGGGATGCACGGACGTAGGCAAAGATCGGTGCGCCACGTCGCTCGGCGCCGTAGCGGGGCGCATCCTGTACCTCATAACCCTCAAGGAAAAAGGCGGAGCCCAGTATGCGGCTCGCGGTCTTCATACCCTGTCCGCCCCGGCCATGAAAACGGATGCGATACATTACACCTCCTGCTTTGGGGCCGCTGGCGACTCACTTGCAGTGAGAGTCGCGGGCAGTCCCGTTATACAAACCCCGGTGCTGTTGAGAACAACGAATAGCGCCGGTAGCTCATTGCCTTTTTGACACGCGCCAGCGCCAGTTCCACCGCTGCCTGTCGAGGCAGGATCCGGCGCCTTGCGGCATCCTCCAGCACCAGCCGGGTATTGCGACGCAGCTTTTCCTCGATGGTCTGCAACACTGCACCTTCATTGGCGCCGTGATATTCCATGGCGGCGCAAATGACACCGCCCGCATTGGCAATAAAGTCCGGCACACAGAGCACCCCTTGCTCCGCAAGCAGTGCTTCCGCACCCGGCGTTATCGGGATGTTGGCGCCTTCAACCACCAGTTTGGTCCTGAGCCGGTGTACGTTTTTCTCATGGATGACGTCCGGTCGTGCAGCAGGAATCCAGATGTCGCATTCGATGTCGATGACGGCATCGCGGTCCAGCCGGGTTGCATCGATATAATCGCCCAGCGCGCCACCGCCTGCCTTGATATCAACAAGTCTGGCGACATCCAGGCCGTCAGGATTATGGATGGCACCGCGGGAGTCAGCTGCACCGACCAGTACCGCGCCCATGTCTGTAAGGAATCGCGCCGTGTTCATGCCAACCGCCCCGAAGCCCTGCACCACGATGCGTGCATTCTTGAGATCAAGCTCGCTGTGTTCCAGTGCAACATCGGTGACATGGCTCAGCCCCCAGCCGGTTGCACCGATTTCATCCAGCGGGATGCCACCTATCTCACGCGGTAACGCCACAACCCGGCCGATCTCGTCCTGCACCCAGGACATGCATTCCTCATCAGTGCCCATGTCCGGTGCGAAGATATAGTCCTCGGTATAACGCAGGGCATTCGCCAGGGCACGTATAAGACGCTCCTTGTCCGGTTTTGGCATCTTGGGATCGCCGTACAAAACCGCCTTGCCACCGCCGTGGGGCAGACCGGCAGCCGCATTTTTGAGCGTCATGGCCCTGGCCAGCCGGATACATTCCTCGGTACTCACATCCGGCGCCATGCGTACACCGCCGATAGAGGGGCCCTTGGCGACATTGTCCACGACCAGGACTGCACGCAACCCGACCGAGGGCTCATGAACGTGTATGGTTTTTAACGGGCCCAGTTCGTCCGCGAATTCAAAGGCATCAATCATGTTATGTTTCTCGCTGCCGGGTGCTGTTTACTCTTTATTACAGCATTCTTTCTTGAAAGGCTTGTGAAAATAATAACAGCTAACTGCTGCTAATCCGCATAATCGACGCAATTGCCGGGAAAAAACGAAACCCGGCTCATGCAGGAACCATCAGCCTGCTGGACAACAATGTCTCCAGCGGGCTGGAACCCGTGTTCAAGGCCCGTTACCGGTGGCTGGATCCGGTCTGTATGGGGATCGGGCGGTTGTCTGGAAAAATGCAATTTAATTTCTTATGCTTAACAATGAAAGGACAAAAAACAGCGAAGCTGGTACTGCCGGACGGTGTATTCAGGTGTTCTTCGTCAGTGTCCGGATTCGCATGCGATTCATTCTTCAAGAGAGGTGCCGCAGATGCAAGTACCCTTACAAATCACATTCCGGGATATGGAGCCTTCTACTGCCGTGGAGGCAGATATTCGCGAAAAAGCGGGGAAGCTTGAGCAGTTCTATGATCACATCATGAGTTGCCGGGTTGTGGTGGAAGCCCCCCATAGCCATCATCACAAGGGCAATCTCTACCAGGTGCGTATTGATTTGACGGTACCCGACGGGGAGTTGCTGGTGAATCATGGACACCATCATCAGGACCATTCGCATGAAGATGTTTATGTGGCTATTCGCGACTCTTTTGATGCCATTAAACGACAGTTGGAGGACTATGCCCGCAAGCGGCGTGGCGACGTCAAGCACCACGTGGTGGGCTGAGCGGGCCAGCGCCCGGTCAGAAGCATCACAGGCAGGAAGGGAGAGATGCGCTGTGAACTGATCTCCTGGTCAGCGGTTCAGAAAATGTGCCAACGACTGGCGGGACTGGTCAGGACATCGGGTTATTGTCCTGACGTGGTTGTTGCCATCGGCCGTGGCGGTTATGTGCCAGCCAGACTGGTGTGTGATTATCTGGATATTATGGCGTTAACCAGTATCAAGATTGAACACTATTTGTCTGGTTCGAGCAGGCAGGAAAAGGCGATCATCCGCTATCCACTTTGTACTGACATCAAGAACCTGCGCGTGCTTCTCGTTGATGATGTAAATGACAGTGGCGATACCCTGGCAGTTGCCACGCAGCACCTGCAGACGATGCAGCCCGGCGAAATTCGTACTGCCGTCATGCACCACAAGACTATCAGTGACTTCGCCGTGGATTATTACGCCAGAAAGGTCATCAAGTGGCGTTGGTTGATCTACCCCTGGGCTGTAAACGAAGATATTTCCGGCTTTCTGAAGCAGCTTTCGCCGCAACCGCGGTCACTGGAAGCAGCGAGGCAGCTTCTGGCCAGGCACTTCGACATAAAAATATCGACACGGCACTTGAAGGGTATATATGTGCCTTTATGGAACAGTAAGTGAAAACAGTCCTACACCGGTCATCCTGGCGGGAAGTCACCGGATGGTACAATTGCGTACGTCATGAAATCATCCATTAAACGCATGCTTGCCGAGATTGAGGGGGAGGCCGCATATACACGCAGGCTGACGGGTACGAGCAAGCTTGACCCCCGGGTGATGGCAGCGATGGGCAAGGTGTCACGCGAGGTATTTGTATCACCGGACCTGAAACGCTTTGCCTATGACAACGGTCCGCTGCCCATTGGTTACGGGCAGACCATCTCCCAGCCGTACATTGTTGCGCTGATGACCGATCTGTTGCAGCTTGAGCCGGAGCACATCGTGCTGGAAGTTGGTACGGGTTCCGGCTATCAGGCGGCTGTTTTATCGCAACTGGTGAAGAAGGTCTTCACGATTGAACGCATACCGGTACTTGGTGATGCCTCGGCAGCACGTCTGAAGTCACTGGGATACGGCAATATCGAATGCCGTACGGGTAATGGCTATGATGGCTGGCCGGAGCATGCACCCTATGACTCCATTATTGTTACGGCGGCCGCCTCGCATATCCCGCAAGCGCTCATAGAGCAACTCAAGTACGGGGGCAGACTGGTCATACCGGTAGGATTGCCGGGTATGCCCCAGGAACTGATGCTGGTGGAAAAAGACGACCGGGGGGGAATACACACTCGTAATATTCTGGGGGTCGCCTTTGTTCCCTTGCAGGAAGAAAACCCTGTCAACAGCAGCAACGGCATTTCAGAGTAACTATCCCTCTGGCAACAGGTAACTGAACTGACCGCTTTTACAGGCGCTCCGGTAAGTGCTTGCGAATCTCCTGTGCATCATACTGCCCGAGATTTTTCTCGATTTCTGAAACATTCAAGTCAGAGGAGGTTTTCAGGTTCTCTCTCAGCAAACCCAGCATAGGCGGGCCGGCTACCAACAGCAGGCGGTCACATCGTCCTTCATTATGTCCGGCCTGCACATGGTCGGCGACCTGTTTGGCAAAGCGGATAGTCTCCTGCTTGTCTGGCTCGACCGTTGAGCCCATGGCATGACGCCCCTGGCCCTTGCTGTCGAAGCTGCGTCCGGGGCGATCAGAGCTGAGTTCCTGTTCTCGACCACGTGCCTCCGGATGTTCCAGTTTGCTCTCCTCCAGTAATGCACCACGGGGGTCTGCAACAGTAAAAATCCGTGCCTTGCTTTTGTCCGCAACCACTACCCAGAGTTTTGACATGACACCCCCTGATGAATCTTTATGGCTTGTGAGAAAACTTTCCTGTCTGGTCGATTATAAATATAGTTAGCAACTACCTGTTTGACCAGGATCATGTTTGCCAGCCTTTCAGGTGGCAGAATCAGGGGATCAGGCAGGGATGTGGAGGCGATATTCACTATCTGCTGGCAGATGCATTGCCAGCCTTGCTGGAGGCTCGCAGCTATTTTTTCAATGGACAACATCGTAATGATCGTTCAGGCACTGGGCGGGCTGGGCCTGTTTCTGCTCGGCATGATCATCATGACCGAGGGTCTGCGTGAACTGGCAGGCGATGCGATTCGTTCAGCCCTGATGCGTTTTACATCCAGTCCGGTAACCGGTGCCGCTACCGGCGCCATCAGTACAGCAATCCTTCAGTCATCAAGCGCAACCACGGTTGCTGCGGTCGGTTTTGTCGGTGCCGGGTTGATGACCTTTGGTTCTTCGCTTGGCATTATCTTTGGTGCCAACATCGGTACCACGATTACCGGCTGGCTGGTAGCACTGTTTGGATTCAAACTGAAGCTTGGCACTATTATGCTGCCACTGATACTGGTTGGCGCCATTCTACGGCTCTTTGCTGCCGGCAGGCTTTCTTCAACCGGTTATGCACTTGCCGGCTTCGGGCTGATCTTTGTTGGCATCGGTGCAATGCAGAATGGCCTGTCAGGGATGCAAGGACTCATTACCCCTGAGACGTTGCCACCGGATACCTGGCCGGGGCGTATCCAGATTGTGCTGCTGGGGACGCTGGTAACGGTGATTACACAATCTTCAAGCGCCGGTGTTGCAGCCACCATGACAGCGCTGTATGCCGGTGCGATCAGCTTTGAGCAGGGGCTGGCATTAATAATCGGCATGGATGTCGGCACGACCATTACGGCAGTTCTCGCATCCATTGGCGGTACCATCGGTGCGCGACGTACAGGCATCTCGCATCTTATCTATAATCTGTTTACCGGCTCATGTGCCTTGCTGCTGATTTCGCCCTATATCATGACCTGGCAGTATTTTATGCCTGACGGGTTGACACAAAATGCGGAGATTGCACTGGTTGCATTCCACACGCTTTTTAACACGATTGGTGTTTTGCTGATACTGCCGGTTACCGACAGGTTTGCACGATTCATCAAGAAACTGATACCTGAAGAAAAATCGTCGCATGCGCTCAATCTTGACAGCTCCCTGCTCGAGATGCCTGAGCTGTCACTCGCTGCAGTACAGGATGCAGTGCTTGTTGAATATATATTATTGCTGAATCATGTCGATGCAATTCTTGATTCCGGTCAAAAAGAAAAGCGCGCAGATCTGGCTCGTATGCAGCTGGAACTGGATGAAACGCATGCCTATCTTGATGCTATACAGTTACAAGGATCGACCGACGCCAGCTGGGACCGGATGCTTGATCTGATACATACGCTTGATCATCTGCAACGTATGCATGAGCGTTGCGAAGAAGATGAAGACCGTGCAATTACTGCAAGAGAAACCAGGGATTTGTCAATAATGCATGAAATGCTTGCGACATTGATAAGTAATACAATTGCAGGTATTAATAAGGGAAACTGGGGTGACATGGTTCAACTTTCCCGGCAGGCCGGGCAAGCTATAATTCAACAGGTCGGCCCTCAGCGTGACAATATTGCAGCATCCATTGCTGATGGCAGAATGACAGTACCTGAAGCGACAGACTGCCTTGAAGCTGTTCGCTGGCTTAATCGGGTTAGCCATCATGTTGCGCGCATTAACTATCACTTGCATAGATCGTTACTGGCCAGCGGTAAGTAGTACTGAATAAGATCAACAACACTGCTGTCCCGTTAAGTTGTCACGATGATCCTGATAGTTGCTGTATTGAAGCACAATGATCGCAGCTTTACCGTCTGAGACATGAACACGCATAGTCAGATCCGTCATCCCGGACGGAGCGAAGTGGAGATCCGGACAAAAGCGCGAAGCGCGTTGAACGCCCGGAGGGCGGCCCGCAGGGTGAGCGCAGCGAGTCATCCAGGGGTTTCAATGACTGACTGGATACCGGATAACGGCTGCGCCGTTTCCGGCATGACGATGAAATGTTAACGGGACAGCAGTGGATCAACAAGGAATGTCTTGCCGACTGATCTGG
>JBDLIH010000104.1:0-7894 GCA_039714975.1 Pseudomonadota bacterium
CGCGCATGGCTTCCAGCACACCGTAAGCCAGTGCGGCTGCACGTGTTCCGCCCCCTGAAAATGCCAAGACCATGGTGACTTCGTTGGAGCGGCCTGAATGCACCGCATGATTGATCGCGTACCTTGCAGAAGGCTCAACATCGGCAATGGGTTGATTACTGATCGTCCCGTAAGATGCACAGGCAGAAAGCAGCTGCAGGGAAAGCGCAAGCAAGACTATTAAACGGAGGTTACGGAACAAAGGGTTTTCCATGTGATCCTGCTTTGGCACTGTAGCGTAGCAAAAATGGGGCCGGATACATTTTCAGGTCTCATGCCTGATCCACTGATTCTTGCAAATTGTGTAGGAGCGGCGTCCCCACCGCGATCATATTTTAACAATCCAATCGCCCCATACCATCGCCCCTACACAAGCGAAGAGGGTCAGTCACCATTGATTCATTAAAAGCGATTATCGAGCATCTTTAATGTATATGACTTTATTGTTATTTCGCATCTCCACTTTGAATAACTCACTCGCTTTTATCAAATCGCTGAGTTTCCTGTACCCGTGATTTATTGGTGAAAATGAGCTGTTGTTGGAGATGTATGCCCCAACCTTGCCAAGGTGCGCCCAGCCATCATCCTCTGATGTTTGCTCCACTGATGTTCTGAGTAGTCTTACGAGCGCCGTATCGCCTCTGATTTCATTACGAGATCGCCTGGTGACTGCCTCTGGTTTGTCCGTTTTCTCTTCAGATTCAGTTTGCAGATTTTCTGTGTATATAAACTGTGAGCATGCGTGAACGAAGGGTAATGGCGTTTTCTTTTGACCAAATCCATATACGGGCATACCACTCTCAAGAATTCGCATTACCAAGGGAGTGAAATCACTATCACTTGTCATCAGTGCATAGGCATCGACAGTGTTGCTATACAACAAGTCCATCGCATCAATAATCATGGCCGAGTCAGTAGCATTTTTACCAGTCGTGTATGCAAATTGCTGAATTGGCCTTATTGCATTCGGGTGAAGTTTCTCAATCCATCCGGACAAGTGCGTATTCTTCCAGTCCCCATGCGCATGACGTACATTTACTGTCCCATACTTCGCCAATTCTTCAAGCACGCCCTCTATTGAGTTAGAACTGACATTGTCACAGTCAATCAGTAGCGCAATTCGAGTATTTGTCTTCATATTCTGTTCCTAGATTTCAATGTCTACATTACCGGAAGTAAAAAGCAATGGGTTTCAATGCATATCAAGCTTCCGCCAGTAGCCGCACAAATTCTGACTTCTCATGACAAGTCAGTAATAACTTATCGGTCGATCGAGTCATAGCAACGTAGAGCAGCTTGGCCTCTGACGCAAGATCATCTTGTTTGCCGGGCATATATCCGATACCGGATATGGACACCAATGGAAACTCCAAACCCTTGCTGCTATGCATTGTCATCAACTTGACACTGTCTTCGCCAGGTTTGAAAGACTTCTTGTCACGCTGCGAGGCCAACCACTGAGTGGGAACTCCTTCTGCTTTCAATGCAAGTTGAAGTTTTTCACCCATCCAGTTACTACGATAAACAACACACATGTCGAGCCATGGCATGCCCTCTTCATGTATTCGTTTTAAATTCCTGGCGACGTATTCTGCTTCTTCATCAAATGAGGTCAGTTGCTTTAAATACGGCTTAAAACCATGACGACCTGCCGACTGAGGCTCAACGAGTGGAATGTGGTCCTCGTCAGAAGCTGCAGGGGATAGATAAGGTTTCGCAAACCTATATGCGTAATCCAGAATTTCATCTGTATTTCGGTAGTTCAGCTTAAGTATAGTGGTTCGTCCTCTCGCCTGAACGCCAACGCTGGACAAGCTAAAGTCCAAGGCCTTCTTCTTGTAGATTGACTGAGCATCATCATAAAGCAGCAACAATGAGCTGGTTTCCGGATCTACCATTTGGACAATCAACTGCAACCATTCAGCTTCAAAGTCATGGCCTTCATCAACCATTAATGCACCGTACTGACCTTTGGGTATATGCCCGTCTTCGACGGCCAGGATGACTTGATTGACCAGTCTATCCACATAGCCAGCGCCCGACTTGGGTTTCTCTATGTGATAACGCTTGAGCATCTCCCCACACCAATCATGAAAATGGTACACATGTACTTGATCATTAATCTCCTTGCCTTCCATCATCGATCGCAAGCGAGCTGCCAGCGTGATATTGAAACACAGCACCAATATTGGTTTGTGCAGAACTTTTGCAAGATACAAGCACCGGTATCCCAGGATTAGGGTTTTTCCCGAGCCTGCTACACCATGAATAATGCGGTGCCCCTCCCCCATGCTTCGAGCCAGCTGTTCCTGCTGCATGTCCATGACCTTCATGAGGTCTGGTACTAAGGTGTCTTTATCCCCCTCCTCAAACATTGCCACCTGCCCATCTCCAATACGCACCTCCGGGAACAGGTGCCACCTCACCCGGTCAATTTGTGGCAAAGTCAACTGACAGTTAAATCCAACGTTGAACATATCCCATAAACGCTTCTGAAATTCCTCTGCCTCAGCAGATTCTGTCATCTCGTCGCGGCAAATGACTTGGTGCTCAGGCAGCACCTCACCCAGACCATAGGTATCAAATTGAGTACGGGAAATATTCGAGAGCACGACCCCGTACCCATATGGGAAAACCAACCCGCCCTGATATTGCCCACTGTGATTAACAAGCTGCGGGTCTTTTTCCAGCTGATTTATCAACTGGTAAGCGCACTGACGCACCTGTTCGATCGGATTGCTTGACGTTACTACACCTTTATTCGTGAGCAATGTTACTGAAACAGGATCTATATTCTGGATGGTATCAATTTTCCAGTCCTTGACTTCAAGCAGCAGCAACCCTCGACCAGGATGTAAAATAATGAAATCTGTATAGCGCTGCCGCTTCCCGACAGGTAACTCGTACCAGCAGAGGTAATCGTCTTCAAGTATGGCTTCCAGGCGACGAGCAAAACGTTTTTCGCCCGCCTGCATTTTTCCGAGACAACTATTGAGCGAAGGGACAAGAGTAGCCATATTGATCAGAGACCTAATTCCTTGAGGGGCCGGCCATCTTAGGAAGAAGAACAACCCATTTCCATGTATTTCTCCTTATATATCGTACCGTTATCTGATTTATTGAATACCGGCACCAGAGATTGGATTCCGGGTATAACTTAGTTAATTCATACTCTCAACAAAGCATAGGTAATAGACATTACGCCTCCTATATTGCGACACCTATTCCAGCTTTTCAGATAGACCAAACACCCTATGTAAATAATCCGGCACCGGCTCCTTTAATTGCCAACGAATTGTGATTGGTTTCGTTCCCTCCCAATCAACAAACATCACATCACCACAATAAACGAAGGGGGCAGCCTTACTTCGCTGGGTTTTACGGGTTGCTCGCACAAAAAGATGCACCTGGGTATCTCGTTCCTTGTGGTGCTTTAATGCTTGCCCCGCTTTTCCTTCCTGGGCATGTTGGTTCTGGCTCACCCATTGAAACAGGTCAGGTGCTAAGAAAAGGTCTTCGTATTGATGTTGTTTCTGCAACCCAGCCTTCTGCAAGGAAACGAGCAGAAAAATATGCTTATCCAATGACACGAAACCTTGATTCCAGCGACTGCCACTAAACTCGAATCCCCACATCGGGGGAATTTCATTACGCATGTACTCGTGCCACATCTCGGGTCCATCGCCCCTGGCCTCCAGCGGGCGCATGACATAGTTATTTTCTTTCCATTCAAAGATTACTCGGTTTGCTGTACTTGGCTCCCCTGCATTTGCACCGAACCATTCGCACAGGACATCAGGTAAGACGTTTTCCTCATTGCCCTCTTTGCGCATCACGTTAACGGCGACCTTTACAAAGTTCGCATTGTACGGCTCAGCATTGGCGATAACCGACTGCCACCCGGAAGGAATGCCTGGAGTCTTGTCTCGATCTGGAAGAAAAAGCATGGGCTTGCCATTGGCATGGCTTACAGCACACACAATCCGAGGGGCGAACTGCATCTCACCCTGCAGCCGCTCAAGATACTGGGCCAATCGATAATCGCACAACTCCCGCGTTAAATCCGCTAACGCCTGAGCATGTTCTTTTTGCTCGCCGAGACCAGTCTTGAAAAAACTGTCTTTATACTCGAAATAGCTTGTCTTCCCAGTGCCACGCCCGCTGGTCCAGGCTTTGATGGGATTCTCTTCAAGGAGCCGGATAAGTTCGCTGTGATCATACAATGCTGGGCCCAGATCCTCCGCCAGCAGATACGAACGCCGAGCAAAATGCTCAACCCCGCGTGCGAGATCCTCAATTGAAGTCTCACCCGGAAAGGCATCGCGCGAGAGCATTGATAAGAGCACTAGCATCTTATAGCTCTTTGTCATTGGGGTGACTTCTAGTGCATCCAAAAATTCCTGATGAGCTTTTAATGCACCGTCCTGCCGCTTGCTGAGATCACCTTCTGCCTTAACAAATCCAAGCCATGAGCCAAAGCTTTTACGCAGTTTCTTTGGGTCATAGCCCGCGTGCCAGGCCTCACTTGCGGTGGGTCGCTCACCATTGCGTTCGCGGAAGCTCCGATACCATATCGCCGTTGCATCTGCACCAAAGGATGGTTTTGCGAGCGCCTTCAAAATATTTAGCGCCTCAAGCTCATAGGTCACCGAACAACCTGTAGGCAGGTCGAACTCGCCCCGCTCTAGCCGTTCGAGCACCATCAGCAGTTCACCCGGACGATCGCCACCACCCGCCAGCAGAATCATGGGGGGCTGGAGAAAGGTCCGATGATTACCAATGTAATCAATCACATTTACATGCGACTTACCTTCTGCCCGGCGCAGGCCGCGTCCAAATTGCTGCAACCACAGGATGCGTGATTCGGTTGGTCTGAGCATCATGACAGTATCGATGTGCGGTACATCAATACCTTCATTGAACATGTCGACGGAAAAAACAATCTGCAGTTCACCCGCTTCGAGCGCTTCCAAGGACTCAGTCCGCGATGCTGCGGTTGGCCCGGAGTGGACGGCGGCAGACTTCACCCCCTGGTCAGTAAAAAAGTCTGTCATATAGTCTGCATGGCGCCGGGAAACACAAAACGCAAGCGTCCTCGACCCACCATGTTGTTGCCACTGCCCATGGGCGTTCTGTGCACGCTTTTCAGTCGAGACCGCATTTTCGAGAGCCTCCGGATCGAACCGGCCGCTGCGCCAGGGAATATTTGTGAAATCCACATCATCAGGAATACCGAAGTATCTGAATGGACTAAGGAGTTCCTGGTTGACGCCATCGATCAGATCACAGCGGTAGACAAGATTCTCCCCACACAGTGCCAATAAATCTGCGCCGTCAGTGCGATCTGGGGTAGCCGTTAGCCCGAGCAGGAATTGCGGCTCAAAATGATCAATCAAGCGGCGATAGGTCGCAGCCGCAGCATGGTGGAACTCATCCACGATGATGTAATCAAACGCGTCCTCGGCGAATCGTTCCAAATGCCGGATGCGCCCCAACGTCTGGACAGAGGCAAACAGAACATCAGCATCTAGCTGCTTATCGACACCAGTATACAGTCCCAGGCGTGCCTCCGGCCGGATGCGACGAAAGGTGGCGAGTGCCTGTCGAAGAATCTCCTCACGATGCGCAACAAAGAGTACCCTGCAAAAACTAGCGCAATCGAACGCGGACAACCACGTCTTGCCCAAGCCTGTTGCCAACACCACGAGTCCAGCACGATTCCCTGCCGCCCGGGTTTTCTCCAGTGCCGCAAGTGCCTCCTTCTGGATCCCATGCGGCTCCGGTGGCGGGGCCGGTTTTTCTGTCTCAAGATCGACCTCAGGCCGATCCGGTAATGGGATAGCTGCCCGCCGTCGGTTCCGGTACGCCTCTATCCAATCCTCTGTTAAAGGAACTGTGCGCGAATGATTGAACAGCTTTTCAAATTCTGCCTCTATGGTAAAAACTGCCTGTGGCTCTCCCTGCTTAGTGAGGCGATAGTTCCATTCCACACCACGCTCTAATGCTGTACGGGTTAGGTTAGAACTACCAACATAGGCAACGTGTTCACCCCCACGACGACCAATCAGATAGCCTTTGGGGTGAAACCCCAACGAGGCATCGGTCTGAAATACACGACAATCTATACTGCCGACACACTGATCAGTATCGTTGGAATATTCTATGGCGGCTTGTAGGTCTAATAAACGCAATAGCGCCCGCGGTTCGGTCACATCCAGGTAATCACCCGTGAGTACGCGGATGCACCCTCCTCCATCTAATACATCCAGAAGATGGGATTCGATTCTTGTGAGTCCTGATTCCAGGATAAAAGCAACAGCCAAATCCACGCGTTCCGCGTGTGCCAGATCCTTACGCAATTCATCGAGCATGGGCACATCCATACCCGTCAATACACCAAGGCTTGGAGGAGATATATCCACCTGATACGTAGCAGGCGTATCACGCACACCCAGATAATTCCCTTTGTCAGGGATCACGTACCGAACTCCTCCTCGGGGATCCTCGACATCACCTTTGTAGCGAGGAATTACATGGACGTGCAGATGGGGTACCGTTTGGCCAGCGGCCTCACCAACATTGATGCCAATATTAAAGCCGTCAGGCTGGTGCTGTTTTTCAATCTCCCGCTTTGCAATTTCAATTCCTTTGAGAAGTGATTCATGCTCTTGAGCTGTTGCCCCAAACCAAGTCGCCACATGCCGCCGTGGAATGACAAGCGCATGACCGGGCGATACTGGAAACCCATCCCAGAAACACAAGTACACGGGATCGTCATCATAGAAAATACGACTGATATCGGGCTCACAGAAGGGACAGATCATTCCTTACCGATACTCCTTATCAGCAACTTTCCTTCAAGCCCAGAATCAACACAATTCTCGCAACGCCATTGTGTCATTGATCGCTTCGCATAACGTACCGTTTGGCAGACAGGACAGAGATGTTCAAATCTCCTCATAGTAGTTGGCAGCTTCTGACTAGCAACACTATGCCGGAGCCGCGGCTCAAAACCTGCTTGGCACACAAGGGCAGTCCACTCGGGTCCATGTGGTTTTACAGCCGTCCCAAAACGTTCATAGATAGCTATGTGCGCAAGCTCATGGCAAAGCACTTCATCAAGAAGTTGTTCGTTTGCGCTGACGAGCAGTGGGTTTAGAGATACTTTACGAAGATCGACACGTGTTCTACCTATTGAAGACTTTAGTCGGCCAGAAAACTGTATGACAACACCACTAGCGATATCTGGCCTATCCCAAAGCAGGAAATACTCAGCGCATTTTGTCTGGATTCTGTCGCTAACTTGTTTTGGCTGTTGCAATGTAAGGCCATTATTCAATAGTTGTTGATTACAAATCAGTCATGCAATCCATAAGCAAACGCGGCTTGAACATATTGCGGGGCATCGTAACATATCTCACTGAATATGCTGATGCTCTGAGAGATGACACCGCTCCTACAGGTTGTTTTGGAGGCGGTGTAAATCGCGGCAGGTGCGGCGTTCCAACAAGACAAATTCTAAAAAGGGGCCGGATACATTTTTCGCTTTTTCCTTTGATAAGAGTATCCGGCACACGTGCAGCTGTGCGCGGCAGTGTGGACACTCCTCGTGGCGCGCCAGTGGCAACAGCAGTTCCTGCAACGGGCCTCCACACTTCCAGCATGTATATGACTCAGACATTGAAAGCTCCAGGTACACTTAAAATGGCCGGATAATAATAACTACAATATTTGTATCCGGCCCAAATGGTACTTACTTAAGGTCTAAAAATGCCGTCATCCCGGCGCAGGCCGGGATCCAGAACTGCTGATTGTGGTCATTTTCCTGGATTCCGGCCTGCGCCGGAATGACGAA
>JBDLIH010000105.1:0-7601 GCA_039714975.1 Pseudomonadota bacterium
AACCCTGACTCGTCAGGATTACTTCCCCATTTCCGGCTTTTAGATTGAAATAGTACTTATCGTCCTTGCCTTTAGTAATAACAAACTTTCCTGCCATAACGCACTCCTTGAGTATCTGCTTTTAACTTACTTAGTTGGTACATTGAATTATCAGCACTGAATTGCATTAAGTAAAGTAGCTCAATGCGACACCGGAATGCTAATTATTGACAAAATCAGGCTTACTGAATGAGGGTTCTTGGTCAGTTCCTGTGCCTCCCGAGTAATTCAGTATCAGCCGGTAACCTGCCGTTCACGGTCAGGACAGGGCCACCGCCTTGCATTATCAGCCAGGGGTCACTTCGGCCATAACCTGCTGTTTTACGCTATCATGCGAAATACTGCATCATCAAGAAGACACTAGGCATAATCGAATGGATCACATCGCACATTCGTTTGCTGTAGTTATTGCCAGTGATGTTCCTGGCAGAATGTCATGTAGATAATGAGTACCGCCGAGATCACACATTTGCTGCAGAATCTTGTCACGGCGCCCCAGTACATACTCTGATGGCTGATCTGCCTGCATTTTCTTGGGGTTGGGTAAAACAGCTGCCAACAGAGCGGCTTGTTCCGGGGTCAAGGCGTTCGCCGATTCCGCAAAATAGCGCAGCGAGGCTGCTTGCACGCCAAAGGTGCGCTCACCCATTTCTGCAATATTCAAGTACACCTCCAGAATGCGTTGCTTGGGCCAGAGCAACTCCAGCATCACTGTCATCCAGGCCTCCAGCCCCTTACGTAAGAAGCTGCGCCCCTGCCAGAGGAACAGGTTCCTCGCGACCTGCTGGGTGACTGTGCTGGCACCTCTCAAGCGGCTACCTTTGACTTTATCTGAAATGGCCGCCTTGATGGCGACAACATCAAAACCATTATGTATCGGAAACTTCTGATCTTCCGAGGCTACTACAGCCAGCGCCATATGGGGTGAAATCTGTTCAATTGGCACCCACTGGTAATCTTGTGATGCGCCCTCGGTAAGCCGACGATCCAGCATGACAGCGCTGCTTACTGGCGGAATCCAGCGCAATAGGATAACGGCAGTAACACTAGCCAGGAGGAATGCTAGTGCGGTCCATAGCAACCAGTGTCGTACTTGCTTCATGTTCATTAGTTATCGCTTACAAGAATGCGTTAATAAGCCTCATGGATATTAATCTTCGCCGGATTGGCGAGATCATGCAGCGCCACGCCGAGGCGATAGACCGTCCCGTCCATGGTCTCGAACACCCCGTGGTAGATACTGAGCCAGCCGCGCTCAGTGCGGATCGGGGTCGCACCGGAACCGATCTTCGACTCGTCCCAGTGATATGGCACCGGTTGCCAATGAGAACGATGGACTTGAGGGCCTCCCACTCTGGTCTTGAGCCTGTCGTTCCAAAGTTATCCATAGACGCCTTTTTTAACCGGTATTGTTGTGCAGGTGGGTGAACGATTTGATGTTGATAATCCAGTCGTCGAATGCCGCCAAACTGAGAAGCAAGCTGCCACTCGTCAGGCGGATTTATCTTACATGAATTCAAGGAGATTGATCTGTCGGGGTGTCCGTGGCGAACCCCTACTTGCCATTAAAGCCAGTATAGATAAAAAATCTACGCTGGACGTCTGCTTTGCTCGCGGAGCCAATTTTTAACCAGACCTTAATGTTAGCCAGATCGCATAATGCTACCAACCTGACATTGCTTGATTTCTATAGCTTTCTCTGCCTAAATGTTATCTTAATGGCACGACGTTAGCTTGATAACACGACGTTAACTTGATAACATCGGTTAAATTTTTTGTGCGCAGATTTTCAATAACCTTTAGTCGAAATGGAGCATGTATGCCTACTACTTTCCGCTCAGTTGGACCCTGGTACTCTACCGAGGAAGCGGCCGAAATAATGGGCCGGACCCCAGGTCATGTGTCCCGCCTGTGCAAAAACGGCGAGTTCAAGTCCAACAACGGCCAACTCGAGTCTGTGAAGGTGGGTAATAGCTATTTGTTGCACCAGGAAATTGTAAAGCGGTTACCCGACAATGAATTTACCCTTGCCGATATCGCCAACTACTATCACCGACGGCTGCGTGTAGCGGTTAATAGGAAAAATTACAAGCAAAAGCCGCGGATCTTGGGAATTCTTGCGCCGGAAGCAAGCGACGCGGCTTCGATGGTTTATGCGAGGACATTGCAGAAAGCCTGCCTGGATATTGGGTTTGATTTGGGATTGGTTCGAAACGATCTGGCTGATATCGAAGCTCGAATTACAAGGGCGAATAAGGACCCTTCGATCCATGGGATTTTTGTTTTCTACCCGATTTTCAAAGATGGGAAAGATAGAAAGATCAAAGAATTGATTGATCCCATCAAGGACATTGAAGGTCTTTCCAGTTTTTGGTCGAAAAAGCTTTACTTGAACGAGCGGTATATAGACAAAGATAAAAAGAAAAAGGCTATTTTGCCCTGTACTTCACTCGGGATTCTTAAAATCCTGGCCTACGTGGACAATTTAGATGAACTAGCTGGGCAGACTTTTGCGGGCAAGAAAGTCACTATTTTCAATCGCTCCGACGTGGTTGGCCGTCCTTTGGCGTACATGCTCAAAAATGATGGTGCAACGGTCTACTCGTTTGACATTGAAGGTGGCGTACTAATGAAGAAGAATGGGAAAGAGGTACCAATTTCCCGGGAAGAGGCCTTAAGAAAATCGGACACTATTATTACTGGCGTTCCGTCTAGAGCTTTTGAAAGAATTCGTGGAGAGGAAATTAAAGAAAACACTACGTGCCTTAATTTCTCCTTCGTCAAGAATTTCGAAGAGAGCGCAAAGGAAAAGGCGGGTATTTACGTACCTCGCGTTGGACCGATGACTATTGCCATGTGCGTTAGAAATGCTATTCGTCTTTACGAAAATAACAGAGACGTTTATGAACACGGAGACAATGCACATCCTTTTGAATGGCAACAATACGGAACGGTAGTGCAAATTGCTGCTTGATGGGCTAAACCCCTATCTGAATGAACTCGCAAGCGCCTCCCCGGCACCTGGTGGTGGCGCTGCAGCTGCCGTGACCGTGGCACAAGGTTTAGCCCTGCTTTCGATGGTCTGCAACTTGACCATCGGGAAGAAGACATTCAGTGCGGTCGAGGACCAGGCGAAAGACATTCTTGATCAGGTCTCCACCATGCGGGCAGAAGCTTTATCCGAGGCTGAAGCAGACATGAACGCTTTTAATGTTGTCATGAAAGCCTATCAGATGCCCGCAGAAACCGACGAGCAGAAGTCGACCAGGAAGGCTACCCTGGCAAAGGCCACTCGGAATGCAGCGGAGCCGCCTTTTCGGCTCATGACCCTGGCTGCCCGGGCTTTGCCCTTGGCCGATCAGTTAGAGAAAATCGGCAATCCTAATGTCTTGAGTGATGTATTTGTTGGGCGTCATTTACTCATTGCGGGATACAGGGCCTCGAAGGAAAACGTTGAGATCAATCTCAACAACCTTTCCCCTGAGGACTCCTTCGTCAGCGAAATGAGAACTAAAATGAATGCCCTCATCGCCAGTTCTTCTGGCGAATAATCGGCCCACCAGTCATGATGCCAGTCTTTGACTGGCCCCAGGTGGCGTCAATACGCAATCAATAAACACTTCTTCTGGATATGAACAGCCGGGTGTTTCCTGCACAAAACGTTTGATTTCTGGATATGTTTGCATGGAAACCTCAAAAATATCCCCCGCACCTTCCGTTGATCACTTCCCGGTGCTCCTCAATGTACCTTCCGGGTTCATTCCACAATCCAACGTCACCACATCCACTCCATTCATGATCCTTATTGTCAGTCTGTCCTCAGCGAGTTTCTCGATTCCTTCATACTGGGTACCCGGCGGAAGTGAGGCACGGTGGCTCTCGAAGCACTCAAGTCCCAGCCTGGGATCGATGTCTGAGCTGGCGTTCTGTTGATCACATGAGAAAAGAGGTGCCATTAGGGCGATGTACACGATTACGGTGAGGATTCGCATGCTCGGATGCTCCCATCAGTTATGGCTGAGGAAAAGTGTACACGAAATTTTCCCGTAATCGTTATTCCCGGTTGAAAAGCAAGGGCCCTCTATTTTGGCGACCGAGCAGGTCGATTCAACGCGCAATTTCGGCCATACAACCCCAAACAAAAAAGAGGTGTGCTCATTTCATTTATCACACACTCGTATATTCAAGTTTGCCGCACATGGTGTCGAATACGTCATAAGTGGAAGGGGACGCAGCCCAAGATTACCTCCTAACAGTCGATCGAGATCTCCGCTTGCTGGTCAGGAATTTGCAGTACCTGCAGTAAATGCGTCGGTTATGTTGCTGTAAAGCTGTCCGGCCTCGGGGAAAACCGACGCAGAAACCAACATCTGGAGCTATATAAACGATGAATGCGCCCACAATCGAGGGGACGATTGGAGTCAGTGCCAGCTTCAAGCGACGGGTCGACCGCCTGAGCGCCATTCTCTGGTGCCTGTTGGCATGCACTCTGCTGTCCAGTTGCGCTGTTGTTGACAAGTTCCCGGTGTTATCGAAGCCCGAACCGGTGCCGGAGATCCGTGCACAGAAGCCCCCACCACCCCCGAAGAAGTTACCACGCGTCACAATCCTGCAAAGCGATGATATTCAGGCCTATACAGGCATCACAGATGAACTGGTAGCGCAGCTTCCCGAAAGCCCGGCCATCCTCAACCTGCATGGTGAGCCACCCTCAAGCAAGGAGGTTATTGACAAGCTCAATCAATCCGGGAACAAGCATATCGTTGCAATCGGGCCGTTGGCGGCACAGGCTGCCAAGCAGTACACCGACGGCCAGGTCATTTTCTGCCAGGTCTTCAACTATCTGGATCTCGGATTGACAGCAGCCCACATGCGGGGGGTGAGCATGTTACCTCCAGCGGAGCTTCAATTTCGCGCCTGGAAGAATCTTGTTCCCGGGCTACAGCGGGTGGGCGTAATCACCGGTCACGGCCATGAGGCCCTGATTGATGAGGCACGCAAGGCAGCACAGCATCACGGTATCGATCTTAATCACCGTGTAGTGCAGTCCGACAAGGAAATGCTACATGCATTCAAGCGCCTGACTCCCGAGATCCAGGGCCTGTGGCTGGTGCCGGATGACCGCGTGCTAAGCCTGCGAGTACTGCGCGACATCATGGCCTACGGCGTCAAGCATCATCGGCAGGTTGTCGTCTTTCACCCGGAATTGCTGCGGCTCGGTGCACTGATGAGTGTCGGCAGCGTGGATTCGGATGTCGCGAAACAGCTCATTGCTGCACTGCGAGATACATCACATCGCGACAAATCATCTGCACCCACCCTGCTACCGCTTAAGGAGATCCGGGTCGAGACCAATTCACCGGTTGCCCAGGAGCTTGCGCAACAATCTCGGCCGGTGTCCCGGGTAGCCGCAGATGCCCCGTAAGACCTCCCCGCTGACGGTGATCGATTCATTGTTGTCGAAAGCGCGCGCTATTTTCCAGCCAGGCAAACAGGCTGTATATGCTCTTCTGCACAAGGGCGGGCCGTGGATAGTGCGTGGCCGGTCGGCATGCCGGCAGCGCTTGCAACGGCTGGTCCGCCGAGCAGGGCAATGGCGAGGCAGCCGGGGAAGTCATCACATGCAGACGAAAGGAAAGCGTCGCTGGCGTCTCCCGTTCCGACGCAAGCGCAGCATGGTGAGTGACATTCTCACCCTGCAACTGGTATTCACGGGCTTCCTGGGATTGCTGGCAATCGGCGGGTTGTGGGTGATCTCGCAGACCGTCATCCAGGACAACCTGCAGAAATGGGCGCAAGCCTGGATCACGGAGCTGGAGGAACTCGGCGCACCACTTTACAAATCCGAGGACAATGAGCGTTTTCTCCGGGTCGAGAACTATATTGCCAACTTCCCGGAAATTACGGTGGTACGCTACTACAACCCGGACGGGACCATCCTGTTCTCGGATACGTCCACGGCCGCGCCCGATAAAGGCAATTTGCCGCATTTGAGCCGCATTCAGCTGGACCGCCTGCGTGCGACAACTGACACCGACAAGCCCTATCTGCTTGATACTTCAATGGAGCAACAGTCGCTGTTCCGGGTCAGTGCACCGGTGTGGATCGAGTCCATGAAGCCGGAGGATCTGTTGAGCCTGGATCTCGATTCGGCACCGGCGGATGAGTTCGAAGTGATTGGCTACGTGGAACTGGGCCTGGATTTCAGCCGTTATCAGGACCGGTTGGTGGCCGGCATCACAATTGGCAGCCTGGTGCTCGCCGTGGCCTTGCTGTTACTGGCCCTGGCCGGGCGTTATCTCCTGAAGGACGCATTCAAACCGCTCTCCGATCTTGAGATCCCGCTGGCTCGCCTGGCTGCAGGCGAAACCGATGTCAGGGTAAGTTCGACCGGACACAAGGAGATCATGGCCATTAACAACGCCCTGCAGACGACGATCTGCGCATTGAACCAACGCGACAAGACGTTGCAGCGGCTTGCTGATTATGATCAGTTGACAGGTTTACCAAACCGGCGCTACTTCTCCCAGGGACTGGAGGACGAGATAACGTGGGTCAGGCAATGTGGCAAGACCAGCGCATTGCTGTTCATTGACCTCGATCAGTTCAAGTACATCAACGACACCCTGGGACACGTTGCAGGGGACAGGGTACTGATACAGGCCGCCTGCTGCCTGCAGAAAAATCTGCGCGAAAAAGACCTGATAGCGCGGTTCGGGGGTGATGAATTTACTATCGTGCTCAAGGACATAAACCAGGAGAACGCAGTTCAGCTCGTCGAGGACTTGATGAAGATCATGCAGGATACCCATTTCGTCGAGGACGGACAGTCACTCAATGTATTATGCAGCATTGGCGTGAAGATGATCGACTCCGGCCGGTTCACGCAGAATGAACTGTTGTCACAGGCAGACTTCGCCTGCCACGAGGCGAAGGCACGTGGGCGCAATCGCTATCACTGCTATGAAGTATCCAGCCGGGAGAAACACCAGATGACGGCGGATATCGGCTGGTCACAGAGAATCAAGAATGCGTTAAAAGATAACAGCCTGCTGCTGCACTATCAGCCTATCATCGATCTCGACAGCGACCTCCCGGTGATGTACGAGGTGCTGGTAAGAATGCGGGACGAGAACAACAAAATCATACCGCCGGCCGCCTTCTTGCCGGCCGCCAATCGTTTCGGGTTAATGCTGGATATCGACCACCTTGTGATTCGCAATGCCATGGAGGCGCTGGCCAGGTTCCGCAAACAGGGGCATGATGTCAAATTCACGCTCAACCTCTCCGGATACGCGTTCAATGATACGAAACTGGCCGGCTTCATCAGGGAAAACCTGGAAAAGAACGGCCTCGACCCGGCCACCGTCATCCTGGAAATCACCGAGCAGGTCGCGGTGCAGAATCTGGAACAGGCGCGCGGCTTGATTCAGGAAATCATGGCACTCGGCTGCCGGTTCGCACTTGATGACTTCGGTGCCGGCTTCAGTTCGTTCAACTACCTCAAACACCTCCCGGTTGATTACATCAAGATCGACGGTAGTTTCATAAGGAACATGGCC
>JBDLIH010000106.1:0-7466 GCA_039714975.1 Pseudomonadota bacterium
GGCAGTGGGCCGATGCCAAACGACGCTGCCGCCTCAACCGGGAGGATATACGCATGGCAAAGGAACTTGGCCTCAACCCTCACTCCCTGATCAATAACACCCCCTCACCAAACCAGCAGTGGAAGTTACCGGTCAAACAGTGGATACACGAACTCTATGAGAAGCAGACCGGGAAAAAGTAGTGTTGTTTGGACCCGTTGCGCAACCCCTGCAGGAGGAAGAACCGACTAAGATATCCCAAATGTAACTGCAAAAGAACATTCAAACGCTGCACAATCCACCCTGGAAACAAGGTGGCATCCCCCACAGCTTTTACCGTTCACGGAATAAGGTGGCGTCCGGGATGCGACGCGAACCCCCAAAATCATTACTTTGTAAATGAGTAACTTATAGGGTTTAAGAAATATAGAGATTAGCCAATGACTAATACATCTTTATTAGTCATTGGCTTACACTGGATATGGCGTCCCCAAGGGGACGCCACCTTATTCCGTATTTACGGGCAACTTCAGGAATGTTGAATATTTGACTAAGTATCAATAGGTTAACTGGGGTCGGAACCATTGCTCATAATTTGTAAACTGAATTGACAGATTATGAATATCATTCTATCATTCCAGACTGATGATACCCAGAAAACTTCAAGCCAAGGCATGTGAACTTGCCGGTTTCTACCCGGTAGTCGTCATCACCGGTCCTCGACAGGCCGGAAAGACAACCTTATGCAAAGCTGCTTTCCCGGACAAAGCCTATGTATCACTGGAATCACTGGACCACCGGGATTTTGCCCATAGCGACCCCCGCGGATTCCTCGCCGAATACCGTCAGGGGGCAGTCATTGATGAAATCCAGCAGGTTCCCGAACTAACGAGCTATCTGCAGGGCGAGGTTGACTCAGAGCCAGAGCCGGGGCGATTTATCCTGACCGGTTCCCAGCACTTCGGCCTATCGCAGTCGATATCCCAGTCACTGGCTGGACGTTGCGGGATACTGGCGCTGTTGCCTCCGGATTACGAGGAACTAACCGCCTTTTCCAATGCACCGAATGACCTGTATACCACGCTGTGGCAAGGCGCCTATCCCAGGATTTACGATCGGGATATCCCCGCCCACCAATGGCTGGCAGACTACATCGTTACCTATGTCGAACGTGATGTGCGTCAGGTCATCAACGTTGGCGACCTGCAGATCTTCTCCGAGTTCCTGAAGCTTTGCGCGGGACGCACCGCGTGTGAAATCAACCTTTCCGCACTCGGTAACGATGCCGGTATATCGCATAACACGGCCCGGGCATGGCTATCGATTCTGGAAACCAGCTACATCATCCATCGCCTTCCGGCATGGCATGGCAATATCCGCAAGCAAGTCGTTAAAGCGCCAAAGCTCCACTTCTTTGACAGCGGGCTGGTGTGCTATTTACTGGGTATCCGAGAACCCGAACAACTACGGCATCACCCGCTGCGCGGAGCAATTTTCGAAAGCTGGGCAGTTTCCGAACTCTACAAGGCTCAGGTGAATCGTGGTGAACGCCCTCAGATGTTCCACTATCGTGAAAGCCGCGGACCGGAGATCGATGTGCTCGTCAACCAGGGCGAATGCCTGCACGCGATCGAAATCAAATCCGGGACCACTGCATCCACGGACTTTTTCAAACACCTTCAAATTCTACCGGATAGGCTAAAAAACACCCGCCTGCCATCCATCATCCACAATCATGTGATCTATGGCGGTGAAGAATCCCAGCGGCGATCAATAGCGCAATTGGTGCCCTGGCGCGATACGCTCGGCATCCTCTCGATGTAGCACAAGCAGCGTCACAAACACACCGTAGCTTATTGATAAACTGGAGGAATGGCCTCCCCAAGGGGATCCGACCTTATCCCCCAACTGAGACAATCCTCGAAGGTTTATATATATCCTTCATATTACAATACGTTAAAAATATCCGAATCACTCTCTTCGAATGCAACCGGCCAGTACCTTCCCATTCGATACCTCTTGTATTAAATTTAATACACTAGCCACGAGGATACCCTGATGCCGCGAAACACCTCTGTCACACTTGGCAATCACTTTGATCGATTCGTTGCTGAAATCCTGCAGCAAGGCCGCTTCCAGTCAGTCAGTGAAATTGTTCGTGCGGGCCTGCGCAAACTCGAAGCCGATGAAGCAAAGCTCCAGGCATTACGCGCAAGACTGCAAGCAGGTGAAAACAGCCCGGTCGTCGAAGATTTTGATGGTGAGCAATTCATTGCCCGCATGCACAAAAATCATACCCCGTGATTACGGGCTATTCGCTCCGCCAACAGGCTGTGCATGGCGAATTGCTAATTATCACCTGAATACCGACACTTAACCTGTCTTGTTACCGAAGGCAACCTTCCCTTCCCTGCTCTACCCTCCCATGAAGGATCTTCTACTGTTACTTGCCTATCTTTTGACAACACTCGCCAAACTCCTGGACCTGGTGGGGTCCGAGCCATCGTCGAATTGAAAAGGCGTAACACGCGGTTTGGCTGACCCCGGATAGCGCACCGGAGCATTGTGTACCTGCTAAATAATGTGTCTCATTATCCAGAAACCCTTACTTTGTTCAAAACACGCAGATTAAAGACGGGAGGCCCTGTGTCACAAACACCGGTATATGTAACGGCAGACTTGGCCGATAAGATCTAAAATGGAAATCTCGTTACAAGACGGACACCCCTGATGTTGTCACCGTAACGGAACCCAAGGCCAATGCGATCGAACTTGAAACCCATAAGATTGCGCGGTTTCCTGAAATCCAGGGCCAAACCCCACTCAAATTCACCGCTGACACTTTTCGAACGATTATCTCCCGGCACGACACTCAGTGTAGCCGCGCCACCGGGTGATTCACCTTGGAAGATCTTGTCATGGTCGTAGTCATAAAAGCCTGTTAAGGCCGGCAGCAGTAGCTTTATTACAGGGCGTTCGCGTGATGGCTCACGTACTCTGTAGGATAATGGTACCCGGAATACGAATGCCTCTTGATCTTTGACCTGATACACCCCGGTGCCAAAAACAACTGCATAGGAATGATCGTATGCAATGACTCTTCGGTCCAAGCTTTCATCGCTGTCCCCGGGCAACTGCTCTCCTGGCAAAGACCAGTGACGAATCCGGGAAATACCAATGCTTGCAGGTATACCGGTTTATTAGAATCGCACATATTGGAACAGGATTTGCCACCGGCTTCTGATTGTTCGCCAGAGCTAGAATCCTTACAGAGGACACCGATTCGAACCCACAGATTTACTTTATATATTACAATATGTTACAAGATAATGGCGTCCCCAAGGGGATTCGACCTTATCCCCCGGTTACACGCAATATCGTGTGTAACATTATCACGTTAATTTTCAGAAGGATATATGTGTGCTTTTTGCGTGCATGCGATCACAGGGTACGGGCTACTACGACGGTCGGGAGAGCACAACCGATTCCGACCCAGAACCACTTTACGCCAAATATGCTGCTGCACATTAGATTTAACCTGGCCCCAGCTAATCAGATTACCTTTGAAAATTCTGCACCACCATTACCCAGATAGCGGTCAAATACCATACAGATATTTCTCACGAGGAGCCGGCCAGCCGGCAATACCTTCAGGGTATCCTCGTCAAGTGTTAACAAGCCATCATTCTCCATTATTATCAGCTTCTGAATTTCTGGTTTGAAGTGTGTGGCAAAACTGAAACGCCATTTACGTTCAAGCACCTTGATATTAAGAACAAAATGGCACATCAACTGGTTAATGATTCCACGACGCAGTAAATCATCCGGTTCCAGTTCAATGCCCCGTTCAAGAGGGAGGTTGCCAGCGTTTATTCTTTCATAATACTGCTCGATATCCCGCACATTCTGGCTATAGTTGTCACATACCTTGCCAATAGCAGAAACACCCAAGCCAATCAGGTCACAATCTGAATGGGTTGAATACCCCTGGAAGTTGCGATGTAAACTACCCAGGCTCTGTGCCTGCGCCAATTCGTCATCCGGCCTGGCAAAATGATCCATACCTATATATACATAACCGGCGCTGGTCAGGTGTTCGATGGTGTGCTGTAGAATATCGAGCTTTTCATCAGCAGTGGGCAGATCCGCCTCACTGATGCGGCGTTGCGGCTTGAAGCGTGCCGGCAGATGCGCATAGTTGTAGACTGCAATCCGCTCCGGAAACATCTCGACAACAGCTCGCAGAGTCTTGTCGAAGCTTTCCACAGACTGCAATGGCAGACCATACATGAGGTCCATATTTATCGATTTAAAACCCAGTTCCCGTGCTGACTCGGCAACGTCCCGCGTTATCTCCTCTCTTTGAATGCGGTTTACCGCCTGCTGAACCTTGAGATTGACATCCTGTACGCCAAGACTTATCCGATTGAAACCAACCTCGCGCAGGACATGCAGCTTATTGTAATCAACAGAGCGTGGGTCAATCTCAATTGAGTTTTCGCCCTTGTCACCAGCACGCAGCGAAAAATGCCGGCGCGTAACTGCCATTAATTTGCGAATTTCATCCTCTGCAAGAAATGTCGGGGTCCCACCGCCCCAATGAAATTGTTCAACAATACGGTCTTTGTCAAACAGGGCAGCCTGCATGGCAATTTCCCTGTAGAGATACTCCAGGTAGGTGTCTGCCTTTGAATGATCTTTTGTAACGACCTTGTTACAAGCACAGTAAAAACACACTGTATCGCAGAATGGGATATGGACGTATAACGATAACGGTCGGGGAATCGGATCTCCGTTGCTTACCCTTGCCCACCTGCGGTAGTCATCTTCCGTGATATCACCTTTAAACCGGTTAACCGTAGGATAGGAGGTATAGCGCGGACCGCTGGTGTCGTAACGTCGAATCAGATCTGCATCAAATACAAGGCGTTGCTTCATTGCTGTATGAGTCGACCTCGATCAACCAGGAAAGGGGGTTCCTTGATCCTTTTATCAGTATGCACAGGCATTGTCGCCACAGCCACACCTTGCGGCCGTGAATGAGATCAAGCAACCGCACTGTCTGTAACCTGGGCACGCAGACGAGCAGACCGCAGCATACGGCTTGCCACCCTCCCCGAGGAGGGGACGTGGTGACAAGCCCTTACTTAAAGACAGGCCACCTACTCCTTGGGTGGCGCAGGAGCCTTGAGTGTGGCCCCGGCGATTTTCTTGCAGGTGCCCTCCGGCACATAGATCCACTCTTCCGGAGCGCTGTCCTTGCTGGCTTGTCCCGAACAGGAATGGCCGCTGGCGCCACAATCATTCATGCCCGCCTTGACAATGCCAGCACACTTCTCGAAACCCGGCTTGGCGGCCCAGGCATTATTGGCAACCATCCCCAAGGCGAGGGCGACAGCGCCAGCCAGTGCAACATTCTGCAGCATTCTCGTTTCTTTCATGACTTTCCTCTCTATATACAATCAGGATGACAATATGCTTATATGGATGCACGCACCCGTGCATCTCACAGTTAAGACCGCTTATCCCGTCATTTCCTTACAGAACTATTCTGAAACACCCAACGCTTATATCCTAGATGTCAGAAATACGTCCTCCACCGGGTCTAATATCCAAGGAGACGAAATGACGGATAAAACCAGGCAGTTCGAGGCACTGGTCAATGCCCTGAGTACGGAACTCTACCGCTATGCGTGGGGCCTGTGCAGAAATAGCCACCAAGCCGAGGATTTGGTGCAGGAAACCTATCTCCGGGCATGGAAGGCACAGGACTCACTGCGTGACCCGCGTGCCGCACGGAGCTGGCTGTATACCATCCTGAGGCGCGAGTACGCCCGACTGGGCCAGCGAACCCGTCCCGAAGCAAGAGACCCGCATGAACTGCATGCGATTGCGGCATCCGACTATGACACCAGCACTGAGGCCTTCGTCCTGCGACGGGCCATAGCCAACTTGTCCCTGGATTACAGGGAGCCTCTGCTATTGCAGGTCCTGGGTGGTTTCAGTTGTAGTGAAATCGCCAAGATGCTGGATCTCACACCCAATGCCACAATGACGCGTCTCTCCCGTGCACGCAGAAAACTCCGCGAAGCATTGACCGGCGATGAAGACACACAGATAACCAGGGGTAAGTCATAATGAATTGTCTGGAGTTTCGACGCCTGCTGCTGATCGAACCTTGCTCAAGTGATGATGATTTCGTTGCGCATCATGCCAAGTGCACGGATTGCAGGCACGAAGCAGCCCAAACGGAGCAACTCGAAAATCAGTTGCGCGAAATGCTGTCAGTAGATCCCCCGGAGGGACTGCGCGACCGCATAATGTTGGAACATGCACTCGAGTACGGAAAATCTCGCCATGGAATACGTACGCGATGGGTGGCGATGGCGGCAAGCCTGTTGCTTGTCGTTGGGCTTATGGGTGGTCTGGGCTACCATTGGGCAGACACCCTGTTCCGCGCTTCCGGTCTAGAGGTGGCGGTCCTCAATCATGTCAATGATGAACTCGATCACCTGCATGAGGACCATAACCTGCAAGCCGCAGATCTGGAAGTTTTGCTCGCCCCATTTGGTGCGCGGTTGAAAAACAGTCTGGGGCGTGTCAACTACGCCGGCCGCTGTAATATAAGAAAACATTCTGGCATACACTTGGTGGTCCCGGGGCAGCAGGGACCGGTAACCATACTGTTGATGCCGAGTGAATACGTGAACAATCAACGGACCATTCGTTCATCACGCTTTAGCGGTGTTATTGTGCCAACGCCCTATGGCAGCATGGCCGTTGTTGGAGAAAAAGAGGAAGTACTGGATAGTGTGGTGGACACGGTTGCTAAAAAGATAATCTGGACGATCTGACCCTGCTTCTATTACATCACTGCAGGAAGAAATATGAACAGAATGTTATGTTGTACGATGGCCGGGGTAATGCTGGCTTTCACATGCCAGACAAGTGCCGACATGGTTGCCGTTCCCGGCGGCGAATTCCAGATGGGCTGCTCATCAGGCGATGACGCCTGTGACAAGGACGGAGGACCACAGGGCACATTGTGCGCGGCGGCTCCTGGGACGAGAACAGCACCAACCTGCGTAGTTCATTCCGCAACGTCAAACCACCCGTCAGTGGTGATGGTGTTTATGGTTCAATCGGATTTCGGTGTGCAGATAATTAGACTGTAGTCTGAAGGGTCGAGATCGCGCCTATGAAGCAACTGAACGTGGCCCACCCAGTTCCTTTACGATTTGGTTCGCAACCCGGAACGCATTGGCATAGATCGTCCAGGTAAAGGGTGCGCTTCCTGCCGTCGGCATGAAACTGCCGTCGGTGACATACAAGTTTTCTACGTCGTGCGCCCGGCAGTCCGCATTTAACACGGATGTGTTCGGATTATTACCAAAACGGCAGGTACCTGCCACAAGGTTGGTCGGCGGCGTCCCGACGGCGAACGACACCACGCCTTCGGCACCCATCTGGCGCAGCACATCGGCGCC
>JBDLIH010000107.1:0-7114 GCA_039714975.1 Pseudomonadota bacterium
TTCCGTTAAGCGTTTGGTTATATTGCTGCCAACTAAACGGAAGGTATCGGGTGGTAACTTGCCGTTCCCCTGATACCCGTGTACTTCAGCAATGCAGCATAAGTGGCCGTCCACGACCAGCTGTCTGTACTCACACTTTCGGCAACAACAAATACTTTAATTCTTAACTACCAGGCGCAATCGTCATTATCTCCTTGTAACCATTCGCCTACTTTATCAGCATGGCTCAACCACATGCTGTTCAGAGCGTACACCTTTACGTGTGTTTCACAGTCATCAGACCCAAGCGTAAGGTCTACATCCATTGTGTACGTTTTTGGGATACCCGGATTATTCATCCCAACGGCCATCTGAAATTTGTCATCATTAAACTTTTCAAGCTCCAAGAACGGGTTTAGGGATTCTGGAAAATAAGCCGATCCTTGCCTTGTATAGCAAGACTTCATTTTCTCTGATAGAAATGTGAATGTGTCTGATGGAGACTGATGATGACAAAATTCTCTAGTGCTACTTGAGCTATTTTTTAACTCGGATGCAGATTTTGGAAGCGTCATGCAGCCACCAATAAGAAGACAAATAAATAGAGTTGCGATTTTTTTCATTTTATATCCCGACGGATTAGGTGGGCACATATTACATAGCCTAAAAGGTTTTACAAACCTAGCTCTATGAAAAGGCTAGAATGTCTGTCCAGTATCGATGCTTATCGATTCGAATACAGCCTCCGTAGGTCTGCTTTCAGTACTTTCAAGACTAACAATAAGTTACGACGAACGACCGGTTCGTGGTAGGAACCGGACATCCGAGTGAATTACTCAGGTATTTCCGTCGAAGGGCAGGAATGCGCCCCAAACTCACCGTTCCCCTAGCCCCCTGTGAAGGACGGCAATGCAGCATACTCGGACGTTCCTGCCAGGCAATCTGTACTACCGAGAACGGTCACAAAGCAACATTCCCCAAGTTTTCGTAAAGGTCAGAAGCACATTTTTGTGCGACCAAAGTACGGCCGCACATGGCGTTCAAACAAATTTACGAGCATTTCTGCGCCGCATGCCAAGATACAGGAAGGCAATCATGGTCATGAATACCAGCGTCGGATCGGATACCCCGCGTGTTCTATTCTGACTCATGGTGCAGCCAAAGATGTTTTCACTATCACCACTGTGAACTTTAGGAAGCACCTCCACGCTCATCGTTAAAGTGATTGGATCCAGTGGCTCACGTGATCCGGTGTCAACCAGGCCTTTGGGCTGAAACTCGATCTCCCCTGTCACAAAACCGCTCCCTTGTCCTCGCCCCGAGATTGCGACGACAAGGCCCTCGAGTTGATCTCCTGGTGCAAGCCCGGTAAACGGGTCAAATCCAGTGACCAAGTAAGGGGCCGCCTCCGTGGTGTCAAAGTCACCGTCCAGGCTGTCCGCCGGTGCCATGGTATCGTTCCCGACCGCGAGTTCAGCTATCAATAAGCCACGACGGACTTCTCCGAAGTCAAGAACATACTCGGTATCCTCTCCGCGTAAGGTGCCGTCTCTGGCAACGAACTTCAGTACCGGATTATTAGGGTTTGCTGCCGCAATACTCTCCTGGGTGAATTCAGGATAAAGATATCTAATGCCTATTAGATCATTTATTGGAATACATCCAGGCTCCCCCGGCTGGCAAAATTCATGAGGCCTGAATTCATTTAGATTGTTCAGAAACTTATCCCTATTCATAGGGATGGTGCCCCCTCCATATTCGTCACACCAATAGCAAAAGGCGTTGATCAAGTCTCTCATCTCCTTGTTGCTGAGATTGTCTCCTGTCAACTCATACCAACTGATTAGTACAGGGGTGACGAAACTGCCATAGGGATTTTCAGCTGCCTCATCATCTTTCGCAAAACGCAGAGAATGCGTCAAAGTACCCCCTTTATGATAAACAACCTTGAGATGGTCACCTTCAAATGGCGCCTCTGAAACAGGTCTTGTCTCTAGGTTTCCATGAGCGCTGACACTGCCATGGGTCATGACACCATCCCTTGTCCAGACCGCGGCGTATTCCCAATCATGTCTGTGCCCACAATATGGATCTGGAACTGCGAGAGGCCCATAACACTGATCTTTTTCGAAATACAGTGAATAAAAATGGCCACAATAACTGGATCCGCCACTGTTAACACAAGCGTAGCGATGAAGCGTATTCGAGGTTTCTAAAAAGTTATTGGAACGACACTGCCCTGTTATTGAGCCAGTTGGCTTTAATCCTGGGTTTTTTAACCCATCTCGGCTAAAGCCTGCGCTTGGCAAACACCCATCACCATCAAAGTCAAAAACAGGTGCATACTTTTCTGTGTTGCCGCCTCTTGGGATAGCCTCGTCAAACCTTGGGAAGTCTTCTGCCTGCGCATTGGTAACAGTGGCGATGCCTACGAACAAGCTAAAGATTAGTTTTGAGATTCCAGTAATCATACCCCCACCTCCTAAACATCCTGACCATTAGCGGATATCCCTTACATATTTACACTACTCCATAACTGGCAAAGCTGCCCTGATAACAATCAATACTTGGTTAAAAATGGGTGCGACATAGTGTCACATGGGCATAATTGGGGTGGTAAAGAAAGGAGCCGTGAAAGTCGGTTCCGGAAGTGAGCAAGAAAGTTGTAGTGGTTAAAGTGGGTCGCAGGTTACCGATCCACTTCCGGCTGCTAAAGGTCCGACTTCAGTACGTTACGGAAGTTTAAGGAAATATTCTGAATGTCCGTTTTCTGCGGTTCTCGCCCTTTAGTTCCCGCTTATATTAGCCTCGACTAAACGACCGGGATCGGGCGGGAACCTGCCGTTCTCAATGCGCATGGCTACTTCCAGAATGCCGCATAACCGGTCATTCGCACCCAGCGATCTGTACTCACACTTTCGGCCAATACACGTCATTCGTATAATTCATGCGAACGGCTGGTTCGATACTGCTACCGGACATTTATTTACAGCTATTAATCCGCAGCAACACGGCAGGGACATAGCCGAGTTGCGGTCGGGTAACATCACTGTTCTGAAGGCCTTCCCTATTGAGACTGTATCATCTGTATCAGCAGGAGGACGTCAGCGACATTGATAGCGCCGTCGGGCGTACCAAGGTCACAGTGTGCCAGTTCCAGTGCCCGGGTCGCCTCCAGTCCCAGTGCCAGGCGCATCGCAACGACCAGGTCTCCTCCATCCAGCTGATTATTTGGCGCGTCGTAAGGCGCGCAGTCACCGTCAGCGATGTTTGGCCAGCTGGTTGGGTCGAGTGGATTGGCTCCGTAGGCGACCTCCAGGCCGTCTTCGAGCAGATCACCGTCGCTATCCTTATTATTTGGATCCGTGCCTGTCGTCTGCTCACCATCGACAAAACCATCGCCGTTGGCATCAACGTCACCTGTTCCCGCGAGTACCACGCCGTCGTTACCATCGACCAGCCCGTCGCCATCGCTGTCTATATTGTTGGGGTTGGTCCCGAGAATATTGATCTCGTAGGCATCGGTCAGCCCGTCGCCATCCGAGTCCAGGCAGTCCGGATCAGCCGCGTCGACCAGGCCGTCGCAGTCGTTGTCCTGACCGTCACTGCAGCTGTATTCTGCGCCCGGTTCCGTGGGCGTGCAGGCGGCCGGGTCGCAGTCGTTTGTACAACTGACGATGGTCTCCGCACCCTCGCAAAGCTTGTCGCCACAGCAGGCCGACAGGCGCGGCGTGGTACGACAGAACAGGTCGGAACTGGCGTCGATGCAGCGATCATCATTGACATCAACACCACAGCCAATCGGATTGGTCACCTGGCCATCATCATAGCCGCAGCTGAATTGCTTGGATGCCGATCCGGTCTGTTTACCGGCGCAATCTGCCGGACACGTAGTAAAGTTTTCACTATCACCGCCTTCACACAGGCCGTTGCCGCACAGTGCGCCGCTAACCTGCGCACAGTCATTCGGGCAACTCTGGCAGTCCTCACCCGGATCACAGCTGCCATCATTGTCGCAGATGGCCGGGTCGTAACTGGTCTGGAACTGCCGCATCATCTCGTGGTCCTCGTGATCGAGGATATGACAGTGCTGCGGGAAGCGCCCCGGGTAGTCCTCGAAGTCCATGATGATGCGGGCCGAGGCATTGGCCGGAATCCGCACAATATCCTTCCAGGTATTAATCTCCCACGGTTCCAGCGGGATTGGCTGTCCAGTGTTGAGGTCGGTCTTGCTCAGGATCTGGAAGCGCACCAAGTGTACGTGCATCGGGTGCATGGAGTTGGTCGGGTTCTCGAACACCCAGACCTCGCGGTTGCCGAGGATAGGGAAATCGGAAAGGTCATCCCAGTGCTTGCCGATCACGTTGCCGTTCGGGCCGTCCAGCGATTCCACTAGCCACTCGTTAATGAACCTGCCTGAGCCGTCCTTGCACTCCTGGTTTGTTTCCTTTTTAAGCCGGAAATAACGTGTGAAATCTGCTGTACTCTCATCCATGGGCGGCACGGGACGAAGGGTGGAAGAAACCGCCCCTGTGTAGCCCGGCTGATCCGTCACAATAAACTTCATAACATTTGGCAACAGCGGCGGCGTAAGCTCGTCGTTGCGCAGGATGATCTCCGTGCCGGCCGGAAAACCCTCAAAGTCGACTACCACGTCCAGTCGTTCGGCCGGCGCCTGCATGCCAGTCTCATTGCCCAGATCGATGGGAGCGTCGATAAGGCCGAGATCAGTGCCTACCAGGATGAATCTCGGGTCATTACCCGGGTCGGTGATGTTCTCCAGGCGCAGGCTGTAATCGCGCGACTGGGAGCCGTTGAGGGTCCGGAAGCGGTACTTGCCCTGGTCCACGTTGAGGAACGGCCAGACCTTACCATTAACCAGTAGCTTGTCACCCTTGAAGGCGTCTTCCAGCTGTGCCTTATAGAACAACGAGCCGTCGGGGTTGAACTGACGGTCTTGGATCGCCAGGCCGATTTCGTACTGGCCGCTTGGAAAGCCGAAGGCGTTGCCCGGCCCCAGCGTGTCTTCTTGATCGGCGATCAGGTAGAAGCCGGCCATCCCGCCGTAGACGTTCAGACGGGTGATACCCAGTGCGTGATCGTGGTACCAGACCGTGCCCGCCTCCTGGTTGTTGGGGTACTCGTAGATATCAGTCTCGCCCGGCAGGATATGGTACTCGGGCTGGCCATCGACACGCGCCGGCACGTGGCCGCCGTGCAGGTGGGTGACGACGCGTTTGGAGTCTCCATAGTAGTTGGGACCATGGGCGCAGGTGTCCACTTCCAGGATGTTGTTGCCGCGTTTACCACCACCGCCTGCCGGAAGGTTGTTGACGTAGGTGACTTCAATAGGCTGGCCTTTGACAGCCACAATGGTAGAACTGGGCCAGGCGCCGTTGTAGGTCCATAGATCGGTAGCCGGCAGTTCGGGATGGACACTCTGGGTTGCCGTTTCCACCGAGATGGTGTATTGCGGCACGCCGTCAGGCCGGGTGCCAGTGGGTGCCAGCACCGGCGGAATCGGCAGTGCTTCGATGAACGGTGTCAGGCCGCAGTCAACATTACCCTGGCTGCAGGTACTGCTGCCGCCCTGAAAGATGCCGCCGGCATTTTCGCAGACCAGCCGGTCCACGGTGTCCGAGCAAGTTTCGTCCAGGTTGCAGCAGGCGCCGGTCGGCTGCGGACACTGGTTGGGTTCGCAGGAATCGACGCCTGGCAGGGGGATGTCGCTACACTGGCCCGGGACCGTCAGCGAGCAGTCGCCGTCGGATTCGCAACATGCCTCGACCGGGCCATCCGGCGTGAAGTCCACGACCAGTGCCGGTTTGGAAATGCCCTCACGGCTGTCAAAGCGACGTGCCGTGGTCGGATTGGCCTCATCACCGATGAGGACCCAGCCATAGTTCGGCGTGGTGCCATCCAGCCAGTCCTGGACATCGCTGACCAGGGTGGGTGTGCTGTGCCAGACCGGGGCCGTGTCATTGACCAGTGTGCTACCACTGGCGGTGGCGATATAGTCGCCACCGGGTGTGCCCCAGGCCGGTGCCTGATCGTGCATGGCTGAAATCCAGGTGGCTGCGCCCGCAACAGCGGGTTCACCCTGGGCGCCGCCCTTGACGCCGCAGCCGTTGCTGCCTTCTCCCCAGGCTGTGGTGACGCGGTGCAGGGTGTAGGTCGAGTCTGCGTGATTCTCGCCACGCGTGACGATCATGCCTAGGGTGACACTGTTAATGGTCGAGCCGGGTGGAATGGCACCTGCGATATCAAACTGCAGCAGTGCGCGCCTGGCGGGAACCAAAGGGAGAATCACCTCTTCATCCGTCATCCCGGAGAAGATCGAGTCGCATGCCCCGGAGCTGTTGTCCGGTAACGTCCCGCTCATGGTATTGTCCTGGCTGGGATTGATGGTCGTCGTTGCCGACCAGGCAGTTGCCGACAGGGACGACAGCAGCATGACAGCTGACAGGAAGCAAAGCAGCGTCATCGCTCGCTCAAGGAAGTTTGTATGCATGGTAGCTGTCCCCTCGATAATTGTTATTTGTTTGTTGACCCGTCACCTGAACGACTTGACTATCATTGTACCGCAATATATTCATACTGATAATTAACTGCCCGGCGCATGAATGCTCGTTCCGGGTATAAGCTCTACCCTTCGGCGCAGGTCTCATTAAATATCTATTGAGTGAGTGCAAATAACCTAAAAAAAGCCAGTCAAATTGCATTATTTAAACGTCCGGTTTCGTTGATGTTGCTGCCGTTCAGAGAACTTGCCTGAATGACAGGAACGGGTCGAAAATCCCCGTCCAGAGTCCAGTCCGGGAACGGCAACTTTCAGTACGTTCCTGACCTACAAGCAAATATTCTGAACGTCTGGTGTAGTGCCTATTCTGGTCATCCGACTAAATTACTCAGGTATTCACCCCTGAAGGTCTGGAAACCGACCTAGACCTGCCGTTCCCCAGCGCTATCTGGAGGACAGCAATGCCGCATTTTTCGGACGTTCCCGAGGATAGAAAACCAACAGCACCTTCCCCGAGGTGACAGATATCGAATCTGCCACCCCCGGGGTAATGGTGAAGTTGCTGTTACGGAATCAACTGTTCCAGCAGATCGATCACCTCGAGAACGAGTGGAT
>JBDLIH010000108.1:0-7011 GCA_039714975.1 Pseudomonadota bacterium
GCCGCCGGCACGGCGGCGGCCCGCAGGGCGAGCGCGTAGCGCGAGTAATCCTGGTCCGCCAGCCATAAATGAAACCCGCCGGAAGGCGGGTTTTGTTTAGGCGGACTGGGATGAGAACCTCAGGTTCGACTAACGAGCGCAGCGAGTAAGAACGCCGCCGGCACGGCGGCGGCCCGCAGGGCGAGCGCGTAGCGCGAGTAATCCTGGTCCGCCAGCCATAAATGAAACCCGCCGGAAGGCGGGTTTTGTTTAATGTTGGGCATCCCTCACCTTATCCATCGTTTTACTTTATATAGGTTACCCCTTATTACTCGTATTCCGTTGTTACGATGTTAAGAATATAACCATCTGTATTTATTATTAATTATTCTTCAGACGCAGCGATTTTCAGGGTTGTGTTTCAAGGTTTGGGGGCCAGGGTGTGACTAAATAGCAACATGCGAAGACGGTTTGTGGTTTTTTTGAAAAAAGTGTTGCATTCTTGCACTTTGTTGTTGTAGAATGCTCGCGTGCAATGACAAGTGACTTTGACTAACTCAACTTTAACTCTGTAAAGGGGAATATCATGATTAAGAAAATCTTACCGGCTATGATTGGCGCCGCCCTTGTGGGTGGTGTGGCCAATGTAGCTGCTGACGTAACTGCAATGGGGCACATCGACACCTCTTATGTTTACACAGACATCGATGTGTCTGGTGTTGATGAGACCCACAACCTGGTTTGTACTACCTGTTCTTTTGGCTTCAAGGGCAGCGAAGACCTGGGTAACGGTCTGGCTGCGATTTTCAAGATTGACTTCCAGTACGATACCACCATTCGTAATAATGAGACTGGGCTGACCGATCGTGACCAGTGGCTGGGTCTGAAGTCCGGCAACCTGGGTCAGGTGCGCGTTGGTACCATTTCTACTTCTTATAAATCTCACGGCGCCATGCTTGACCCGGTTTACCGTACATCCGTCCAGGGTCGTGACATTGGTCTGCAATCTGCACTGCAGCGTGGTGCAGGTGAGGCCGGTCAGGGTCGTGCCACTAGCACGATCCGTTATGACAGCCCGACTTTTGCCGGTATCACGGGTACTGCCCATTACACCCTGCAGGATGATAACGGTATTGACGACACAGATAACCCATGGGGTATCGGTGGCCAGTGGAAGGCCGGTGGTTTCCTGGTCTTCGCTGACTACATTACCAACGACGCCGGTGGTGATGACGATGCCTATAAGGTCGGTGGCCGTTTTGGTTTCGACAAGTTCGCTGTCTTTGCTCAGTACGAGGTTGACGGTGGTTTGATCAGTACGAACACATTCGGAACTGGTGGTAGTGGTGATGGTGCCGACGTCTGGTTTATTGGTGGTACAGCCGGATTTGGCAACAACCTGATCTATGCCGCATACGGTCAGGGTGATGATACTGATGGTCTGGTTGATGGTGAGTTTGATGTTAATACCGAGTATGATGCCTGGGAAATTGTAGGCATACACAGCCTCAGCAAGCGTTCCAAGATCTATGCCGGTTACGCTGGAATTGATCCTGATGAAGGCAACGACAGAGTCGACCTGTTCACTCTGGGTATGAAGCACACGTTCTAATCGGCTGTATCGATCAGAACCGGGAAACGGGGCCTTCGGGCCCCGTTTTCTTTTGTGTTGTACAACAACAACATTCTGAAAATATTTGTTGCATTTTTGCACGTAATTAGGTAGATTCCGTTTTATATTGAAGGCTTATCTGAAAAGCCACAATTAAAATCGCCAGGGGAATAGACATGACCAAGAAAATTTTACTAATCCTGATGGGGGCTGTTCTCGCGGGTAGCGTGTCCGTCGTGTCTGCAGACGTGGTTCTGTTTGGCCACATAGACACCAGCTGGGATTACTTTGACGTGGATGGCGGTTCGGATGGGAACAACCTCAACTGCACCACCTGTTCTTTTGGCTTCAAGGGCAGCGAAGACCTGGGTAATGGCCTGAAGGCGATCTTCAAGCTTGACTTCCAGTACGACACCACCGAGCGTAATAATTCCACGGGACTGACTGATCGTGACCAGTGGCTGGGTCTGGGCGGGGTGTTTGGTCAGTTGCGTGCCGGCACCATCTCGACCGTCTATAAATCACACGGTGCCATGCTGGATCCGCTTTATCGCACAGCGCAGCAGCAGCGTGATCGTGGCCTGCAGTCTGACCTGCACCGTGGTGCGGGTGAGAATGGTCAGGGCCGCGCCACCAACACCATTCGTTATGACACGCCCGCCTGGAACGGGCTCGGGATTGGTGGCCACTACACCCTGCAGAATGACGACGGTCTCGACCCCGACACAGATAACCCATGGGGTATCGGTGCCAGTTGGCAAGGCGGTCCTTTCCTCGTCTTTGCCGATTACATTACCAGTGATGAAGGTGGTGATGACGATGCCTGGAAAGTGGGCGGCAAGTTCGGTCTGGGTATGTTCTCCTTTTTCGCACAGTATGAAGGGGATATGGGGCTGATCAGTGCGCGTGGTGGTAACCAGACACTGGGTTCCGGTGACGGTGCAGATACCTGGATGCTCGGTGCGACTGCGACACTGGGTAACTCCATGGCCTACTTTGGCTGGGGGCATGGTGATAATGGCAGTGGCGACAGTATCGCTTCCCGATACAACACCTGGCAGCTTGTTGCCACGCATAACATGAGTAAACGTACCATGTTCTATGGCGGTTTCAGCCAGATCGATTGTGATGATCAGGATAGCGATGTCTGTTCAGTGGTCAGTACAAGCGGTGGTGAAGACGAAAAGCTGTCTTTTGGTATGAAGCATAAATTCTAGGCGTATTTAACAGATGAATATAAAAACGGGGCCAACAGGCCCCGTTTTTATATGGGCTATTGGACGGTTCGTGGCAGTAAAACATAGGCTTTTCGGCGGTTATAAAAGACGCATTCACGCGTTCTTTATGTTTGTACTGATGGTTCAACTGGGACTGCTGGCGGCTTGTGTCAGCCTCCATCCTGAAGAATCACCGATCGTAATCAAAGACCGGGCCCATAGTGGCGGCAGTGTGGTTACCTTCAGCCAGTCGGGTAACTTGCTGGCATCGGGTGGCTGGGAAGGGACGGTGCGATTGTGGCAATTACCGGAGGGTCATCACATTCGTCACTGGCTTGCGCACAGCGACTCTGTCAACGGTATTGCCTTTCTTGATGCAGATCGCCAGATCGTAACAGCCGGCTATGACGGCGTGTTGGCCAGACGTGCAGTCGACGGAGGATTGCTGCAACAGATCACGACATCGGCAGCCATCACACATATGGTCGCGGATGCCAATGCTGATCGGCTGGTGACCGGGCACAGTGACGGCTCGGTGCGTCTGTGGCAGGCAACAGATTTTATGCTCCTGAAGGAGCAGCGGTTGCACCGGGGTGCGGTCAAGGCAGTTGCCATTGCTCCCGGGGCGGCACAGTATGCATCCAGTGCGACAGATGGCAGCGTGGTGCTGTGGTCTGAAGACGGATCGGTCCGGGAACTGGATACTCCTCCTGCCGATGCCTGGACCCTGGTCTTCTCACCTGACGGGCATACCTTATCCGGTGGCAGCTGGTTCCGCCTGTATCGGTGGGATCTTGATAATGGTGCGTTAACAACGATCGCCACCGAGCATCACGGCATCATCAAGTCTATAGAATACATTGATAACGGTAATGAGCTGGCAAGCATCAGCCGTCAAACGGACAGTGCCGTGTATTTTCTGGATGCAGAGAGTGGCGAGGTGAAGCGCCGTTTCCAGCGACATGATTTGTGTGGCGGGGATATCGCTGTTTCTCCGGACGGCCGGTACCTGGCGACGACCAGTGATGATGCGAGCGTGCGTTTCTGGCTTCTTGATGGTGGTGAGAAGGGCGAATAGTTTGCGGAATATTTGCGTCATTGCGAGCGCAGCGTGGCAATCTCATGGACTGGGGCAATTTGTTAGAGATTGCTTCGTCACTTTGTTCCTCGCAATGACGTAAATATCCAGAATCTCCCTGGCTACGTCAGCGTCCGTACCCCGTCTTCGCCGCCCAGCAACAGAACATCTGCAGGCCGTTTGGCAAACAGTCCGACGGTCACAATGCCGGGCAGGTCATTGAGTTCCTGTTCCAGTTTGACAGGCTCCATGATTTCCATGTTGTGTACATCGAGAATATCGTTGCCATTGTCCGTGGTAAATCCTTCACGGTAGACGGGCTGACCGCCGCGCTTGACCAGTTCCCGGGCAACCATGCTGCGTGCCATCGGGATGACCTCGATGGGCAAGGGAAATTTGCCCAGCACATCAACCAGCTTGCTGTCATCGGCAATACATACGAACTTGCGGCTGCAGGCCGCGACGATCTTTTCCCGGGTCAGTGCGCCACCGCCACCCTTGATGAGGTGCAGGTAATGGTTGGATTCGTCGGCGCCGTCAATATATACGGATAATTCACTGACAGAGTTCAGGTCCAGTACCGGGATACCGTGTGCTGCCAGGCGTTCTGCGCTTGCATTGGAGCTGGCTACGGTACCATCGATCTTGTGCTTGATGGTCGCAAGGCTGTCTATAAAGTGGTTTGCCGTCGAGCCGGTGCCCACGCCGATAATTGTACCGGGTTCGACATACTCCAGTGCCGCCTCGGCGACCATTTTTTTCATTTCGTCCTGTGTCATGCGGGTGCTCCCTGGTAAACAATGGCGTCGATGATACCAGCTAGCCGCTATCAGCGACCAGTTAGCTGCTATTGCCCGCATTACTTACGGGGTGGCGAGATGATCGCGCCGGGATTTGGATTCATAAGGTATTTTCTGAAGGAGTGGAATAATCGTGTGTATTTCCGACTGAAGAGAATGCCTTATGGATTCAAAGATCAAGCGAGGGCTCGTCAATCTCGTAAGTAATGCGGGCTAGCCGCTCGTCATGGAATAGATGAACTGGTACTGTACCCGACATGCTGAATCGCTATATGAAGAAGGTCCTGCAGTCGCGTGTCTATGATGTGGCACAGGAAACACCGCTGGTCGAGGCCGGGCGTCTGTCATCCCGTCTCGGTAACCGGGTATGGATGAAGCGCGAGGACCTGCAGCCGGTGCATTCATTCAAGTTGCGGGGTGCCTATAACAAGATAGCGGGCCTGTCGAAGGAGGATTGCGCACGCGGTGTGATTGCGGCATCTGCCGGGAATCATGCACAGGGCGTGGCACTGGCGGCACGCAAGCTGGGGGTCAAGGCATTGATTGTCATGCCGCGAACGACACCTTCCATCAAGGTTGAATCGGTCAGGGATTTTGGTGCGCGCATCAAGCTGGCGGGTGATACCTATGATGATGCCTACGTCGATGCAGCAGCCCAGGCAGAGAAACAAGGTATGACCTTCATTCATCCCTACGATGATCCGGATGTTATCGCCGGGCAGGGAACGATTGCGCTTGAAATCCTGAAGCAGCACGAGGACGGTATGCATGCCATTTTTGTACCTGTGGGTGGAGGCGGCCTGATTGCAGGTATTGCAACAGTGGTGAAGTCGTTACGACCTGAGGTCAGGGTAATCGGCGTAGAGCCGGATGAAGCGCCCTGCATGTACGAGGCCCTGAAGCGAGGGCGCCGTGTAACCCTGAAACAGGTCGGTATCTTTGCAGATGGTGTTGCCGTGCGCCAGGCCGGTAAGGAACCGTTTCGAATTGCCCGTCAGTATGTTGATGATGTTATTACAGTCACTACCGATGAGCTCTGTGCAGCGATGAAGGATATCTTCGATGATAGTCGTGCGATTGTTGAGCCGGCCGGTGCGCTGGCCATTGCCGGGTTGAAAAAATACGTTGGTGAATCCGGTGTTCAGGGTGAAAGTCTGGTGGCCATTAACAGTGGCGCCAATATTAATTTTGACCGTCTGCGTCATGTGTCGGAACGGGCGGAGATTGGTGAGCAGCGTGAAGCATTGCTGGCCGTGACGATTCCGGAAGAGCCGGGAAGTTTCAGGAAGTTCTGTCGTACAGTCGGGAAACGGGGAATTACCGAATTTAATTATCGCTATGCGGACCCGGCAAAGGCGCATGTCTTTGCCGGTGTGCAGCTTCAGCGTGGTGATGCCGAGCGGCATGAACTGATAGCGGTATTGCGTGACAAGGGTTATCCGGTTGCTGACCTGACCGACAGTGAACTGGCCAAGTTGCATATCCGTCACATGGTGGGTGGCAGGGTTCCGGGACTCAAGGATGAGTTGTTGTATCGCTTTCAGTTCCCGGAACGACCGGGTGCGCTGTTGAACTTCCTGGTGTCGATGGGTAAACGCTGGAATATAAGCTTATTCCACTACCGTAACCACGGTGCAGACTATGGCCGTGTGCTGGTCGGGATACAGGTTCCTGTAAGCAGTCGCAAGGAATTCCGTCAGTCACTGGACAAGCTGGGTTATGTTTACTGGGAAGAAACGGATTGCCCTGCCTATAACCTTTTTCTGGGCAAAGGTTAATGGCCATGTAGGTGAAGTTGCTGTGCTGTAAATAAAAAAGCCCGGGTTGTTAAGCCCGGGCTTTTTCTATCGCGGGTAATGATGTAACCCGGATACTTTGTTGGCTACCGGCGTGTCTTCCGGGGAGCCACTTTACGCTTTACAGCCTTTTTCTTCGTAGCTACTTTGCGCTTGACGGCCTTCTTCTTGACCTTGCGCTTTACTGCCTTTTTCCTTGTAGCTACTTTACGCTTGACGACCTTCTTCTTGACCTTGCGCTTTACTGCCTTTTTCTTCGCAGCTACTTTGCGCTTGACGGCCTTCTTCTTGACCTTGCGCTTTACTGCCTTTTTCCTTGTAGCTACTTTGCGCTTGACGGCCTTCTTCTTGACCTTGCGCTTTACTGCCTTTTTCCTTGTAGCTACTTTCCTCTTCACCGCCTTCTTCCTGGCAGGTGCTTTACGTTTCACTGCTTTCTTTTTTGCAGCCATACTTACAACCTCCACATATAGTTAGCCCAACGTGAGTATAAACAACCAGTAACAAATTACCAGTTTTTTTTAGTGGA
>JBDLIH010000109.1:0-6993 GCA_039714975.1 Pseudomonadota bacterium
ATTGCGTATAATGTATATTATGTTAAATAGCATATTTATCGATTATTCTGGTTTTTGGGCTGTAGGCCCCCCTATCTACAGGCATTTTGAGCATCTCTGAGTATTGAGGTCTTGGCGCGTCATTCTCGCGAATGCGGGAATCCAGTATTAAATGATTCCGGCAGACACCGGATCAGGTTTACTTTAACGTACTGCCTCTACCTATGGCGGCTTAAACAGAACGAGCAGGAATCCACTTATAGAACCGGGTATGACTGTTCAAACAACCGGGACCACCTCTTTTCACTATTTGCTGTCGTCAAAATTAATCGTGATATGTGAACCATCGCAAAACGGTTTGTTCTTTGATGCACCACAACGACACAGTGTGTAATGTTCCTGTGAAGCACCCTGCCCCCAGATTGTATCAGTTACTTTGATGCCGCCGGTGATGCGCAATGGGCCGTTCTTTTCGATGGTAATCGTCGCTTCGCAATCACTGACTGGTTGCGGCTGATCATTGATCGAATACGACAATGCACCGGACGGGCATTTTTCAATGAGTGCCTTGATGTGTTCCAGTGTGTCGCCATCAGGTTCTATCCAGGGCTCTTTGCTTTCGTTAAACACGCTTTCCAGTTCCGTGTGGCAGTACTGTGCCACAGAGCACAACAGCGGGTTGTTGAGAATGGTGATTTCCTTACCTTCGTAACGTGTGATCTTGTCTTCTGTACGGTCGGGTGAAACTTCATCAGTAAATCCGATGTTTTTGTGGCTACCATCGCACCAGGGTTTGTTTAACGATGCGCCACAGCGACATAAACCCATCGATGGTTTTGTCTCCAGTCGTTTGCCGTCGCTGTCAATGAAGTTTTCCAGTCCCTTTACAATCATGGGGCCGTTTTTAGCGCAGGTGATTACTGGTTTGGTCATTATAGGTTACCTTTATATTTATTGGTTTCGGCTGGCGTCCAATGTGCACAACAGGATATCACCGGCCTCCTCTGCAGTTTTTCCAAAAGAGATCACGCCGTCCTCGTGTCCACCCATGGAAAAAATCTGCTTCTCCTGGACATCAGTTTCGTTAAACAGGCGCTGTACTTCTTCTGCTATCTTCGGTGTACCGTAAGGTACGCTGGCATCCGTTACTGGAATACCCAGGCTGTCAGCTGCCAGCCAGATGTCCGGCGAATGCACATGCAGGACGACATGGATCTCGTTATCGAGATCATAGATCATGCCGTGTGTGAGGGACTCGGATGAGGGTTTGATGGGCCCTTCTGCGCTCACAGCATTACTGGCAGCATCGTATGACTTGACGTGTGCGTAGTGGCTGTTGTCCAGTTCCGGCAGATGGCCGGTCTGGGTGCCGCTGATAATGAAAGACCGCTTGCCGCGCGGTGCATTGGAGTCCCCGATGCGTTGACTCACATTGCCAAAGCCATAGCCGTCATAGCGGGCCGGGTCCTGCCCGATGAGTGCCTGTTGCCAGAGGATGCCGCGCCAGCGGTTGAGTTCAGTGAGCGTGTCATCCGGCACGGCGGCAGCGTCTTTGAAGACCAGGTGGAATTTGATGACACCTTCTGCTTGCATGCTATACATTTCGCGGCTGCAAGCCGCTCCTACTCCTGATTGAAACGCGTGCGGATCTGTTCAACACGCCGGCGGTTCACGCCGAAGTCGCTGTGACCTGTCCGGGACGCAGAACGTACGTGTATCAGCTTGTCTTTATCCAGTAGCAGGAACTCCACGTCGTCTGTAAACCTGAAAATCAGGCTCCTTACCTCGACATGCAGATAGGTACCTGTGTCCTCGATGAGTGTCACACGTTTACCCGACAGGACGGCTGCCTTGAGACGATCCCACGCTTGTGTGGGCGCGTCTGCATAGCTGAACGGCTCGATGTAGTGTGTCTCATCGGTGCTCAGGCTGGAGACACAATTTGGACTATCCGGGCATGCGGGGAGTGACATTTGGCTGGCACTGGCTGAGTGATAGAGAAGGAACAGTGTAGCGAGAATTCTGGCAGACCGGCGCATGCTATTACAAGGTCCGTTCAGCCAGCAGTTCCTGAAGTGCAACGGGCAGCAGCCCCCTCGTCTTCTGTGTAATCAACGCCTCATTTCGCTGCCAGATGATGCCGAGATAAACAATACCCAGCCCGATGGCGGTTAATGCGATGGGAAACAGCCAGCTGTCCTGAAATATGCTTGAAGCCAGATGTTCCAGATAACCGGCGCAGCCAAGAGCGCCGAATACTACGAATACACGGCGCACCAGGATCGCACCGACACCAATAAGTCCCAGGTTGATACAGAAATAAAGGAATTTTGCGAGTTCACTGTCGGAATACTGCAGGGAAAGCCCGCACCAGAAAGCCATGACGCCAAACAGGTAAAGCCAGAATGCGTAGTCATGTTCTGATTTGCGCGAGCGGATATCAACCCAGAATGCCAGCAGTGTGATCACCAGCCCGAACCACATGGACACAAAGGCGCGGAATCTATAGTCGGCCTCCCCGCCGGTTAACATGGCGGCCACATCCATCGACATATACCAGAGTGTGACGGCCACCGGCATGATCATGAACGGGTATCGGTAGCGCCATGCCATAATGATGCCGATGGCCAGTGTGCCCAGCTCAAGGTAGATCCAGTGCCATTTTATATAGTGGTAGTACTCCTGGTAGAGGGTGTCGTCTGGCCACCATCCCATGCCCTGCTGCAAGCCATAGATACCCAGCGGGGTCATCGCGATAACAAATGTCGCGCAGATGCCGGCAGGGATGGCATGCCCTCCCCGCTGGAAACGTTCCGTCAGCAACAGGCCGATCCCTGCATACAGTAAGGCGATAAACATCATGCCCCAGCCCCCGAACTGTTCCCAGCCGAGGTTCATAAACAGCGTCATGGCACCAATAGCGATGAGGCCGCCGAAATAATAAAGAATATTGGTGAAGTTGAAGGCCGGCCCTGAATCAGGTTGTGACTTCAGGAAGGTATACAGTGCATCGGCCTGTTGCTTGTCCAGGATTCCCTCATTGACGGCCTTGTCCAGATTGTTTTTTGTGATTTTCATGGGGATCAGTTACGGTTCTGTCCTGACTGTATGGAATGCCACTGCTGCAGACAGTTGTATATTTCGGTGGCGCGTACTGGAAACTCGTCTGCCTTGTACTGGCGGTATTGTTTGTCCACACGGGCTCTGAATGCCTCAACACCGGCCTGGGGTTTGTTACCCAGGTTATCGACGCTGACCTCGAAGGGTAGCGCCAGTGCGGCGCAAAAATATTTTTCCACTGCCTGGGGTCTGACTTCTACCTCAAAGAAAAGCTGTTGCTGCTCGTCAGAGCGGCCGTCGGGTACATACCAGTAGTCATAGTCGTTAATCAGCCGGCGCCGTTTGCCGGCGATACACCAGTGTGCCAGTTCATGCAGGGCACTGCGTTCATAGTCGCGGGTGAACTGTACCTGGGCCAGTGAGCCATTCTCCGCTGCCTTGTAATAGGGCTCGGAGAAGCCGCCGATCAGCCGGGTACCATGCTTAAGCAGTACCGCTTTGTTCAGGTGTTCAGTCCACTTGATCATGTGGCCCCCTTGCGCCGTACAGACCGCCATATTAGAAAAAAGCAGGTCAGTATAATGAAGTAGATTGTCCAATAGCACCAGTCATTCGGACCCGAGTGACCAATGGACTCGATCCCGAAGGTAGATTCAATCCATCGCCACAACGGAAGCAAAAGAAGGGTGACAACAAAGCCAATTGGAAAAGAAATAAAACAAAACACGAGTGCTATGCCAATTCATCGTTTCTCTCCATGCTCGGAAGGGCCAATCCTGTCACGAGGGCTCCGCAGGAGCAATGCAGCCAGAAATAACAATGCACCCAGCGCCGCCAGAAGGTGTTTAAGGGCATGACCCCCAACACCAAGAGATTCAAAGATGGCCGTATCTGCCAGCTCGGCGACCTTTGAAGCGCCATAGGCACAAATAACCAACCAGACCCATGCATTGCCTGAGAAAGGAGAGCGGAAAAGAAGGAGTATTACCGGGATAAGCAACATGGGCAGGAACTGGATGAGGGCATATAGCCTGAGATCCCCTCTTCCCTGGAGTTCACTGGAATACCAGTAAGCAACTGAAAATAAGCCTGCCCCGATGAGGGGCCAGAGCAGCCGAATTCCGGAACTGATGGAAATGTTCTCGCCGATGATGATCCCGAAAAATGCCATGAACGAGAGAGTCATTGGCAAGCGGTCCCATACGAGAGACACATTTGAAGGATCCAGGTGGTAGAACCCCGAGCCTATGGCAATCAGCGTGATGCCCGCAAAGAACACCGCATATCCCATGCGCAGGGCCGGAATTCCTCCGGCAGGACGTTTCTGCCCAACAACGTAAAGCCCCGCAATCCCGACGAACAGGAATGCAAGATTGGAGACTACATTCCAGAAATTCGGGATGCCCAGAATCATTCTCTGATCGGCAAACACATGGTAGGACGGATCTTGCGGGATGGGCGGTGAGAGAAATGCAATGACCAGGGCAGCGAGTATGAGCCCGATGATGAGGCCCAGCTTCGTCACAAACATTGGATCATCGTGCATGCCGCGATCTTCGAAGCGCCTGATGTTCAAGTCAAGTCGTTCTGTTTACTGTGTCGGTCGGGCGCCTTGTCATACCCCAGGGCCTCACGCAACGGGAACTTTCCGCGAACGAATATACCACTGCCACGACCAATCTCATTGTCCTCTGAATCGTACGCAATTGCCTCCGCGATGAATTGGGACTTGTTGTAATTGACGACATGCCCAACCGAACGAAGTATTCCCGACGAGATTGGCCGCGTAAGATAGGTTGTGAACGACGTCGTTAAAACGAACACCTCTGTTTCGAGCGAGTTGGCAGCAAAAAATGCCGCATCATCGAGCATTTTGAAATAGACCGATCCGTGCACAGCCGAGGCGGAATGGAACAGCTTTTCCGATATTTCTATTTCTATTGTCGCCTTCGAATCAGACACATCGATCTTTGGCCGGTAGAACTCATTAATGGGAGCCGCCAAATACATATTCTCGAGCGCCGCAAAGTGAGGATCTTTGATTATGTGAATTCCTTGGATGACGTATATTCAGGAAGTGAACCGTTGTACAAGTTCAGTGCGTGTGTGGCGCAGCTTTTTATCTTAATCAGGTTCTGAGGTATGATAGGTAACTTATTGTAATTAGATTGACTTATTAGTGAGCTATATTCTTGTCAGTGAACAGGTAGTCTTTTAACTCTTTTAACATGGTTCCTCTCCTCCTGGTATTCGCGCCCCGACTGCGGCGCCTGTGGTGTGTGTTACTGGCATGCGGGCTGACGGCCTGTGCCTCACCGCATATTCAGATTTCATCCGATAGTACGCGGGTCCCGGTGCTGTCTCCAGCATATGCCGTTATGGCTGATGGTTACCGCCTGCCGCTGAGCGTCTGGTCCCCACCCGGTGAGCCGCAGGCGGTCGTGCTCGGCCTGCATGGCTTTAACGATTACCGTGCGGCTTTCTCGGCCCCGGCGGAGTTTCTGGCCGCCAATAACATTATGACCTATGCCTATGACCAGCGGGGCTTTGGCGAGACGGACCAGCGTGGTATCTGGCCGGGTCCGGATATCCTGCAACAGGATGCTCATACAATGGTCGAGCTGCTGTGTGCACGATACCCCGATCTGCCGCTGTTCCTGCTGGGTGAAAGCATGGGCGGGGCTGTTCTCATGGACATGATTGAGGATACGGAAACAGCCTGTTTTCAGGGCGTCATCCTGGTCGCGCCGGCGGTATGGGGCTGGCAGACCATGCCCCTGTGGCAGCGGTCAGCACTTTGGCTGGCGGCGCATACCGCACCAGGCCAGACGCTGACCGGGGAAGGACTCGAGATTACACCGTCAGACAATATTGAAATGCTGCGGGCGCTGGGGCGTGATCCGCTGGTCATCAAGGAAACGCGTATCGATGCGGTCTTCGGACTCACCAACCTCATGGAGTCGGCACTGCTATCCGGCCAGCAGTTGATCCTGCCCGCCCTGATTCTCTACGGCGAACACGATGACATCATTCCGCCAAATTCGGTGTGTGAAATGCTGAAGAGACTGCCAGGCCCGCAGGCCGGTCACTGGCGCATGGTGCTCTACCCGGCTGGCTATCATATGCTGACAAGAGACCTGCAGGCAGCCGTGGTTCTGGAGGATATGGTGTCATGGATACAAAATCAGACGACGCCATTGCCCTCTGACCTGGAGGTAAATGTTGCTGTACCGCGGGTACGGGTGTTGTGTGACGATGCTTGATGAAGACCCCGTCAAGCCCTGTCGTTTGATCTATGTCAAATAAACTGAAAATAGATGCCCGAATGTCCGGCGGATGCTCCTTGAAGGACTTGGAGAGCGGCCGTGGAATTGCCTATACTTAAATTGCACGTTAGCTGGCATCTCAGCCGGAAAACGGTAGTCATGACTATAAATATTGTTTGGAGGCTAAAATCATGAAGAAATTAACCAAGCTTATTGCCGTAGCCATCGTTGCCGGTACTGCCGCCCTGGGCGCCAGTACTGCAAGTGCCTGGTGGGGTGATGACGATTATTGGGGTGGTCCCTGGGGCTATCCGGGCTATGGCTATGGCGGTTATCCCGGCTATGGCTATGGCGGCTATCCCGGCTATGGTTGGGGCGGTTATCCCGGCTACGGCTATGGTGGCTATGGTGGCTATCCAGGCTACGGCTATGGCGGCTATGGCGGCTATGGCGGCTATGGCGGCTATGGCGGCTATCCCGGCTATGGCTATCGCGGCTATGGCTATGCACCAGCAGCACCAGCAGCACCAGCAGCCCCTGCCGCTACGGCGCCAGCGCAGTAATCTGCGACCGCTACCGGCCCGGTTTGTTTCCTGAGGACTGAACCGGTAGCCACGCAGTGCAAAGAGGCGCGCCTTCGGGTGCGCCTTTTTTTACGCCGTCAATAAGGCCTGGCTGTCGGGTAATC
>JBDLIH010000110.1:0-6841 GCA_039714975.1 Pseudomonadota bacterium
CAAGAAGAAGGCCGAACAGGAGGAGCAACGCAAGGCAGAAGCAGAAGCCGCTCGCCGCAAAGAGGCCGAACAGGCCTTGCAGGCACAGCTGGCTGAAGAGCAGGCACAGGCGCGTGCCGAGAGTGCCTTGTCACAATACATTCCCTACATACAGGAGAAGATTCAACGCAACTGGTTGCGTCCACCCGGCAGCCCGGCAGGACTGAGCTGTTTGATCCTTGTAAAATTGATACCGGGTGGCGAAGTGGTTGATGCTAAAGTCGTGCGCAGCAGTGGTGATCCCCTGTTTGATCGCTCGGTTGAAACGGCCGTCCTGAAGGCCTCGCCGTTACCGCTGCCTGAAGATGTCACGATGTTTAAATATTTCCGTGAAATAAATTTCAACTTTAAACCTGATACTTAAAGGCCTCGTTTTTAAATGACTAAACTCGTAAAAATTCTGTTATTCGTCTGCGTGGCTTTTGCCGCCCCGGTCCAGGCTGCGTTGACGATCGAAATTACCCAGGGCATAGAAGGAGCTGTACCCATCGCGGTCGTTCCTTTCGGCTGGCAGGGCAAGGCGGCAGCGGCACCGGAGAACATCGCCGCCATTGTCACGGCCGACCTGAATCGCAGTGGTCGTTTTGAGTCGTTAGCGGACCGTGACCTGGTGGCACACCCCGGCACGGCGGAACAGGTCAAGTTTCAGAACTGGCGCATGGTGAATGTTGACAACCTGGTGATCGGGCAGGTTAAGGAAACCGGGGATGGGCGGTATTCGGTACAGTTTGAGCTGTTTGATGTGTTTCGCGGTAAACGGCTGACCGGGTCAATCTTCCCGACCAGTACAAGCGACTTGCGTCGGGTCGCACATCACATCAGCGATGTCATCTATGAAACCCTCACCGGCGAGCGCGGTGCCTTCAATACTCAGATTGCCTATGTCACCAGCAGTGGCAGCAGCAAGAACAAAACCTACACTCTGCTGGTGGCCGACTCGGACGGTTATAGCCCGCAGACCATCCTGACCTCGAAACAGCCATTGATGTCACCGTCGTGGTCGCCGGATGCCCGCCAGGTCGCCTATGTGTCGTTTGAGAACAAGACCTCAGAGATCTATCTCCAGGACGTGGCGACCGGCACACGCCGCAAGCTGGCCACGTTCAAGGGGATCAACGGCGCCCCCACCTGGTCGCCGGATGGCAGGAAGCTGGCCCTGACACTGTCCCGTGATGGCAATCCCGAGATTTACGTGATGAATATCGGTGATGGTGCCCTGAAACGCCTTACCAAAAGTGCCGCCATTGATACAGAACCCGTCTGGGCGCCGGACGGCAAGAGTGTGGTATTCACCTCTGACCGGGGTGGTTCGGCGCAGTTATACAGGGTCTCGGCACGGGGTGGGCAGGCGCAACGACTGACTTTTGACGGTAAATACAATGCCGGGGCGGACATCTCGCCGGATGGTCGTAAAATTGCTATGGTTCACGGCGGAGGTGGACGCTACCGCATCGCGGTGCTGGATCTGGATTCCGGCCTGCTGCGCGTACTGACAGATGGACAGTTGGACGAATCCCCCAGTTTTTCACCCAATGGCAGCATGATTATCTATGCAACCGGGGCCGGTAACCGCGAGGTGCTGTCCGCGGTCTCGGTCGACGGGCGTTTCAAGCAACGCCTGTCACTGCAGGCGGGCAATGTCCGTGAACCTGTGTGGTCACCGTTCGAGAAGTAATGATTCTTGAATTTTTTTATCAATTGGAAAACTATTCCAGGAGTAAGCTTATGAAACTCAAGTCAGGTGGTTTTATTGTGTTGGCACTGATGGTGGTGCTCAGCGGCTGCAGTTCAAAGGGTGACGTCAAGGACGGTGATGTCTCTATCGAAGACAAGGGGAGCGGTGCCGATGGTGCGCTCAGTAGTGGTGCTGCCGGGGGTAGCGAATTCTCCGGCTATTCACTGGACGATCCCAATAGCCCGTTGTCACGACGCGTCATCTACTTCGAGTACGACAGTGCCGAAATTACCGATGCGGACCAGGAGCTGCTGACACAGCACTCGGGTTTTCTGGCCGCCAATCCCGGTCAGCAAATCACCCTGGAAGGCAACACGGATGAGCGTGGCTCACGTGAATACAACATTGGCCTGGGTGACCAGCGTGCACTTTCGGTGCAGCGCATTATGGAGCTCAATGGCGTCTCCCCCGGTCAGATCACTGTGGTCAGCTATGGTGAGGAAAAGCCGGCGGCAGAAGGTCACAGTGAAGCTGCCTGGCGTCTGAACCGACGTGTGGAACTGGTGTACTAGGCCGCTGCCATGACAAATGTGTGTAGACGCCGAGCAGCTGCAGCGCTGTTAACGGTTGTGACGGCCGTGTCATCGCCGCTGCTGCTGGCGGATTCGGCCACCCGGGCACGACTCGACAGTATCGAGCGCAAACTGGATTCCCGGGGTTTGATGGAGATGTCAAACCGGATTGAACAGATGCACCGGGATATCCAGCAGATGCGTGGTGACCTCGAGGTACAGGCACATACGCTGAAAGAGATGCAACAGCGCTCACGTGAGCAATACCTTGATATTGACCGGCGTCTACAACAGCTTGAAACCGGGCAAATCGGTGCACCGGCGGTGCTATCGACAACCGATACACCCGCGGACCTCCCTGTTCCGATAACCGGCCAGATACCGCCTTCTATCCCGACGCCGACGCCTGCACCGGCACCTGCACCGGCACCGGCCGGGGCAGGGGAGCGTGCCGATTACGATACGGCGCTGGCGATACTCAGGGAAGGCCGCTACGAGGAAGCGACGCAGGCGTTCAATGCCTTTCTGACAAACTATCCGTCCAGTGAGTATGCCGACAATGCCAATTACTGGCTCGGTGAAACCTATTACGTCAACCGTGATTTCAAGGGGGCCCTGGCGGCATTCAAGGGGCTGGTGGATAGCCACCCCAACAGTTCCAAGGCATCCGACAGTCTGCTGAAGATGGGTTACATCTATTACGAGCAGAAGGACTGGGCAGAGGCGCGGCAGGCACTGGAAACCGTTGTCAGCGATTACCCCGGGACAACCGCCACGCGACTGGCCCACGACCGCTTGCTGCGCATGACGAAGGAAGGCCACTAACGACCCGCACACGGCAGGATGGGCAGGGCGCAACGTGCCCATCCTGCGGTTATGCAAGCCCTATGTCTGATACCCCGCGCCTGCGCATCACCGAAATATTTTTCTCCCTGCAGGGAGAATCGGCGACGGTCGGATATCCGACCGTGTTCGTGCGCCTGACCGGATGTCCGTTGCGGTGCCAGTATTGCGATACCCAATACGCCTTCAAGGGCGGGGAATGGATGTCGCTGCCTGCTATCCTGAAACAGGTGGCGCGTTACCGGACACGCTACGTCACCGTGACCGGTGGCGAGCCGTTGGCACAAAGGCCCTGTCTGGCGTTGCTGAAACAATTGTGTGATGCCGGTTACCATGTCTCGCTGGAGACCAGTGGTGCAGTAGACGTTGCCAATGTTGATCCCCGCGTCATCAAGGTGATGGACCTGAAGACGCCCGGGTCGGACGAGGTCAAGCGCAACCGTATCGACAACCTGCAATACCTGGTCAGCCGTGACCAGGTGAAGTTCGTCATCTGCAACCGTGCAGACTATGACTGGTCGGTCGACATGCTCAGAACGCATGACCTGCCGGCACGCTGCGAAGTCCTGTTTTCCCCCTGCCAGGGCGAACAGGACGCAACCGAACTCGCCGACTGGATACTGCAGGACCAGCTACCGGTCCGCCTGCAGTTGCAGCTGCACAAACTGCTCTGGGGCAACGAGCCCGGACACTAGGGTCTTTCACCGAACCTTGCAGGAGCGGACCGCGTCCGCGATCTTTGACTATGCATAAAGCAGTTGTACTACTCTCCGGCGGACTCGATTCCGTAACCACCCTCGCCATCGCCCAGGAACAGGGTTTCGACTGCTACGCCCTCAGCCTCGATTACGGCCAGCGCCACAATGCCGAGCTGAATGCGGCAAAACAGCTGGCCCGGTCTGCCAGTGTGCATGAGCACAAGATTATCAAACTGGGCCTGGGTGATTTCGGTGGCTCGGCGCTGACGGATGATGCCATTGCCGTGCCGGACCATGCCGAAGCGGGCATACCGGTTACCTATGTCCCGGCACGCAACACCGTGTTTCTGTCGCTGGCACTGGGTTGGGCCGAGGTGCTGGGTGCCTGGGACCTGTTCATCGGTGTCAATGCCGTGGACTACTCAGGCTACCCGGACTGTCGCCCGGAATTCATCAAGGTCTTTGAACAACTGGCTAGCCTGGCCACCAGGGGCGGCGTCGAGGGTGGACAGTTCAGGGTGCATGCCCCGTTAATAAAGCTCAGCAAGGCCGAGATCATCCGTGAAGGCACTCGTCTGGGTATTGACTATGCAGACACCGTCTCCTGTTATTCCGCCGATGCAGAGGGGCGGGCCTGCGGGCAATGTGACGCTTGCCGCCTGCGCGCCGAAGGCTTCCGTGTCGCAGGCATTCCAGATCCCACCCGTTATGTCCGGTAACTGGCAGTGAGTCCGGTAGCCCGTTAAACTGCCGTATTTTTTTAGCATAGCGGCGCTGATCCCGCCCCAAGGACCACCTCATGACCTTTACTGACTTCTTCCCTGCGCAGGCCTTCATGCTCTGGACGGTCTTTGGCATTGCCCTGATCATGGGTGCCGTCGTCAACAAAACCAATTTCTGCACCATGGGTGCCGTCTCCGACCTGGTCAATATCGGTGACACCGGCCGTTTCAGGGCCTGGCTGCTGGCCATCGCCGTGGCCATCCTCGGTGTGACCGCCCTCGAGACACTGGGCATGGTGAACCTGAGTGGCTCATTTCCACCCTATCGTGCCGGCCAGTTGCTGTGGGCCGAACATTTGCTCGGCGGGTTTCTATTCGGAATTGGCATGACGCTGGCCAGCGGCTGCGGCAACAAGTGCCTGGTCAGAATTGGTGGCGGTAATCTGAAATCCATCATGGTGATGATCGTCATTGGGGTAATTGCCTATTTCATGTTGAACCCCTTTCCGGGCAGCGACAAGACACTGTTCAGCCTGCTGTTCTACGACTGGATCCGGCCGTTGTCAGTAAACCTGGGTGCCAGTCAGGATCTGGGCTACCTCATCGGCGGCGAGTCTGCCGGTACGGCACGCATGATTGTGGGTGGTGCCATCGGTGGGCTGCTGGTGTGGTTCATTTTCAAGTCAGCCGATTTCCGCAGCAGCCTTGACAACATCATGGGTGGTGCAGTCGTCGGTTTGGCCATCCTCGCAGCCTGGTATATGACCAGCAATGTCACCATTAATGCCGATGACGAGATCTTTTCGCTGGGCGATTACTACGAAGAGTGGGATATGCTGGCCGAATCTGACGAAGGCAAGCCCGTGCAGGGCAGGCCACTCAGCCCGCAGTCCTTTACCTTCATCAACCCCATGGGTCAGACCGTGGGCTTCGTCGGCAAGGGCTTCGAGAAAACCCTGTTGACCTTCGGCATCATGGCCTTCCTGGGTGTGGTCGCCGGCTCATTGCTGTGGTCACTGTTAAGCCGCAGTTTCCGCTTTGAGTGGTTCAGTTCCGCCCGGGACTTTGTCAACCACCTCGTCGGTGCAGTCCTCATGGGGTTCGGCGGCACACTGGCGCTCGGCTGTACTATCGGCCAGGGCATCACCGGCCTCTCGACACTGGCCGTGGGTTCGTTCATCACCTTCGTGGCCATCGTCTTTGGCAGCGCTCTGACCATGAAAATGCAGTACTACCGCATGGTGTACGAAGACGAGGCTGGCTTCACCAGCGTCCTGGTGGCCTCACTGGCGGATTTTCACCTGTTGCCCAACAGCTTACGTAAACTGGATGCCGTGTAATTTTGGTGATTTGACAGGTTCAGGCTTGCCATTTCAGACCATCACAGTATGATTCCACCCTCCCGATCGGGACGCCTGCCTGGCAGTTGTTTCAGATTCACGGGTCGTTAGCTCAGTTGGTAGAGCACCGGACTTTTAATCCGATGGTCGAAGGTTCGAATCCTTCACGACCCACCATATAAATCAATTAGTTAGATGTTATTTACTGCATTAACAAATGCGGCTTGCGGGAGTTTTTGCGGGGATTAACTGCAAATTTTCTTCGTTGGATAAATCTTGCCTGTATAGGATTCAAATGTTTACGCGTCCGTAACCGACTCGAACCGTGAATATCCGGACCAAAAATCCGGTGCTCGTAATCGTATGCCTGTAATCGGAAATATTATGTAGAAATAGTGCGTTATGTTTCTTTCAGAAGATCCATGAAAAAGGTTGGGATGCGCCACATTTTTACTCTACCGATAGTCCCCGTTTATCGGTCCCGTTAGCAATCAGGTTCAAGAGTATGACGAACGGCAGGTTACTGGTTGAGACCGGAAATCCTTGAGGTAACTGGCAGATTCTCCGGCCATACGGGGATTTTCGACCTATTGTGTTGAAAAACTCTGTTTCTGGCAGTAGTGAAAAATTCTTAGCCTCTATGACGAGTTTTGCTCATACAGATATGAGGGGCTATATGTAATACCTGAATTCTCAGCAGAGATCCTCGCATCGCCTTAGACATAAGAACTGATTCGCACTCTCGGAAAATAACCATTCCGGCAGAAATTCGGCTTCATCAGGTTTTCGAGTTTTTCAACAGAATAGACCCAACCCGGAAGTTCAGAAAAATGCTTTAAACTTCCGGAATGCAAACTGAAGTAGGACATTCAGAGTCAGGAGGCCATCTGCTGCCTGTTCTCTGAAGAGTCACCTCCTAGATCCCTGAAAGCGACAGCACTGGACCAGTCTG
>JBDLIH010000111.1:0-6795 GCA_039714975.1 Pseudomonadota bacterium
CTTCCCAAGCTTCAAACGTGGGTTCGATTCCCATCACCCGCTCCACCATCCAGGCAGCCTCCTTTATTTATGGGCATATAAATAAATTCTAATTGATTTATTAGTAAATGTTAATATACTTATTAGGCATCTCGGGGAACGGGTTCCTGAAAAAAGAATTTTTTAATTTATTTATTATTCAAATACTTGGAGAATTTCATCATGAAAAAGCTTTCTACTGCACTATTTGCCGCCACCATCGTTGTGGCGTCTACTGCCGCTTCTGCCTGGGGTTGGGGTGACAACGGTTACAACAACTACAATGGTTACAACGACGGTTATGGTTATGGCGATGGCGATTTCGACGGTGGCTTCAGCATGGGCATGAGTGCTCATGGTCACGGTCGTGGCTATGGTCGTGGCTACAACGGCTACCGTGGTTACAACGGTTATGGCTATGCACCGTATGGTGTTGCGCCTTATGGCTATGCTCCGGTTCAGCCGGCCGTTGAATTGACTGAAGAGCAGCAGAAGACAATGGCTGACCAGCAGGCCCAGCACATCGAAAACATGCAGAAGGCCCAGCAGCAGGCTCAGAAGCAGGCTGCCGAGTTCTATGCAAACCAGCGCGCACCGATAATGACTGACATGTATACCGCGCGCATGGAGCAGCGTGAAGCCCGTATTGCTGAAATGGATGCCCGCATGGAAGAGTACAGAAAGGCTGCCGACGCCCGTGCACCGATGACTGGTATGGACGACGACTGGGCGAAGCAGCGCGAAGCCCGTATTGCCGAGATGGACGCCCGTATGGAAGAGCACAGAAAGGCTGCTGATGTCCGTGCACCGATGACTGGCATGAGCACCGACCGGACGGTACAGCGTGAGGCCCGTATTGCTGAAATGGACGCCCGTATGGAAGCGTTCATCAAGGAATCCGATGCCCGCCGTGCAGAATTCGAAGCGGCTCGCAAGACGCGTCTGCAGGAACCGACCCCGAAGGTTGAAGCCGACAAGGGTGCGTAAGTACGCCTGATAGTGTCAACCGGCACTGAACGGTGTCGGTGAGGTACAGCAAAGGGGTGTGTGGGAAACCACACACCCCTTTTCTTATGGGGGTCTGTACGTCACTATAGGCCTGTTAAATCGGGACCCTGCAGGGGGCACTCGCATTATTCTGGTCAAAAAGGAAAACTCCATGGGCAAGTTACTGAAATTCATTCTCTGGCTGGTTGTTTCGCTGATCGCGCTGGTGGCCATTGCCGTCGTGGTGCTGCCCATGGTGGTTGATCCCAACGACTACAAGGAAGAGATTGCCAAGGCGGTTGAAGAGCAGACGGGGCGCACACTGACGATTGCGGGTGATATTGAACTGTCCGTGTTTCCCTGGCTGGGACTGGATATCGGGCCGACTCAGTTCAGTAATGCCGCCGGCTTTGACGAGCCGGCGATGGCGAGCATGGAAACCGTTCAGGTCAGGGTCAAGTTATTGCCACTGTTGCGCAAGCAGCTGGAAGTCGACAAGGTCCAGTTGTCCGGATTGCAGTTGTATCTTGCAAAGGACAAAAACGGTCAGACAAACTGGGCCGATCTCACCGGAGCTACGGAAACCGGAGACTCGGATGATAAGGATAAAGCGGTGACACCCGCTGCCCCCGGCAGTGAGGGGGGTGGCCTTGATCGCCTGACCATCGGCGGGATTGAAATCACCGATGCATCAATTCACTGGGACGATCAGTCCACCGGTAGCCGCTATGTGGTAAATGACCTGTCGTTGACCACCGGCACCATCGAGCCGGGCGAAGCCTTTGAACTTGATCTGCAGTTACAGTTGGCGTCAACGCAACCGGTAATCAATACCGGCTTGTCACTGGGCGGTGAATTACTGATTGCAGCCGATTTCAGTGCAGTCACGGTCACGGATGCCAGACTGCAGGTGGATGCACGGGGTGACAGCCTGCCGGCAGGACAGATGAACGCCACCCTGACAACCGATATTGCACTGGGGCTGGCGGCACAGACCTTGTCGTTGCCCAACATCGAACTGGACACACTGGGACTGCATATCACAGGCTCGGTGTCCGGCACCGACATCAGTAGTGAGGAACCGCGTTTCAACGGCTCCCTGGCCATGGCCGGGTTTGAGCCGCGCAAGGTGTTGCAGGCACTGGGTGAAGAGGCGCTTGTGACGGCTGACGACAGTGCACTGGGCAAGGCGGATGCGCAGTTGACGTGGGATGCCTCGCTGCAGCATTTTGCAGCCACGGCGCTGACCGCACACCTGGATGAGACAACGCTCAACGGGGACCTCAAAGTGACGTCGTTTGATGCCCCGGCCATCACTTTCACACTGGCACTCGACCGGATCGACCTCGACCGTTATCTACCCCCGGCGAGTAGCACGGAAGGTGATGCTGGTGCCGGTTCAGAAAAGAAGAAGGCAGGGGCGCCGGGTGCCAGGGGTACAGGCAAAGCTTCTGAACAGTCTGCGGAACTGCCACTGGAACCCTTAAGGCAGCTGAACCTGAATGGAAAAATGACCATTGGCCAGTTAAAGGCCTTCAACCTGCGTTCACGTGATGTCGAGGTCCAGATCAAGGCGGATGACGGTGTCCTGCAGATCAGCCCCTTGAAGGCGCAGTTGTATGAAGGTGCGGCTGATGTTGATCTGAAGCTGGACGTCCGCAAGGACACGCCACGAATTTCCGTGAAGGAGGTATTGACCGGTGTGCAGGCCGGTCCGCTGCTCAAGGACCTGACAGGAGATGACCCGATACTCGGGAAGGCAACCGTCAAGGCCGATCTGAATGGTGTGGGTAGCAACGTAGATGAGATTCTCAAGACCCTGAAAGGTACCGCTAAATTTTCTTTCAAGAAGGGCGCGATCAACGGTGTGAATATCGCGGCCTTGATTCGCGAGGCACAGGCAAAGCTCGAAGGAGAGCCGGCCCCGCAGCAGGAACAACCCAATCGAACAGACTTCGCTGTACTGCGTGGCTCGGCGACGGTGAAAAACGGCCTAGTTAAAAATGATGACCTGGTGATGAAGTCACCCTTGCTGCGTATTAACGGCGCCGGTGAAGTCAGTCTCCCAAAGGAGACCATCGACTACACCCTGACCACCAAGTTTGTCGGTTCCCTGGAGGGGCAGGGCGGCAAAGGCAAGAAAAAGCTCAAGGGCGTGTCCATACCGGTGCGTGTTGCAGGGACCTTCAGCCAGCCAAGCTATACACCGGACCTGGCTGCGGTCGCGAGCGAAGCGGCCAAGGCGGAGGTGGACAAACGACTGAAGAAGGAAAAGAAGAAGCTGCAGAAAAAGCTGGGTAAGGACTTACCCGATTCCTTGCTGAAAGATTTATTGCACTGACACCGGTTTCGCCGTTAATGCGGTTGTCTGTGCGTCGACTGATTGCGGGCATGTTGCTGATGCCGGCAACATCACTGGCAGGTGATATCCTGGCCTCCAGTGTGAAACATGATGGTGATCGTTATTCCCTGTCGGTTACTGCACGCATTGATGCGCCAATCGATATTGTATACCAGTCGATTACTGATTTTGACAATCTGGCTGCCATCAATCCAGCCATTGAAGAGAGCCAGTTGCTGGCAATACCGAGTGCGGATACACGACTCGTTCGCAGTGTCATTAAGGTGTGCATACTGGTGTTCTGCAAACGTGTGGAACAAGTGCAGGATGTAACGATGAAGACAGGTTACGTGATCGAGGCCGTGGTTCTGCCGGAGCGCAGTGACTTTCGTAGTGGCTTTGCGCGCTGGCTACTGACGGTCAGTGGTACCTCCACGGAACTGTTGTTCACCAACACCTTCGAGCCGGATTTCTGGGTGCCGCCCGTGATTGGACCGTGGCTGATCAAACGCAAGTTGATACGGGAAGTAGCCGAGACGGCCATGTACATCGAAGTGAAAGCTGGTACTCCTTCAAGATGACCCGCCATAGTAAAACCGACATGACTTTCAGCAATCGTGTGCTGGACTGGTATGCGCAGCATGGCCGCAAGGACCTGCCCTGGCAGGCGCAGCCGACACCCTACCGCGTGTGGGTGTCCGAAATAATGCTGCAGCAAACACAGGTCGCAACGGTGATTCCCTATTTCCATCGCTTCATGCAGGCATTCCCCGATATTGAATCACTGGCACAGGCCGGGCAGGATAAGGTGCTGCATTACTGGTCAGGCCTGGGTTACTACGCACGTGCACGGCACCTGCATGCAGCGGCGCGGCAGGTGCTTGAGCAACACAACGGTCGTTTCCCGGAGGTGTTTGACGAGGTGAACGCGTTACCGGGTGTGGGACGATCAACGGCCGGCGCCATCCTGTCGCTGGCCTGCGAACAATCTCACCCCATACTGGATGGCAATGTAAAACGGGTGTTGGCCCGTTATCACGCCGTGGCAGGCTGGCCTGGACAAGTCCGGGTACAGCGCCGGTTATGGGCGCTTGCCGAACAACATACACCTGCACATGCAAGTGCTGCCTATACACAGGCCATGATGGATCTGGGTGCCACCGTGTGTGCCCGTGCGCGTCCACAGTGTGGAAGCTGCCCATTGCACGACGGGTGCGCGGCACATGCCGCTGGTCAGCAAACCGATTACCCGTCGCCACGGCCCAAAAAGACCCTGCCCGTCCGGGCGGTATGCATGCTGTTGTTGTGCAATGATAGAGGTGAAGTGCTGCTGGAAAAACGGCCCCCGGCCGGTATCTGGGGCGGTCTCTGGAGTTTCCCGGAGTTGACTGCGGAGGATATGCCTGGAAGCTGGTGCCCGGACAAATTAGGCATCACGGCCGGTGAAACCGATCGCTGGCCTGTCATGCGGCATACCTTCAGCCATTTCCACCTGGATATTACCCCGGTACTGGCTGTGGCGGGTGAGGCAGCGACCAGGGTGATGGAAGACGGGGGGCTGCTTTGGTATAACCCAACAGGGACGGAGCAGCGCGGACTGGCGGCCCCGGTGGATTTGCTGCTGCAGCGGCTGACAAAACATTTACAACAGCGAGAGCAACATGACACGAATGGTACATTGCGTAAAACTGGATAAAGAAGCCGAAGGCCTGGACGCGCCACCCTATCCCGGCGAACTGGGACAGCGAATTTTTGCGGGTGTCTCCAAAGAGGCCTGGCAGTTATGGCTGAAGCACCAGACGATCCTGATTAATGAGCACCGCATCTCGCCTATTGATCCCGAAGCACGCAAGTTTCTTGAGACAGAAATGGAACGGTTCTTTTTTGGCGGTGGTTCCGATATGCCGGGCGGGTTTGTTTCACCGGGTCAGCTTAAATGAAAGGCATCATCCTCGCCGGTGGCAGTGGTACACGTCTCTACCCGCTGACACGCACAGTCAGCAAACAGCTGATGCCGGTGTATGACAAACCGCTGGTCTACTACCCGTTGTCGACCCTGATGCTGGCGGGTATCCGCGAGATCCTGCTGATCTCCACTCCACAAGACCTGCCGAACTTCCGGCAACTGCTCGGTGATGGCCGCCAGCTGGGCCTTGAAATTCAGTACGCCGAACAGCCCACACCCGGCGGGCTGGCCGAAGCCTTCCTGATCGGTCGTGACTTTCTTGATGGACAACCGGTCTGTTTGATACTGGGCGACAATATTTTTTATGGCCATGGCCTGGCGACCAGCCTGCAACAGGCCGCAACCCTGACACAGGGCGCCACCGTGTTTGCCTACCGGGTGCGTGATCCGGAGCGTTATGGTGTCGTGGAATTCAATACGCAGGGTCAGGCGGTCAGTATTGAAGAGAAGCCGGCACAACCCCGGTCCCGATATGCAGTGACCGGTCTGTATTTCTACGATGCCAGCGTAGTGGATCTTGCGGCAGGGCTGACGCCGTCGGCGCGCGGTGAACTGGAAATTACCGATTTGAATACCCGCTACCTGGAACAGCAGGCACTCAATGTGCAATTGCTGGGACGTGGTACTGCGTGGCTGGATACCGGCACCCATGAATCCTTGTTGCAGGCCGCGACTTTTATCGAGGCGATCGAGCAACGTCAGGGTCTGAAGGTGGCCTGTATCGAGGAAATTGCCTACCGTATGCACTATATTGATGCCAGCCAGCTGGAGCAACTGGCATCGCCGATGAAGAACAACAACTACGGCCAGTACCTGCTGGACGTCCTGAAAGAAGATGAGCAGGTTTTATGAAGGTTATTCCCACCGAGCATCCTGAGGTTTTGCTGATCGAGCCGGATGTCTTTCCCGACCCCCGTGGTTTTTTCATGGAGACCTTTCATGCCGGAAAGTTCGCCGCGGCGGGTTTGCCAACGGAATTTCTGCAGGACAACCATTCGCACTCGGTGCGGGGGGTGCTGCGCGGTTTGCATTACCAGCTGCAGCATCCGCAGGGGAAGCTGGTGCGTGTAGTGAGCGGGGAAGTGCTGGATGTGGCGGTTGATATACGCAAGGGTTCACCCCGTTTTGGCCAGTGGGTATCAGTGTCGCTATCAGCTGAGAACCGGCGGCAGCTGTATGTGCCGCCGGGGTTTGCACACGGTTTTTGTACCCTCAGCGAGCAGGCAGACTTCCTGTATAAATGTACCGATGTCTATATGCCTGGTGATGAATACGGCATTGCCTGGGATGATCCCGGACTCGCCATTGAATGGCCGCAGCTGGATTACCTGTTGTCTGACAAGGATCGTGAGAATCCGCTATTGAGTGGGAGTGACCACCTGCCGGAGTACCAGGCGGGGTAATGAAAATACTGGTTACGGGTGTCGCCGGGCAACTGGGTAGTGAGGTGGCCGGTGAATTCAAGCGGCTGGGTTACGAGGTG
>JBDLIH010000112.1:0-6556 GCA_039714975.1 Pseudomonadota bacterium
GTTCAGCATACTTCGCATTGTCCAGTTGAGGCATAACCGATCATGACGTCAGACCATACCGTGTCCTAGGCGAATTCCTATTCATGCAGCAATTGGCGTTTACAGAGTTATGGCATGTTCCCACAAGCGGCTTGTGTCTATGGACTGGTACCAGTCATTAAACCTGGAACGGTACTCCTGCAGAGGCACCCCGAGCTTGGTTCTTGGATCCTGACTTAGAGAATAGGCCATTCCTTCCTTGAACCAGTCCGGGCTCCGCCACTGTCGGTAGACCCCCATACGCTCGGCCTGTATGTGATGGATCATTTCATGGCGCAGATAATATTCGCTCCAGCCTCGTGGACTGATTACTATGCCGGACACGCCAACAGTACGAGCGGTAGACTTGTTGAAGCCAAATGCCTGAAAGCAGGCTTCTGTGGAGCAAAAGGTTACACGTGGCGGTTTTTCTATACTTGCTACTGACGAGCCAATAAAACCCAGCGCGTTCGAAAAGAGAAATTCTGCCTCATCAACACGGTCAATATCATCAAGACAGATCGTTTCCGTAACGCATGACACGCCAGATACCAGCTGCGGAGCGAGTACACGCACGGGCTTATACAATACCCATGCTGCAACGGGTATGAGAAGAAGGGCTGCCAGGGTAATCCGCTTTAGTACCGGTGCCTCAGGCAGCATAACGTATTCCTTCAGATGAGCGTGAAAACATGGCACTGGGAGTGTATCTGGATCGGCTGTAACTGGTAATCATGCATTTATCTCCATCCGACTTTCCTTGCCCATTCATCCCTGGCTCGATTGTAAGCCTCGAAATCTACAGGAGATTATCCACCTTCAGCCTCAACTTCCTTTTGATGCTCCTTTAGTGATGCTTCATATGGAGGAAGACCTGCGGCCGCCCTGTGTTCGTCAACTTTATCGGGGTTCTCCAGGTCACAGCCGAGTTCACCATATCTGTCCCAATCCTGTTGAATTGCATGCTCGATTGATCCATTTTCATAGTTTTTTGCATTAAATAACTACCCCGTTGGTTTGTGCAATAATGGCTTGTAATTCTTGTATATTGGCAGGCCTGTGTGGGTCAATATTCAATGCAAATGGTGGATCAGAATTCGATCCAAATTAACACGGCTGGTGGATCGCATTCGTGAGGGTGGCGGCGAGGCACTGGCAGGCCAGACTGCCGTCGAGATCCTGCTGGGCGAGCAAGGTCAGGTATCCGGGGTCCGGTATCGACCACGAACGGGTGGGGCGGATTCGGTAGTCCGCGCGCCCCTGGTATTCGCCAATGCCTCGCCGCATGCGGTCGAGAACATGCTGCCAGCGACGGCGCGCGACAGCTTCATGGCGCCCTATCGCGACAGGCCATTGTCGACCTCATTGTTCTCGATTAGCCTGGGGCTTAAACGGCGCCCCTCGAAACTGGGTGTATCCGCATATTCGACTATGATCATACCGGCATGGATGGAGCGACTCAGCGATTTAAAGCAATGCGCAGGGCTGCTCGCCGATATGCCCGGCAGCCGATTACCCGTCCTGGGGGTTTGCAACTACAGTCATATTGAGAGCGGCCTGAATGACGGGGCGCTCTTTCCTGTAAGCATTGCGGGTGCCGACCGTCTCACGAACTGGGAGGGACTGAGCGATACCGATTACCATGCCAGAAAAAACGCATGGCTCGATGCAGTGGTCGAATGCCTGGATAAGGAGTGGCCGGGATTTGCCGACGCTGTTGTGCAGCGAGAGATGGCGACTGCAAAAACAATGCATGATTTCCTGAATACGCCGGGAGGCGCCATCTATGGATTTGCTCCCAACATACCGGAGCACAGCCTGTTGTCGGGACCACCCAGGACACCCGAGACGCCGATAAAGGGGCTATGGCTGGCTTCAGCCTACGCAGGCTTTGGCGGTTTCAGCGGTGCCATGTACTCAGGAGGAACGGCAGCGAAAGCAGCACTTCGGCATGATTGATCAAAGCCAGCCGGATTCAGATCAGGGCGAGTGGGGTTAGACATGCCGACGCATCGATGATCAGGCAGGCTCGATTCACGATATGGACAAGTATCTTCCGATCCTCTTTATTGCATACTCATTGCTTCTCTCGGGCATTTCGTTCTACTGGCAGCTTGCTTTTGACCACCACACGCGGGCTGGCAGGACCATCCAGACTCTCGCGGCCGCCAGCATCATGGCATTTGCCTTTCTGGCGACGCCGTGGGCCTTTACGAGCTATTACCTGCGGTATATTGTGCTTGGTTTGTTCGTCGCTTTTGTCGGTTACTCCTGGCGCAAGATGAAGCAACGGGTATCTGTGCCAGGCAGGCACGGCTTCAGGAGTTCAATCCCCTCTACTCTCCTGCTGCTGCTGTTTGCCGGGCTGGATGCCCTGGCAGTCGCTTCGCATTATCACCGCGGAGATACCCTCAGGGTGTCATTTCCACTGGGGTCAGGCACGTACTACATCCTCCAGGGTGGCGATAGTGTCGTCACGAATCCGTTTCATACCCTTGCCGGTAATGCATATGCAATTGACGTCGTGAAGCTGAATACTTTCGGAAATCGTGCCAGAGGTATTTCCCCGCGTGCTTTACATGCCTATGAGATTTATGGTGATAAACTGCATAGTCCGTGCGCAGGACGCGTTCTGGAGGTTCGCGACGGCCTGTCGGACAATCCTCCCGGCGAACCAGATAAAATGCGCACGGAAGGCAATTACATCGTATTGTTCTGCTCTGATGTTGAAGTGTTTATGGGTCATCTGAAGCAGAACAGCATTGGCGTCGTCAAGGGGCAAACAGTGGCTCAAGGACTACCGATTGCCGAGGTGGGCAACTCTGGGAATTCACTTGAACCTCATTTGCATATTGAAGCAAAGAGGGACGGTGAGGGCGTAGGCCTTGCGATTCACGGAAGGGCATTGTCGACCAACAGTCTGGTCAGGAGCAGATACAATCTATCTGACCATGAATAACCTGCTATATTCTTGGGGGGATATCTTTCCAGCATTCAGGAGCATGTTTGTTCATCCACGAGAGCGGTACAAATGACAGCCCGACTATTGTCTTCCTGCATGAGAGCTGCTCATGCACTTTCGCGTATAAGTCATTTCAGAGTCGCTTAACACAGAGGAGATGAATATGGATCTGGATCTGGTAGAAAACTGGAATGATGTGAAAAGTCTTTTTAGAGATTCATTCAAATCTTCATTTCATTACGCAATAGCAACGGTAACTGAGAACGGTGAACCCCATGTGACTCCCATCGGTTCATTGATTCTTGGGAGGCCGGGCCATGGATTCTATTTTGAAAAATTCCCACAGCATCTTCCACAAAATCTGGAAACCAATAAACAGGTTTGTATCCTTGCTGTTAACAGTAGCCGGTGGTTCTGGCTCAGGTCGCTTGTTGCCGGGAAATTTTCCAGGCCTCCAGCCGTTCGTCTGCATGGCGTGGCAGGTGAACCCAGGAAAGCCACTGATAAGGAAATCGAGCTATGGCAAAGGCGCGTAAGGCGTGTCAGATTCAGCAAGGGGCATGCAATGATGTGGCGAACCATGTGCATGGTCAGAGATATTGAGTTCGACAGAATCGAGCCTGTAGTAATTGGGGAAATGACCAGCGGTAGTTGGACTGTTCCATAGCGGGAGGTCCATGAGTGGCGATAACCAGCCAGCAGCGTATTAATTATATTTCAATAACGTCGTTTAGCACCCTCCGTGGAGCAGGTTTAATATCCTCGGACGGGAATCCAATTCGCATTAGTTGGCCACACTAAATTAAAAACGAAGGAAATTTATATGGAAGCACAAGATGTTCTTATTAGAGACGAAAAAGACACTGATTCTAGAGTAATCTCGGATTATGCCATTTATAGGAATTATGGATTCGCAGGAGAGCACTATGTCTGGTAGTTATCCTGACAGGATAAAAAACTTGCCGCTATACGACGGTCGCTTCGACGCCTACAAGTTAGAGGCAAAAGATAGCGATGTTCTTTTTGCATCATATCCTGCTGGAACTGAAATTCCCCCGCATGTACACGATACGGATAATCATGGCGTAATTACGAAGGGAGAATTGGTTCTTACGATGAATGGTAAAACCCAAAAAATTGGAGTAGGTCAGTGGTATCACGTTCCAGCAAATGTTGAGCACTCGGCACGCTTTGAAGTAGAAACAGACGAAATTGAGTTTTGGTTTCGCATGGGCTCATAGCAAGCAGGTTAATCATGGGCACTCAAAACTGTAACAATGTCTACGAGAGTGGTGTGGTGTATCGGGATGACTACCCGGCGATATGCAAACAAACACTAAATGGCCTGGCAGATTATAATCAACGATATTTGAAGGATATAAAGGAATGCCAGATCTCGAATTGATTATCGGAAACAAGAACTACTCCTCGTGGTCACTGAGGCCCTGGATTTTCATGCGACATTTCGGCGTAGAATTCAGGGAGAATAGAGTTCCGCTCTTTACGGATACGACGGACAGGGAGTTGGCGCCCTATTTCTCTGATTACAAGGTTCCCGTGTTGCGGGACGGTGATTTTATCATCTGGGATTCCCTGTCGATTCTTGAGTATCTGTCGGAAAACTATCTGGATTCCCAGGGGTGGCCGACGGATACCCGTGCGCGTGCCTTTGCCAGATCGATAAGTGCGGAAATGCACTCAAGTTTCGTGAATGTAAGAAACGAGTTGCCCATGAACTGCCGGAAGACATTTCATGATGTTGCATTATCTGCTGGTGCAGAAAAGGAGATAGAACGTATCAGGCAAATATGGCAAAAATGCCGTACGATGTTCGGCGCCGACGGCGACTGGTTGTTTGGCAGATTCTCCATCGCGGATGCGATGTACGCTCCGGTTGCCTTGCGTTTTGCGGGTTACAGTATCCCGTTGACCGGGTCCGAGGAAGCATACGTTCGAACGGTGCTTGAACATCCGGCTATTGTCGAGTGGATGGCGGCCGGGAGACAGGAAAAGGAAGTTATCGAAGAGGACGAAATAGAACTCTGACCACCTGCTGCGGCCGGATTTGTCTGTACTTTTGAAATACTGACGCGCCCAGGCGGAATCTGGCAAATATATCGTGCGTATGGAGGAACCATGCCCTTTATTCATATCAAGTCGCTGCCTTTCAATCCGTCACTTGACAGGTCTCGAATCGTCGAGGGGATTGCTCGTGATTTCTCCGGGAAAACGGGCATTGAACTATTTCATATTCACACAACCTGGGAATTCTTCTCGCCGGGATGTTATGCCAAGGGTGACAAGACACCGGAATATCAGCCTGATGCAAGGCATCCATTGATTGTTGACCTGCTAACGCCTGACTTCAACGATATGGACACCATTGCCGTGATGCTGGAAAGCATCGCTGAGAGCATCTCCGAACGCGCGGTATTCCCGAAGAACAATATATTCATCAATCATCGGTATGCGCATCAAGGCATGGTGTTCGATGACGGGAAAATTGTTCGCTGGTAAATGTGTATTCTCAAATTATTGCCTGGCTATTCGTTCATTCCCTACCAATACAGCACGAGGGGAAGATTGTGTGTCAGATCACAGGATAAATTATCTCGCCCCGCATTAAAGGTGACTTCCATGAGATGGCGGGTGCCATGTTCTATCGTCAAACCCTCATACTCTGCCGCTTGCTGTAGTACTTCTGAATGGACTTCCGATGGGCTTGTAATTCGCACACCGCTGACCCTGCTAAATGGCCCCGAATCGGTCGCTGTATCGGGCGGTCTCGCAAAGGGTATATAGACACACAGAGGTTCCAGAATATTCTCTGAATTATCACCCACATGAAAATACAAGGGTGAGTCCAGATAGACCGGTTCATATTTCCAGCCCGGGAAGGGCATACCATGTTCCTCAACGTCAGATCGCCGAAAGACCAGACCAAACGGTGAGGCATCCGGATCCCCGGCGCGCTCGGGGAACCGACACCGGAATGCTGGCCCTGCCGCTGCCTCCGCCGCATCGTGCACCCAGAGTAACTCCAGCATGGCGTTCGAAAAGAAGAAACGCCGGTTGGATGTGCCCTGTCCCGGATGGGTGTTGGGTGGTCCCTCCACCAGACCTGCCGAAATCAGCTGTTCTGCTGCTGGTGCCCCCGTATCTGTCAGGATAAAAAAATGATCGAGTTCGAATTTCATGGTCAGTGACTCTATAGACCGCCCGGGATACGATCCAGGCTGATTGTCAGGCGTTCTTCAGTACTTCAATGAACCACTTTGGCTCTATATCGGAAAGATCATAGCGCCGGTTGTCGGGAAGTCCAGCGTCAGGGTCAAGCACGACGGCAGCCCAGTGCCTACAGCCTCCGTCTTCTTCGGGATGTGATTCGGCATCCAATTTTAACCCTGCCGATTTCACGTAAATCAGATATTTAGCGTGCCGATCGGCGCCAAAATTACGTGCCGATTTACAGCGCCAACCGGGATCGAAGAAGATGGTAGGCTTTTCAGTGACCGATGTCGTGGTCGCCGGCCTCGGCGAGCCCGCTTTCGTACGCGAACACAACGGCTTGTGCAC
>JBDLIH010000113.1:0-6383 GCA_039714975.1 Pseudomonadota bacterium
CGCATGTTCTCGTAACTGCCGATAAACATGCCGAAGTTGGCCGCCTCGCTGGCATGCGAGCTGAGGGTCCAGCTGACGCCGGCTTCGTGGAAGACCTTGGCGTAACCCATGAGGCCATCAACATGCGGTTCGGCAAAAAAGTCAGCCGAGGGGGTAATAACCAGTATATCGGCGCCCTTTACATCCAGTGGCAGGCGCACCGTGACACCGGTTTCGTCTTCAATGTCTTCTTCCAGCCCTTCCAGCGTGTCGGCAAGAGCAGGCTTCGGCAGGCCGAGGTTGTTACCGATCCTGTAGACCTTGGCAATGATTTCGTTACAGTATTTCTGACCAACACCAATGGCATCCATCACTTCGCGTGCGGCCATGGAAATTTCTGCGGTATCGATACCGTACGGGCAAAATACCGAGCAGCGGCGACACTGTGAGCACTGGTGGAAATAGCTGTACCAGTCATCAAGCACTTCTTTTGTAAGGTCGACTGCGCCGACCAGTTTGGGGAAGTACTTGCCGGCGAAGGTAAACTTGCGTCGGTACACCTTGCGGAACAGGTCCTGGCGGGCAACCGGCATGTTTTTCGGATCGGACGTGCCAATATAGTAGTGACACTTGTCAGTGCAGGCACCGCACTTGACGCAGGAATCCAGGTACACGGCCAGTGAGCGGTACTTGCCGGTCAGTTCCTCCATCTTGTCATAGGCGACCTGTTGCCAGTTGTCGACCAGCTCGCCGGGAAAGCCCAGCGCCTCCTGGAATTCCTCTTTGGCAACAAATGGCTTGCTGTGCGCCATTGTGCCTTCCTGAATGTGAGGAATGACGGGGTATTCTTTCAGTTCCGGTATTTCGAAATCAGCCACGCTCTAGCTCCTGATTACTTTTCCAGCTCGGCTGCCCATGCGGACAGATGACGTTTTTCACGCGGGTTGTCCACCTGGTTGCGGGTAGGACTGAAAAATACACCGGGTGCGTGCAGTAATTTGCTGATCGGGAAAATAATCATCAGCGTGGCGACCAGTCCGAGATGGATCAGCAGGACCGGCTCTGTCGGAATGGGTTGCCAGTTGAAAACCATCAGGCCACGGAAAAATTCCTTGACCGCAACAATATCAGTATGGGTCACGTAGTCCATCATCAAGCCGGTGCCGGCGATGGCAAACAGCAATGCCAGCATCAAATGGTCGGACAGGGCGGTGATGTAACGCACCCGGTCAACCAGCAGGCGCCGTGCCCACAGGCCAAGCAGTCCGGCAGCCATGGCGAAGGCAGCGTACATGCCAAATGGCTGTATCAGGTCAACCCATGTCCATACCGGGTCTGTGAAATAGCGCAGGTGACGTGCCAGCACCAGAAACATGCCGTAATGAAACATCCAGCCGAATATCCAGATCCACTTGTTGGACTTGAACAGGCTCTCGAAAAATACCAGTTCGCGGAACATGCGCATCACCACGCCGGTACGTGTCACCGGTGCAGGGGTGGTTGGTATCTTCAGCGGTGCCGGTGTCTTCGCATACTGGCGAATTTTCAACGTCAGACCAACGACCAGCAAGGCCGTGGCAACGTAGAACAGCAGCGCATAAACTATGGTCAGAAACGTCATGTTTCTGAGCTCCCTTACGGTTGGTTTGACAAGAAACAGTCAGCGTATGCAGAGGGAATCCCCCTCTGCGTACGTGTTGACCGGTTTTTAGACGCAGCCAGTCGGCTTCGGCAGGCCGGCATACTTACAGGCCTGTTTGGCCGGACCGTACGGGAACAGTTCATACAGGTACTTGCTGTTACCCTTGTCCTTGCCCAGCTTCTTGCCGATGGCTTTGGTCAGTACGCGGACCGCAGGCGCAATCTGGTATTCCTCGTAGTACTCACGCAGGAAATTAATGACTTCCCAGTGGCTCTCGGTCAGCTCGCAGTCGTCGATCTTTGCCATGACGTCAGCAACATCCTTGTCCCAGGTGTTCAGATCTGCCAGATAACCTTCTTCGTCTGTTTCATATGTCTTGCCGTTTGCTTCGATACTACCCATGTGAGGACTCCTCGTTGGATGACGCTAGTTAATTAATCAAAGATTCAGAGCCAGGACTGTACTTTGTCGTTGGCCTCTACCAATTCCACAAAACCGGCATAGTCGACGACATTAACGCCATCAGCCAGCTTGTCTTCAGAAATACCCCGGGCGGCCAGATCAGGACCCAGAACGGATACCGTGCAGCCGTCAAGCATTGCTGACGCCTTACCGGCCTTGACAGCACCGTATACAGCGTCTTCGATCAGCAGCAGTGCATCACCGTCATTCATGACCGACGATGCCCTGTTGAGATTGCCGTTTTCATAAGGCGATTTATTTACCAGATGTAACATTGACATGTGTTTGACCTTCCCGATTAAAAGTTAAACAGGACATCCTGTTCTGCCATGACAGTACCGAGTTCGGCACGACTGACCAGACGAATGGAATCCCTTTCGGCCCAGTCATCGTCCTCGTCCTCCCAGACCAGGTGCTGCAGGTCGTCAAGTGTCAGTCCACGCTCTTCCAGTGATTCCTTCTCGACATAAATCCTGGTGATTTCGTAATCGCCCAGTGCAGAGTAGGTCGGTGAGAAGTTCTTCATGCCGATACCGGTGGTGTCCTGACCCTTGGCCAGTTCGTACACACCGTCGTCCATGAAGGCGAGGCTGACATCCTGTTCGAAAGCGGCACCAATCAGCACCACTTCCAGTGATTCCCACGCATAGATGGTCCCGTAAGGGGCCTTGCGGTTGATAAACAAAAACTTCTTGGTATCTCCTGACATTCTGTTCTCCCGTTAATCGCCGAACACAACCAGGCGGTCACTCTGAATGGCACCCTCGACCAGCTGCCCGAGTCCCGAGATGCGGAAACCGGGCGCGATGTTGGTTGCGTCCTTGCCGTTGCGCTCGGCTTCGCCGTCATCGACGATGCCGCGGCGTTGTGCAGCGGCAACGCACAGAACCATATCTATGTCATGTGCCTGTGCCAGTTCGCTCCAGCGGGCGACGATGTTGCGGTCGTCCTGTGGCGGGGTGGTCAGACGCGTGCCGTTGTTGACGCCATCGTGGTAGAAAAAGATACGAAAAATTTCGTGTCCTTTATCCAGCGCGGCTTTGGCGAAGTAATAGGCCGAATCAGAAGACTGGTGCTGATACGGACCTTCATTAACCTGAATAGTAAGCTTCATGTAACGTATCCCCTAGAAGCGAATATGCGTTGAGGCGTTCAGGCTTGCACGGGCACCGCGCCAGTTATCAATGTGGTACTTGGTAAAAGGCAGACCGGTCTTTTCGAAGAATCGTGGCCAGCCAATGCGCTCGACCCAGTCGTTCATGCGTTCCCAGTCTTTCGCATCTTCCTTGTAGGTCTTGAGGATCTTCTTGACCACGGCAGTGGCTTCCGGCCAGCGCGGCGGGTTGTTCGGGATGCCGGAGGCGACCAGTTTCTGGAAGGTCGGCTTGCCGCGTGCGTTGGAGTGATTTCCACCGACCCAGATGGCCAGCTTGGAGTGTTCTGCATCGTTGATCTGCATCGGAGGGCAGGGCGGGAAGCAGGCACCGCAACAGATGCACTTCTTCTCGTCCACTTCCAGTGACGGCTTGCCGTTAACCAGTGCCGGGCGAATTGCGGCAACCGGGCAACGTGCAACAACAGAAGGACGTTCGCAGACGTTGGACACCAGGTCATGGTTGATTCTCGGCGGCTTGGTGTGCTGTACGTTGATGGCAATGTCACCCTGGCCGCCGCAGTTGATCTGGCAGCAGGAGGTGGTCATGTGCACGCGGTTGGGCATGTTCCAGCCCTTAAACTCGTCGATCAGTTCGTCCATCATGGACTTCACAACACCGGAGGCATCGGTGCCCGGGATGTCGCAGTGCAGCCAGCCCTGGGTGTGAGACAGCATGGCTACCGAGTTGCGGGTGCCGCCGACAATGTAGCCGGCATCCGTCAGCGCCTTGATCAGCGGTTCGACCTTGGCCTCGTCAGCAACCTGGTATTCGATGTTGCTGCGAATGGTGAAATGGATATAGCCATCACCGTATTTGTCGCCGATGTCACACAGCTCGCGCAATGTGTAAACGTCTAGGATTCGCTGGGTACCGGCACGAACCGTCCAGATCCTGTCGCCGCTGTTGGCAACATGGACCAGTACACCCGGCTGCGGGTCTTCGTGGTAGGCCCACTGGCCATAGTTCTTTCGCATCACCGGATGCATGTACTGGAATCCGTCAGGACACCCGGATTCTATCGGTGAACGCATTTCTTCTGCCATGAGATTCTCCTGAATTTCTGTATTTATTGAACAGGCCCCGGTGCCATGCACCGGGGCTGTCTTGATTCAACGTCGGGTCTGTTACGCAGAAGCGGCCTGTTTCTCTTCGCGCTTTCTCTCAAACCATTTCTCGGCTTCCTCATCCCAGCCATCCATGCGGATGTAGGAACACTGACGCGGACTGCCGACCATGTTCGGATCAACATCGATACCGATACCTTCGAGGAAATTCACCAGACCAATGCGTTCGATCATTTCACCGGTACGCTCGTGTTCCAGACCGTTCTCTGCCCAGAAGTCGACGATATCTTCGGCCATTTCCTGCAGGCTTTCGTAGTCTTCCTCGGTTTCGAGCTTCTTGAACGGTACGACCACGGTGCCCATGAGATCACCGATCTTCAGGGTGCGCTTGCCGCCGATCAGGATGGTGACACCCTTGTCATCACCCGGGTGCAGTGCCTTGGGCATGACGTTCAGGCAGTGCATGCAGCGTACGCAGTTGTGGTTGTCGACGACAAAGTTGTCATTGTCATCCAGCGCGATGGCCTGTGTCGGGCAACGCGTGATGACGTTGTCGATGATGTACTGACGGCCTTTCTTCTCGATGTAGTTCCTGATCTCTTCCTGGTTGACCTTCATGTCGTCGCGCCAGGTGCCGATGATGGCAAAGTCGGCACGCTCGATGGCGTTCTGGCAGTCATTCGGGCAACCGGAGACCTTGAACTTGAACTTGTAGGGCAGGGCCGGGCGATGCACGTCATCGGTAAAGTTGTTCACCATCCAGCGGTGGATGCCATGCTCGTTGCAGTTTGACATCTCGCAGCGGGCACCACCGATACAGGACATGGCGGTACGCACACAGGGGCCGGCGCCGCCGAGGTCGAAGCCATACTCGTTGATCTCGTCAAAGAAGTGCTGGGTGCCGTCGGTGGTGGTACCGATGAACATGATGTTACCGGTCTGACCATGGAAGGTCACCAGGCCGGAGCCGTGCTTTTCCCAACTGTCGCCAAGCTGGCGCAACATGTCGGTGGTGTAGAAGTTGCTGGCCGGCGGCTGTACACGGATGGTATGGAATTCCCTGGATTCCGGGAAGGCATCGCCGACTTCGGAGAAACGCGGGATAATACCGCCGCCATATCCATAGACACTGACGGTACCGCCTTTCCAGTAGCCTTTGCGGGTTTCGTAGGAATGTTCCAGCTGACCAAGCAGACCATTCGTGACTGCATTGATACGCTCATCCGGGTGGTCATCACGCAGTCGCTTGATACCGGTGATAAAGCTTGGCCATGGGCCGCTTTCCAGGGTATCGAGCATCGGGGTCGGGTAGGTGTTCTTCGCCATGGTGGTCTCCTGAGATTTGTTTTCGCTTGCACCACTTTTCAAATCGCTGTTTGTTGCCTGAAAATCATGCTTCAGGCAACCCGAAATCAGTAAGTTAGTCCTGCACGCAGGCAGACGAACTCTTGATTAGGCGCATTCTAGGGTTGGCGCCTATGTGAACATATCCTACCCATGGGGTGGCACTGTTATTGGCCTGTATCCCGAAATGGGTATTGGCAAAAAAATTATTTAAATTCCTGTAGTTAGTTGTTCCGAGGCGGCTTACTAATGAGAGTAGAATTTTTTCTTATATTAACGCGCACTTAATTGTTTTTTTACATGCAGACGTGATGTCTGGTCAGCCGGATTTGTGATTGCTTAATGAGAATAATAGGTATTATCAACTGGATGGCCCGCGCATTTTTTTGTGGAAAAGTAGTGTATTAAAATATTCTGATTTCACGGAGCTCCATCCATGTGATAATTACGGAATCTGCGACCTGTTGATTAGCTTGTCAACAGTCCACGGACTGCGTTCCCATTTATGTCGATTTTCCGCACACCACCACCGTCATTTGATCTCGCCAATGAGGCCGGGTACCAGGCGTGGCGTACTGCCAAACTCGCCAATGTTGCCGCGCAAGCTGCCGATCGGATCGTGCCGGTTAACGATGTCGCCTCGCTTACAGAGCAGGAGCATGCAACCATTCTGGAGCACTGCCGGAATACCAACCTTGCCATCTACGAGGTGACCGGCGGGGGCGAGACAGACAA
>JBDLIH010000114.1:0-6314 GCA_039714975.1 Pseudomonadota bacterium
ATATACGATTTAATGCGCTCTGCCGCCTCGATACAGTCCTCGATCGGTGCCACCAGCGCCATGCGCACATAATCCTTGCCGGGATTGAGGCCATCAACCGGGCGTGACAGGAAGCTGCCTGGCAGGACGGTGACGTTTTGTTGGGCTCGCAGCCCCCTGGCAAAGTCGGTGTCATCAACCGGTGTATGTGCCCAGAGGTAGAATCCGGCATCCGGTGACCGGGCATTCAGCAGCGGCACCAGGATATCCAGCACGGCATCAAATTTCTGTGTATATAAGGTACGATTCTCGACCACATGGGCTTCATCCTGCCAGGCCCTGATACTGGCTGCCTGGGTGGCCGGCGGCATGGCACAGCCATGGTAGGTGCGGTAGCGCAGGAAGCTCTCCATGATATTCGCATCACCGGCAACAAAACCCGAGCGCAAACCGGGTGCATTCGAACGTTTGGAGAGGCTGTGAAAGACCACGCAGCGACGGAAGTCATCACGGCCAAGTTCGGCAGCGGCCTGTAACAGGCCCGTGGGCGGTGTCGCACCGTCCGGGTAGATCTCCGAGTAACATTCATCCGAGGCAATCACAAAATCATAGGTGTCTGCCAGTGCTATTAACTGTTGTAATGCGGCTGACGGGATGACAGCTCCCGTCGGATTGCCCGGGGTGCAGATGTAGAGCAACTGGCAGCGTTTCCAGACGGACTCGGGTACGGCATCAAAATCCGGCAGAAAGCCTGTTTCCCGGGGGGTGTTCATGAACCAGGGTTCGGCGCCGGCCAGCAGGGCGGCACCTTCATAAATCTGGTAGAAGGGGTTTGGCATTAACACGAGCGGCTTGCTGGCCGGATCAATGATGCATTGTGCGAAGGCAAACAGCGCCTCACGTGTACCATTGACCGGTAACACCTGTCGGTCAGGGTCCAGGGAATTTTCCCGCAATGTGAAGCGCTTCACCAGCCAGTCGGCAATGGCGGTGCGCAGTTCCGGTATGCCCCGTGTCAGGGGATAGCGTGACAGGCCATGTAAATGGGTGATTACTTCCTCGGTAATAAAACCCGGCGTGGCATGTTGTGGCTCGCCAATGGACAGCGATATCGGCGGTAGCGCATCGGGCGGTGTCACGCCGTCAAACAGTTTTGCCAGTCGTTCGAACGGGTAGGGCTGCAGTTGTGATAGATTCGGATTCATTCGATATATTTTAATAGCCACGGAATCCACGGAAGGACGCGGAAATATTTTTAGTAATGCTTTTATTCTTTCGTGTTCTTCCGTGGATTCCGGGGCTACAGTTTTTGTCTTTTACGTAGTCAATAGAAGTGACTTACCTTCACAATATGTTGTGAAAGTATAAGGGAAGCCATGAATACGTCCAAACAGGCTAATCGCTTGCTGCCCATCCTCAGTCTGCTGTTTACAGCAACCCTGTGGGGTGTTGTCTGGTATCCGTTGAGACTGCTTGAGGGGCAGGGGCTGGCAGGGTTGTGGAGTGCATTGATCAGCTATGGCGCAATCCTGTGTGTTTTTTTGTGGGTGCTGGTTCGTGACCGCAAGTCGCTGGCAGCGAACCTGGTGCCGCTGGTGCTGATGGGGCTGTCTGCGGGCTGGTGTAATGTGGCGTTCATTATGGCCGTGCTGGATGGTCATGTTGTGCGGGTGTTGCTGTTGTTCTATCTGTCGCCATTCTGGGCTGTCTGCCTTGGCTGGCTCATGCTCGATGAACGGCTTGACGGTAAATCCATGCTGGTATTTGCGATAGCGGTGACAGGTGCGATTATCATGTTGTGGAATGAGGATGTCGGCATACCCTGGCCACGTGATAATGCGGACTGGCTGGCGGTGTCATCCGGTTTTGCCTTTGCGCTGAGTAATGTCTTCGTGCGCCGTACCCGGAATGTCGGTGTATTGTTGAAGTCAACCGCCAGCTGGTCTGGTGTCGTCGTGGTCGCTGCTGTCTGTATCGTGCTGAGTCATACCGGGATTCCCGCTGTGAGTAGCGGCGTGCTGCTTGCCGCAGTGGCTCTGGGCCTGTTTGGTTTTCTGGTGATGACATTGACCGTGTTGTATGGCGTAACACACATGCCGGTGCATCGCTCTGCTGTTATTCTGCTGTTTGAGCTGGTGGTCGGTGCCGTCTCTTCACTGTTGTTGACGGATGAAATTGTGTTGTACCGGGAGTGGCTGGGCGGGTTCATGATCGTGACAGCTGCCTACATGGCGGCACACATTCATGCAGGTGATGAAAATGGTTGATATCAGGGCAATTCACCATGTCAGTTTGCTGGTTAGTGATACCGGCCGTGCGCTGAAGTTCTACCGGGATTTGCTGGGCCTTGAGGTCGACGGGTCACGACCGGATATGGATTATCCGGGTGCCTGGCTGAATGTGGGTGCCGGGCAGATACACCTGCTGGAACTGTCGGACGCACTGCGGGGAACCGAGCGGCCGGAACACGGCGGCCGGGACAGGCATGTGGCCTTGAGTGTGACAGATCTGGACGTGTTGATGGCCGCGCTGGAGATCGCATGTGTTGCGTATACACTCAGTCGTTCAGGGCGGCGTGCATTGTTTTGCCGTGACCCCGACGGGAATGCGATTGAGTTAGTCGAGATCACGGCTAAACGCGTGCTATCGGCCAGATAGTTTCCCTTTGCATCAACAAAAAAAGCGACCAACGAATGAACGAAGGCCGCCATTTTGTTGCTAACGGGTTGTATAACTGCAATCAGTTCCTAGGGGCGTCCTCTTCCACGGTTCGCCAGGCCAGCCGTTGCCGCATCGGGAATTCTGGTGCTTGTAACACTCGGCATAGCAGGTATGGATGCTGGTATTCCACCGCCAGTCCTGACCGGTGGAATAGATGAAGGGACTCTTCCAGCCGATGCGGCACCAGGTAATGAAGGTGGCAGACTGGAAGGTCTGCCTGTTGTAACAGATGAGGGTATACCACTACCGATTGACGAAGTAGAAACTCCACCTGACCTCGGGTTGTTTCCCCCTGACGGTGGAAAATTGCTGAAGCCGGGTAATTTGCCCGCTGTCTTGCTACTCGCAGTAGCATTCATATGACTGCTACCTTGACCAGGGAAGCTGGAGGGTTTGCCCGTTGAAACAGATGACGGCAGTCCACTACCTGTAGACGAAGTGGAAACCCCATCTGAACTCGGGTTGTTTCCCCCTGATGGTGGGAAGCTGCTGAAGCCGGGTAATCTGCCCGCTGTCTTGCTGCTCGCAGTAGCATTCATACGACTGCTACCTTGACCAGGGAAGCTGGAGGGTTTGCCATAGGAACTACTGGGCCGCCTTGTACTGCTGCTTCCATACTTAAGTGGCGTGTAATTAAGCGGCTTGTAATTAAGCGGTTTGTAAGAACTGCCGCCAGCATGCAGCATGCCGCTCAGAGCAATGCTTGAAACAGCCAAGAAACCCACAATTAATGATTTTTTCATTGTATCTACCTTCCATAAACTGTAATTGTTATTCGATTTGCGATATTGGCTTTAACCAGCCAATAAGCCATGCGCAGCAATAATCGTGCAAGCATTATGCATAAGTATTATTAACAACAGCTTAGAGTACTTATCTCTAAAAATACATTCTTGTTTTGTGTAAAGTATTCTGACAAGAGTATTGTAATACTTACAGAATACGATTATGCAGATCAAGCATTCTTTAAATCTATTGATGGTGGCAGGTGGAACCCGCTTTCCTAAACAAGGGTCACTAATGGCCAGAAAGAGGGGTGTTCGGGAGTTTTTCAGCGGCTAATAGTTAGAGATCACCAAAGGGCAACAGTCGACCCGTATCGGATATTCAACACACCTGTTTAAAACTCCGTCCGCCTGCCGAATACGCTGATAGCCAGGCTGGAATCCTGGCATTCAAGAGCGACCTGCCAACTGTTTATTAGGATTAATAGAAATGCGTAGAATACTAATATTACTTTTCCCCATTCTTCTATTTTCAAACGTCACCTTTGCAGCTGAATGCGAAGATGTATTACAGACTGTCAAGACAATGCGTGACGCGAGAAAGTATTTTCGCTGTGTAGCAAAACAAGCACCGAATGGAGTTATCTTCGCCTGGGATGCAATTATTCGTGATAAGGATGGTACTCCTACAGGAGAATCTCGCTCTGTTCCGGATGGTTGGCAAGTTTGTAATGGTGAGAACGGAACACCTGACTTGACAGGCAGGTTTCTCATGGGAGCAGCTTCATTAAGCGGTGCCGGAGGAACCGGAGGTAAAGCGAACATAAAAGAATCGGGGGTACATACGCATTCCGGTACTACTGGTGTCACAAGAGGGCCAGATCACGGAATCCACTGTACTGGAAAATGTAGCGGCGGTCGTACAGCAGCACACAGCCATTCTTTTGATACGGGTGAATCTGGAAAGCATTCCCACGGTTCCAATCTGCCCCCATATTACAAAATCATTTACATTTGCAAAATTGGCGATTCTCTTGAGTGAATATCACACTACAAGTCGCCCAAGCCGATGCTTAATAGCTTTGCGGCGCTGTGCGGTGGTCTCGTGGCAAGCACGGCTTGGCTCAAATGTTCCAATGTTTGTTTTTATGATTTCTCCAGGTTTTGAATGACCGAAAGTGACCGGTTATCCCCCTTGCCGGCCTCAACAACAATCGGTGTTCAGAGCGCGACGAAGGGCAAGTCACTGCCTGAAACAGGACATTCCTGGGATAAGTGGCTGTATCTTCTGCTAAACACGTGCTATCGATCCTTTCCTGCCGTTCGCCAAGGCAGGTTTCTGACACACTGCATACTTTAGTGGCTATAGATCCATAAGATGTAGTCTGCCCTCAAATATCCTCATTTTATAGGTGTGTCTTGATATTGTCTTGATGATGGAGTTTTCTTAATAAGGACATATAATGCCTAACATCTCTGGTTCACATCACCAATTGTCTCATTGGCCTGGTAGGCTCCAATGACATATGAGGTTTTTACAGGGGGGATTGGCATGAAAGCAAAAAAAGATAAGGAGAAGGTCAAGCAGAAGCCTGGCGATCTCGAGTCGATACTGGCATCCGTGGAAGCTCTGGCCGCCAAGGTCAAAAAGCTCGAGGAAGAGTTAGATGCTTTGAAAATAGATCCCAAACGTCGAGGGCCACCAGGCCTACGTGGAACCAAGGGTAATATGGGGCCCGAAGGGCCTATGGGGTCACTAGGCCCCAGAGGTGAAAGAGGTCACGAAGGGCCGTATGGCCCCCAGGGCGAGGTTGGGCCACCCGGACCGGTGGGGCCACCCGGACCGGTGGGACCACCAGGATCGATGGGGCCGCAGGGACCGATGGGGCCGCAGGGACCCAGAGACCGTCGTAGCCAGGCTACAGAGCCCAGGGGGAATAAAGACGTTGCCGGGCTGCAGAGCGAAGCATCGGTAGAATCTGCCAAGAAAAAAGCCGTTCGAAAGAAGACCACTACCAAGAAGAAGATCGTTCGAAAGAAGACCACTGCCAAGAAGAAGACCGTTCGAAAGAAGACCACTGCCAGGAAGAAAGCAACGAAAAGGAAGGCAGTTTCGAGGAAGGTGACGAGGAAAAAAACCGCCAGGAGTCATGTAGCCACTAAGAAAGCGGCCCCGAAAAAGACGCGCGCCAGGAGAAGATAATTTGATTGGGTTGGTTGGTGTGCGTGCAGGAATATTTTGCTTAAGATAAGTGCCATTCGGCTTAACAGCCTCGCAATTGAAGACGGCTCCTTCGGGGGCTGTTTTTGATTATGTTAAAGGTCTGTTGTTGGCCAGACTTACCCGTACAGGCAACATCAACACCTGGCTCGGGTGGTTCAGTGAATGGTAAGTTCCTGTCCGAAGACAGAAGTTCCTGGGGTAAGCAACTGTATTTTCATCTAAACGGGGACCTGCATGCTGATTATCCGGTGTTACAACGGACCAGAGTCCCCATTCCCCCTTGTAGGCAAACCTGTTCAAGTACTTTTATTTGACGCCGTGACCGGTTAGGGGGATAAGGGTAGTCGGGAGACAGACCGGCAGCATCGTTTGTCCAGTGGTGATTATTTTAACTATATGGAGGAACAGACAGTGCAAAATAAGGAAATAAAATTCAGCGTAATGATTGTGGCGGTTAGTTTATTGCTTGGAAACTCAGCCTATGCATTCGATATGGGCAATATGATGAATCCATCCAAATGGATGGGCGGTAATAAAGATAATGATAGTTACGATGATTATTATGACGAGCCTGGCTACGGTTATCCGGGTGGTCCACCGGGTTATGGCGGTGGTCCGGGTTATGGCGGTGGTCCGGGTTATGGCGGTGGTCCGGGTTATGGCGG
>JBDLIH010000115.1:0-6166 GCA_039714975.1 Pseudomonadota bacterium
ATTTCACCGATTCCGCTGTTACTGATACACAGTCAGGATGACCGTATCGTGCCCTATGCCTTCAACGAACAACTCCTGCATGCCGCACTACCACCGAAAACCTTCCTGGAAACCGGAGGCCCGCATACAGCGACCTTCAACAGCAAGGAAAATCGGGGCTACCTGCTGCGTTACCTTGCGCATATCAAATAATACTTTCACTCAGAAAAGTATTTACAGAAGGCCGGAAGACAGCTTGCAGTATTTCCTGGTGTTGGTGTTTGCCGGTACCTGGGTGGCTGCACCTGTATACTAGGTATCACATCCTTCCCCACCGTAATACGGGCGGCTAAGTTTCTGAAACACGTGGCCGATCTAGTCTTGCGGATCACGCTAAAGTGGCACGGAACACTGCTCAATACCTTGCTATCGTCGCCAGGAATACGTGAAATACAAATCCAGGGAGCAGCGCCATCTACAAGGCAGAAACGGTTTATTTAAGAGCATTACTGGACCTGCATCACAAATTTAACTCCGCCATACGCTTTATTCTTGACATCACTGGCTGTCATGGCTATAAAATAAGTATGTTTTTGGGAACTTATTCCCATTTGTTGAATCTGATGGGGTTCAGGAACAGATTTCTCACCCATCCTTCCGCGTGATGCCGGCAGGCTGGAATCAAATATTGTCTAAAATAAGGTGGAAAAAATGAAGTCGGATATGAGCAGGCTGGCAGCCATTGCCGAAAATGTGCAACAGTATAAAAACACCAAACGGACATCCACATCCCCCATCGAAGCAAAACGTGTTTTAAAGGCAAAAGCCGCCTACACCACGCGCCGTGTACCTATCAGCGAAGCCGTACACCTGATCAAGGGAGAGGTCGTTCCGGCACCGGGCGACCTGTTACTGGCACGGGTTGACCGTCTGGGCCAGCACAAGCGTATCGAACTGGGTAACGGCCGCCGCGCTCCCCTGTTTCCGGGTGATGAAATTGTGCTGTGTTACGGGCATCGTTATGCACCGGACCAGTTTGAAGGTGAGGTGCCAGGCAGTCTTGAACCCTGTCATATGGTAGCCGCCGGTGGAATTGCCGCCAGCGCCATATCCAAACATGCGAGCAGGAGAGCTGCTACCCGCATTACCCCGCTGGGCTTGCTTGGCGATGCACATGGCCGCCCCATCAATCTCACTGACCATGCACTGGAGCCGGCACGACCGGACACCCCCCTGCCGTTGACCATTGCCACAGTTGGCACCTCAATGAATGCCGGCAAGACCACAACGGCGGCTCACCTGATCAAGGGACTGGTGAACGCAGGCCTGAAAGTCGGCGCAGCCAAGTTAACAGGTACCGGGGCCGGTGGAGACTCATGGCTGATGATGGATGCCGGTGCCGACCTTGTTCTTGATTTTACCGACGCAGGCTTTGCCTCCACACACCGCGTTCCTCTCAGGGAGCTGGAAGGCATTCTTACCACACTGACGACTCACCTGCAGCGCGCCGGTGCCGAGGCCATTGTTGTGGAAGTCGCGGACGGCCTGTTCCAGAAAGAAACATCGGCCTTGTTGTGTTCACCGGTATTTCGCCAGGCCATCAACGGAATTATTTTTGCTGCAGGAGATGCCATGGGTGCAGCGACCGGCGTGAACTGGTTATACGATCATGACCTGCCGGTCCTCGCTATCAGTGGAAAACTGACAGCCGCACCACTGGTCGTTCGCGAGACACAGGGAGCTACCGGTCTGCCGGTCATGGACATTGAACAGTTGTCAGATCCGGGCATCGCCGGCACGATCCAGCAGTATCTGGAAAATCACCGGCGCAGCCGACAGGCAGGCTGATGACACTCCCCCCCCTGTCAGGAGGCCGGCGCACCGCCCTGATGGCGCGCCTGGTTCTGAACGGTATCCTGCAGGCCGGCGCCACTGCAGGCAGTGCATTACTCATCAAACTGACATTCGACAGGTTTATTGATCAGCCACAGGCTGTCGCCGGTAGCGGTCTTATGTGGTTCGGTCTGGGTTTCACTGTACTTGCACTGGTCATAGCCGGTATGCGCATGCTCGAGCGCGTTGATGCCGAACAACTTGGGCAGGACTATATTCACAGGCTGCGCCTGGTACTCTATGCCCATCTTAGTGCGCTGCCTCCACGCAAGCTGCAAAGACACAGTCAGGGCAGTATCATGCTGCGATTTATCGGTGATCTTACAGCATTGCGACAGTGGATAAGTCTGGGGCTCGCGCGCCTGATGGTAGCCGGAGTTTCTGTCACGGGTGCCTTGCTGGCACTGGCACTGATCAGCTGGCCACTGGCGCTGGCCACAGGAGCAGTACTGCTACCCGGAACGGCACTTTCCCTGATGCTTGGTAAACCCCTGCTGCAGGCAGTACGGGAAACGCGGCGGCGGCGTTCCTACCTGGCAGGCAACCTGAACGAAAAGGTTGCTTCCATGGCCGTGGTCCAGGTTTCGGGCCAGACACGACGGGAGCAGAACCGCATTGAACGTCAGAGTGGCCGACTGAAAACGGCGATGATAGTACGTGCCTGGGTAATTGGCGGATTGCGTGCCGTAACAACTGCAACCACAGCGATTGCCACTACTGCCACGCTGATTGTTGGCGCCGCCCTGGTTGCAGACGGCAGTGCCACACCTGGAACAGTCGTCGCGGCAATGAGTATCATCGGGTTTCTGATGCCCTCGCTGCGTGATCTTGGGCGTGTCTATGAATACTGGCAGGGTGCGCGGGTATCACTCGAGAAAATTCACCGGTTTCTGGACAGTCCCGGAAAGGTTGCGAAATCGCGGCGCACTACCCGCCTGCGACATGGCGCTGGCCACCTGGAATTCAGGAATGTCACCGTCTCCGGTTCGCTCACCGATTTTAGCGCCACCGCCCCCCCGGGCAGTGTAGTTGCCGTGGCAGGTCCTAACGGTGCCGGGAAATCCACCTTGTTGTCCCTGGTTGCCCGGCTGGTGGATCCGGACCGGGGAAAGGTGCGCCTTGATGGCATGGATCTGGGCAAGCTTGCACGGGATTCACTGCAGCGGGTGGTGGGCATGGTAAGCCCTGACCTCCCCTTGTTGCGCGGGACTGTCAACAAGAACCTCTGTTACCGCTGGCGTTCTGCCCCTGTTGCAGAACTGGCACGTGTGCGTGCGCTGTGCGGGATTAATGATTTGCTTGCCGGGTTAGCTGACGGTGAGAACACCCGTATATCCGAAGGCGGGACCAGCCTGTCTGCGGGTCAGCGGCAACGTATTGCGCTGGCACGGGCCATACTGGGAAGCCCGCCCGTACTGCTGCTGGACGAAGCGGATGCAAATCTTGATCCGGGTGCCGGTGCGGTTTTCAATCAAATTCTTGCTGACTATGAGGGCACTGTACTAATGGCAACACATCACCTTGACAGGGCGCTCTGCGCCGACGCCCTGTGGTATATGGAAAACGGAAAACTGGTCGCTACAGGCAAGCCTGACGAATTGTTGCAGTCAGACAGGCGCGTTGCAGAATTTTTCAGGCAGCACAATCAGCAGGCACTGGCATCATGAAGACTTTGGTCTCCCCGGTGCTGGCCGGAAGAATAAGTGTACCGGCTTGCAGGTGTCTTGCATGAACAGCTGCACAAATATTGATGCGCTGGTGCAGGTTGCGCCGGGGGAAACTGTCGAGCCTGGCAAGGTGCATGCACGTCACGTAAAAGGTGACGCGGCACTGAAATATTTCCTTTATGTACCGAATAAAATAAGTGAACATGCGTGCCAGTTCGTATCAGTTCACGGTGTTTCGAGAAATGCCATGGAGCACGCAAGAAGGTTCGCACCACTGGCGGAAGAATACGGGGTAATCCTGGTAGCACCATTCTTTTCCAGACGCCACTTTGGCGACTATCAACGGCTGGGGCGTGAAGGCAACGGACGCCGTGCGGATCATGCCATACAGCGGATTGCCCGCGAAACTGAAAGTCTCACCGGTGTTAACAGCAGGAAGATCGCCCTGTTCGGATTCTCGGGTGGCGGGCAATTCGTCCACCGCTACACCATGGCATACCCTGACCACGTGCAAAAAGTCGCCATCGGGGCAGCGGGCTGGTACACCTATCCGGATGCCTCCTGCAAGTACCCTTACGGTACCGCTCCCACACCCAGGTTGAAAGGAGTCGATTTTAATGTGAAGAAGTTTTTACAGGTGCCCGCCTGTGTCCTGGTGGGACAGTGGGATATCAAACACGATCCCGGCCTGAATCAATCCGCAAGAATTCAACGGCAACAGGGAACCACACGGCTGGAGCGCGGCAAACGCTGGGTAGATGCCATGAACCGGGCTGCCATGGCGCATGGCATGGACACCTCCTATGTATTCTCGATATTGCCGGGGATAAACCATGACTTTGCGGGTGCCATGAAAAACTGCCAGCTGGGCCAGCGTGTTTTCAAATACCTGTTTGGCACTGCGCCTTCACTGTCTGTAAAAGGTGCATCGCCGGCACCATCCCATCAAGCCGGTACCACACAGGCAGGACCACTTTCACCTGCCATGGACAAGGCTGTATAAACAGAATCGGAGAACTCAAGTGACAAACAGAATTTCAGGACATATATGCATGCTGGCCGTCTTCGCAGCAGCAACCATCTCTACGGCAAACCTGTATGCCGCAGAGGAGAAAACCGATTCCGAGTTTTATCTCAGAGATGAGGAATTCAATTTAAAGAAAGCACTCACCTTCAAATCAGAAGACGGGGACTTCTCACTGCGGCTTGGCGGCCGGGTACATGCGGATGCAGCCTGGTTTTCAGATGACAGCAATGATGCGCTCAACAGCGATTCACGGGATGCCGAGTTTCGCCGGGCGCGCCTGTTTGTATCAGGGAAGGCTTTCGATGACTGGCGTTACCGGTTCGAATATGACTTTGCCGCAAACCATGATTTCAGAATCAAGGCGGCATGGATAGGCTATAACGGTTTCAAGCCCTTCACCATCCGCGCAGGCAATGTACTGGAGCCCTTCAGCCTGGAAGCGATGACCAGCTCGAACAATATCACGTTTATGGAGCGCGCTTTACCCAAGGCATTTACGCAAGATTACAAGCTGGGTATTCTCATGAATACCTATGGCGACAACTGGAGTGCTGCGGCCGGTGTGTTTGAGGGCAACATACAAAATGGCGGCAAGGATGGCTGGGGCGTAGCTGCCCGCATTACGGGTGCCCCCGTCAGAAGCAAGCGGCGTTTACTCCACATTGGTGCGGCACTGGAGTACCGCGAGCCGGACGAAGTCAGCTACAGCACCCGGCCGGAGGCGAATCTCGCAAGCCGGCTGGCTAGCACGGGGACACTGCAGGATGCTGACAACAGCATTACTGCAGGCCTGGAGGGCGCGGCAGTATATAATTCCCTTTCCCTGCAGGGCGAATACATGCAGGTCAGCCTGGAACGCAGCAATCAACACAGTGATCCCGATTTTAATGGCTGGTATGTGTACGGCAGCTGGTTCATCACCGGAGAAAACCGCCGCTACAATGTAAAAAAAGGGTCTTTCAAGCAGATCAGGCCGGAATCGAAATACGGCGCCTGGGAACTTGCTGCACGCTACAGCGAGGTGGATCTTGAGGATGAAAACATTACCGGCGGGGAAGAAGATAACATTACCCTGGGCCTGAACTGGTACCTGAACAGAAACATACGCTTCCTTGCGAACTACATTTGGGTCGATGCCGACCCCGACAGCAGCGGCAACAGTGAAAGCCCTGATATATTTCAGTTGCGGGCACAGGCCATCTTCTGAGATCAGCATATAACTGCAGTGCCGCCCCGGTGGGTCTATTTACCCTCAACCGCTCCCGGTAAATGGCAACGATCATCACAGGCACGACGATAACCCAGGGAAGCTCTGATTTATTCGTCATGCCGGCGAAGACCGGCATCCAGGCCATTGAAAACCCTGGATCCCGGCATACGCCGGGATGACGACAAAGGAATTAATCAGAACATCCACTAGATGTATTTTCATTATTATCTGTATCTTGCAACATTTTCCTCTATTCTAAATCAATGAAGGCCAACCATTTGGGACAGGCCCGCCCCTGCCCCGTTTACAGTGAAATGGCGCACCCTGACAGCAATCCCGTGGCTGTTTAAGTAATCCCTGCGGCAGCCGATTGTCCGGGTGTTACGTGTG
>JBDLIH010000116.1:0-6142 GCA_039714975.1 Pseudomonadota bacterium
TCGGTTGGTTTCAATAGGGCCTTCAGTTTGTTGTCGGGCCGTTCTCACATGAAGAATAAGGCAACTACCATGCCAACCAAAACACAAACAAGCAACCCCATGTTTTTGCTGATGTATTTTTAGTCCTGCAGAAATCAGAACCGGCAGGCCCTGACCCTCGAGCTGCACCCTGTAAAAATTCCGGACAGTTCTTTCAGGCACTATGCAGGCGTTCCCATCCTGCAGCCAGATGCGACGCCACCAACCCGTTGAATCTATATATTTTTCCTTTACTGTACAGACTAAACGCGGGGGTGCCTGTATGTATGGTTTTTTGACACCCTTCACTAGCTGGCGCGTGGCCCGGATAGCAACACCCGCATCCATTCAGTTATTACCTGCTATCACCCGGCAGTCAACAGAGCATCCTGCGAGCGCCAGGTCATAAAGTTACAACATGTAAAAACATCAGGAATCTGGCGGGATATAACTCTGAAGAGGTATTCGCGCCGCAACATCGTAATCCGGGCCCTTTGGTGGCTACTGCCGGGCGAACGCCAACGCGGCAAGCACAAGAGATGAACGCTAAGACACTTTTGGACCCACAAGACAGCATGTCTATTTATTTTACACAATCGGCCGTTATTGCTGCAGCCTTCGCCAGGAAACATCACTCAAAAATACAATCCCCACACAATCAGTCGCTTAGGATCGTCAGATAAAACGGCATAAACATTGCTTACACTAAGGTGGAGATGGCACTTACTAACCTGCTTACTTGCAAATTATACAAGTTAAGTTATACCTAAAAATATATGAATGAAGAAAACCTGTGTCATCCAGACAGAAGTCAATGCTAGTGATTTGCAAATTCGCATTTCAAACATATTCTCATAAAATCTAAAGGAGCATAGATCATGAACAATCCAACCCGGCAAGGAACCAGTAGGTCTGTGTTTTCCTTGCTTGTTTTCAGCATTATCGTGACGGTCTCACTGGCCGGCATACATCGACCCGCTGCTGCCGAGGCATTCTTTAGTTCACTGGTCCCCGGCGGAGGTATCAATTTTTATGAGGATGTGGACCGTGAAGTGGTTATCGACGTTGACGGAAACGGAGCTGTAAGCACGGGCGACGTTTTCGTGGCCTTCGCGCGGATCGATGATCGGTCACTGCCACTGCCGGGCATTCACTTTGCGCCTGAAGAAGTCTGGGGGGTCTCCTCGATCACGGTGATCAATGATCCTATAGGTGAAAGGGTTACTAATGCAGACGGTACGTTCAACTACCTTATCCAGTTTGCCCCAACAAACCTGGCGGGGCTGGATCTCGGATCGCTCATCGGTGTACCCGTGCCCGCTGGATCGATACTTGCCTTATACGAAGCTGTAGGTACCAACCTCATTGTTACGTCACCGGGTGACTTTGACGAAGACGGTTCGTTCACCATTCTAGATTTCACGAGCACGATCGCAGACGCTGACCTTGATCTCGTGGCCGGTTTTCGCGATATCGATGATCATATGATTGCAACATTTAGAAAGATAAATCCCGCTGCGGACGCAATTGCCAATCTGCCATTGCTACAAGGCGCAACACTGGCTGGAGGAATACCAGGGCTCATTGATTTTCATGCCGGACTCTCGGTACTGGTGAACAACCACCCAACCTATACCTTCGCCAAGAAGGTTAAAGACAATGTTGAAAATCCACTGGATCCGTCACTGCATGAACTGACCATCCAGAATGGTGATGTGAGCGGCGCCTCGGACCTTATCTATCCGCAAGGCAATCCCTTCTTCGGCGACATAATGGGTTACACCGTTTATGGCCTCAGCACCAACGCCGACTACGGCGTGGTCCCCGAAGTCCCCGTTGCACCAGGCGCCTGCCGGATGACCGGCGGCAACTCCACCGTGTACGCAATAACGGGCACCGACGGTCAGGACACATGGTCCTACCAGTTTGAGGGCCCGAACGATGGTGAACGGGTTACAACCGGCGGCCAGATCAATGCGCCGTCAGGCAACGATCCGGTCTCAGGGCACTGGGAGCACACCCTGCACGGTGGCGCCGATGGTGTCTTCTCGTTCCATGCCGGAACCGCGTCTGCCCCTGCCGGCACCGAGATCAGCACTGTCGAGTGTGCCGATCCAGGCTGGTGTGTACAGGCACGCTGCGCCCCCTTCAAGCAGCTGTTTTGGACCGGCATCGGTAATTTTGCAAACCAGCGCTTTGATTACGACTTTGGCAGTTGCAACGTCGAAAAGGGTAACAAGGGCACACTGCACTTTGTTAAGGTCATGATCGGTGACTTCGGCGAAAACAACCGGCCGACGAGAGAAGCGTCGCTCCTCGATGAAAACCCGGAAAGCTGTGACTGGATAAGCAAGCTGCCCGGGGGTATGGCACCCGGTCCGTGGAACGCAGAAGATGCCGTCTTCCTCGACAGCATCCCGGATGATCAATTTGGTTGGAAGGGTGGCCAGGTCTGTGACACATGCCCCGACTACTACCAGATCGAGATCCACTGCGACACCGATCCTGGCAGTGACGTCATCTACTCGTTCGCGGGCTTCCTGGGCGGTGGTAACTACCAGATCCATCCGGAAACGGGTGAACAATGCCCGGCTTCTCCCGAGTTGGTGCCAGAGCTCTTTGAGAGTACTACGACAACTAAAGGAGGCGGCAGGAACAAGTAACAATCCAGTTGACTAACCCTTCTGGTACTCAAAGCGGCTTCCTTTCAGGAAGCCGCTTTTTTTAGGCCTGTTCGCAAGCAGTGCGTGATGCTTGTTGAAGTAAACGAATATATGGACGGCTACAGGCGCTTGCGCAGCAACACTGCCTTGTCCCGTTCAGGGAAGGATGGATGTGACTTGAGTAACCGGTCCAGCTCACTGCGCGCCTCGTCGCGCCGACCGGCCTTGTCAAGTGCGACCGCCATGTGATATCTGATCCCGGGTGAATGCGAGGCCTTGACCACGGCCTCCTGTAGCAGGACCAGACCTCGCGTCGTATCGCCGATCTGCACATGCGTCCAGCCCAGCGTATCGATCACGTCGGGGCGGTCCGGAACCAGTGCATAGGCACGTTCCGCATAGTCAAGCCCGGCAGGATCTCCCGCTTCCGCGTATATCCAGGCCAGGTTGTTCAGGGCAGCGACATTGGCCGGATCCTGTGCAAGGATCTTGTGGTATTCGGCCTTCGCTGACTCGAGCAGACCTGCCTTGTTCAGATCGACCGCCAGCAGGATTTGAATATCCCTGTTGTCAGGGTGTTCAGCCAGCCACTGCGACAATATAGTGCGTGCAGACCGTCCATCGCCGCTTTTTACCAGCGCGCGATACTGCTTGATGACCAGTTGCGGACTGTCATTCCTGTCAGTGGCTTGCCGATATGCCGCTACTGCCTTTGTGAACTCATTACGGGCCATGGCCAGGTCACCTTCCAGTTCATAGCCGTGCGAGGTGTCGGGGTGGGCCTGCTGCAGCCCTTGTGCAGTGGTATGCACCGCAGCATAGTCCCTGCCGGCAATATCCAGGCGCCCGAGCGCCAGCTGCGCCGGCGGGAAATCACCCTGCAGCGCCAGCGCATGCTCCAGGCTGTTGCGCGCGGCCGCTGTCCTCTTGTCCCTGATCTGCACCATGGCAAGCTGATAAAAAGCCAGATGCGAGTCCGGCATAACTTCTGTCAGCGTATTTAACGCACCAATGGCTGCAGCGTCGTTGCCGGCCTGTAGCTGGACACGGGCCAGCCATTCAAGCACAGTTGGATTGCGAGGATGCCGGTCTGCCAATTGACCAACCCGTTGAAGGGCACGGTCGACCTCGCCCGCCTGGCTGTAGTGCTTCACAAGCAGCAACACCGGCTGTAATGCTTGCGGATGTCTGTCATGTGCCTGTTGCAACCACTGTTCCGCAACCCCGTACTGCCCCTCCCTGTCAGCGAGGATGGCAAGCGCCAGCATCGCCTTCAGGTTGTTCTCGTCGTAACCCAGCACTTGCCGGTAACGTACCCTGGCTGCAGAAGCATCACCGGCCTGCAAGTCAATTTGCGCCAGGTGGAGGTGTGCCGGCACGAAATCCGCCTGTTGTTGCAATGCAGATAAAAAGGCAGCACGGGCCGCATGCCTGTCATTCTTTGCCAGTAATACCCGGCCCTTCAAATTATCAGGAACCGGGCTGTCAGGTAATTTCTGCGCCAACACCCCGATTGCGTCCAGCGCACCGTCGAAATCCCTGTTCCGGAAATAGGTACCTATCAGCAGCAGATCGGCCTTGACCTTGTCATGGTCCTGCTCAACGGCATTCTGCAATTCACCGATCCCCTGCTCGAGATCTCCGCTGGCAAGCTGTGCCACGGCAAGCCGGGTACGAATATCTGCAGACTCCGGGTCAACAATAACCGCACGTTGCAGGTAATCCAATCCCCTACCGGCATCACCGTGAGTGACAAATGCATTGCCCAGCAATGACAGGTACTCGGCATCTTGCGGTGTGACTGGTGGATCCGGCAACCATACCTTGACCGCCTCGTCCGGTCTTCCGAGTTTCAGGAGCGTGACCGCCAGCAGCCGGGTGGTCTGCCGGTTACCGGGTTCCCCGGCGAGGTAGGTACGGAAATACTGCTCAGCCTGTTGCAGCTCTCCCTGCTGATAGGCAAGGTTGCCGGCAAGTCTCTGGCCGGGGAGATAACCCGGGGCATACTTGACGGCCAGCTGTGCGGACTCAAGGGCAGGTCCCGGTTTTTGCTGCCGTGACAGGGCAACTGCCTTGAGATAATGAGCGAGAGACAGCTGTGAATGTCGCTTGAGCAACCCGTCGAGATTAGCGATGGCCGCGTCAAGCTCGCCAAGCGCGATCAGCACCGTTGCCTGACCCAGGCGTGCGGTAAGATTTCTGGGATTGTCTGCAACGGCCCTGTCAAAGGCAGAGATCGCTTCCTCGTACCGGGCACTGCCACGCAATATTTCACCTTTCAGGGTCCAGGCCACCGTATTTTCAGGCTCAACAGCCAGCGCCCTGTCGATAAATTCATTTGCGCTACCCTTATTCTTGTACTGGTATGCTATACGCGCCTTGCCAATCAGGGCGTCGGCCAAATTCGGTTGCAATTCCAGGGCGCTGGTAAACTTCGCGTCCGCGACTGAATACTGCTGCTTCCCGAGATACGCATGACCAAGTAACTGCAGAATATCTGCCTGTACCCGTTCAGGGTAGCCGCCTTCTGCTGACAACAGACTGATGACATCATCGTTCCTGCCCAGCAGGATATACACCCTTGCCAACGGCACCAGCCATTCGTTTCTGTCCAGACCAAGTTCGCGGGCCCGCTCAATCATCTTCCCGGCTTCAGCGAGATTGCCAGCCTCAAGATGCATTTTTCCCAGCAACAAATGTCCTTCGCCGCTATCCGGGTCCAGTAACAGGGCATTCTTCAGCTGGATAACAGCCGCATCGTATTCATGCTTTTCGTAGTACTCATTTGCCGTATCCAGATACTCAGCGGCAGATTCAGCCGCACAAGGCATCGGCATTATAGTGATGGCCACTGCAGCTAAAATTGACAGGCATTTGGCTTCTGGCCACTTTGTATGGCGCCCTGTATTCATTATTAGAGGATATTTTTCCTTTATAGATTGCGTCATTTACAGACATGCCCTCAGGATTCAGCAGCTTGATCAGCCTCTTCACGGCCAGACTGTCCCTGACCCAGGTTATATTTGTTGACCAGGGCATAAAATGTCGGTCGTGTAATCCCCAGCAAGGTGGCCGCCTGCGAAACATTCCCCTTGGCATAACTCAGCGCCCGCAGGACGGCCTGACTTTCAGCCTGCTTGCGGACCTCACGCAGGTTGAAGGGCATTGCATCATCCGAATCCGCCTCAAGCTCGAGCGCCTGTGCAGTGATTTGCTTGCCATCAGCCATGATGACGGCACGCTTCACACGGTTGGCCAGCTCTCGAATATTGCCCGGCCAGCTATAGGCGTCAATAGCAGCAAGTGCATCCTGGCTCAGCGTCATGGGTCCCTTGTTCTGCTGTTCCGCTTCCTGATTGATAAAATGATTGACCAGCACAGCCGCTTCTCCCTGCCTTTCCCTGAGCGCAGGTATATTAACTGCGATCTCGCATAACCTGTAATAAAGGTCTTCCCTGAAG
>JBDLIH010000117.1:0-6072 GCA_039714975.1 Pseudomonadota bacterium
CATTCCGTTGCCTTCAACCGCAGCGTTATCGATTTTTGCCTGTGAACCGGAATGGGCCGCCCTGGCACGGGAAGTGGGTGGGGGTTTGGTAGAGGCGACATCCGCCACGACTGCCATGCAGGATCCCCATCATATCCAGGCACGGCCGAGCCTGATCGCACGGATGCGCAAGGCAGACCTCGTTATCTGCACGGGTGCTGGACTTGAGACCGCATGGTTGCCGTTGTTACTGCGTCGCGCGAACAATCCGCAGGTCCAGCCTGGCCAGCCGGCTTATCTGGAAGCAGCAACGGCCGTTTCGTTGCTGGATCGCCCACAGCGTCTCGATCGTGCCGAAGGCGACATTCATGCCCAGGGTAACCCGCATATCCAGACGAATCCGCATAACCTGACAGCGGTTGCAAAGGTACTGGCGCAGCGGTTGTCGACTATTGATCCAGGCAATGCGCCACAGTATCAAATTAACCTGGATGACTTTCTCTCCCGTTGGCAATCTGCCATCACTCGTTGGGAGCAGGCAGCAATACCGCTCAAGGGTATGACCGTAGTGGTACAACACCGCAGTTGGGTCTATTTGAATCAATGGTTGGGAATGGAGCGAGTTGCAACCATTGAACCGAAACCCGGTATTCCACCTGGCAGTGGCGATTTGGCCAGGCTGGTTGCACAAATGGAGCAGCAACACGCCGATGTGATCGTGCGCGCTGCGTACCAGGATGACAGGGGCACGACATGGTTGTCCGAACACACGGGGACTGTGGAAGTTGAACTTCCTTTTACGGTGGGTGGCTCGGACGCAGCACAGGATTTGTTCGGCTTGTTTGACGACACCCTGAACCGGTTGCTGGCGGTGGCGCCATGACTCCAGCAGGGCTTGAACTCGATATCATCTGTGTGCCGTTACTGGTCGGTTTGCTGGTGATTGCTACCCATGTTCCGCTGGGACGAGAGGTCCTGCGCCGCGGGATCATTTTCATTGACCTGGCTGTGGCGCAGATCGCCGGTCTGGGTGTGATTGCAGCGCTGGCTCTCGGTTGGGATGCAGGCGGGTGGCAGACACAGGGAATCGCGGTGGGCAGTGCGTTACTGGGTGCCCTGTTGATTCACAGTTTTGAACGCTACTGGCCGGAAATTCAGGAAGCCCTTATTGGTATTACCTTCGTAATGGCGGCAACCGGTGGGCTGCTATTGCTGGCCGGAAATCCGCATGGCGCAGAGCACCTATCAGACTTGCTGGCGGGTCAGCTGCTGTGGATAAGGGCAGATCAACTGATTGTTATTACATTGGCATACCTGCCCGTTTTGCTAGTCTGGTATTGGTTGGGGCCGGGACGTATGCGTTTCTACCTTTTATTCGCAGTGACTGTTACAGCGTCTGTACAACTGGTCGGGGTGTACCTGGTGTTTTCCAGTCTTATTATTCCGGCGGTAGTGATACGCCGTATGCAGGGTATTGCTGCAATTGCCACAGGGTATGGACTTGGTGCGGCTGCCTTCGCCGGTGGCTTGATGTGTTCACTGTGGTTTGACTGGCCGGCGGGCCCCACCGTGGTATGGATGCTGGCATTATTGGGGATTGTGCTGGGGATTGTGATTGGCAAGCTCAACTCTGACCATCACCATTCCTCTACCCGGTAGTGATGACTATCAACCTCCCTCCCGAAAATCTCTAAATCGGACATTCACATATATGTTCCGGATGACTGGAGTTGGCCGGTTATCCCCGTTTGCAACAACACAGAGTGGTGCTCTTGTTCTGGCCGTGAACGGCAAATCAACGGTGGCGGGTTCAACCGGTGGACGCAATACTTTAATCTTTATGTAAAAGATGGAGGTGTTGAGAAATGGTCTATAGAACGCGAATTAAATATACAGCTGCACAGAAGGCGGACATCTGGAATCGTTGGCAGCGTTGAGAGTCTTTAAATTCAATTGGCCGAGCGCGGGCAGTTGCTCTACCGATGTCGATTGTTTCGCGCTCTGGTGATTTCCCATATAGATAAATCTCTATAACAGCGTCTTTATCTTTGGGCGCATAGACTTCACTTGAAGTTCTTATGACCTCAAGGGGGTGGAGTAATGAGCGACATAACCACCCCTACAAAAGCCAGCCAGATTGAAGCCGCCGAGGATAAACTCATTCGCGGTAACTCCTGCCCTACACGGGTGGTCAATGAACAGCAGTTAAAGTATTAACACGATTAATCAGAAAATACGGCCTTGATCGCATTCAACGCACCTGGATGGTTGAAGAGGAGCACCGTCCAGGTGACCGCCAGCAATGTCAGTGATGCTATGGTTATCGCGACACACCAGACACAGGTCTTTTTCTTTGTGGATTTTAGACTCATGATTATTCTCCTACGGATACTAAATCCAATTTCGCTACTAACACGGGTACTTTAGCAAGCATTTGGGGGGGCGCTCGATCAGTGAGACTACTTACTCACATTAACTGAATTCAGGGGGGCGTGAATGTCCTAAACGTTGGGTCGGTTCCTGCCTTTTAGCGTTTACTTATATTTTGCTAATGGCCACCCTTCAGGGCGGCTTTTTTGATTCGAACCGGGGCATGGCGTAAGGACAGAGGGATGGGGACAGTCTGAACTGGTTTCACCAATAACGAGCTCCAATATCCCACTTTGTGATCATAGGTGGCTTTTTCACCACTCACATCGGCAGTAGCATCCCAGCCTTGTGCACCCATTTGAAAGGCTGCAACTGGATTGCCAAGATCCGAGATAATGTCCATAAAGCATACCGTCGCTCGCGACAAATACAAACGGGCCGTTGCGAAGGTGAAGCTGGGCCGCAGTTCAGTGAACAAGGCGATGCAGGGCAAGACAAGGAAAAAACGATGATCGATATTTCATTTGAGATTAACGGGCGGAAGGTCCGGCCTAGCCAGCTTGGCAATGCACTGGAAAAAGCCGCATTCGAAGCCATCAAGAAGGATATCGTCCGCAAGGTCGGCAATATCCGTGCTCCGAAAACAGGGCAACGCCCCATGATCAAGGTCAAGGGCCGTAGTCTGGACAAACTGTCATTTGAAGTAAGCGGCTCTGAAGAACTGGTTGAACGGGTCAAGCAGAAGCTGCGGTAATATAAGCCGCAGACACGATCACAATAAACACCCCCCGCCATGTTGCAGGCAGGGGCATGATGAAAGGCCGCCTATGCGGCGGTCTTGAATTCTGCTCTTAAGTGCAGACAATGCTTTATAACATGCACTTAAGTGCATATTTCCCTTGCCAAGGAGAATTTATGCTGCTATGCTCTTAAGTGTGGATTAACTTGGATTAGAGGCACTTAAGAGCAGATGACAGCAAAAAACACATTATTGAGCGCCCCGCCTTATGCGGTTGAGCAGGCCCTAAAGCGCCTTGGGGCAAATCTCCGGACGGCGCGGCTGCGCCGGAACCTGACGATTGGGGATGTCGCCGAAAAGATCGGCACAGGACCACGCCCGGTCTCCAACGCCGAAAAGGGCAAGTCGGGTGTGAGCGCGGCTGTCTATATCGCCCTGCTATGGGTGTATGACCTGCTGGGCCAAATGGACGATGTTGCCAGTCCTGAGCTGGACGAGCACGGCCTGTCGCTCTCCATGAGCCGAGAACGCCTGCGCGCGCGTGAGAAAAAGGAGCTCGACAATGAGTTCTAGGAACAGCGCGACCGAGTGCTATGTGTACATCACCCTGCCGGATGAAACATCATTTGTTACGGCGGCAAAGTTCGCGCTCACGATAAACCGGCAGGGTGTTTCAACCGGACGGCTTGTTTATGGGCGGAGCTATCTCGCACGGGAGAACGCAGTCCCGATTGACCCGATCGAACTGGAACTGAGCGAGCGGACCTATTCGACAACACGTCTTAAAGGGATTTTCGGGTCGTTGCGCGATGCCGCGCCGGATGCCTGGGGCCGCCGTGTCATTGAAAAACGTAGCGGCAAGACCGAACTCGGCGAAATGGATTATTTATTGTTCTCGCCCGATGACCGGGCGGGTGCACTCGGTTTTGGCCTCAATCAGGAGCCGCCTGCTCCTTTGCGCAAATTCAATCAAACGATAGACCTTGCCCGGTTGCAGGAACTAGCTGATGTCATCATTGCCGATGAGGACCTGCCAGAAGGCGCGGAGGCCGTGCAGGTCCAAGATCTTATGCTCGGCGGCACCTCTATGGGCGGCGCGCGTCCGAAAGCGGTTGTCGAGGATGAAGATGGGCTTTGGATTGCCAAGTTCAACCGCAAGGATGACAAGTGGAACGAAGCACGGGTAGAACGCGCCATGCTGGAGCTTGGGCGGAAATGCGGTCTCCACACCGCTGAAAGCCGGATCACGACTGTTGGCGACCGTGATGCGCTACTCCTCAAACGTTTTGACCGGCAAAATACGGGGAACGGTTATCGGCGCGCGCGCATGCTGAGCGCCCTCACGTTGCTGCGCGCCGAAGACACGCATCATGACCGCGACAAATGGTCCTATATCCTGCTTGCAGAAGAATTACGGCGTATATCATCGGAACCGAAGATCGATGCGCCCGAGCTATTCCGGCGTATGTGTTTCAATGCGCTCATTTCTAATACAGACGATCACCCGCGAAATCACGCCGTGATTGCGGCGGACACAGACTGGAAACTCTCCCCAGCCTATGACCTAACACCAACACCGCTTATCAGTAAGGAAAGACGCGACCTGGCCCTTACCTGCGGCGATATGGGCCGCTATGCCAATGTGGGTAATCTGCTTTCGCAGAGCGCACGCTTTCTTGTCAATCCAGAGGAAGCAAAGTCGATTATTGACGAGATGGAACAGATCGTCAGAAACCGCTGGTATGAAATTGCTCACCGGGAAGGCGTCACAGACAAGGATTGCGAGAAAATCGCTAGAGCCTTTGCATATCCTGGGTTCCAATTAGATATCGCCGAGACGGCTTAATTGTGTAGTTCATATTACTTAAGAGTACCGAGTTCTCCGCTATTTTAACGCAGTCAGACGTTGGCCATAATGGTCATTAACCATCATCTACGTCTGTCAGGTTGCGCGCCACTTGCTTCATGTAGGCACCGTTGGGTGCCGTTGTTACTCCGGCAATGTGTACGGAACGTGTTGATAGACGAATAATAAACAACACGTAATAGGTCACCAAACCACGGGATGTCCAGACCTCTACCGTAAAAAAGTCTGTGGCGGCCATCACCTCCCAATGCGCCTTCAAAAATGTCTTCCACGAAGTGTGTTTCTCACGCAGCGGTGCCGGCTCTACCGTAACTGTTAGTAGATGGTTTATTGGCCATTGTTTTCAATTTCGATGTCTGGGCTATAGTACTCGTCAAGTTTATGAAATCCTCTTACACATGGAAACCCTTTCACCCATCAGGCCGTCACCAGTTTATTGACTCTTTTCGCAACTTCCCGCGCGACACGCAGCAACGCGGCAACGAGTTGTTCATCCACATCCATGTCACCCTCATACTCGGCCAGATTTCGTTTGCGGTGTGCCTGATCCAGGACGCGCCACTGTTCATTGGGCAGGTCAATCGTGTGTTGCAGGCATTGAAACACCAGGTAGCGCGATTCCGACCGGTAACCGCGGAAACGCAATGCCGCCAGAGCCAGCGCATGTGCGGCGTTGTAGGCAAGATCGAATCGGCTTTCGAGGCTGAGTTCTTCACGCGCGGCATCATCAAGCCGGCGAATGCCCGAACGCGTCAAGCCCTGGCATTCTTCTTCCGACGGTGGCTCGGCCTTCAGTTGGCCGATGCGCACCAGATTATCAAGCTGCGGATGGCTCACGTTCGTCGCCTATCAGGACCATGTGCTCGCCGGAGAGCACACGTGTAAGAAACGTATTATTGGCTGCCTTCCGGTCTGCGAACTCACCCGGTGTATACAGGGTAGGACTGATCTTTCGGTCCAGGTCTGCTTCCACCGGCGCCAGGGCTGAGTAGATGTCCTCCAGTGTTACGCCGTCGGCAACGATCAGGATGTCGATGTCACTCGTGGCCGTATCCATGCCCTTGACGACCGAACCGTACAACAAGGCCAGGTCTATGTGATCTGCCAGCGGTGCTAG
>JBDLIH010000118.1:0-5670 GCA_039714975.1 Pseudomonadota bacterium
CCCGGAGACCCGTTTCTTACTCGTGCAATCGTTTATCTGGGTGAAGACTGGTACGCACCCAGTGACTATGCAAAGGAGCGGCTGGGTTATGAACCTAGCATTGACTGGAGAACGGCCATACGCGGTCAGCTTCTGGATATGAAAAACAATGAGTACGCAAAAATATCACTGGTTGATCACACTCAAAATAGCAACTTTTCAAATACACTGGAGATAAAGGATGAGACTAGAGAATAAAGTTGCCGTCATTACCGGCGGTAGTAGTGGCATCGGTTTGGCCACGGCACAAGATTTCATTTCCGAAGGTGCGTCCCTGTGCATTTGCGGGCGTCATCAGGAAGCACTGGATAAGGCGAGGAATCTGTTGGGGGAAGATGTACTGTATATACAATCCGACATCACTAACCTGAACGACCTCGAAAAACTTTTTTCTGACACTGAAGCACGTTTTGGAAAGATCGATGTACTGATGGCCAATGCGGGTGAAGTGAAGTTCATGCCCATTGAGTTTTTCGATGAAGCAGGGTTTGACGATGTAACCAGCAGTAGTTTTAAAGGTACCTTCTTTACCATCCAGAAAGCGCTCCCTCACTTGAATAACAATGCCTCAATTATTGTGCTTTCCGCGACCGGGCAGAGTATGGGTTTTCCAGCTTCGACAGTTACTGCTGCTAATAAGGCGGCAATACGTTCGCTTGCCCGTGGTATTTCCGCCGACTTGCTGCCGACCCGTGGCATCCGGGTCAATTGCATCAGCCCCGGCCCCGTTGAAACACCATTGTTCGATAAACTGGGTCTCCTGGAAGAGCAGGTCGAGGGGATGAAAGAGGGCTTCAAAAAACTCATTCCGCTGAAACGCCTGGGAAGACCTGAAGAAGTGGCAAAGGTAGCCTCATTCCTCGCATCGGACGAATCATCTTTTGTGATTGGTGAAGAAATCAAGGTGAGTGGTGGCGAAGGTAATCTCAGGATTTAATATGGGGCATCCCAATCCAATCAAGATAACGGATGAAACAGAGGCCAGGATTCTGGGAAAAGCGGATAGCAATATTTACCTCGAAGCAATCCATAAAGCCTCTGAACGATTTGGCCAAGGTACTGCCGCTTATCGAACAATCACTCGGGGCATTGATGCAAAAAATGCAATAGGGTCACAGTACTTTTGTGGCTCTCTTTTTGAATTCCTGCCTGCCGGACGATCAACAAACCATCTCATTGGAAGAGATGGAGAAAATTGACAGCATCAATGCCAGTTTCTTTCGAGGATTCTACGCCTATATACCGGAAATTATTTTGAATAACAGAAACAGCCATCAACAAGTCATATATGAAATATTCGCCCAACGCGAAACTTCTCGACTCGCTTTTACTTATCTTATATGAAGGAATAACAGTTGAGGGGGCCTCTAGACTCCTTGACTGAACTTGCCCACAATTTCAATCATGAAGCCTGATAATTCAGCCAATAATTGCAAGTTAATTCATATCAGAGTCACCCTCTCGAGTTCCTCCTCCAATCGTTCCAACTCGGCATCCAACTGCTTCCAGGCACGCCAAGCTCCGATAAAGAGCCCCGACAGACTCAGCGAATCTTGCCAGCCTTGGTCAGGTAAGAGAATAACTGGTGAATATTGGCCTTCGTTGAGACCCAACCCCTACCACGCCCAGATATCCGTGAAATAATCTTGTTTTCAATACATTTTGAAATCATAGAGTGCTAATTGTTTTAGGAAAACAGTATTGTTTCTCTAAAACATAAGCTCTGATCGAATCTTGGCGAGCGGAATTGTGAGGCCAAAATTCGTGCTGCAAGGCAAAAATCGCAGATAATAGCCGGCCTATTGCCAAGATTTTCAACGCAGCAGCGCGTAATTTGGACCACAAGCCGTGAGCAAAAACTAAAAACGCGCCTTATCAGCAAACGCTTTCAGGTGTGCCGCGTCACCCTTGAGGTCATCAAAGGCATAGGGGTTGAGGAATTGACGGCCCCAGAGAAACGCGCGGTCGGTAGCGCTGGGCGACGCTTCATCGCTGATCGCATCCCAGTGATCGATGATGCTGGTGAGCTGGCTTTCGACGATATCAATTGCCGCCGCGCGCGACAGAAGAAACTGTGCCGCCGCCTCCAGGCATGAAGATATGCGGCTCATTCGGTTGTTACCGGCAATCAGCATGGCTTGCGAGGCTTCATTGCCTGTACGCCCTTGCGGACAGATATCATAAGCCGGGGTCAACGTAAGCATTTCTCCATTCCAGAATGCGGCATGATTGCGAGCATGATCGTCGGTATTGCCGCAGAGGATGTTGAAGACGAGCCGAGAGTAGAGTTCCCGCAGCGTGGCGGGTGCATCAGTAAAGCGGTGACGGATAATTTCAGTGAGGTCTTCATAGCTGGCATAGCGCGCCATCATTTCATCGAGCGCTAGCATGGTGAGCGCCGAGACCATAATTTTGCGCTGCCACCCGGCCCTGGTAGGCACGCGGTCAAAGCGCTCGATCAGAAGCACATCTTTGTGCAAGGAGCTGGTGAGCGATACGTTCGCAACATTAAGCCCGGCCTGTGCCGCCAGGCGCATGGCGATGAACTCAGCCTTTACAACGCTGTAGAGATCAGTCGTCGAGGAAAACTTCGCGATATATTTCTTATCACCGTCTTCAAGCTGCGCCTTGGGCCGCGCACCACCGAGCGAAGTGCCGTGTTGCAAAGCCTGATCGAGCTCCGGGCTCAGCGGCAGGCCCTTCTCAATGAACTCGGCAGCTTGCACGAGTTCATCCAGAGAAGCATTCACCGATACGCGCGGGACATATTTAGTGGCGGAACGCTGAAAATCCAGAGCCCCGATACGGTCCGAGCCGGATTCCAGCAAATAGGTCAGCTCATCAAGCTGGTCTGCATCAGCCTTCGCACCTTTCAGGCCGAACTTTTTATTGATGATGATGCGCCGCCCCCAGGCATCGGGCGAGGCATCGCGGATGCAGGCAGGCAGGCTTAGACCCGGAAGCAATGGAATAAGACCGGCCTGTAAGGGCAACTCGGGATCATAGAGAGCAATGGCATTTTCACGAGCCAGATAGCTCTTGCCGTAATTGAAGATCAGTTGATCGCCTTCAGCAGCCAGCCTGCCTGCCACGACCGGCTGAGTATCACCAGGCAGCCACACCCAGACAAAGGCCTCGCTGTAGGGTTCCTCAGAAATCATCATGCACCGTCTTTCTGCGCTTGCGTACGGCACTCGGTAACAAAGCCAGTTTGTCATCGGTGCGGGCAAGGTGAGCGGTAAGCGAGGTGCGCTCCTCATCGAACAAGGTGACACCCACCAAGGCCGCCACCTCGAACACAAGCCCGATGGCCACGTTCAGGTCGCCCTTTTCGATCTTCTGGAGCGTCGCCCGCGAGATACCGGCCCTGTCCGCAAGCTCGCGCTCGGTCCACTTACGCTGCTTGCGCCCGAGCCGGACCTGCTTGGCCAGCAGGGTTGCAGCCTCACGCGTATATCGCGAATATGTTCTGTCTTTCACTATTTGACCCATCTGACAATGACCACCAAAACAGCCTCGAAACTACTTTATGGCTGTGTTAATAGCCATTTGCCAGACAAATGTCAAAAAAAATGGCCGCGAAAACAGTCACGAGGGCGACTCATGACCAGCATACTGGCCTTTTTTTCTATAGGAAGAATAAAATCCATGGTTCCAGCACGGATTGGTCCAATGACAAAGTGCTTATCGGGAATGGGGTACGATCACCGCCCCTGGCCGTCAGCAGGAATCTTGGTGAGCATAGATTGAACGGCCGTCCGACCGAGCAGTTTCCCGATACCATCAAAAATACTATCGGAAACGTAACTATTCAGCCGATTCAGCCATGACCAGCCCTATTAGTCCTCATCCATTTCCATGAAATCCGGATGCTTGCCTTGAAAAAGCAACGCCAATGCTTGAGTGGCCGTCATGCCCTGTTTGCGACAAGTTGACAGATAGCTGCGAACCCGACAGAAGATCTTCGCTCCCTGCATGGATCGAAAGCAACCGGAGATCTTCTGCTGCACCTTGGTCATGCGCAGATCGTTCTCACCCTGATTGTTGGTAAAGGGAACATCCTCAACATCCATGAAACGCATGACGTCTTCCTCGAAGTCACGTAATCGCTCCAGTAGGTTTCTGGCTTTCGATCGTTTGAGCCGGCCGCGTTTTCCTTTCCGTTGGCTTTCATCGGGCGGTGGACATTCGGTCTCTGCCTTTTCAAGCAACCTTCGATATCGTTGGCGCCACCGTTCCGCCTCATCCGGTGCTAACCAACCACCGGCATCCTCTACCGCCTTTGCGAGTTCGATCAGTAAGACCTGCATCGCCTTAGCCCACTGCTGATGATCCTGTTCCCACGCCCTCTCCAGCTCTCTGAGGTGGTGGGCATTGCACAGGGCATGGACGCATGCGTAACGGTAATAGGGTTTCCAGTGGTCATGACATAGCACCCCCTTGAAGAAGGACAGAATACCCATTTCATCCATGGCCTCGGTGCCCCGCTTGGCATGAGGATAGAACAAAGTCATTGAGGCGTTGGAGGCACAGTGCAGCCAGTGGCGTTTTCCGCCGATATTGATGCCGGTCTCATCGGCATGCATGAGGTCAGACTGGGCGAGTTGGGTCTTCGCCCACTGCCCGAAGTCATCCAATCGATCATAGGCTTCCTTGTTGAAGTTGAAGACAGAGCCCGCACTGACCGGAATGTGCAACTGATCCTGGAAGTGATCGCGGATGCGATCATAGGGGATCAGCTGATACTGGGACATATAGACCGCGTTAGCCTTCAGGTGGAGACCATACTGAACTGGTCGGTTCACCCCCTGCGGGAAAGCAGCCACAAATCGATTCCCTTGATTGTCTTCAAGGATCTGTGCCCGGTATTCGGTGACAAAGCGTGAGATGTCGACATCAATGACCTGCCGACTTTCATGGCCCACCTTCCGATACTGAGATCCCTTCGGCAGGGAGCGGCGATCGATCTTTAACTCGGTCACTTCATCGGGATCATCCACTGGCTGAAGGGTGGTCCCGTTATGTCCCTTCTGGCCTCCTTGCTTCCTCTCGTTTTTTCCTTTCTTGCTGGACTTCTTTCGATTGGGATCCGTGGAGGGTGGCTTGCTGCTGTTCTTGCTGTTGAGCGTGATCCGATTGAGTAGCAGTGAGACCAGAACGAGCAACACCTCCAGTGCCGACCTGAGCGCAGGCGATAGACCCTGTTCTTTCTTCAGCAGTTCTTTGACTGAGTTGATGGCTGCATCAACATCAATGTCTTCTATCGTCACCGCGCTGTATCCACTTGATCTCCAATGAGGTGATTATCTCATGGGTTTTCAGAACGGATTTTTTGTCCCTGTAAGCAATTCTGGGGCGAAGAAAAAAATGATTCGACTCCGTGGTTATCATGCCCACGGAAAACCCATGGCAGGCCTCTGGTGGTTCGTGTGGGCGCCTACGGAGGTGAGTGCATCACTATGGGTGAAAACAGAAAAAATGCGACAAAACCCTGTCAAGTACTTTTTTCATATTTTTGAGCTGAATAGTTACGGAAAAAATTGAACTGCCCCGTGCTGCGCTGCAGATTCATCAGATCGATGTCCCGCGCATCGACGGGGCGGCCGAACAACCATGCCTCCCCATCTGAAC
>JBDLIH010000119.1:0-5663 GCA_039714975.1 Pseudomonadota bacterium
GTGCCGTCTCCAGCGGACAGGTATCCGGGCAGCGGGTATAGATAAAGTTGACTACAACGATCCTGTCCTTGATCAGATCATCAAAGAACCGGACGGTCTCCCCTTCGTGGGTGAGCAGTGGCACATTGGGAAAATAGTTCGCACCCCAGGGGGATGCTGAACTGAAACCGGGGATACTTCCCGTTAAAAACAGGGCGAAGGCCGCCACCCAAGAATACCTGTGCATAATTTTTATCTTACGAAAGTTCATACGGTAAAAAAAGGGTTCGCGGTGAGCACTATTCTGCTCACCGCAAACCCGGCTCTGTCAATCCAACTATTACAAAAACCAGGTAATGGCTGGTACTACTCTGTTATTGACAGGCCCCCCTCCCTATTTACCGGCATTCCGTGCACGATGGATAGCAGCATCCAGCGTGATCGGTGTCGGGCAGTTCACCACGTGTGGCGAGTTCGGGTTGGTGAAGTCGTAGTCATCCACGCCACCAGCAGCAATTTTCGGTGGTGCGGGCAACTCGAGTATTTCCAGTCTGCCATCCTTGCGCAGTTGCTTGAGCTCCCTGAACCCTTTAACCACACGGTCCGCAGGCTCTAACCAGTGCGCAAAGCCGATATGCCACATCGGGCTGTAGTCGTCTTCCGGCATGAAGTAGGAAGGAAGACCGACCTGGCTGCCGAACGGACCACCGCCGTCATTGAGGCCATAGCCACCAGGCACGCCACCTTCCGGACCTACGTATTCCGGGTGATAAGGAGCATGCTTGGGCTGAGGCATTGCCGGAAAGGTCGGATCGATCCAACGCTCACCCGGCACGAACTGCACCAGCGGCACGGCTGTATTACCAAGGAGCGCATGCTTCGGCACGTTGGGCACACCCATGGCACGCGCCGGTCCAAACGGCCAGGTATCGACCACGATGTAGTACGGCAGGTAATCACCACCTTCAGACCATGACTTGTGCAGCTTCAGGGTCACGTAGGGCGGATCTGCCTCGGTGTCCATTTCGACCACGTGGCCGGACTTGTCGATACGACCCCACGCCGTACCGTTGTAGGCACAGGTGGTGTTCGGCGGAGTATCCGGGAAGCTGTTGCAGCTCTCATCAACCCTGTTCTGCTCGAATGGCTCATCACCCCATTTCATGAAGATCGCGTTGAACACGACATCCTTACCGTCGAAGCTCACACGACGTAACGGCGAGTAGGTGTTGCTCTCGTCATTATTCGGGATGTTGTCCGGATTCGGACAGGCTTCACCAGAATCTGGATCAATACCATCCGACACACGACACGGAGGATTCGCCCATACAGCATTCGGCAGATCACCATAGAAGGTCCACTCCAGCTTGCCACCTTTGCGTTTCACACTGGCTGTAGCAGTAGCTGCCGGATTGACACCGACCAGTCCACCGGCCCAGGCAATACCCAGCTCTTCCGAGAGTTCCTCATCACTGACATCGTGCATGATGAAGTAGACGTCTCTCTCGTTGCCGTCGGCATCGATGTTGGTGCCCTTCGAGAGTTCGAAGGTAATTCCACCACGCTCGTTGTTGTCGTTCGGATCGAGCGCATCGCCGATGGGTTCATCGCGGATGTTGTCGAAATGACTGATCGTCACACCGTTCTTGATCCATACAGACAGCGGATCCATGTCAGGTCCAAATTCACCCACAGCATCACCTTCCCTGAAGGTCGGCAGTGCAACAGAGTCGACATAGCCTACGCCATCCCAGGTCGGCAGCGGTGTCGGCATCAGCTTGACCTGTCCCGGATGCTCAATATCCCAACGCAGTAACATGGCGTGGTCCTCGTGCTGGGTATTGTGGCAGTGCTCCATGTAGGTACCTGCAAACTCCCTGAAGCGCAGTGCGACTTCTACAAGATCACCACTGTCTGCTTGCGGGCCCAGACGGTACACGTCCTTGCGTGCCCACTTCTCATACTCCGGTGGTGCCACACCATTGCGGCGCAGGATAATACCTTCCTCGAAGTGAATATGGATCGGATGGCTCCAGGTGCCGCTGTTGATCAGGCGCCAGACCTCCAGACCACCGGAGTTCTTGCTCGGCGCGGCTGATACGCGACGTGGATTCATACCAAAGCCTTTACCGCCATCAGTTTCGATTACCCATGGCTTCTCGTCCGTGGGCTGTCTCTCAAACTCGAAACTGCGGTGCAGGGCGTTGGCCAGCTCCGCTTCGGTGGGCATGCGCAGCGGAACCATCTTTTTGCCGCCGGCCACAGTATAGTCGGAAGGATCCATACTTTGATCCGTACCGGTATATTCCGCTACACGGAATTCCAGGAACTTGCCGACGACCGGATCACCATCAACCCAGCAATCACCATCTATGTTGTCGCCGTCACAATCTCCCTGTGCAGGCGCATAGACACCACTCACCACATCGGCCAGCGGAATCGGCGTATCGGTTGCCTCGCCATCCCTGTGCTGCAACAGGTTGACCATGTAGAGCTTGTCGCCAGCATTAAACTGGCTGAAGTCCACGATGATGTCGTAGCGCTCCGCGATACCCTGGGTAGGCAGCGTGCCGTCAGGGAAATGGACCGTGTGTTCCATGACGTTGCCGTCGTTGGCGATCATGTGGAACGGTACCGGGGTGCCGGTCTGATCCACCAGGGCAAGCTTGAAGAAGCGTGACACGGAACCATTCAGGATACGGAAACGGTACTTGCGTGCGCGCACGTCCATGTAGGGCTTGTACAGCCAGTTGACGGTCATCACGTCACCGACGAAGCCCCTGAGGTTGAATGGATTGAACCACAGCTGACCATCACCGTCCCATGCCTTCTCGGCGACCAGCAGGTTGACGTCGTAATCGCGGTTACCCCAGTCCTGTGCAGTACCACTCGGGAAACGCAGGTTGACGCCGTCGTCAATAGCCTCATTACCACGGTCAATCGCACTGTAGTAGTTCATCATGGCGGCATTGCCCTTGTAGACATTTTGCGCCGTGAAATCGAGCATGTGATCGTGGAACCAGTGGGTACTCATGGTCTCACGCCAGTCACCCGGGATCTGGTTGATGCCACCGCTTCCGTCCGGCGCACCGGCCCTGGGATCATCGGCATCGGTATTGATCGAATCACTACCGGCCAGTGTCATCGGCCAGCGATAATCATAGAACTGACCCGGAAAGAAGAAGCTGTTGGCATAGCCGTCACTCTCGGCCGGGTTGTGGCCGTTGTGCTCATGGGTGGAAATGGTGTGCACACCGAAGCCACGGTTCGCCGCCACGTCGATGGGCAGCGCATTGTAGTGACGAAACAACAGGGTTTCACCATAACGTGCATTGAGCAGTTTGGGCGGCAAGGTGCCATCAAACGTCCACAGTGCCGTGTGGTCCTGAACCGGCATATTCGGGTGGAACTTGATTGCGATACCATCCGTCGTGCCATCAAACCCGGCAGCGCCTACCGTATTGTGGTAGAGCCCGCCAGGGCCGAACTCACCCGCGTTGTAACCATGGCCCTGGTTCCCGTCACGGAAACCCCCGTTCACACGGGCACCCGCCATGGCAGTCTGGAAATACTGAGTGGGTGTGAAGTCGTCCCAGCGCTGGTGCGACCAGCCCAGACCCGGCGGTCGACCTTCTGCCGGCGGGTCAACCAGGTCACGTCCCAGGTAAGATTCGATTTCCTGTGACCAGGGGTTGGTGTCCGCGGTGTTGGCAAACACGCTGGGTGTCGGCCAGATACGCTGGGACAGAAAACCTTCAAGGTCCTCACCGTCGGGGGCGCTCTGTGCATCCGAGGGTACCGGTATCGTCGTCCAGTTCTGTGGCTTCTTCGCTTCCAGGTCGAGAGGCGCTGTACCGAACTCCTCGAAGCGCAGCATCTGCTGGCTGAATGGCGCAGCACCGTACAAAGGGCTTGGCGGGCCATTGGTCGGGACATTGAACCGGGCGTCCTCGTCGCCTCGCTGGTCTTCCGGCTGAAGGACGTTCGATGCTTCTGCATCCTCGACATGACCGGTGATACCTCCTTCAAAAGTTCCCGCGTTCGCTTCCGGCAGGCCTTCGAGTGCATCACCTTCTCCATCGATCACCAGATTGGTAAACTTCGAAGGGTCATTGTTATGCGGAAAGGGGCCATCATTTGCGTATGAATAGGGCGTGCCTACGCACACTGTCAATAACGCTGTCCCCAGGATTCCTGGAACCCGTCTGGTGAAACTGAAACTCAGAAATTTTCTTCTTCTCATAGCCATTGCCACTCCCCCCTGATTTGCAATGATATAAACGCCTTCTTAGTTGGAATTGCTATCCGGCGCCGGTTGTTGTCCTGCGACAATTTGTCACATGCCACATGGCATGTATGTAACCCCGGTTACGAGTCTGTGTAACCTGAATTACACAACGAAATATTCCATAAATAATTTTGCATCTTATGGAATAAATACCCGTCCCAGGCCATCTATATATAGTAAGATTCACGAAACAGTAACCGCCAGCAAGGGTCCTGGCTGCGATCATCAACACACGCCGGCGTGATAATTTTTTTCTAGGGATGATGAAATAGGCTTTTGATCTAACAAAATTCAGGATTTTCCCTATGCCGTAGTTTTTGACGCTATTTAAAATAGGGACAGGATATGAATGGCGCTTACTTAAGATCTAAAAACGCAGTCATCCCGGCGCAGGCCGGGATCCAGAACTGCCGATTGTGGTCATTTTCCTGGATTCCGGCCTGCGCCGGAATGACGAAGATGGTGTTCGTGCAGGAATATTTTGCTTAAGTAAGTGCCATTCGGATCGGACATTATTTATATTTTTTTATCGCAGGAAACCGGTCGTGCTTCAGCAGTTGACGACACGGTCCTGGTTTGCCGGAAAACAGGCGGGCAAAGATTACAATATACAGTGCCGGATAAACCGGCCATATAATCAAACAAACAATGCACTGCAAACCGCTTGCAGACGGGGAAAACAACCAGCGTGTTCAAAACCAGAACTATCGACTGGCGCCAGCATTATCCACAGCTTGCTGCTATTACAGACCCCGCCTGGATAAAGGCGATTGAGCATTTTGAGCCGGTCACTGTGCCAGGCGGAACCCAGGCATATATAGCCGGAGACGAATGCCGCAACTTTCTGCTGCTGCTCAAAGGCAATATTCGTGTTTATGCATCCGGGCGGGGTGGACGTGAAATCGTCCTCTACCGCATACAGCCGGGTGAATTCTGTATCCTGTCACTCGTCTCATTTTTGCAAGGAAGTACTTTCCCTGCAAACGCAGTCACTGAAAACCAGGTACAGGCCCTGGTCATGGACCGTAACGTCTTCAAACGGACCATGAAGGACTCACCAGCACTGTGCGACATCATGATGATGGAACTGAGCAATCGATTTATTGAAATCATTAACCGGGTTCAGGAACTCGCGTTTGAACCGCTCGACTTGCGGATGTCCAGTCTGCTTTGCAGACGATTCCGTGAAGAAGGCGGGGCAACAATTGATATCACCCATAGCCAACTGGCCCAGGAACTGGGCACTACACGGGAAGTTGCCAGCCGTATGCTCAAGGACCTGGAACGTGGCAATTATATTATTCTTTCACGTGGCCGGGTCAGCCTGCATGACAATGAAGCAATCGGGCGCATGTACCAGCTGGGAGAACGGTAAGATGTAATTTACTGCCCTCAT
>JBDLIH010000120.1:0-5652 GCA_039714975.1 Pseudomonadota bacterium
CTCTAACAGCAGCAGCACTGGGCGTGGATGCGATTGGCCTGGTGTTTTATGCAAAAAGCCCGCGCTATGTCGAGATCGAGCAGGCTGCATCGATATGCCGGCAGCTACCGGCGTTCGTAACCACCGTGGCCCTGTTCATGGACGCTGAGCCTGCGCAGGTAAATGAGGTGATTAACCAGGTGCGCGTTGATTTACTGCAATTTCATGGCACTGAGGACCCGGCGTACTGTAGTCAGTTTGCCCGGCCCTATTTCAAGGCGCTCGGTATGGGTGGTGATGGCAGTTCGACCTTAATCGAAACAAGCCGCGAATACAGTGATGCTCGCGGCGTGCTGCTCGACAGTCACATGCAGGGTGCTGCAGGTGGTAGCGGTGAGACCTTCGATTGGGCGCAGCTACCCCAGCTGGACAAGCCGGTGATACTCGCTGGCGGGCTGAACGTTGACAATGTCGCTGATGCCATCAGGCAGGTACAGCCCTATGCCGTTGATGTCAGCAGCGGTGTTGAATCAGATAAAGGTATTAAAAGCGCTGAGCTGATGTCAGCGTTTATGCAAGAGGTATTAAATGCCAACAGATAATTCAAAAGCGTCGATTGATTATGAATCCATGCCGGATGAGCGTGGTCATTTCGGTATCTACGGCGGGCGCTTTGTTTCAGAAACCCTGATGCAGGCGCTGGATGAATTGCGCGATGCCTATGAGAAATACAGCAAGGACAGGGACTTCCAGGCACAGTTTGAAGCTGATCTGGCCTATTACGTGGGCCGGCCCAGCCCGTTGTACCATGCTGAGCGCCTGTCGAATGAAATTGGCGGCGCACAGATTTACCTGAAGCGCGAGGATCTGAATCACACCGGCGCTCACAAGATTAATAACACCATTGGTCAGGCCTTGCTGGCACGTGCCATGGGCAAGAACCGGGTCATCGCTGAAACCGGTGCCGGACAGCACGGTGTTGCCACGGCAACGGTTGCTGCACGCTTTGGCATGGAGTGCATCGTTTACATGGGTGCAGAGGATATTGTTCGGCAGGCGCCCAACGTTTACCGGATGAAATTGCTCGGTGCCGAGGTGGTGCCAGTTACCTCCGGTTCCAGAACACTCAAGGATGCACTCAACGAAGCCATGCGCGACTGGGTGACCAATGTCGACGACACCTTCTATATCATCGGCACCGTGGCCGGCCCGCATCCGTACCCGCAGATGGTGCGTGATTTTCAGGCCGTGATCGGTCGCGAGGCGAAACGCCAGGTGCAGGAAATGACCGGTAAACTGCCGGACGCACTGGTGGCCTGTGTCGGCGGCGGCTCCAACGCGATCGGCCTGTTTCACCCGTTCCTCGAGGACGAGTCTGTCGCTATGTATGGCGTCGAAGCCGCCGGTGACGGCATTGAGACCGGTCATCATGCCGCACCGCTGTGTGCCGGGGAACCGGGTGTATTGCACGGCAACCGTACCTACCTGATGGAAGACAAGGCGGGTCAGATCATAGAAACGCATTCAGTTTCAGCAGGACTGGACTACCCGGGTGTCGGCCCGGAACACTCATGGTTGAAAGACATTGGCAGGGTTGAATACACCTCTATTACCGACCAGGAGGCGCTGCAGGCGTTCCACCAGCTGACCCGTATCGAGGGCATTATTCCTGCGCTGGAGTCCAGTCATGCGATGTCATACGGCGTCAAGCTGGCCGCACAGATGAGCCCGGACCAGAGCATCATCATCAATCTGTCAGGACGTGGGGACAAGGACATCGACACCATCGCCAAAATCGAAGGTATAGAGCTGTGAGCCGCTTACAGGCCTGTTTTGAGCGCCTGCATACAGAAGACCGCACCGCGCTGATTCCGTACGTGATGACGGGTGATCCGCACCCGGATGTCACCGTGCCGCTGATGCACGCCATGGTAAAAGCCGGTGCCAATGTCATCGAACTGGGTGCACCGTTCTCTGATCCGATGGCAGATGGCCCGGTGATACAGGCGGCTGCCGAGCGGGCGCTGGAATTCGGCATAACACTGGATGATGTCTTTGCTGCGGTACACGAATTTCGCAAGCTCGATGATGTCACACCCGTTATTATGATGGGATATCTGAACCTGATTGAAGTGGCAGGCTATGACAGTTTTGCCGAACGCGCACGCGAGGCCGGCATCGATGGTGTGATCACGGTTGATATGCCACCGGAGGAAGCTGAAGCCTATATAACCGCACTGGAATGCCAGCAGCTGGATCCGGTATTTCTGATTGCTCCGACCAGCACCGATCAGCGCATCAGGAAAATCGGTGCAGTCGCCAGCGGCTTCGTCTATTACGTTTCCCTGAAGGGGGTCACCGGCGCGGCCAACCTGGATGTTGCCAGCGTGGAGCAGAAAGTCGGGCAAATACGCCAGCAAATTGATCTGCCGATCGGGGTCGGATTTGGTATCAGTAACGCCGATACGGCGGCCAGCGTTTCGGCTTGTTCAGATGCGGTTGTCGTGGGGAGTGCTATAGTTAAACGTATGGCTGCCCATCAGGAGCACAGTGCCGAGCAGACGGATCGCATCATCAAGGATGTGACCGAACTGCTGAATGGCATGCGCCAGTCGATGGATAACCAGCCACACGATACAATTACAAGAACAGCGTGATACCGGGGGGCAGCAGATATGAGCTGGTTTGAAAAATTGATGCCAACGCGCATTCGCACCGAAGGGGGCGCCAAGCGGGCTGTGCCCGAAGGGCTGTGGTCTAAATGCTCATCATGCAATGCTGTTCTGTACCGGGCAGAACTCGAACGCAACCAGGAAGTCTGTCCCAAGTGTAATCATCACATGCGTATCTACGGCCGGCGCCGGCTGGAAATTTTCCTGGATGAATCACCACGTGAAGAAATTGCAGCCAATTACATGCCGGTCGACAAGCTCAAATTCAAAGACAGTAAAAAATACAAGGACCGCCTGGTTCAGGCACAGAAAAATACCGATGAAAAAGATGCCCTGATTGCTATGAAAGGCAAGGTCAAAGGCGTTGATGTTATGGTCGTGTCATTTGATTTCCGCTTCATGGGCGGCTCCATGGGCTCGGTTGTTGGTGAAAAGTTTGTCCAGGCAGCGAATGTATCGCTTGCTGAAAACATCCCGCTGGTGTGTTTCTCGGCATCGGGGGGCGCACGCATGCAGGAGGCACTGTTCTCATTAATGCAGATGGCCAAGACCAGCGCGGTACTGGCGCGCATGGCAAAGCAGAAAGTGCCATACATTTCCGTGTTAACCGATCCCACCATGGGTGGTGTGTCTGCAAGCTTTGCCATGCTCGGTGACGTGAATATCGCTGAGCCCAAGGCACTGATAGGCTTTGCCGGACCGCGCGTAATTGAGCAGACCGTTCGCGAAAAACTGCCGGAAGGTTTCCAGCGCAGTGAGTTTCTGCTGGAACACGGTGCCGTGGATATGATCGTTGACCGGCGTGATTTACGCGATCGCATATCAAGTCTACTACTGATGTTGATGAACAAGCCCGCAATCCAGTCCCAATAGAAAAATAACTGAGTTGTTCCCATACTTCGTTAGGCATAGACGATAAATGCTCATGTACTAACGTGTACACTCCGCTTTATAGTCTATGCCTGCCTCGTCTGAAAACAGCTCAGTGATTTTTTCGAGTTATGAAATTTAATACACTGGACGAATGGTTAAGCTGGCAGGAAAGCCTCAATCCCAGAGAAATCGATCTCGGACTGGAACGTATTTCCAGTGTACTTGCGCAGACCGGTCTTAATACTTCATTTGATTGCCCGTTAATCACCGTCGCCGGTACCAACGGTAAAGGCTCTGTGGTGGCTTTTATTGAGGCCATTGCAATAGCCGCGGGATACACGACCGGCGCCTATACATCGCCGCACCTGTTGCGTTACAACGAACGCATACGCATCAATGGCGAAGCCGTTGATGATGCCCGTCTATGTGAATCTTTTGATCGCATCGATCGGGCCAGGGACAAAGTGCCCTTGACCTATTTCGAATTTGGCACGCTGGCGGCCATCGATATTTTTGCAAGTGCGAAGCCGGACCTTGTCATTATGGAAGTCGGGTTGGGCGGTCGTCTCGATGCGGTGAACTGCATGGATCCGGATGTGTCCGTGATAACCAGCATTGCAATTGATCACGTCGACTGGCTGGGTGATAACCGTGAATCGATTGGATTTGAAAAAGCCGGTATTATGCGGGCCGGTAAACTGACTGTATGTGGCGATGCTGACCCGCCGAACTCACTGCTGGAACATGCGGCCGAACTCAACAGTGATCTCAAAGTGTTGTGCAGGGATTATCGCGTAAAGCACAGTAACGAAACCTGGGATTTACTCGGGGATGATACGGGTATTGATGCGCTGCCTGTGCCTGCATTAACAGGTGAATTTCAGTACGGTAATGCAGCGACCGCCATTACTGCATTGAATTGCCTGCAGGGAATGGTGTTCACCCGTGAAGCGATTGAGCAGGGGCTGAAAAGTGCCAGCCTGCCCGGACGCTATCAGAAGGTGCAGTCAAAACCGCTGGTACTGCTCGACGTTGCCCATAATGTGCAGGCGGTGGCATCACTGGTCGCACAGTTACAGACAAACCCTGTGCGGGGTAAAACACATGCGGTGATCGCGATGCTGGCAGACAAGCCGGTCGAACAGGTCATCGAGCTGGCGTCTGTGGTCGTGGATGACTGGTACAGTGCCGGTCTTGAATCCATCCCCCGCGGATTTTCAGCGTCCGCTATGGCAGCTTCAGTTGAACGTCAGGTGCCGAATGTTAAACTCAGTGCAGCCTCGACGGTGTCCGAAGCGTGTGCACAGGCATTAGCGGTAGCCGCAGAAGACGACCGGGTCATTGTGTTCGGTTCATTCTATACGGTCGCAGAGGCGATGGCATATTTTGACAACACATAGACTCAAGGTGTAACAGGTCTTTTGGGAAAATTATTACAACAGCGTTTGATTGGAGCCGTTCTACTGGTCGCATTGGGCGTTATTTTCATTCCAGTCTTACTCGATGGTTCCGGTTTCAAGTCCCGCCACAGTCGCAGCATTGAAATGCCACCGGAACCGGAATATCCGCCATTGCATGAAATCAAGCTCAAGCCGGTCAAGCCGGCTGAAGTCACCAAAAAGCCGGTTGAGAAAAAACCGGTTAAGAAGGCGGAGCTGAACAAGTCACTCAAAGCATTTGCGCTCCAGGTATCCACAGTCAAAGTCAAAAACAACGCTTACAATCTGCGCGACAAGTTGCGCAAGGCCGGTTATGCGGCCTACGTAGAAACGTACAACAAGGGCGGAGAGGTCATTTACCGTGTACGTATCGGTCCGGAGCTCGACAAGGCACGGCTGGAAAAGATGAAGCAACGCATCATGAAAGAGCAGGGACTGGACGGGTTTATCGTCAATCATCCTTGATCAGGTTCTAGGTACTAGGATTTGGTCCCTAGTTCCTAGTACCTAGAACCTAGTACCTGATACTCTAGCCGAAGGCTGGCGGCTAGCGTATAATTCCGCCTTTCCCAGCAGCCACAAAGATATCCCCATGACGGTCGTCGATGTTGTTATTCTTTTCGTGATCCTACTCTCTGCGATGTTTGGTGTTATGCGCGGTTTTGTCAAAGAAGCCACGTCGCTCGCCA
>JBDLIH010000121.1:0-5419 GCA_039714975.1 Pseudomonadota bacterium
CGAATTTATTACTTCTTCATCGATTTTTACGAGATCGGTCATTTTTCCTGCCCCGGTTTCAAGTGTTATTAAAAAATATGTTTAGACTACGCCCATGCTCCTAGAGCTCGCGCAGGGGATCCAGTACAAAGTCAATCAAACGGCGCTGTTGGACCACAATTTCAGCTGTCGCCACCATACCAAAGCGCAGCGGATAATCGATATCGCCTACCGTGTAGTACTCCTTGTCGAGACTTACATTTCCCCTGTAAACAGCATTATCTTTACCGGACACACCCTGCGTAGAAGGAGAAATATATTCCAGCGTACCGGTAATGAATCCATAACGCTGGTACGGAAAAGCGCTGAATTTCATCTTTACGGGCAGCCCCTCCCGCAGGAATCCACGGTCGCGCTCGTTTATATCCACCTTCAGCACAGTACGTGAATCCCTCGGCGCTATACTGATCAATGCCGTATTGGCAGGTATGCTGTCTCCAGGCTGGTTGAATGCAACATTAATCACAACACCGGAGACTGGTGCGAGTATGCGAAGAAAATTCTCCTCATCGATATTCTCGAACCTGATACGACTGGCCATTTCCGCAGCAACCCGGGCACTGCGGTATTTGAGCTCGATTCTGTTTGATTCCTGTTCGATTTTATTAAGAGACTGCTCATATTCGATTTGCAACTCGAGCAGTTTGCGGTCACTGCTCTCAAGCTCTGCCTTTGATTGCGCATATTCCGCGCCCAGTTGAAATTCAAGTTCGCCCAGCTTTGCTTCCGCAAGACGATAGTCCGTTACAGTCCCGAGGTAGATGTCCCGTTTTTCCTCAACCTTGTTTTTGGACACGCCGCCGCCGCCGGGTTTTGAAAACAACCGTTTGAACTTGTCCCATTCACGCTTTGCAGAATTCCGGGCTATTTCTGCCTTTTTCAGATTACCACGCACCTCTTCCAGCTTGGCACGCTGCGACTGGGCCAGTTTTTCCAGCCCTTCAGTCACGCGCTTATCATGTAAATGCCGCGCCGTTTCAATCTGCTGCTCGAGTGCTTCTGCTTGCCGCACCATTAGTTTCCGGCGTTCCGGAAACTGTTTATATTCCTGCTCCACTTCCGCCAGCGACAATTCCGCATCAAGCGCCTTGCTGGCCAGCTGTATGGCATCACGCGCATTTATCCGGGCAAGAACATCGCCTTCTGATACCGGGGCACCTTCTGCCACAAAGATATCGACAAGCTCGCCACCGATCGGTGAATAGACACGACGCACTTCCTCATCGGGACTGAGCACACCGGGCGCCGACACTATGACATCAGCGCGTCCGATAAATGACCAGACCAGAACCGCCAGCACAAATGCCGCAACCAGCAGGATAGTGAGACGCATAATCCTGGAGGGCTCTGAATACAGAATCTCGATACCCTCTGCGCTGTGGTCTTCCAGCACACTGGAAAACTGTCTGAGCTCTTCGTTATCAGCTACCATCACAAGGCCCTGATGCACACATTACATAACGTGCAGACTGCATGTTTATTGCTCTCTCTGGCGGTCATCTGGAGTATCCGACCGGACACCCACAGGAAGAACAGGGAGTAATACAAGTTTAGCCGTCTTCAGCGAAGGGTCCAGTACCATTTCCAGTTCGTTAAGTGACTGACGCTGCAGTTTCACTTCGTTGGAAATCTCTGCATACAACTCGTCCCGTTCCGGGCCGGCATCGTGCTTTAGCAGTTTGTGGATGTCCATAGTCTTGCTTATAGCGTCATAGGCGCCGGACAGATGGGCCGCCAGCCGACGATAGGTTGCTGAAACTATGGCCTCCAGCCGGTGCAAGCCACGTATTCCTCCACCCGCCAGATACTCTTTCCAGGATTCCTCTGCAGTTGCGTACTGCCTTGCCGCCTCATCAAGTGCCTTGCTTCGATATAACTGTAATTCTTCTGCAATCGCTTCAGCAAAATAAATCTCCTCTGCCGGATCCAGCGTACGATAAAAACTCAGCAGTTGTCTATCATAGCCGGCCTTGCCTTTTGCCAGGTTGAGTTGATTGAAATCACTGATTACCTGCTGCTTGCGCTGCAAACTTCGTTCAGCGACTTCTCCCCAGCGTTCTCCTGCCAATTCTTCAAGCTCTGCCAGGGCACTCTCAGTGTTACCCAGCTGCCAGTCGGCCAGCGCCTGATTGTATCGGTTCATAATTGTATCCGTCGGCAACTGATCATTGACTACAAGCCTGATCCAGTCCTGGAATACCGGTGTTTCAAAACTTGTCCGGTTCACTGACTGCCTGGCCTTGACCCAGTTACGTCCCTGCAGATCAAGCTCGATCGGCAGGTATCTGTCGAGGTCCTTGTGCAATGCCCCGACTCCCCGTATGCGCGGATATCTGGATTCGAAATCAGACAGGACTTCCCGCAATGATTGTGCATTACTGTTACCCAGTGCATCACGCACTTGTTCTGCCAACCTGTCAATTGCAGCAACAAACAGGGACTGCTGGTTCTGCAATGCACGCAGGTGACTGAATGCCTGCTGCCTGTACTCCATAAATTCAGGCACATACTGTGAAATTGTCTCCAGTGAGCGGCGTCGGCTTTTTGGATCCTCGTCCCACCAACCGACCAGTTCATTAATGCTGTCTTCCTCCTCAAAAATGATCACTGGCGAGTCCGGACTGCCTCTGTCTGAAATAAATTGCTCCAGCCGCGTCACCCACGTTAACACATCAAACAGTTGCTGCCCTTGCAGGTTTGCGTAGCTCAGGCGAACACCTTGCTCAATTGCAGATTCTGCAGCTGTAAACTTGCCGGCAGTTACATGTTCTACCCAATCCGGGACAACCTGCTTCAAGGCAGCCTGGGTAGCGAGATCGGTGATATTCTGGTCATCCGGATGCATTTCCAGATAACGATTGGCTTTCACTGCAGCCCCTTCGTAGGCGCCACGCTCCAGCAAATCGCTGACTTCCCGGGTTGACCTGTCACTGAAATAGACAATCGATATGACAATCACGACGATGGCAGCTGCAACAAGCCAGGCCTTGCCCGACCCGCCTTTGTTCTTGTCGGAAAAAGCGTTCCTGACCTCACCGAACATCGTCTGGAACCTGTGGATAAAACCACTGCCAGACCTCGCTTCTTTCACTGCATGCGACATACCTGCAGCGGTCTCGCCATCATGCTGCCCGGCATCCCCGTAATCCCCCTCGGTGCAGAAGATATCCAGAAAAGAGTTTGCTGATGAAACAAACGTGGTCCTTGTTGCATCGTCGATAGTGTGTGCGGTACCGGTTAATAACTCACTGTTTTCGCCAGCTGTACCGGTAACGTCCTGTTCTGCGGTATACAGGCGTACAGTGTAGCGAAACGTTTCTCCGCCGAAGGCGATAACATCTCCATCCTGCAGTTTTCTGGCGTGCTCCTCCAAAGGAGTTCCGGAAACAAAGGTACCGTTGGTACTCCCCAGATCTTCTACATAGACATCCTTGCCCTTGAGGAATATATGCGCGTGCCGGCGCGATATATAATTGAGTTCATCCGGCAATAAATCCTTGTAGCGTGAAAAAACATCGCTTGTCTTGTTAATCAGAAACGGGAACCGGGTAACCACTATGGGTTCCAGCAATGACTGTTGCTTCTGCGGTTTCAGTACAAGCTGGACGAGAGGTGTCGGTGGCTCTTCAGGCACGTGGCTGGCCGAGACACCGAGAATGTCAATATGGTAGCAAAGATAACCGGTAAAACAGATCTCATCCCCGCGCTGAAGTCTCACGGGCATAGAATCCACGCTTACGCCATTGACCGTGGTCCCGTTCAGACTGCCAAGATCAGCAACATAGACAACGCCATCCTGCTCAAAAATACGCGCGTGACGCCGGGAGAGTTTTTCTACATACCCTGTGTCATATTCCGAGAACGGTGTTTCATAACGACCGACTGGAAACAGGTCGTCTTTGACAATAATTTCACCCAACTCGTCATGAGTCACCGGTTTCAGTATGACTTGCATATGCCTGCTTTTACTGTTGCTGTTGTTATCGCTTCGAGCTAGGAGCCTGTCGGACTTAGGATGATTCTACTGCGGCGGCGGGAGAACGGCCCAAATGCCCACGATTTTTCGTTGCGTAGGTCCACTATGCGCCTTAAAATCGTGATCATTTGTGCTCGCTCTCCCACTCGCCTCGCTACGAACCCCTAAGTCCGACAGGCTCCTAGTGATCCAGTCGCGCCACATTTACTTCAGGCCATCCACCGCCAAGTGCCTTGTATAAAGCTACCGTGTCATCAAGTATCTTCCAGTGGTTTGCCAGCATCTCGCTTTCAGCATCCAGCAGTGTACGTTCGACTTCAAACACTTCCAGTTGTGTCACCATACCTTCCTCAAGTTGCGCATAGATCTGCTCTGATACAGTCTGCAGTTTCTTGCTTCGACTCTCCAGTTCACTCATTTGCTGCTTGTGGCTGTCAAGGTTGGTCAGCGAATTTTCAACTTCCTCGAACGCGCTCACCACCGTGCGGCGATATTCTTCCTCAGCGACCCTGGTCTGCGCATCGCTGACCTTGATCCTGGCACTGACATTCGGATCGAAGATCGGTATGGACACCAGCGAAGACAGACCAAAGGTCCACGTTTTCAGCAGGTTTTCAAGCGCCAGGCTGGCTGTCCCTGCCTTGCCGGTCAGGGACACAGAGGGCAGACGTGCCAGACGGGCCTGCCCCTGCAGATTGTAGGCCTGCAAGACCCGGTATTCAGCCGCAATTATATCGGGCCGCCGAGATACCAGCTGTGACGGCAAGCCGGCCGGTACACTTACAGCCCGGACTGAACGGGTCTCTGCCCGGGGTACCCGCAGACTGTCTGCCGGCGTTCCCAGCAACGTTGCCAGGCCATTTTCGGTTAATTTACGCAGCCGTTGCAAATCCATCAGACTCACCTGCAGTCGATTGATTTCCGCTTGCTGCTGCAAAATCTGGGTTTCTGGAATCAGGCCTTCATCATACATATATTCATAGATTTCCAGAATCTGGCGGTTACGCTCGAGTGTTTGCTGCTGCAGGTTCATCTGCTCATCGAACTGGCGGATCTGAAAATAGGACGTTGCGACATCCGACACCATGACCAGGTAACCGGCGCGCCAGTCAGCTTCACTCGCCTGGTAGTCAGCCTGCTGTGCTTCAACACCCTTGCGCAGCTTACCCCATATATCTGCTTCCCAGATAACGTCGGCAGCCGCGCTGTACTGTGTGACAGTCGATGTGCCGGTACTTCTGGTAGAGTCCGTTCCCAGGCCGGCCCCTATCGTCGGCAGCAGCCCGGCCCTGGCCTGGCTGATGGTCGCCTTTGCAACACCACTGCGGGCGGCGAGTATCCGGATATCCAGATTGCCGGCAATGGCACGATCGATGAGTTCATTCAGATAGGCATCCCCGAAAC
>JBDLIH010000122.1:0-5287 GCA_039714975.1 Pseudomonadota bacterium
TTTGGTCACCTACTATGTGCTGTTCTTTATCCATCTGGAGAGCCGTCGCGTTGAGATTGCCGGGATCACGCCACATCCCAATGAAGCCTGGATGAAGCAGATAGCCCGGAATATCACCATGGACGAATGGGGTTTCCTCGAGAGTCGCCGATATCTCATCCATGACCGCGATACGAAATTCACGGATTCGTTTCGTGCGATCGTTAAATCGGGTCATGTAGAGCCACTCAAGCTTCCCGCCCGGAGTCCGAATTTGAACGCCTACGCTGAGCGCTGGGTAAAATCGGTCAAGGACGAATGTTTATCGAAGTTGATCCTGTTTGGTGAAAAATCGTTAAGACGAGCACTCCGTGAATATCTCATCCATTTTCATATCGAACGGAATCATCAAGGAAAAGACAACGTGCTGTTATTTCCAACTGCCACTTAAAGAAACTAATGGTATTGACGTATCTGTCTGTTGCAGAGAACGAATAGGTGGGCTGCTGAAATATTACCATCGGGAAGCTGCATGAGTATTTTGACCAGACGAGATCCTTTTGTCGCAGTTAAAACTGGAATTGCCTGATCAACCACCGCCAAAGATCTACTCGCAGGCCCTGGGCGCCAACGCATAGCCTACCGATGTTGTAGTGAAGACTTTTGGGTTTCTGCAACAGAAATTCAATAAGTTACGTCGTTTTTAGGGCTGAGTTGCGGAAGTCGGGCTAGTTTCGCCGATTTAGCCTGAAGTTGACAGTACCCACCCATTGCATGCACCACAATGCCTTTGTGTCGTGCTTACTGAGAAGACTCTACTTACCCTGCTGTAAAGCGTCAGGTTGATCCCCTTTAGGCATCGGCCTCATTTTCTTCGGAGAACAAGTAACGAAGAAACCGTTCTGGGCCATTGAGAAAGTTTTTTGTCAACAAATAATGCTCTGTTTCTTGATATCCTACTTCGCGGATACCCCCTACCTCAAACTGGTACAGAGTTGCGCCCGGATAGGCTAGAAGTATTGGTGAATGGGAGGCAATCAGAAACTGCGCATGTCGGGGCACCTCCAGATCATGGATGATCTTCAGGAAGGCTAGCTGACGTTGGGGTGATAGTGCAGCCTCCGGCTCGTCGAGAATGTACAGCCCGTGTTCAAACCTATTTTGGAAAAGCGCAAGGAAGGACTCACCGTGGGATTGATGGTGCAATGACCGGCCTCCATAGGCTCTAAAGTCGGACACGCCGTCAAGGTAGCTTGCAAAGTTATAGAAGCTCTCGGCACGCATAAAAAATCCCTCGGTCATCTTTGGCATCCATGAAAGCCTTAAGGCCTGGGCGAGATCGGAACGGTCCTCACGAGCTTCCCTGTAGTGATCTCGGTTTCCGCCCTCAGGGTTAAAGCCACAAATCTCGGCCAGCGCCTCCAGAAGCGTAGATTTACCACTTCCGTTTTCTCCGACGAAGAACGTAACTGGCGTAGCCAACTCGAGATTTATACCGTGCTCAAACGCTGAAATGCTAAACGGGAAATCCGAATGGGACATCCGCTCCGGGATGCTGCTGATACGCCGTAGGTAAGGCGCGCCCAAATTTCCCGAGGTTTTTTTAGAGGTTCTTCGAACGATCATAATCGATTCCCGATGCCTACGGTGGATTATATAGCCGTATCCTCCGCAATTATTATCGCGCCCGCTCTCGACCCTACCGGGCTTGATAATCTGCGATATGAGTTATTGGGAAGAACTGTCTACACCCAAAGACTTCCCAACGAAAAACTAATCGCCTCGAACGGCGGTTGCCTGATGGAATCGTCTTCCTTGAGCGTTTCGAGCAGCAGCCAGTGACCGCCATCCTGTAAATGGTACACCTCCAGGGTGCGTGCGTCCGGGTCTATCAGCCAGAGATGGGGCACGCCTTCCCGGGCATAAATCGGCATCTTCAGGGCACGGTCAATACGGGCCGTGGAGGGGGAGAGGATCTCACAGACCCAATCAGGCGGGAGTTCGAACCAGGCGGTTTCGGGAAGTTCCGGCATGGGTTCCCGCCGCCAGCCGGCGAGGTCAGGAACGATGACATCCTGGCCCAGGTGAAGCTCCGGCTCGTCAAGAATCCACCAGCCGCCTGGACCGCCGACACCAGCGCTGAAGGGGCCGCCAAGGGAGAACCCCAGCGCGGAATAAGCGAGAGCATGTTTCGGTGCAAGGCGTGGGTGGGTGTGCAGATGACCGTAGAGGATCTCTCCTACCTGGTTTTCCGGAAGGGCGATGATATCCTCGTAGGTAGCGTTACGCTTGGCCAGTTCGGTCATGGATTATTTCCGGGTTCTGTCTAAAAGGATTCTAGCCTTGTATCCGGGTTGAAATCAGACATTTGCGATTTGTAATATGGATAAAAATCATAGTGTCTATTATATCTCCCCGTGCGTTCAAACAACTAATCCAGCCTAATCGAGGGCAACCGGAGGGTGAACAACAATGCCAGGATGCGATTGATGGCGCCTCCACGATAGCCATGCCATAAACGCTATTTCAGAGATTCCAGATGCCGACAGAGTTGGTCGTGATAGGAGGGGTTGTCGGAAAAATTGTGTCAAAACTGCCGTTAAGGAATATTCAATAAAACAATGAGCTGATAACTAATTGACTGAATTACTTTCCTTAACGGCAGTTTTGACACGAAAGTACCGGTAACCCCACATCGCGCCCATTTACATGCGGCTCAGGTTTCATTGTTTCTGTTCTGATGCGCTTCCTGATTAGATAAACCGGTAGCCGATTTCCTGCGCGACAATCATCAGCGGTTTGTGCAGCACCGGATCGGCGAGCGCTCTGTGTAGTCGCGTAGTCGACGGAAAAAAATCGGTGGTATCCGCACGCTCGTACAACGCGATGGCCGGACGGTTGGTCAATGACGAGGCGTAGTACAGACCATGAATTCCCGGATACGCATCATAAAAGCCTTGTGACCACCTTTGCGCGTGGCTAAACGGTCCACTCATGAGCTTCATCGACGCACCGACGCGCACACAAAACGTGTCGGTGAGATCCAACAGCTGAAGTTCGACAGGCAGGGTGAAAGAGGCTAACCACGGTCTGTGTCGGAAGCGGTTGATGCGACGTCGGTTACGTTGGAAATATTCAGCGACCGCAGTCGGTACATCGCTTGCAGCGTACAAGATGCCGCGGGTTTGCTGAATTGGCTCGTCTTTCTCATTTGTAAGGTGATGGTCAAACCTAGACAGTGGCCCGAAATGCCGAAAGGTATTCCATAATGTGGGGTAATCCCCGCCACGCTTATAAATCCGATGCAGCGGTAGATTTGGCCCAAGGGTGATCAAACTGGGTGGCGTATCCCGCAGCCGGTCAAGGTCGGGCTCCTTCGGCAGTTTTGACACAGAGCGATTACTGGCGCTTCGCGAGCGTCACCAGGGTTTGGTAATCGCGCCCGGCCAGTAGCCAGGCGATCGGGCTGATGGTTTGCTCGATAGCGTCGCCGACGTACAAGTCAGGATCGGGTTGGGTGTACCACTCGAAGACTTCGACCGGGTGTAAATCGGCGTTCAAAGCGGCATTGACCTTGGTGATATTGGGCAGCAGGCCGCCGTTTTTCCTGAACTGAAAGAGGGGTATGTAGCGCCGGTTATCGAGCATGACGCTGTAGAGCGTGCGCCGCGCGATCATTTGCCGCACCTGACTTTCCGGTTTTTCCATGCGCAGGGCTGCTTCTTTAATGGTCAGGCTGCTTTCAATAATGGCCGCGAACTGGACCGCCGTTTCAGCCACCGGGTCTTGGCTCACAACCGTGGTGAGATCGACACCGCTTTCCTTGAGCACCCGCTGCTCCTCGGCCGTCAATTCGTCAGTGGGGTCACCGTAGAGAAGGGTGGGCATCGTGTCCAAAACCAGACGCAGCGCAGCATTCAGGCCCTCTGGGGCGGTGGAACGGAGGCCTCGAGCGGTGAAGTAATCAACAGCAGTTTCGTGTGCCATCGTGGGTACCTGGGTAAAGTGTAACTATTATTAGCAATATAACGGATTGTTACATTATGTCAAGTGCCGATAATGGGGTTGTAAGCCGGAACCCCAGAAATTTCCGTCACCGGGTAGCCTGAGGTTCAGGCAGCCAGCTTCTTGATACGCTTGGCAAGGCGTCCGAAGACTTCGTTCACGTACGCCAATGCCTTGGGGTCTGCGCCCTGTACCTGTAGAGAGCTTTTGAAGCTTTCCAGATCGGAAAGCCATTGCCGATGCATCTTGTCCATCTCGTTGACTTGCGACTGATAAACTTGCAGGTTGCCGCTTCCACGAAACGCCTGATAGCCGCGCTCAAGTGTTGCCGTCGTTGTCAACAATTGAGCCGCCAGTTGCTTGTGCTGTTCGGAAAACTGGGCCATGCCGTCATAGGGCCGCGATGCCTTGTTGCGTTCGGCTTCGAACGCCTCTTCCATGATGAGGGCGTAGCGGTAAAACCCAGGGAATTCGTTGGACAACACAATGAGTTGGTCGTCGGATGTCCCGACCCAAATCTTGTGCAAATCTGGCACATATCCCAACATGCAATTGATGATGGCCGGTGCATCGTTGACACCTTGGGCAGCAAGCTGTTGCATGTGTTGGTCCATCTTCGCTGCCAGTCGGCGAAATTCATTCATGCTCATGTCTATCTTAAATCAGCGTCGTGTCTGCCAGGTCATAAACCAAGCTCGCTGTGCGAGCCGAGGCGCACGAGCTGTAACACCTCGCCATCGGGCTTACGGTAGATCAGCACCAGGTCGGGCTTGACGTGGCAGTCCCGGTGATCTTTCCAGTCGCCGGTCAGTGCGTGGTCCCGGTGGCGCGGCTCCAATGGCTGGTCACATGCTAAGGCTTTCACGATAGGCATCAGTTCCGCATCGAGCGTGGCGCGGTGGTGGCCCTTGGCTTCTCGCTTGTAGTCGCGCTTGAACTGGCCGGTGTGCTCAATCCTCCGCATGCAAGTCCGCCATCAGCCCCTCGACGCTATCGAAGCTCTTGAGATTACCGGCACGGGCCTCGCGCATGGCTGCGATTGTGGTTTCGTTCGGTACCAACGGATCGAACGGCAGCGCCTTCTCGCGGGCGATGCGGGTCAGCATGATGCGGAACGCATCGGACACGGTGAGGCCCATCGCCGCCAGCACGGCTGATGCCTCTTCCTTAATGTGTTCGTCGATGCGGGCACGGACAACAGAGTTTGCAGACATGATGTGATCCTCATTTGACTATGAGCTACATTGTAGCCCAATAATTTGCACTGCGCATCCGGTTGGGAGCGATTCATTTGGTGGGGTGT
>JBDLIH010000123.1:0-5227 GCA_039714975.1 Pseudomonadota bacterium
CCGGAAGGTGGCATAGGACGTTGTGACGGCGTGCTATCGGTAAGTCCCGGAGAGCGGTAGCCCGGAAAAGTACAAGGCCTACGGTCCAATCGGTGAAATTTGAACTGTGCTAGATTTGTGCTAACTTGAACTGCCAGTGAAGTGTAAGTGATTGATAACTCAACTGCGGTATTGGATGGGCAAGCACCACAAGTGACTGATTTATAAAGTAAGTAAAATGCTCTAAACTGGCTACGAACCAGGCGGTCGGGAGTTCGAATTTCTCCGGGCGCGCCATTCCAATAAAAACAGCAGGCTAGAGAAGACTTCGTAGGTCTTTTCTACTTGCTGTTGTTTTCGACCTTATCTCCTGTTCTCCTGAAAACAATGGGTTATGAGTTACCCGACTACCTGGTTAAATACCAGTTGATCGGGGTTGTGAAGCCGTGCATTGATGTCAGAATAAATTGCGCTGGTTGATCTGTATATCGATATACGATATATATATGGTTATGCTTAAAAACCTGGCCGACAAGACGACCCAGGATATCTATAATGGTATTAACAGTCGCCAGGCACGAAAGCTACCGCGTGAGTTGCACGACAAGGCGCGACGGTTGCTGGACCAGATCAACGCGACTCAGACACTTGATACGTTACGTATTCCACCAAGCAACCGGTTGGAGAAATTGAAAGGTGATAGAGCGGGATTCTGGAGCCTGCGGATCAATGATCAATGGCGCATTGTGTTCCGTTGGCAAGGTCAGTATGCACTGGATGTACAAGTGATCGACTACCACTAGGTGAATGAGATGCTACCGAAGAAACGGCCCCCCACACACCCTGGCGAGATGCTGCTGAAAGAGTTTCTGGAACCCCTTGGTATGACCCAGAAAGCCTTTGCCTCGCACCTTGGCTGGACCTATGCGCGCCTCAACGAGGTCATCAACGGCCGCCGCCAGGTCAGTGCGGATTCGGCACTGGCGCTGGGTGAGGCGCTCAAGACTGGCCCTGAGTTCTGGTTGAATCTGCAACGTGACTGGGACCTCTGGTATGCCATGGATTCGCACCGTAAGGTGCCGCCGCTGAAAAAAGTGGGGTAATCAACTGCTACTTACCAGGCAAGAACTGAATCTGACTTGACATGCTGCCTGTGGGTGGCGAATTCCTGTTCTCGCGGGTACAGGAATTTTTCAGAGGGCAAAAAAGGACTGTGCCAATTTTGTGCTAACTTGTAGTGATAGTGAACTACAAGTGACTGATAACTCAACTGCGGTATTGGATGGGCAAGCGCAGCAAGTGACTGATTAATAAAGTAAGTAAAATAGTCTAAACTGGCTACGAACCAGGCGGTCGGGAGTTCGAGCCGAGCGCAGCAATGCTGCGCGAGACAACGCCGGCTTTGCCGGCGGCCCCGAAGGGGTGAGGGCCGCAGGCCCGAATCATCTCTCCGGGCGCGCCATTTTATTATTTAAATCAATCGATTATATCGTTCCGCTTGGCAGGTTTTTCGTGGCTGTCCAATAGAGCTAAAAACATCCATTGAATTGGACAGGTGCTGTCCTTCATGCCTTCCCTGTGTATACGGCATCTGTGATCAAGTCACTGGCAGGATTCAAAAAAGTCAGCGTCAATGAGATCCGGAAGAAGGGTTGCTGAACTTAGTACGTCTGGGTTGATCATCAACAGGTAGCTCGGTGAAGGCCTGCCTAAGGCACGGATACAACCTAAACTCCCGATTCCCACTGCAACCAAACGTCACAAGTCTGAGATGACATTTTCAGTGCTGTATCCAATCGCACGATATCCGCGCAAGCGTCTTTCGAACATGCGTGCAAGCATGGGTACATCACGGTCAACATAGTCGTAGATGCGAACCTCGGTCTTGTCGGGGTGGAGGCGGTGCAGTCTTCCGGCATACTGAATCAGTGTTCCTTTCCATGATACAGGCAGTGTCAGAAACAACGTATCAAGTCGCGCATCGTCAAATCCTTCTCCAATATAACGCCCGGTTGCAAGAACCAACCGCTCTTCATCATCGGGAATGGCTGCCAACCGGCTCAAATCATCACGGCGTTTTTTTGCGCCTCTACCGCCGTGCAGGACAATCAGGTTGCGTGTGAATTTACGCAATCGGTTGGCGAAGTACTCCAGATGTTCTTTGCGCTCCGTGAGCAAGATCGGTGAGCGGCCTTCCTCAAGTGCCTGCAGGACGTCATCAAATATCAGATTATTACGTTGCTTGTCAGTTGTTAACCACCGGTAAATCTCCTGAATACGCAGGTCGTCGTCATCGATACATAATCCTGTCTCGCGGATGATCAGGTTGTGGTTGAAGGGACGGTGGGCCGCCTGATTCCGGGCATCCACGGTGAAGCGAACCGGACCTAACTGCATTTGGATAATCGGATGATGGCCACCACGGCGTTGTGGTGTGGCGGTCAAACCCGTAATGAAACGTGCTCTGACTTCTGTCAGGACGCGTTCGAACGACACCGCGGGCAAATGGTGACACTCATCCACGATCACATGGCCATAGTTTGCCACCAGATTGTCCACGCTCTCTTTGCGCACCAGGCTCTGGATCATGGCAACGTCGAGCCGGCCATTGAGTTTGTGCTTGCCGCCACCAATTCGCCCTATATCCTTGGCATCCAGCCCCAGAAACAGTGCGAGCTGTGCGATCCACTGATCGAGCAATGGCTGGCGATGCACCAGAACCAGAGTATTACATTGCCGCTTGGCGATCAGCCAGGTACCGACGACGGTCTTGCCAATACCCGGTGGTGCGACGAAGACACCGATATCATGTTTGCGCAGAATGTTAACGGCCTGTTTCTGGATGGCCGTTAGTTTGCCATCGAACCGTACATCGAGTGGCTCTCCAGGATGCCGCTGGTCATCAATGGTCAGTGTGCTGCCATAATGTTTGAGCAAGGCCGCGAGTTCGTCCTGACATCCCCTGGGCAGGGCGATGTGCTTGGGAAACTCCTCGGCGCAGCTGATCACCCGTGGTGTCAATGCTGTCGACAACCGCATGCTCTGCTTTTTGTAAAACTCCGGATTCTGAAAGGCCGCCAGTCGCTTGATCTGGTTCAGCAGGGGTGATGGCAAATCCGTTTTGTCCACGAACAGGCGTTGTGCAAGCACGGCATGGACTTCAGTGGGTATATCAGCGCGGGGTTGTACTATTGGGCTGGAAGAAGCCGCAGGAGTTGCTTTCGATGTGGCGAGTTGAGTCTTGAGTGCTGCCAATCGTTCCCGACTCTCATTGTGTTTGTGTGAGAGATCGGCGAGTTGCGCTTCTTCGCGAGCGATTGCCTGGCGCAGTGAGTCGTTTTTCATGTCGCTAGCGATAACAAATGATGTTCGGTGGGGCTGATGTTCGGCAGTACATACAGCCCCCAGCCATCCAGCTACAGATTACCGGTGCCACTAAGGCGGTTAAGACAGGTCCGGGGTGGTATATGCCGTAGGTACCCAGATCCCACGGACGCAGAATGCCTACTTTTCTGGCGAGTTCCAGGGGCTTGTCTGCCTGTGTTGTTTGCGAGGTCATGATATAGGAATGGTACATTTCTTGACGTATGTTGGCAAATATGCCAACATACGCTTATGCGTAAGGATGCGAGGGCAATTATCATGGATAAAGGCGGCGCATAAGGAATTCGGGAAATTCCCACAAGGAGCACGCACAATCATGCTTCGTGCGTTGACCATTGCCGCAGAAGGCAGCAAGTCGGATATTGCGAAGCCTATGAAAGGTCTCGGTCCTGGCGTTTATGAAATTGCGCTTGCTTATCGGTCTGATGCCTACCGGACGATTTATGCCAGTTAAACTGGGTGAGGATATCTGGGTTGTTCATGCATTCCAGAAGAAGTCGAGCAAGGGCATCAAGACGCCGAAGAGAGAAGTGGATCTAATTCGTTTACGGATTAGTCAATTGAAGGAGCAGTTACGATGAAAGGTAAACTGGAAACCGTCAAAGGCAGTGGTAATGTCTTCCGGGATTTTGGCTATCAAAATGCCGATGTTGAACAACTCAAATCCCAGCTGGCAGCCGATATTATCCGTATTCTTGATGAGCAGGCACTTTCTGTTCGTAAGGCTGCAACAAAAACCGGCTTCGATCATGCTGACTTCTCACGGATCAGAAATGCAGATCTAGGGCGTTTTACAATTGACCGACTGGTGACGGTATTGAATCGTCTGAACCAGCACGTGGAAATTAAGGTTACACCTGCTCATGGCCAACACCTTCAAACGGCCTGAAGTGTCGTGGTGAATATTCACGCGTTGATCAGAGGCACAACCTACCCATGGAAACCCTGTTCTTGCCTCGGTCAGATCGCTGACTTGGGGATGTTTAAATATATTTCTTTGGTTCCGCATGGTATAGTCAAAAACCTATTCTGGAAGAAGTGACTCTAGACCGCCGCGAGGCGGTTTTTGCGTATGTGGGCTGACCTCAATGGTCGGCCTTTTTTGTGCCTCGCTTTCAGCGGGGTTTTTTTATTTATGGAGGCTTTCCGCCCCCACCGTCGCTGCCCGCACACGCACGCGGTGTACCGGAATGGTCAGCCGCACACCAGGATCGCAGATATAAAGGCGTGACCCTGTTCCTGTTCTGGCAGGAATACCGGGAAACACACCCTGAGGATTACCAGTACAGCTGGTTTTGTGAGCACTACCGCAGCTGGCGGGGCAAGCTGGATGTGGTCATGCTCCAGGACCACCGGGCTGGCGAGAAGCTGTTTGTCGACTACGCCGGCCAGACGGTAGCGGTAGTGGACAGAATGACCGGGGAGATACGTGAGGCGCAGATCTTCGTCGCCGTACTCGGTGCCTCTAACTACACCTATGCCGAGGCCACCTGGACACAGGGCTTGCCGGACTGGATTGGTTCGCATAGGCGTACCTTTGCCTATCTCGGCGGTGTCCCTGAATTGGTCGTGCCTGACAATCTATGTGCCGGTGTGACCATGGCCCATCGTTATGAACCCGATGTTAATCCCACCTATCAGGACATGGCCTCCCATTATGGCGTTGCGGTACTGCCTACCCGTGCCCGCCGCCCGTGTGACAAGGCCAAGGTAGAAGCCGGGGTACTGGTGGTCGAGCGCTGGATCCTGGCGGCGCTGCGATCACCCTTGTGTCTCGTCTGCCGAACATCGCGCAATACCTGACGGTCCTCATTCCGTTCCCGTCGATGGTTACGCGGTGTCTGGTGTGTAGTCTGTTGCCTTG
>JBDLIH010000124.1:0-5226 GCA_039714975.1 Pseudomonadota bacterium
CCTTTACCCAGCACCGGTAACGGGCTTGCAGTGGAAGCAATGACGATGTCCGCGCGGTATAAATGATCACCAATGTGCTGCAGGTTAATGGCTTCGCCGTTAATTTCTTCTGCCAGTTTTTGTGCACGTTCCAGGCTGCGGTTGGCAACGATCATCAGTTTAATGTTCTGTGACTGCAGGTGACGTGCGGCCAGTTCGATGGTTTCGCCCGCACCAATCAGCAAAGCTGTGGATTGGTCCAGTTCTCCGAAAATCTGGCGTGCCAGGGTGGTGGCAGCAAATGCGACCGAAACCGGGCTGGAACCAATGGCGGTATCGGTACGTACCTGTTTGGCGACAGCAAATGCATTCTGGAACAACTTGCCGAGTACCTGTCCGACCGTGCCTTCCTGGCTGGCAAGCGCATAGGCCTGTTTCATCTGGCCGGCGATTTGAGGCTCGCCGAGCACCATTGAATCGAGACCGCTGGCGACCTCCATCGCATGACGAATGGTGTTCTTGTGGTCGTGAATGTATAAATGGCCTTCCAGGGTAGCGGGGTCGATTCCGTGGAATCCGCTGAACCATTGCACCAGTGGCAGGTCATCAATTGTGTGGCCTTGATTTGGGTCATTTTTATTATCTGTATGGAGGGCGCAATAGAGCTCAGTACGGTTGCAAGTTGATACAATGGCAGCTTCAGTGACGCCATCGACCTTGATCAGGCTATTCAGAGCCTCAGGCAGGGTCTGTGGGGTGAAAGCCAGCCGCTCACGCAGCTCCAGCGGCGTGGTTTTGTGGTTCAGGCCCAATGTTATCAAGGACATAGACTAAGTCTGCGTGACGAGAAAACCCGTAATTTTGCGCCATGCACAGGTCGAACTCAAGCGCACCGAAAACAGGAGAAAAATGCGTTATATTCATTATATGGAAATGTTTTATTCAAGGCCCGATGTGAGTGGGTCACGATGGTTGTATGCATCGGTGCTTTTGTTGCTTCTGTTTGCGCTCAATGCCTGTGCTACCACATCCACTCAGTCCTCTGAACAGCCAGTTATAGCTGCTGCACAGCCTCAACTCAGCGGCGATTTGCTCTATGACCTGCTGGTGGGTGAATTTGCCGGTAACATCGGTGATATTGATCTGTCCATCGAAGCTTATAACCGTGCCGCGGTAAAAACCACGGACGCGCGCGTGGCTGCACGTGCCACTTATATCGCTGTCTACGGAGAACAGTATGACAAGGCGCTGGATTTACTGGAGCGCTGGCAACTGCTTGACCCGGATGACATGGACATCACGCGCATGTACGCGATCACCTATCTAAAGCTCAGACAGCCACTGGCGGCAGCCGCTTATATTCAAACCATTCTTGAATCCGTCGAAGGAGGCAGTCGTGAAGAGGCGCTCGCAGTCAAACGCCTGCTTGCCAAGGAATCAAACACTCAGGATGGTGCAGCCGTGCTGGAAGCGCTGAATCAAAGCGATGATCCAAATATGCACATGCTGATCCTGCAGGCACGCTATGAAGCACAGCTCGAAAAGTATGAAAAAGCTATCACCTTGCTCGATGAAGTTCTTGATATCGATCCCGGCTTGACTGATGTGCATATTATCAAGGCGAGAATACTCGTGGCCGAAGGCAGGCAGGACCAGGCTTTGGCACTGATTGCATTGGTGCTGATGGAACAGCCCGATGACGACACCTTGCGCTTGCAGTATGCACGCATGCTGGTTGAGCAGCGCAAATTCGGGCAAGCCAGTGTTCAGTTCAACCTGTTATTAAAGAATCAACCGGATAACCCGGAACTGCTTCTCAGCCTGGGACTGCTCAATATTGAAACCGAGGATCTGGATGAAGCCTCGGCGCACTTGAAGCATCTTGTGGATATTAACCAGAAGCAGGATATTGCAAATTACTACCTTGGACGGATTGCGCAGAACAGGGAACAGCACAAAATCGCAATCAGTTATTACCTGGAAGTTCAGCATGGCGATTACGTGTTTGATGCCAAGCTGCGCACCGCCGGCCTGTTTGCACGCCTGGGCAGAATCGATGACAGTTTGAAGCAGCTCGAAATCCTTGCCAGCACGCAAACAGCATGGACGCATAAGGTTCGCGTATATCTTGCCATGGGCGAGATTCTTGCCAGTAAGCAACGCTATGCAGAAGGCATGGAAATGTACAGCCGTGCATTGATACAAAAACCGGATGATGCCGACCTTCTGTATGCACGTGCCTTGATGGCAGAGAAAGTAGACCGCATCGACATCACCGAAGCGGATTTGCTCAAGCTGCTTTCAGCACAACCGGAAAATGCGAATGCACTGAATGCACTGGGCTACACCCTGGCTGACCGAACTGAGCGCCTGGAAGAAGCACTCGATTACATCAAACGTGCTGCCGAGTTAGTGCCTGATGATCCCGCTATTCTCGACAGCCTGGGTTGGGTCAGTTATCGCCTTGGCAATATGCAGGATGCGCTGAAGTGGCTGAGCAAGGCCTTTGAGCGACTGGAAGATGCCGAGATTGCGGCACACTACGGCGAGGTTCTATGGAAGAACAATCAGAAGCAGGAAGCCGAGAAAGTGTGGAAAATCGGGCTGGAAGATAATGCAGAACACCCCGTCTTGCTTGAAACCATGAAAAGACTGAAACATTGATATATCAGACAGTGTCCCATCCGGCATTGATATGTCCAGTAATGCCGTACAGGGTTGTTATTCGTTACCTGGTTCTCCCCGTTTTAATCATTCTGTTAACAGCTTGCGCTACTGCGCCTGAACATGTTTCAGATCAACCACCCGACTGGTTGCAGAGGCTGCAACACAATCGCCAGATCAGTGACTGGGCCATTAAAGGAAAACTGGGTGTGCAAACGGCGACCGAGGGTGGCAGTTTTGATCTATTCTGGCAACAGCGGGATGCCAGCTATGAAATCCGCTTGATCGCACCACTGGGGCAGGGTGCGGTTTATATACAGGGTAACGCTGACGGGGTCACGATTCGTACCCACGACGGCAGAGAAGAATTCGCCGAAGATGCTGATGCCCTGTTTATAGCCATGACCGGGCTGTCACTGCCGGTGACTGGCATGCAGGACTGGTTACGCGGCACACCCATGCAGGGTAATTCCATCGAGAGCATCAGCTGGAACGAACACGGCCAGCTGTACAAACTGAAACAGCGCGGCTGGAATATTGAAATGAACCGCTACAAACCTACGGGTAAAAATGAATTGCCGCATGCGTTTTACCTGGGCCGCGATGACCAGCCGGAGTTATCCGTACGCTTACTGGTGCGGCAATGGGAATTGCCAGCAGGGCATGCTCAGGCACAATGACTGAAGGCAGTCTGATCTGGCCCGCGCCGGCCAAGCTCAACCTCATGTTGCACATCACCGGACAAAGGCCGGATGGTTACCATGAACTGCAAACGGTGTTCCAGTTTATCGACCTGCATGACGAGCTGCAATTTGCAGTGAGGCATGACGGATCAGTCAACCGGGTTGATGATGTCACCGGTATCCCGGCGCATGATGATCTCGTGGTCAGGAGTGCGAAGGCACTGCAGCAGCAAGCGAATGCGTCCCTTGGCGTAGATATAAGGCTGCACAAGCATATTCCGGTGGGGGCCGGCCTCGGCGGCGGAAGCTCGGATGCAGCGACCACGCTGCATGCATTGAACCGGCTGTGGCAGCTGGATTATTCAACAGAGAAACTCGCTGAAATCGGCCTTTCGCTGGGCGCTGATGTGCCGGTGTTTGTACATGGGTATGCAGCCTTTGCCGAGGGTATCGGCGAGCGTCTCGAACCCGTTGCGATTGATGAGCCCTGGTACCTGGTAATTACGCCGGATGTACATGTTTCTACAGCAGAAATTTTCTCTGCTACAGAATTGACACGGAATTGCCCAGCACTCAAAATATGCGACCTTTCGACGGCCGGATGGGACAATGTGTGCGTTCCGGTTGTGGTCAGGCGTTACCCGGAAGTCGGAAAGGTTTTGAAGGTACTGGGCGATTGCGCTGATGCGCGGATGAGTGGTACAGGTGCCTCGGTATTTACCCAGGTGGCCAGCGAGCAGGAAGCCGGACGGATACTGTCACAGATACAGGCATCGGCTGACTGGTCTGAAAACTGGCAGGCTTTTATCTGTCAGGGCATGAATACATCGCCACTCATCGAGTTTATGAAAACGATTTAGACGGCAGTTTGAGAGCCTGCCGGCCTGTAGGCTGAAAGCCTACTTGTAGATGCAAATGAACAGCCAGTTAATACTGGATTCGAATTGGGCCGTCGCCAAGCGGTAAGGCACCAGGTTTTGATCCTGGCATTCGCAGGTTCAAATCCTGCCGGCCCAGCCACACAAGCACAACATGAGTAGCAGACAGTGAAGCAAGACGAAAGCCGGTTGATGATTTTCAGTGGCAATGCCAATAAGGAGCTTGCCGCGGATATTGCCAGCCTTCTGCATACATCATTGGGCAAGATTGGCGTTGATCACTTCAACGATGGTGAAAGCTGCGTTGAAATAGACGAAAACGTTCGCGGGCGAGATGTCTTTATCATCCAGCCAACGAGCACACCGGTCAACGAACACCTGATGGAACTGATGGTGATGATTGATGCGATGCGCAGAGCATCGGTTGCACGGGTTACAGCGGTTATCCCGTATTTCGGCTATTCACGACAGGACCGTAAACCACGGTCAGCGCGCGTACCGATTACAGCGAAAGTTGTCGCGAACATGCTGGCGAGCGTCAAGGTTGATCGATTACTTACAGTCGATCTTCACGCGGACCAGATCCAGGGATTTTTTGATATCCCGATTGATAATGTCTATGCATCGCCGATGTTGCTGGCAGATGTATGGCAGCAGGGTTATCCGAATCTGCTGGTAGTGTCACCGGATGTGGGTGGCGTGGTTCGTGCACGTGCGCTGGCGAAAAGGCTGGGTGATGCTGATCTTGCGATTATTGACAAACGTCGCCCCAAGGTTAACGAATCCGAGGTGATGAATATCATCGGTGAGGTTGAAGGCAAGAACTGTGTGATTGTCGATGACCTGGTCGATACTGCGGGTACGTTATGCAAGGCGGCAGCTGCGATTAAAGATCAGGGTGCTGCCAGTGTTGTTGCTTACTGTACGCATCCAGTGTTGTCTGGCAAAGCAGTAGAGAATATAGAAAACTCGGTGTTGAATGAACTGGTTGTCACCAACACTATTGAGTTAAGCGAAGAAGC
>JBDLIH010000125.1:0-4861 GCA_039714975.1 Pseudomonadota bacterium
GTCTTTCAGGCCAGGTAATGGCGTGTTTTTCCATCAACCGGTAGAGTGTACCGCGTGAAATGCTCAGATACTCAGCCGCCATGGTGATGTTGCTGCCGGCATGCTCGAAGGCGTTGAGAATGGCGGCCTTTTCGGCCATTCCCCGGCTTTCCTCCAGCGTTCTGATGCTGCGGCACATGGCACGACGTTCCAGTCCGAGATCCGCTGGCAGAATGAGGGGGCCATCGCTCATCACCAACGCACTGCGAATGGCGTTCATCAGCTCCCGGACATTCCCGGGCCAGTGATAACTGTACATGGTCTGTATTGCCGTGTAACTGAGCCTCTTTATTTGCCTACTGTGGCTGTCGCAAAATTTATCAATGAAATAGTTCGCAAGCATCTCCACATCCTGCCCGCGCTCGTTAAGACTTGGCATGTGCAGGCATAGCACCTTCAGACGGTAATACAGGTCTTCACGGAAGGTATTTTCCTCAATTGCACCCTGTAGATCCACATTGGTTGCCGCGATCACGCGCACGTCAACCGGGATCGACCCATGCCCGCCCACCCGCTCGATCGTGTGCTCCTCAAGAAAGCGTAACAGGGTGATTTGCATATCCGGCGGCAGGTCCCCGATCTCATCGAGGAAGATAGTGCCATTGTTGGCCGCCTCGATTCGGCCAATTCTCTGTTTGTGGGCACCCGTGAACGAGCCTTTTTCATGACCGAACAACTCCGCCTGAACCAGGCTCGCCGGTAATGCCGCACAATTGACTGCCACAAACGGACCCGCTGCCCGCCGGGAAAACTTGTGAATGAGGTTTGCGGCCAGTTCCTTGCCGGTGCCACTCTCCCCGGTAATCAGGACTGGAGTATCGACTCTGGATATCTTTTTTATCATCCTTCTCAGTTTCAGAATAGATGTGCTGCTACCGACCAGCCCCTCTTCAATGCCCAATTTCTCATTCAAGGCCCTATCTCCAGAGAGTAGTTGCTTGGCCAACTGGACCTGGCCGTAGGCGTGGCCAAGGGTCATCCTCAGGCGTGCAGTATCCACAGGGAGATGGTGGTAGTCATAGAAAAATCGGGTAACCAGATTTTGGATTTCCGCATCATCCAGAGCAGATTTCTGCAGCACTGCCACCCAATTAACACAAGGATTGGTGAAAATGATGTTTTGCAGTTCAGGGGTGCACAGTTCTTCGCAGCCTGGACCGAAGCGTATAATTCCCACTTGACAGCATTTATCATTAATAAGTCTTTGCAGTGATTGCAGGCCATCGGCCTCGTGGACCACCCACTCAGGTAGAAGCTTATTCGAAAGTGCCGTATCCACCCCCTCAGAAAAATTCACATACAAAATATCCCTCGGTTCCATTAATGATCCTTGTTTAATTCAATCTGGCTCAAATACATGCTAAATACGCTGCAATATCCGCTGAATTCCATGAAGCATCGTGTTTGACAGTAAACTCACAAACACATTATGTAGCTATGTGTACATAAGGGTCTATACGTATTTACCGACACACGCATATCCATAATGCATAATAACCATGAAATTTAGTCGCTTACGATAAAAAAAAGGCCTCGGTAGTCTGCTGGAACTTGCATCCTGCCACAAGAAGGATATCAATAATGAAAGGGTATCAGGGTCAGAGCCAGATCTTTCCAGATACATTAATGACGGTAGCTGCAACCGAATCATCCATCATGCCTCGATTGTTGAAATCGATGGCGCTAGCTACAGGAAAAAACAATCCTACTGAGATAACATTTGGTTTGTAGCCGTTGATACCGTCTTCTTGTCATGCCTCACACTGAACCCTCTTTAGCCAAAGTCGCTGATAAAGATCTGGCCAAAGACGCCACTTTCGGCAGTATCTTCTTTCTGGTTTCATGGCTTTTCGTCATCTACACCACAAGTGTGGCCGACGACCTGCCTCTCATCAGCATGATTGGCATATGGTTGTTCGGGCTGTTAATTGCCACACGCCTTGTTCTAGGCCTGGGATTTGACAGGCTTTATGAGCGCATGACCCCTCGCCGTTGGCAACATGCCTTTGGAGCAGTCGTCCTTGTTAACGGACTCATCTGGGGTTCCCTGAGTGCAATACTGGTCTGGTACTACTTCCCCTCCTGGCCTGCATATCTGACCTTGATCTGTACAGCAATACTCGCGGCTGGCGGCACGAACACACTAAACACGCACCTGCGCTTGTTAATGGGGTTTCTCGTGTTTGCTGCCGTGCCCAGCGTTATTCCATTAATAGTAACCAGCGCGATGGATAGCTCGGGATTCGGCATGTTGTTACTGCTATATATTCTGTTTCTGATGGGGTTTAGTCGCCAGTTGAATATGCGCTACTGGAATTCATTGCGAAGTTCACATCAGCTGCAGATAGCCCTACACAAGGCTGAGGCAGCCAATCGCGCAAAGAGCCAGTTCCTGGCCAATATGAGTCATGAGATCCGCACCCCCCTGAATGCGGTGCTAGGTTTGGCACAGGTTGGCAGACGCAGCAGCCAGGACCCGGATGCCAAGAGCAGATTCAGCCATATTCTGGCTTCCGGTCAGCACTTGTTGGGTATTATCAACGAGATCCTTGATCTGTCGAAAATGGATGCAGGAAAACTTCGTGTTGATTCAATCCCCTTTGAGTTGATCGCCAATGTCAATGATGCACTGGACTTTGTGCAGGAATCTGCCAAGGCAAAGGATCTGAACCTGACTGTCGAGTACGATCCGGAACTCCCGGACTGGGTCATGGGAGACCCCATGCGGTTGCGCCAGATATTGCTAAACCTTCTTGGCAATGCCATTAAATTTACCGGGCAGGGCGAGGTTCGACTGGCTGTCCATACGGAAAACGGACAAGTCCGATTCATGGTGATCGATACCGGTATCGGCATGGACAATGAAGATATTTCTCGCCTATTTAAGGCTTTTGAGCAGGCCGACGGCACGACCACACGCCGCTTTGGCGGGACTGGGCTAGGACTCACAATAAGCAATGAACTCGCTAAGCTGATGGGTGGCACCATCACTGTCGAGAGCACGCCCGACCAGGGCAGCACCTTTACCCTGTGTCTGCCACTGACAAAGACAAGGCCATCTGAACATTACGCAGAGAGAGAAGCCCAACCTGTTGGCGCACGTCTGGCAGGCATGAGTGTGCTGGCCGTTGAGGATGATGAACTCAACCGGATGGTACTCAGAGAGATGCTGGAATATGAAGGCGCGACCGTGGTTCTCACCGAAAATGGTCAGCAGGCCCTGGATTGCCTGGAGAAAGCTGATTCTATCGTATTCGATATTGTAATTATGGATGTGCAAATGCCGGAGATGGATGGCTATGAAGCGACCCGCTGCATTCATTCAATTGCACCTTCCCTGCCCGTAGTCGGACTAACTGCGCATGCAATGGTTGAGGAACGTGAACGCTGTAGTGAGGCCGGCATGGTGACCCATCTCACCAAACCGGTAGATGCAAATCATCTGGTGACCGTTCTTCTGCAGCAACTGCTAACCACAGACAAGCAGAGGAATCGTGGAATACCAGAGATGGCACCTATAAGGTCTCCAGTGGGATCTGACGAGACTCAACACGACTTACTCCCTGGTATCGACATTGATGGCACTCTGAAGAACCTGAAATGCGACCTACCAACCTTTAAAAAAATACTAGTGACCTTTTACAGGCAGCGCAGGAACAACTACGAAGAGATCACCACATTACTGGCACGAGGTGATATCGAGCAAGCTGAAGATCTTGTACATGGTATAAAGGGAAGCAGTGGTTACCTGGGTGCATGGAAGCTCTACCATGAAGCCGTGGCCCTGGAAGATGCGTGCAAGGCTGGTGATTTAGATATTGCGATGGAACTACTGTCGCAGTTCGGCCTGTGTTTCGAGGAGGTCATGGATGGCTTGGAATTACTAGTGGATCGAGGGATAAGCAATCAGTCTCTAGCACCATAACATTCCATGGGGTAATAACATGAATGTCGTATCTACTGGCCTGGTACCTGCCATTGCCTGTCGTGCTGGATCTGCGCCTGCTACGGATTTTCCGGTTGCTGACACTGCTGCGCATCACCCGCAATTCACGCCCGCTTCAGATACTGATTAGTGTTGCAGAACGGGAATGGCGCACCCTGGTGGCCCTGGTGATCGTCATGCTGTCACTCCTGCTGCTGACGGCCTCACTGATGTACACAGTAGAACGGGAGATGCAACCGGATGCCTTCGGCAACATCCCCGCCGCCTTGTGGTGGGCCATGTCGACCCTGACAACGGTTGGCTACGGAGACGTGATTCCCCATACACTGACCGGGAAAATCTTCGGCGTGTTCATCATGTTCTTTGGTATCGCCGTGTTTGCGATTCCGACGGGCATCCTGGTCTCCGGCTTCGCACAGGAGGTCAAGCGCAAGGACTTCATTGCCACCTGGAACCTCGTCGCCCAGGTACCGCTGTTCGCCCGGCTCAATGTCCAGGAGATCGCCGCCATTTCAGAACTTTTGCACATGCGGACTGCCATACCGGATGAGGTCATATTCGACAAGGGTACTGAGGGCGACGCGATGTATTTCATTGTCAGCGGAGAGGTCGGAATCGATCTTGACGGAAAGATACGGATATTGCGCGGTGGCAAGTTTTTCGGTGAACTCGCACTGCTTTACAAACGGCCACGTGATGCCTCCGCCCGCGCCCGCACCTTTACAGAACTGTTGCTACTGGAGGCACGCGATTTCGAAACGTTCATGGAATCCCACCACCGATTGCGTGAACGCATCACACACGCTGCCCACAAAAGACAGACACGGGATGCTAAAGCCGCAAGGAATTCCAGAAAACATCATGAGTAATATCCTG
>JBDLIH010000126.1:0-4748 GCA_039714975.1 Pseudomonadota bacterium
ATGATGATCCGGGTAATAGTAGTACTCGAATGTCACCTGCGACCGTGGGCCATCGTCGTACCCATAATAATAATCGTCGTAATGCCGATAGGGCGCATGTGTAGAGCAACCGCTCATTGCCAGAACGGCCAACAGAACAACCGGTAATATGAACCATGACCCAGGCCTCGCTCGGGCTAAAGTGTCTGTTTGCGTGCTCATGATCGCGTCCTCGTCGATTTTCCTCAACTATGATTAGACGCCAGTCAAGCTGAATACACACTGAACAATAACGGAAAGCCATTTATTAAAACTCGCTGAGAGAGTCCAACGAAACATGGTAGATCTTCAACTGGTTTGAGTTGCATGAGAGTTTTTCTGTCGGCCTTCCGCATGGTGACCGAAACCGAGCCTATCCCGAGCCCGGTTGCGGGCGATTCCGAATGGGTTGCGGGTAAGTCGAAGAAGTGGAATGGATTTTTGAAACCGAACACCGAACGAGTACCGAGCCTGGTTTCACCAGGCTGCCCTGCGGCGACGGGGTCGTCTGGTGCGTCGGGTCGGGTGGGATCTCAGGGTGCCATTATGAATGTCGGTTTACGGGTTGCAAATCGGTCATTGGCAAACGGTGACAAGTGCATCTCTGATGACTCGCTATACTTCCTGGTTCGGCCATAAACGGTCATTCATAATGCCTCGCATCACCAGCCTAAAAAGACAGGGCGAACACAAGCAATTGCTAGATTTTGATAGCAATAACCTCGACAGGTGCAACGTAATTTTCTGCAATATTATCAATCATATTCTTGATTTTCTCGGCCGTACTTTCCTGCATCAGAGTGTGCAGCCCCAGCGGAGGCGGTCCACCGCTAGCCTCAGTTTTTGCGCGTAGCTGCATGAAGAAATCTAGTGCAAAATCACGACAATTTTTCTCGCTGGTGATCTCAAAACCCGCATCAGCCAGAGTCTGCCTGTACTTGCCAGGTGTAGCTAATGAGCTTGTATTGCTATCTGTTGCCCACGGTACTGGGTAGACCAACTCGCCGTCATTTTGTCGCATTACATCATAAACACCAAAGCATGATCCTGGGCGTAGCACCCGATATATTTCGGTAAAGAGCTGTGCTTTATCCTCAATATTCATGCCTACATGCATCATATAACCGCCATCAAACGCTTCATCCTGGAAAGGCATTGATAAGGCACTTCCCTGCTGCAGAGTGATTTGCTTGTCCAGATTCACCCAGGAGCATAGAGCCTTGCCGGTTTCGATATATTCTTGTGTTAAGTCTATCCCGGTAATATGGCTTTTATACTTGTTTGCGACAAATCGTGAAGCGCCTCCAAGGCCGCATCCTACATCAAGAATATGGTGTTGCTCGGAGAATTCAAGTTGATCAAGAAAATTCTCCGTTGCCAGTCGTCCACCAATATGGAATTCATCAACAGGTGCAAGATCTTCGATGGTTACGCTGTCCACGGTTTTACCAAGCTTGGTCACTGCAGCTTGTATCGCTTTAAGTAAATCTCCGTGTAAATAGTTTTCTGCTACAGCTTTATCAATTGACATACCTGGAGTTCCTGATTATGAAAGATAAAGATCATGCTCCTAGTAGCAAATGAGCGCAGCGGTATTATTGTTCGAGTAATGTAACAATCCCCTGCAACTAACGAATATAGACTTTTCCATACAAATACGACTAAAACGGATAGTTAATACAACACCACGGGCAGACACATGATGAGTATAGAACACCTCAGGCGCATGTATCGATATTGTTAGTCGATCAGATCTCGCTTGCAGACGGCAGATCGGCGAACAGGCTATTTGACAGCCATGCAGTTATGTTGCGAGTCAGCTGTGTGTTGCCAACGACCTTGAGTCTTCCGTCCTTGATGGCTTTCTTGTATGTATTGTCGCCCATCCAGACGTCAGCCAGGGTCTTTACGCTTGATGTGAAGTAGACATCGACTTCACGGCCCGGATCGTTCACGCACAGGTCGAGTTCCTTGTCTTTTGCTACAAGCCACCAGTCCGGGTAGGTATTGATGTCGGTAAAGTGGAAGTGGATTACCGTCTCGTTTCCGATCAGTTTTTCGGGAACAATACTGCGCTTCAGGTAAATCATCAGCAGTTCTACATCGTAGTCCTTCTCGGTGAGATTGGCGCGTGCCCAGCGCATGCCCCAGTCACCCAGCATGCGGATCACAGGCAGAAGCTCCTTGCATGTGTCTGTCGTGAAGTATTCATAACCCTTTTGCCCTGGAATTTTCTTTTTCAGTACCAAGCCATGCTGTGACAGTGACTCCAACCGTTTTGAAAGGATGGTCGGTGAGATCAGACTCAGGCCGCGTTGCAGTTCGTTGAAGCGCGAGCCACCCATCAGGAGCTCGCGGATAATCAATATCGTCCATTTCTCACCAATGACCTCGGTAGCCTTGGCAATAGGACAAAACTGGCCGTATTCCATACACTTGTACCTGTGATGTTCAAGACCGGCCAGACACAGACCGGAGGGGTTCACTTCTCTGGAAAGCCAACTTCACTTTATGTAGTTAGATACTACACATCCTGCAGTATCGGGCAAGTATGCACATTCCCTAACATGCTATTCGACGGTTGTAGCTCGTCGCACACATCAATTTCTCAGGAGAAATGACATGACATTCAGTAACGCAATTGAACAGACGAAAGACATCACTAATGGCGTCGACGTTGACCAGATCATGGGCCTGATCGGTGAGATCGAATCAGACACCGGATATGCAAGATTCCAGTTTCGGGCGACCAACCAGTGGGTCAGTGGCGGCCAGACGAAAAGCCGAATCAAGGAGTTCTACGCCGGTAATGCCGAGGACACTACCCGTAAACAGGCGTTCACCCTCGACTCCGATGAACCGATGATCGCAGCGGGTCAGGACAGCGCGCCGAATGCCATGGAGTATGTTCTACATGCACTGGCCTCCTGCTTGACAGCATCACTCGTCTACCACGCAGCAGTACGTGGCATTGAGATCGAGGCAGTTGAATCCTCATACACGGGTGATATGGATGTCCGCGGCCTCCTGGGCCTTGCTGACGACGTGCGCAAGGGATTCAGCAAGGTTGCAGTCAACATGCGCGTCAAGAGTGAGGCAAGCGCAGAAGAACTAACAGCGCTGGCAATGTTCTCACCGGTCCACGACATTATTTCAAACTCGCTGCCCGTAGAGTTCAGGCTCACGACCTATTGAGAAAAGATCAGTTGTATCAACGGGCCGGATTTATTGATTTAAACAACAAATCCGGCCCGTTTATAAAAACGGTGAGTTCGAATGTCTTCTTCGGGTCGACTCCGGTCCTTTAGGTACTACTAATATAAGAAAACGCTAAACGGCAGTTGTCGACCCAAGCCGGACTTTTAGTCGTTGCTAATAATAGATGGAACGTCTGCACATTAGTATGGATTAGACTGATCGTACTGTTGCCCTATATACAGCTGAAAAAACAGTCTATATTATCAGTACTCGGATTATGGTTTTAATAAATATAAAGTTTGCGTGGGAAAGGCTATGAAGAGATTACTAAAAAGCATAACCCTAATAGGAATGCTCGTAGCAAGCAGTTTTACATACGGAGAAAGCGACCAGCGTCGGGTGTGGATTCAATTCACACAAGGATCTGGTAACGAAGTAGCTGCAGCCGTGTCGGCTGCACAGGGCATCACTCATTTCCGATTTGAGCAGCTTGATGCCATTGCTGCAACCTTGCCTGCAGCTAGATTATCCGGTCTAGAGAAGAATCCAAATGTCCTTCTCATTGAGGAAGACCCTAAACGCTACTTGTTCACTCAAAGCGTTCCCTATGGCATTGATGCTGTACAGGCGCGGGATGTGTGGGATAGTAACCGGGATGGCGTGTTGGATAGCGGTGCACCAACCGGCGCTGGGCGCAGAATCTGCGTCATTGATTCGGGCATTCATACCGTACATGAAGATTTGCAGGGTGCAAACATCGTCGGGGGGGAGCCGTCAGGCTGGGACTCTGATGGTTGCGGTCACGGCACCCATGTGACCGGCACCATCGCGGCTGTTAATAACACTGTTGGAGTTGTTGGTGTGGCCATCGCACCAGAAATCTATGCCGTCAAGGTTTTCGACGGACCCAACCTCAGCAACTGTTCCTGGACGTATAGCTCAACACTGGTCAATGCGGCCCAACGCTGTGTAACTAATGGCGCAAATATTATCAGTATGAGTCTTGGCGGGAATGTGAGGAGCCGCACCGAGGACAGAGCCTTTGCGAATATAGACAAGAATGATGGTGTGCTTTCCATAGCGGCGGCAGGAAATGGTGGAGGCTCAAGCAAGAGTTACCCTGCTTCGTATAATTCAGTGGTGTCTGTTGCAGCGGTGGATAGCAATAATGTGGTCGCAGGGTTTTCGCAAAAGAATGCACAGGTTGAGCTGGCAGCCCCCGGCGTTGGTGTACTTAGCACCTTGCCGTCCGGATATGCATCGTGGAGTGGGACGTCAATGGCCACGCCCCACGTTTCTGCCGTAGCTGCGTTGATATGGAGTTCAGATCCCAGTAAGACCAATGACGAGGTGCGCGATGCGATGACTCAATCCGCGCTTGATCTCGGTGATGCGGGGCGGGATAACGCATACGGTTATGGGCTAGTACAAGCCATTGATGCGTGGAACCTCCTGGGAGGAAGTGGCACCGGCAATGTTCCTCCCATCGCATCATTTACTGCAAACTGTGTTGATATGGTATGCAGTTTTGA
>JBDLIH010000127.1:0-4702 GCA_039714975.1 Pseudomonadota bacterium
GGTCTCGAGCTCTTGCCGGTGGAGAGTCTCGGTAAGGCTCTTCGTCGGTATTGACCGCAGTTCCAACTGCTGCGCCTACTGCACCTCCGATAATCGCGCCATCGCGCCCACCGACTTCGTTGCCGATTGCTGCCCCGGTAGCTCCACCTATGCCACCACCAATTGCTGCATCCAGTGTTGAACTGTCAGCATGTGCCTCAATCGCGGCGAGCGCAATTGAAAAAACCAGGTATCGTAGTTTCATGATAATTTTTAGCTCTAATTCCGGTTATTCGAATGCTGTATTATAGTCGACATTGATCTGAGGAAATTAAGGAAATCTGGTCACATTCTGACTTGTGTAACTGCTCTCGATGATTGTCAGTAAATCGTGTTGCCCTGAATACACCGTAAGCGTCTGGCGAATTACATCTACCCTGGCCTCGCTGGATTCACCATGATGCCCTCACTATCCATTGACATATCGAGGGCAGATTATGATTCCGAGCTTATCCAAAAGAGCAGCCAACCGCCAGCGCTGGTTTGATCGTATTGAGGACTGGAAGCAAAGCGGCCTTACCCAGAAAGCATTTTGCGAACAACAGCAACTGAGGCTGGGTTCTTTCCAGCGTTGGCGCGGGATATTCATGCGGGGAGAAAAGGCAGGGGCATCATCAGCGGTGAACTTTCTGCCGGTGAATGTGACGGCAGCCCCGGCATCGAACCTTGCCTTGGTGATTGATGATCATCTGCGCATTGAGATACCGGCCGGTTTTGATCCCGTGACTTTGAAGCAGGTTATCCAGGTACTCCAGGCGGCATGATCACCTTTGGATCAAACACCCGTGTCTATCTTGCGGCAGGGTCTACGGATATGAGAAAGGCGGTCAATGGGCTGATGGTATTGGTTTCCGATGTATTGGAAGCCGACCCCTTCTCGAGTCACTTGTTTGTTTTCTGCAATCGCCTGAGAGACAAGATCAAGATTCTGTACTGGCATAACAACGGTTTCTGGCTTTTCTATCGACGTCTTGAGAAGCAACGATTCTGGTGGCCCACGGACGGCGAACAGGCTTCGATCGAAATCACATCCCGTGAGTTAAGCTGGTTGCTGGAGGGTCTGGATGTGACGCAGGTCAAGGCGCATAAAACAGCGAAGTTTTCCTTGTTTTAATGCATTATCTTGCTGCTTGTTGCGTGTGCGTTTGATACAATCTCACCCATGCATTCAAGCGTTGCTCCTCTTTGCGATGACCCGATCCAACTCAAGGCAGAGGTCGTTCAGTTACGCGATGTGGTCAAAGAAAATGAACAGACTATTGCGGAAAAAGAGCACGCATTAACCGAGAAAACCCAACGCATAGAACAGCTGCTCGATTACATCCTGCTGTTACGCAAGCGCCAGTTCGGTGCCAGCGCGGATCGAACCAACAAGAACCAGGCCTCGCTGTTCGATGAAGCCGAACTGGAGCAACTGCTGGCTGAGCTGGATTTACCCGCGGATCCCGATGAGGGCAAGCCGGCCCCTCAAAAGAGAGCAACCGACGAACAAGACGAAAAGAAAAAGCCTGTTCGTCGCGCACTACCGGCCAATCTCCATCGCATCGAAAAGATCATCGATCTTAGCGAGGAAGAAAAGGCCGCCATGGGCGATGACTGGACCTTCATCGGCTATGATACCTCCGAGCAACTGGCTGTCGTTCCCCGGCAGCATTATGTCATCGCTTTCAAGCGGGCCAAGTACGCACCGAATCACGAGGCGGTGGCCGGCGCGGAGCAAGGCATCCAGATTGCCCCTCGCCCGGACCAGGTCCTGCCCAAATCCATTGCCCACAGCTCGGTCATTTCCGATGTGGTGGTGCGCAAGTTTGTGGATGGATTACCTTTCTATCGACAAGAAATCATCTATCACAGAGACAACATCGATCTCAGCCGTCAGACGATGAGCGGTTGGATGATTCAACTCCATGAGCGGTTAACCCCGCTGATGGCGGTCATGAAACGGCTGCTCTATCAGGGCCGGGTCATCCATATCGATGAAACCCGGTTGCAGGTGCTCAATGAACCCAACCGGGACAATACACAATTATCGTATATGTGGGTCTATGGCGGTGGCCCACCGGACCAACCGGTGATCTGGTATCAATATGCCGACTCGCGCGGCAGCGAGGTCCCGGTGGACTTCCTGTTCCCGACAGACGAAGTGCTGCCCGCGTGTGAGATGTATCTGGTCACTGATGGTTACGAGGGCTATAACGCGCTGTCCAAATCTCCCGGTATCCTCGGGCATGGTGCCTGCTGGGCGCATGTGCGCAGACGCTTTGTCGAGGCGACACACGGCCGCAAGAACACGGCTGCGGCGCATCAGATGGTGGCGTTGATCCACAAGCTGTACCAGATTGAGCGTGCCGCCAGGAATAAAAGCGCACAAGAGCGAGCAGCCATTCGTCAGAAAAAGGCCGCACCGATCCTGGATAAGATCAAGACATGGCTCGATGAAAAAGTCACCCAGGTGCTCCCCAAGAGCCCGTTAGGGACAGCCATCACCTATACCCTGAACCTCTGGCCAAAGCTGGTCACCTGCCTTGAAGACGGTGATATCGAGATCGACAACAACAAGGCAGAAAACGCGATCCGTCCCTTTGTCATCGGCCGGAAGGGGTGGTTATTTTCCGGAAGCCCGAGAGGGGCGCATGCCAGTGCAACGCTCTATACGTTGGTAGAATCGGCCAAGGCGAACAAACTGGAGCCATGGGCTTACCTAAATTATTTGTTTGAGCAACTTCCGGCTGCTAAATCGGAACAGGCGCTGCTGGCCTTGCTGCCGCAGAATTTAAAAATGGAAGACCTGGACGGGTAGGGTCAATCCTGCAGTTGCCCAGACGCTTACGAAATATCGCAGTGAGTACTGATTAAATCAAGAAAATAGGCTTTGTTTATTTTTACATTTCAGCATGAGCATGTGCGGACAGAAACAAATTATGCTAAATGACTAATTAGTTGAAAATGCTCATCAGAACCTCCTGAAAAATACGGGCTTCTTTGAGGACCCCTAAATCGGACATTAGCATATATGGCCGGAGTTGGCCGTTCTGAGACATTTAGGTGTATATAGTTCTGACATCACAGGATTGATCAAGTAGCGACTGCTACACATGATATTATCGAGTTCATATTATCGGCTATATCCGGATTTCCCAACCAGTGAATTACGTTGATACAGCTGTTTCATAGGGGTTATAGCCTACCTTAGAGTGTACGCAAATGGCTGGGAATATGCGCAGGAATATCGAGGTCGCCAACGGTCAGGAAGATCATGTCGGCGAAGCTGTTCAGATTGCGATATCCGGAGGCCCGGTTTTTAACAATTTTGACAATACGATTAAGACCCTCACCGACGGCATTGGTCAGGTTCCTGTCGGTGAAGGCGACAATGTTATCGAAGTGATTTCGCAGCGTACCGACGAACTGGCGCAGTGAGGGGATACGGCTGCGCAGCGCGGCAGTCATCCAGCGCTTGAGGAACTTCTCCGCCGATCCACGATAGCTATAATTCCAGATGTGTTCGAACTCGTCCTTGAGCACCCAGGCACGGTGGATACGGCGATTGGAGTTGCGCAGGCTGTTGAGGAAGCGGGTATGCCCCTTGGTACGATTTCTGGAATGCATGCTGAGCAGCCATCGCAGACCCTTGATCGCCTTGCGTCCATCGGTATCGAGCGCACGCCACTCGTCCTTTCGCACCTCGTCCACGGCCTGGTTCAGCGCCTTCACGACATGGAAGCGGTCGATGACAAGCGTGGCATTGGGGCAGTGATACTTTATCGCCTCGGTATAGGCGCGACTCATGTCGCAGCTGGCCCACAGAATGCGTGCTTTCTGACCTTTGCTCAGGCATTCGTTGAAGAAGCGGTCAATGGTCTCGCGGCCCTTTCCCCGGCCTACCCATAGGACATGCGAGCGATCCAGGTCATAGACGAGGGTGGCAAACTTGCGGCCCTTCAAGAAGGAGATCTCGTCGACACCAAGGGTAGTCACGCCGCGGATCTTATGCCCGTCGCGCACCCGTGTGATGATCCGGTGCAGCAGGTTGGACAGTGTCGAAGGAGCCATTTTCAGGATCTCGGCAGCGGCCTTCTGGGTCATGATCTGGCACAGGGCGCAGAGACGCCACTCCAGGCGGTAGGTGATGCGTGAATGGGTCGGCGCCCATGGAATCGTCTCCTGCAGCCGCCCGTGCGTCGGGCAATGGATCTCCTTCGGTGCATACCAGAGCAGGACTTTTATGCCCATCAGCGTGAGATCCTCCCACACGCGAAGCGCGGCTGTCTGGCACACGATCCGGCCACGCCGCCCACATTTCGGGCAGCGGCAGCCATTCTTGTATGGCTTGACCGTCAGATGCAGTTCCTTGCTGCGATTCTTGAACCAGAAACGGGTGATTTTCATTTCTTTCAAGCGTAGTATTTTGTACAGCAACTTCAGGTTGCTCACGGGCTTCTCCTCCTTTCTGTCGACGCGAATCTACAGAGAGAATGAAGCCCGTGTTTTTGTGTGAATTCAAGTCATTTCATTAATGTAAAATGATTGGGAATTTCATTGGGAAACCCGGATAGACCCGTAAAACTATATCGGGGCAAAAAGAGTGAGGAGTAAAACACATAACAACTCGTCCGAGCCGACGCGGGAAAGTTTTGCGGCGCTTCGCGGTTCTGTCCGTGGC
>JBDLIH010000128.1:0-4634 GCA_039714975.1 Pseudomonadota bacterium
CTAATTGCAGATAAACAAGAAAATAACAGGAGAGTTGTTTTGACCTTCCGAGTTGCCTTTATGAATGTGCAATTATGTCTTGTTAAATCGAAATAGGCAGGAAATCTGTGCCCCCCAGCATCGATCACGGACAGATAATACAACAGATAAATCAAAAATGCTTTTTTTGTGTAGGGGATATTGGAATTTTTTACATTTATCAGCGGGTAAGGCGTTACCCCTTGAGAAATAAGGGCTAAATTACGATGCGGTCACCGGTCCAGTACAGCCCGGTTATGGCAATGGCCAGTGAACACGGCACCACGATGGTCGGGCGGTACCAGGGTTTGTTACTGAACCACAGGCCCACTGTCAGGAACGCCAATAAAATAACGGCCAGTTGCCCGAGTTCGACACCGACATTGAAACTGATCAGGGACGTCATGAAGGCATTGGCCGGCATCCCGAAATCTGCCAGTACGCTCGCGAACCCCATACCATGCAGCAAACCAAAAAAGAATACGATCAGCAGACGGCTTTTGTGCAGGGAGTGTGCAAAGACATTTTCAATACCGATATAGGCAATCGACAGGGCGATTAACGGTTCAACGATATTGGCCGGCAGGTTGATGATACCGCGCATGGAAAGCCCCAGGGTAAGCGTGTGCGCAACCGTAAACATGGTCACCTGCCAGAGTAGCGGACGCAGCCGCACACTGAGCAGGAATATGCCCAGGATGAACAGGATATGGTCCAGACCCTTGGGGATAATGTGTTCAAAACCGAGTGCCAGGTAGGTTGAAATCACCTGTTTCACCGGTTGCTGCGTAAATACTTCGGTCAGCGGGAAGGGCGTGCTGTGTTCATCCTTGCGCAGCCATTGCCAGTCCGACCAGTGCCATTTCTCATTGGCTTTATCGATCTGGCGCACCCGTACGGCGTTGTCACCAAAACGTGCCGGGTAGTACCAGGTAACGGCTTTGACGGAGCGGTCAATCTTGCCTTCAAGGATAATGACACTGATACGCGGTACTTTGGGGTAGCCGGGTTCGGGAATGTCAATACGCGTGATTGACAGCGGCACCTGCTCGACGTCAAAGCTCAACTCGACCAATTGCGTAAAATCCTGCTCAAAGGGCTTGAAGGCAACAGCCAGTTCAGCGGCGGGCAGTACCCGTAATTCATCATAGGCGGCGGCATTGGGTGCATCCCGGGTGTTCCGGTAGCGGGCATTGATGCCGGTCAGCAGTGCCTCCAGACTGGTGCGCACCTCGATGTGGTAGCTGCCATCGGTATGAATACTGATTTCAACCAGCGCCGGCTTGACGACATCAGCCCATGCCTGCGTAGCCAGCGCCGCAACGACCCATAACAGGCCGAGCTGCAGGCCTGTTTTCAAGATACGGATAAGAGCATTGTCAGCACGGGTCTGCATGTGAATCATCTAACGTCATTCCGCATGCCGGAATGACGAACTAATCAGGGGGTTCTTATATATTAGTTATCTGTAAAAAACTAATGTAACTATTGATGTTGGTGTATTTGATATCTGTGCCTTACACTTCAACACTGAATATTAATCGCTCTACCATGTAAACAAAACAATTCAGGTGAACTATGCCCACCATTGACCGTCGTGAATTTCTTAAGATTATGGGGATTGGTGCAGCGGCCTCGACTCTACCCGGACTGGTTGCGTGCAGTAAAGGCGAGCAGACTGCTGCTGCGCCCGTTCCGCCGCTGGCATCGACGACCAGCGGCCCTGCCGATGGTTTTTATGACCTGCCCATGCAAGGAACTGCGCGTATCCTGCACATCACCGATGTGCATGGCCAGCTGAAGCCGGTGTATTTTCGTGAACCGAATGTCAACCTGGGTGTCGGTGATGCGTTTGGACGCCCCCCGCATATTGTTGGAAAGAAGTTGCTGGACAAAATGGGCCTGAGTCCGAATACGCCCGAGTCCTATGCCTATACCTACCTCGATTTCGAAAACGCGGCACCCAAATACGGGCGCACCGGCGGTTACGCACATATCAAGACGCTGCTGGACAAGCTGCGCGAGCAGGCCGGTGGTAAACAGAATACCATCACCCTGGACGGCGGCGATTTGTGGCAGGGCTCGGGAACGTCGCTGTGGACGCGCGGCATCGATATGGTGGAGGCCTCGAATCTTCTCGGCCTTGACGTCATGGTCGGGCACTGGGAATTCACCTACCGTGAGAATGAAGTGCTGAACAACGTCAGCCTGTTCAAGGGCGATTTCATCGGCCAGAATGTTCGAGTCAAGGAAGATGCGCTGTTCGGTGATGAATATGCGGCACTGACCGAGCAATATGACGGCCGTGGACTGTATGACGAAGACACCGGGCATGCCTTCCGTCCCTATGTCATCAAGGAGGTCAACGGCGCACGTATCTGTATTGTGGGGCAGGCCTTCCCGCGCACCGCGAATGCCAATCCGCAGGAGTTCTTTCCCGACTGGTCCTTTGGTCTGCGCGAGGATGACATGATCGAGCTGGTCAAGGATATCCGCGAGAATGAAAAACCGGATGCCGTTGTGTTGTTGTCCCACAATGGCATGGACGTTGATATCAAAATGGCCGAGCGCGTACCGGGTCTGAATGCGGTCTTCGGTGGTCATACACACGATGGCGTACCCAGGCCACTGGAAGTAAAGAATGTCGAGGGTCACACCTGCCTGGTGACCAATGCCGGATCGAACGGTAAATACGTAGGCGTGATGGATTTCGAGTTCGAGGGCGGCAAGATCAAGGACATGCATTACAAGATGCTGCCGGTGATCTCGGACTGGTTGCCCGAAGACAAGGAAATGAGTGCCTACATTAACCAGATGCGGCAGACGGTCTACTCTGACAAGATCGTCGAAAGCCGTTCATCGGACCTGTTTTATAACAAGGGCCGTGTTGGCAAGACCTTCGATGAAATCCTCGGTGAGAAACTGGCGATTGCCGATCGCTTGCTGTATCGGCGTGGTAATTTCATGGGGACCTGGGACCAGGTATTGTGCAATGCGCTGCGACATGAATTTGGTGCGGATGTCGCCATGTCTGCCGGTGTGCGCTGGGGTACGACCATGCTGGCAGGTGACTGGATTACCATGGAAGATGTCATGACGCAGTGTTCCATAACCTACGGTGAAACCTATGTGACCGAGATGGCGGGTTCGGACCTCAAGACTATCTTTGAGCAGGTTGCCGATAACCTGTTCGACCCGGATCCCTATTTGCAATCCGGTGGTGACATGGTGCGTATCGGTGGGCTGGATTACACCATAGATCCGTCAAAGAAACTGGGCGAACGTATTTCCAATATTATTATGGATGACGGTAAGCCGCTGGACCTGGAAGCAAGATATACCGTAGCGGGTTGGGCTTCTGTGAACCGCACCCCGGATGGTCCGCTGATGTGGGATGTCGTCAGGGGTTACATCCTGGATAACAAGGGTGAGGACAATGTGCTGCGTCTGCCGAAGATCAACTACCCGGTGCTGGTCGGTGTGGCTGATAACCCGGGTATCGCCGATTATGCAGGCAAGATGAGCTAAATATTTTTTCTGTGTGTTTCAAGGCCCCAGTCTTATGGGGCCTTTTTTCTTGAGGGACTCAATTAAATGTGGTTTAAGAATCTTCAATTGTATCGTCTGGGAAAGACGTTTGAACTATCACCGGAAATGCTTGATGAACGACTCCGGTCGGATGCGTTTAAAGGCTGCAACAGCATGGATATGCTGACGTATGGCTGGGCCCCGCCGCTGGGCCGTCATGGCAGGCAACTGGTGCATGCAGCGAATGGCTACATGATGATTTGTGCGCGCAAGGAGGAGAAGATCATACCGGCAGGCGTCGTCCGGCAACTGCTGGAAGACAAGGTCAGCGAAGCCGAGGAAAACGAGGGACGAGAGATCTACCGGCGAGAAAAGATGCGCCTGAAAGAGGAGATCATCGTGGACCTGCTACCACGCGCCTTGACCCGCATCAGCAATCAGTTTGCCTATATCGATATCCGTAACCAGTTGATGATTGTCGACAGTGCCTCGCCGGGAAAGGCCGAGACACTGATTGGACAGTTGCGCACCACGCTGGGCCGGTTCCCGGCCACACCGGTGAAGACAAAGCAGTCCCTGTCAGGTCTGATGACGCACTGGCTGGGTGACGGGACAATACCGCGTGATTTTGAACTGGGTGATGAATGTGAGTTGAAGCACCCGGACCCGGATGGCGGTATCGTCAGCTGTAAAAAGCAGGACCTGGAGGCCGGTGAGGTCCGTAACCATATCAAGAACGGCAAGCAGGCCGTCAAGCTGGCGCTGCAATGGAAAGAGCGTCTCTCCTGTGTGCTGCATGAAGACCTGTCAATCAGGCGGCTGCGCTTTGAGGACATTATCAGGGAAGAGGAGAGTGATACCGAGGCCGATGACCCGATCAGCCGTTTCGACCTGGACTTCTCCCTGATGGTGCTTGAACTGGCCGTCTTTATACCGGAATTACTCAAGGCGCTGGGAGGCGAGGCGCTGCCGGATGGGGAGGGGGCGGCGACACAGCAACCTGAAGTACAGCAAGTAGAACCGGAATCGGAACTGGAGCCGGCCTAGACATCATATAAGCAATAATTTCTCTCGCAAAGACGCAAAGA
>JBDLIH010000129.1:0-4531 GCA_039714975.1 Pseudomonadota bacterium
GCGACCTCAGGATGCGCGGCCAGGTAAGCACCGGTCTCACGACCGGGACCGGGCAGAAAATTGACCACGCCCGGGGGGACGCCGGCCTGTACAACCAGCTCCATGAAACGTGCCGCAATCACCGGTGTCAGCGAGGACGGTTTCAGAATGGCGGTGTTGCCCGTGACAATCGTCGCGGACAGCATGCCGGTGAGTATGGCAAGCGGAAAATTCCACGGCGCGATGACCAGTCCAATACCGCGCGGACGGTGATACACGGCATTGTGTTCACCATTCAGCTCGGTAACCTCTCCCGCAGCCAGCCGTTCTGCCTGCAGGGCGTAATAGTTCAGGAAGTCTGCCGCCTCACAGACATCGGCATCCGCCTCACACCAGTGCTTGCCGGCCTCCAGTACCTGCCAGGCGGCAAAGCGATCACGCTGCTCGAGCAGCAAGGCGGCGATCTTGCGTAAATAACCGGCACGCTGCCCGGCTGGCAGCGCACGCCAGTCCGGACAGGCGGCGCGCGCGGCCAGCAGCGCCCGGTCTGCCTGTTCCCGGCCGGCACTGGCGACCGTACCAATGACTTCATCAGGGCGCGCCGGGTTAATCGAGATGATCCGGCCGGACCCGGCATCCGCTTCATTATTGATGACCGGCGCATAGTCATGACCCAGTTCGGCACGCACTGCCATGATGGCATCGCGAAAGGCCATGCGTTCCCCCGCAGCGACAAAGCGACGCAGCGACTCGTTCCGGAACGCTGTGGCAACCGGTTCATGGACCGGGACATGCGGTACCGGTCGCGCAAGGTTATGCGCCTCACGTTCGACCTTGCCCATGCCGCTGTCGAGGATGGTCTGGCCACTGGTGTTCTCCAGCAGACGGCGCACCAGGTAGGCCATACCCGGCAGTGTCTCGCCATACGGAACATACACACGCAGCGGATAGCCCTGCGTAACCAGTGATTGCTTGAGGTCGTCCGCCATGCCATAGAGCATCTGAAACTCGTAGTCAGCTGCAGACAGTCCGTACCGTTCCGCCAGCGCCATGGCGCACGCCAGGCTGCGAACATTGTGCGTGGCCACCGCCGGAATCACCCCCGTGTGATCCCGGCGGTGATGCGCAAACAACTGCTCAAGGCAGGCTTCGTAACAGGCATCGGTCTGCCCCTTGTGTGCCCATACCGGCAGCGCCCAGCCGTGCTGGTGCGCGATCACGGTTTCCGTATCCCAGTATGCGCCGCGCACCAGGCGTACCTTGACAGGTGAGCCACGCGCTTCGACCCAGTCAAGCAGCATCTGCAAGCTGTCCGGCGCATCCCGCAGGTAGGCCTGCAGGGCAATACCGGCAAACGGCCAGTCACGGAATTCCGGTTCCATGAGCAACTCCATGAAACACTGCAGGACGATATGGCTGACGTCGTAGTGTTCCATATCGAAGGTCACTGCCGCATTTTGTGCACACGCCGCCCTCAGTATCGGTCGCAGGCGCGCGTTGATTGCGGCGACACTACCGTCCGGATCAGCCGGGTTGATGCGGGAGCTGAGTGATGTCAGTTTCAGGGCCACATCGGGCCGCTCTGCGCTGCCGTCGTCCTGCTGCAAACCTGCCAACAGGTCGAGATAGGCCTGCTGGTAAACATCTGCCTCGGACTCACTGACGACGGCCTCACCGAGCAGGTCGAGACTGTACTGCATGCCCCGGTTGCGCAGCCGCATTATGGTTTCGAGGGCATGCGACAGGGTGCTGCCACCCATGAAACGCCGTGACAGGCCACGCAGGGTAGCACGCACCAGTGGTGCGGCGATCGGTGCCGCCCAGGGCGCATCACTGTGCCGCAAGCTCCAGTGACTCACTGCGGGCCAGGGCAGTTCGACACCGGCGAAATATTCCTTCAGGTGTGCAACCAGTGCCGCATCATCCTGCAACATCGGCAGCACATCGACAAATCGCAAGGTCTGCACGCGGAATTCACGGTCCTGGATCGCACGATCGACGAGTGCATCAAGCCAGCCGTTAGCTGCCGGTTTCACCTCGCGGCCGGCCTGTTCGAGCAGTTGCCCAGCCAGCGACTGAACACGCGCCTCCAGTTCGGCTATCGCGTCGGCCGCCTGCATGGTCTGTCCAGCTTGTCTGCGTTAGCCGTGACCGGCATCACTCCGGTTCGACCAGTGGAAGTTCGCCAGACTGTGCCAACCGGCGGGTTTCGCGGTGCATGACTTCAACGTAATCATCGAAGCTGTCATCCATCTCTATGTCACCCCAGGCGAGCCCGCAGAATTCGAGTGCCGCCCTGAAATCCTTAAGGTATTCCAGCCGGTCCCAGTCGATGTCACCCTCATCAATCGGTTTGTGATAACGTTCGACGAACAGTGCGGCAGACGCAACCGCAAGCCTTCTCAAGACCTCTGCAAACTCCCGGCCTGATACCGTCAGACTGGCCTCGTGCTCACCCGCACGTTCACCGGACTCCCAGTCACCCAGGCATACATGCAGCTTGCCCAGTGCACTCACCTCCTCCAGCAGCACGTCTTCCGGGACCGTCAAACCGCGTCCGTTGTCTGAAATCCTGACCGGTATGCTGTTCCTGAACTCAACATCGAAGCCATTTGGCAAGCTTTCCCAGCCGTTTCTGACACTTGCATTGTGCATGGCATGTTTCCTCCGCAGTTATCATCTGAGACACAGGTATCTACCTGAAGTTTAGTTCAAACTCGGCTGCTGTCAGGCCTGGACAGGCAGGTTCTCAACACGCAGGCCGTATGTCATAACCGCTGTGCTACGCTTGTTGATGAAGCATGTGTTGTTAGGAAATAAGGAGGACTTATGGCTGATATCAATACCTACATCACCAGACCGAGCTTCGATGCGCCCGAACGCATGGACCGGCACAATGAACTTACACACTGGAACCGTGATGCCGTCATAAAATCAGCTGCGCGCGAAGGCATTGTATTGAGCGACGAACACTGGAAGGCCATCATCTTTCTGCGGCGCTACTACCTTGAGCATGGCTGGCCAACCCATCCCCACGAACTGGTGCGCAAGCTGGACAAGGCATTCTCGGGTGCCGGCGGCACACGTTATCTCTACCGCTTGTTCCCGCGGGGACCCCTGGCACAGGGCGCACGTATCAGTGGATTACCCGTGCCAGCCAATGTCACGGATAAGTCATTCGGATACGTTCAGTAGCAACAGCAACCAGCAGCGACCTGCTGACTATTATTCTATAATACTGATTTATAAGGTTATTATATTATGCATCCCGGACCCGGTATCCCTCCTTAATACTTGACTAAATTAGTCAGGTATTCTAGTTTAAATAGTGAACCGTCGTGCACGGCGCGCGCTAAATCAATCCCTGATGAAGTCGCTTTTCGGCATCGGTTTGAGTCTTGATGGCTGCTTCAAATCCACAGATCAATCAGCTGCTGGACCAGGATTACCCGGCAGGTTTTGTTACCGACATCGACGCAGACAGCCTGCCGCCCGGTCTCGGTGAGGATGTCATTCGGCTGATTTCGGCGAAGAAACAGGAGCCGCCGTTTTTGCTTGACTGGCGTCTCAAGGCCTACCGACACTGGCAGTCCATGCAAGTACCTGAATGGTCGAGTGTGCACTACCCGCCGATTGACTATAACGCCATCAGTTATTATTCCTCGCCGAAGTCACGCAAGGAGGCACCGGCCAGCCTCGAGGATGTTGATCCAAAACTGCTCGAGACCTACACAAAGCTTGGCATACCGCTGGAAGAGCAGGAACAACTCGCCGGGGTTGCCGTGGATGCGGTGTTCGACAGCGTATCCGTGGCCACTACCTTCAAGGACAAGCTGGCCGAATACGGCATCATCTTCTGTTCCTTTTCCGAGGCAGTACGCGAACACCCGGAACTGATACAACAGTATCTCGGTTCGGTGGTGCCACCGACGGACAACTTCTATGCCAGCCTGAACTCGGCGGTGTTCAGCGACGGCTCGTTTGTGTATGTCCCCAAGGGCGTGCGCTGCCCGATGGAGCTGTCAACCTACTTTCGTATCAATGCCGCCAACACCGGTCAGTTCGAACGCACCCTGATCATCGCCGATGAAGGCAGTTACGTCAGCTATCTCGAGGGCTGCACGGCACCGATGCGCGATGAAAACCAGCTGCATGCCGCGGTGGTGGAACTGGTCGCCCTGAAGGACGCGCAGATCAAGTATTCAACGGTACAGAACTGGTACCCGGGTGACGAACAGGGACGCGGCGGTATCTTTAACTTCGTCACCAAACGCGGTGCCTGCCGTGGTGAGAATGCACACATCTCCTGGACGCAGGTGGAAACCGGGTCGGCAATCACCTGGAAATATCCCAGTGTCATCCTCGAGGGCGACAACACGGTTGGCGAATTCTATTCGGTCGCAATGACCAACAACTTTCAGCAGGCCGACACCGGCACCAAGATGATCCACATCGGCAAGAACACGCGCAGCACCATCATCTCCAAGGGCATCTCGGCGCGCCAGGGGCAGAATGCCTACCGTGGACTGGTCAAGGTGCTCAAGGCTGCGGA
>JBDLIH010000130.1:0-4498 GCA_039714975.1 Pseudomonadota bacterium
CATAAAGTTGGCGGAGAGGGAGGGATTCGAACCCTCGATGGGCTTTTAACCCATACTCCCTTAGCAGGGGAGCGCCTTCAGCCACTCGGCCACCTCTCCAAATAACTCTCTTTTTCAATCCTGCGTTAAAGTGACACCGGTCGGGATTACTCGGGGCTGTCGCCCCTCGCCCCTTCGGGGCCGCCGTCGCTTTGCGACGACGTTGTCTCGCACCTGCGGTGCTCGGCTCGAACCCTCGATGGGCTTTTAACCCATACTCCCTTAGCAGGGGAGCGCGTTACTCGGGGCTGCGCCCCTCGCCCTTCGGGCCGCCGTCGCTTACGCTCCGACGTTCAACGCACCGCTTCGCGGTGCTTTTGTCAGCCACTCGGTCACCTCTCCGAAAAAGCTAAAATACTGACGGACAACCGAAAACGGCATGCTACATCAGCCCGGGGGCGTAGCATACCGTTGCGGTTATATCAGGTAAAGATCTAGAACTTGAAATCTTGTTGTAGGGACAGAATTAGCCGGTATCTTTTTTCTGTTCCTGCTCGGATTTGATCCGGTCGTAGATTTCTTCCCTGTGTACGGCGACATCCCGTGGTGCATTTACGCCGATTCTGACTTGATTACCCTTGACGCCAAGGACCGTGACAGTAACCTCGTCACCAATCATCAACGTCTCGCCCACTCTCCTCGTTAGAATTAACATATTGTCAGTCCCCTGATTATTGCCATATCCCATCCATGGCACTTGCTTTCAATAATTGTAGTAGACACTAGAATACTGTCCCAGGTTCTACTTGCTGAATTTTTATTAGAATTATCCAGTTACGGAAAATTATACGAGCAAACGGAATGTAAAACACTATTAGAAAAAGTCTAGGTTATTATGTGTAAATATCAAGCAGTTACTGAAACCTAAATTTCAGGTGGTTGTGCCAGTTCGAAGGCGTCATGCAGGGAGCGCACGGCCAGTTCAAGGTATTTCTCGTCAACCACCACTGATATCTTGATTTCCGAGGTTGAAATCATTCGGATATTGACACCCTCATTCGCCAGGGTTTTAAACATGGTGGAAGCGATACCGGCGTGTGAACGCATACCCACACCGACCAGCGAGACCTTCACGATCCTGTCATCTCCACTTACCTCTCTTGCTCCCAGTTCAGAGGCGGTTTGGGTAAGTATCTCGAGTGCCCGGTTGTATTCGTTACGGTGTACGGTAAATGTGAAGTCAGTGGTGGCACCATCCGGTGCGATGTTTTGCACAATCATGTCCACTTCGATATTCGCGTCCGCCACCGGGCCCAGCAGCTGGTATGCGACACCCGGGGTGTCGGGTACGCCCAGTATGGTTAACTTGGCCTCGTCCCGGTTGAAGGCGATACCTGAAATCAGTGCCTGTTCCATTTCTTCATCCTCATAGGTTATCAGCGTACCCTCGCCCTCCTCGAAGGATGAAAGCACACGCAGCGGCACATTGTAGCGACCGGCAAAACCGACGGACCGGATCTGGAGTACCCTGGACCCCAGGCTGGCCATCTCCAGCATTTCCTCGAACGTAATACGGTCCAGACGCCGCGCATCCGGTACCACACGCGGATCAGTCGTGTAGACACCGTCCACATCGGTATAAATCTGGCATTCATCTGCCTTCAGCGCGGCTGCCAGCGCAACGGCAGTGGTATCAGAACCACCGCGCCCCAGGGTGGTGATATTGCCATCCTCGTCGACACCCTGAAAACCGGCCACCACCACGACCCGGCCGGCAGCAAGATCCGCATGCAAGCGCTTGTCCTCGATTTCACGGATACGCGCCTTGTTATGCACGCTGTCCGTCCGGATGTGAACCTGCCCCCCGGTGTAGGAGCGTGCTGCACAGCCGCGCTTTTCCAGCGCCATGCTCAGCAAGGCAATGGTCACCTGTTCACCGGTTGACAGTAATACATCGATTTCCCGCGGCACCGGACTGTCGGTGATTTCATCCGCAAGCGCGAGCAGTCGATTGGTTTCACCACTCATGGCGGACACCACGACAACGACGCTGTTGCCCTGGTCACGGGTCGCAAGCACCTTTTCTGCCACAGCCGCGATGCGCTCGGGCGAGCCCACGGAGGTACCACCGTATTTTTGTACAATGAGCGCCATGGTGATTACAACTTCGCCTGCACCCAGGCAGGTACAGATTCAAGCGCGGCATCGAGATTTTCAGGCTGGCTACCGCCGGCCTGTGCCATATCCGGGCGTCCGCCACCCTTGCCGCCAACCTGCAGGGCGACCTGGTTGACCAGTTCGCCGGCCTTGATGATACCGGTCTGATCCTTTGTTACGCCGGCAACCAGTGTGACCTTTTTACCATCGACTGCACCCAGCACGACAGCGGCTGATCCCAGCTTGTTTTTCAACTGGTCCAGCGTTTCGCGCAATACCCTGGTGTCGGCACCCTCCATACGAGCAGCCAGCACCTTGATACCATTGATCTCGACGGCCTGCGCGGCCAGGTCACTGCCCTGACTGCTGGCCAGCCTGCCTTTCAGCTGTTGCAGCTCCTTTTCCAGCGTTCGATTCTTTTCCTGTAACTGTGCCACCTTGTCTGCCACGTCATCGCGGTTACCTTTCACCAGTTCGGCAATGCGTTGCAGATGTGCCTCACTGTCATCAAGCCATTGCAATGCAGCTTCACCGGTCACCGCCTCTATGCGCCGCACACCGGAGGCAATACCGGTTTCCGCGGTTATCTTCAGCACGCCGATATCACCGGCGTGCTGTACGTGGGTGCCGCCACACAGCTCAACCGAGAAATCACCAATCGACAGTACGCGTACATTGTCGCCGTACTTCTCTCCGAACAGGGCCATGGCACCGGACTGCACAGCATCATCCATGGACATGACGCGGGTCTCGGCCGTGGCATTGGCACGAATCTGTTTATTGACGAGGTGTTCTATCTCTGCAAGCTGTTCTGCTGTAACCGGCTCATAATGTGCAAAGTCAAAGCGCAGCCGTTCGGGTTCGACCAGCGACCCCTTTTGCTGTACGTGGTCACCGAGCACAGTGCGCAAGGCCGCATGCAGCAAATGGGTGCCGGAGTGATTAAGAATAATGGCCTGACGACGCTCACTGTCAACACAGGCATTCACGACATCGTTCACGCGCAACACACCTTCGGTCACATGACCGATATGCGTGTTAACACTGCCCTGTTTGCGGGTGTCATGCACCTCAAAGCGGGCAATGCCAGACTCCAGTCGCCCGTGATCACCGACCTGGCCACCCGACTCTGCATAAAACGGTGTCTGTTCCAGAACCACAATGCCTGATTGTCCGGACGCCAGCTGTTTGACCGCAGCACCCTCATGAAACAGCGCAGTGATGCGCGACTCTCCCGAGAGCTGCTCATAGCCGGTAAAGGTTGTTTCGCCTTCGATCTGCAATTCTCCCGAATAATCAATGCCAAACTGACTTGCCTCACGTGCACGCGTGCGTTGCGCATCCATCGCAGCCTCAAACCCTTTCTTATCGATGCTCAGACCACGTTCACGTGCGATATCCGCCGTCAGGTCCATCGGGAAACCGTAGGTATCATAGAGCCTGAATACCGTGTCACCGGCAATGACCTTACCTTGCAGTGCAGCAAGGTCTTCTTCAAGGATACGCATGCCCTGCTCCAGGGTTTCCGCGAAGCGTTCTTCTTCCAGCTTCAGGATACGTTCAACATGCGCCTGGTTTTGTGCCAGTTCCGGGTAGGCATCGCCCATTTCCCTGACCAGCGGCGCAAGCAGTTTATAGAAAAACGGTTCCTCCACTCCCAGCTGGTAGCCATGACGTACCGCACGCCGGATAATACGACGCAACACGTAGCCCCGCCCCTCATTGGATGGCAGTACGCCATCGATAATCAGAAAGGAACAGGAACGAATATGGTCCGCAAGCACCCGCAGGGAATTATTATTCAGATCGTCTGTCGCCGTGATGGTCGCGGCCGACTTGATCAGCTGTTTGAACAGGTCAATATCATAGTTGGTATGCACGCCCTGCATGACCGCCGCCAGACGTTCCAGCCCCATGCCGGTGTCAACCGAGGGTTTGGGTAGCGGGTTCAGCATGCCGTCCGCATCGCGGTCATACTGCATAAACACCAGGTTCCAGATCTCGACATAGCGGTCACCGTCTTCTTCCGGCGTACCCGGCGGGCCACCCGGAATCTCCGGGCCATGGTCATAAAATATTTCCGAACAGGGGCCGCAGGGACCCGTCTCTCCCATGGACCAGAAGTTATCCCTGGCGCCGATGCGGCTGAAATGTTCGGGGTTCACCTTGATCTCGTTCAACCAGATATCTGCCGCTTCGTCGTCCTCGTCAAACACCGTGATCCACAATCTGTCAGGTGACAGTTTCAGCACCCCTGTCAGGAACTCCCAGGCATAGCCAATGGCCTCACGCTTGAAGTAATCACCGAAACTGAAGTTGCCCAGCATTTCAAAGAAGGTATGGTGACGTGCGGTATAACCGA
>JBDLIH010000131.1:0-4453 GCA_039714975.1 Pseudomonadota bacterium
GTCATTGACGGTGGCAGGGTTGTGGAATGCGGTACTCATGATGACTTGATAAAAGAGCACGGTTATTACCGCAAGCTCTACTTGCACCAGTTCCGCGAGAAACGCGGAGAGTCCGGCATGCTCTCTACAAGAGCCGCCACAGCCATCAGTAGCTGATATCGATGAACGTGTTTGCGGGCATATTCGAAGTTTGCTATTCGGGTGGCGGTAGGCAGGGGTCCCATGCTCTCGCAGGGTGACGCGGCCCTGGTACGGCGTGACCGCACTATTCCCGGGCTCGCCACGGTACTCGACAGCGATGCCTTTCTGGCTGCCCTGCGCTTGCATATGCCCGGTGTAGACCTGCAAAGTATCCACCCGGACTATGTCCGCTACAAACCACTGACGCGCTGCCTGGTTGCCTACCGAATCAAAACAGCTGACACCGAACTGGTCCTCTATGCAAATGCCTATGGACCGGACGCAACGGTCAGGCTGAAAAAGGCCCATGAGCTGCACCATACCAATGGCCCGCACGGTCCGGGAGTGCTGGTGATGGAATCCCGTGCAACCGCGGTCTACATCTTTCCGACCGACCGCAGGCTGAAGGCGCTCAGGCACCTGACAAGCGCCAGCGAGACACGGAAACTGCTGCAACAGCTGATCCCGCAACAACCGGCACTGCATGACGGCACACTGAGCCTGCTTCGCTACAAGCCCGAGCGACGTTATGTCGCCCGTCTGGATACTGCGCAGGGACCACGGGCTGTGGTGAAGTTTTATAACCCTGCCGGTTACGCAGCGGCGAAAACCGGTGCAATGACGTTTGTCTCAAGGGGTCCGTTACGGCTGGCCCGTACTGCCGGATTTTCCGACCGCCATCATATCCTCGCCTTTGAGTGGCAGAATGGACAACTGTTGCGGGATATCCTTGTTGATAGTGAGGCCACGGCAACCGACAAGGCGGCAGCGATGCAACTGACCGGCGCGGCGCTTGCCGGGTTGCACGCGCACCCGGCTGGTAGTCTGGGACTGCGCAGCCGTGACGGCGAGTTGCGCCGCATGCAGGCACAGGCGGTTACTCTTGAACACCTTTGTCCCGCGCTCGCCCGGCCTGCCAGACGGCTGTTGCGGCGTATCACTACACGCCTGCAGGACACGCCCGCCTCCTCCCTGGCGCTGCACAGTGACTTCTACGACCGGCAGGTATTGATCACTGATGACACGGCAATGTTACTTGACCTGGATCAGGTAGAGCTCGGAGATCCTGTAGCCGACCTTGGCCTTTTCATCGCCCACCTGGAGCGCGATGCATTGCAGGACAGATTGTCGGCGGAAACAGTGGGAATGCTCACAGATGCCCTGCTGCAGGGCTATCAGCAGGTGAGGCAGGGATCAATGTCTGCTGCCATCCGGGGCTATACGGCCATCGGTCTGCTGTACCTGGCGGCCGAGCCGTTCCGCTACCGTGAACCGGACTGGGTAGAACGGACTGCGGCGATCCTGAGTCGTGCAGACAAGATCCTGGACAGCCTCGGCACACCCGCCCACACAACGCGTGGGGTTGGCGGATCAAGGACTGTGTATCCGTGATCGCCCCGACTGTATTGACAGCCTTGCAGCGAGTGATCACGGTCATCAGGGCGGTTTTGACGGTCACGCTTGCCGTTGCCGAAGCTGCGGATGCCGCCACCACGGACCAATATAATCATGTCTTCGATTTTGATGCGCCGCCCAGGACCGAGATCCAGTTGTTGCCAAATCTGACCTTTGGCGCCAAGGTCAAATTCAAGGCAGTGCATGAGAATAATTTTGATCTGGATTTCGGTGATCCGGACGATTTGACCTTTGTCGAACCCGAACTCTCGCTTGCGTTCTCCTACGACCCAACAGACAGGCTGCAACTGTATCTGAACATCGAACCTGCCTACCTCCATGTCGATGATGAAGAGAATAAGAAAGACAGTGAGACCAGGCTGTCATTGAATGAGGCCTTCGTATCGCTTGACGACATCCTGTATGGCAGCACACTGAAACTTGGCAGACAGCGTTTTAATGATGAACGCGAATGGATTTATGACGATGAGCTCGATGGCGGACGCTTCTATCACAGCTTTTCACGTTTCGCCCTGGATTTCTCCCTGACCCGCAACAATGACAAGGATCTGCTCAATCACGATGATAATGAGGATGTGACCAACCTGATGGTGTACGCCAGATATGCACCCGACAGGGATGACGAAATAGGACTTTACGCCTTTGCCCAGAACGACCAGAGTGATCTGGACGAAGATGTCATCTTCTTTGGTCTTCACGCCGACGGCAAGGCATGGAAGTGCCTGGAGTACTGGCTGGAACTGGCTCACGTCAGGGGTGAAACGGACTCCAGCGACGTACGCGGCCTGGGCCTTGATGTCGGTTCCACCTATGTCTTCGATGTCCGCTTCAGACCATCGATCACCCTGGCCTATGCCTACGGTAGCGGTGACAAGGATCCCACAGACGGGAGAGACGAGAATTTCCGGCAAACCGGATTTCAGGACAACAATGCCAAATTCAATGGCCTCATTCGACTGAAATACTACGGTGAAATGGTAGACCCCGAGTTAAGCAACCTCCACATTGCCACCGTCGGTACCGGTATCCGGCCGACACGCAAGACATCACTTGATCTCGTTTATCACAACTACCGTCAGGTCGAAGCTTCGACCCTGATGCGCGACTGGGAGATCGATCAGGACCCCGACGGGCACAGTACCGATATCGGTTATGAGATCGACCTGGTCGCCGGCTACCGTATCAGGCCGCACCACAAGGGAAGTTTCATTGTCGGCAGTTTTCACCCGGGCAATGCGTTTAGCAACGACGCGGATAATGCTCTGTTTGTTGAACTGAAGTTACAGTATGAATTTTAATGACAGATAAAAGGAGATATGCAGTGACACCAGATAAAGTTCAACGTGTAGGGTATGTTCTTAAAAAATATCCTCGCCTGTCAGAAACTTTCATCGTTAATGAAATACTTGCTCACGAGTCCTCAGGCATGTGCATTGAAATATTTTCATTGCGGCACTCAAGCGAAGAGCTTATCCATGACATGGTAAAACGAGTGAAAGCGCCGATAAATCATCTTTACAAAGATGAAATCGGCATAACACGCTTCTGGAACCTGGTAAAAGAATGCGCTGATTTATTCCCAACCCTGTGGTCTGCATTGGATGCAACCCGTTATGACAATGCCAAACTGACTTATCAGGCAATGTTGCTGGCCAAATCCATCAAGGAAAAAGATATTACCCATCTACACGCTCATTTTGCCAGCAGTGCGGTTAACGTAGCCCGCCTTGCGAGCAAAATAACAGGAATTCCTTTTTCCGTTACAGCACATGCAAAAGATATCTATTCTAACAATATTGACAAAACGGCACTGCGCCAATCCTTGAATGATGCAAGCGCGATTGTAACCGTTAGCGATTACAATATTGACTATATCGACAAACACCTTGGTGGTGTAGGCACTGATATCAAGCGCATCTACAATGGACTGCCACTTGAACAATTTATTTTCCAATCTCCTGAAGAGCGCCCTGACACTATTGTGGCTATTGGCCGACTGGTCGAAAAAAAGGGTTTTGAGGTACTTGTTAAGGCCTGCAAACTAATTCAAGGCACTCGGAAAGATTTTAAGTGCCTCATAATTGGAGATGGCCATTTAAAACAGGAGTTACTGCAATTGGTTACAAGCCTGGACTTAACGGCGCACATCGAATTGTGCGGGCCTAAATCACAAGCAGAAATCAAACGACATATACAGCAAGCTGCCGTTTTAGCGGCTCCCTGTCTGGTATCCAATGACGGTGACCGAGATGGTTTACCTACGGTATTGATAGAAAGCATGGCATTGGGCACGCCATGTGTTTCTACCGACGTCACCGGTATCCCGGAAATTGTTATCGATAACAAAACCGGGCTTCTCGTACCGCAACATGATGCACAATTGCTGGCAACCGCCATACGCCACCTGCTCGATTCTGCATCCTCACGTGTTCAGTTAGCGACTCACGCCCGTCAACTTGTCGAAACACATTTTGACATAAGCAGGAATAGCCAAACCATGCGTTCATTTATCCTGGATAATACAGAAAGCACACTTAACTCAAACACATACGCCAGGACACCCGTGCAAGTCTCACGTTGACAGGGCATGAAAATACTATTTATATGTGCTGATTTTGGCATTCCTGTTTTCGGCAGCAAGGGCGCATCTGTCCATGTACGAGAACTTGCGGCTGCGTTTAGTCGTTGCGGGCATCAAGTTACAATTGCCGGCCCAGTAGGCTCATCCACAGCCGGGGATACAGCAACGATTGGTAACATTGAATTCATGCAGATTCCACTGAGCCATGAAAGCAAAAGTTGCTCAAAACTAGTCAAGAATTATGTTAAGGCTATTGGCGTAGAAAACACTATTGGT
>JBDLIH010000132.1:0-4440 GCA_039714975.1 Pseudomonadota bacterium
CAAGCCTGATCCAGAGCGAGAAATACCTGTTGACCTGCTATCGCTACATCGAGCTCAATCCGGTGCGGGCCGGCATGGTGGCGCATCCCGCGCAGTACCGATGGTCAAGCTATGCGGCCAACGCCCGGGGTGCTGTCGATGTCGTGATCACGGCGCATGACGAATATCGCCGGCTCGGCGGAACAGAGGCCGAAAGGCAAGCCGCATACGGAGAGCTCTTTCGCGACCGGCTCGATCCAAGGGTGATCGACGAGATCCGCGATGCGATGAATCACGAGCTGGTTGTCGGAACCAAGCGATTCAAAGATGAAGTGGCGGCAATGACCAAACGGCGTGTACAGATGGGGCGACCGGGAAGGCCAAGGAAGGCGACCGAGGGGGAATATTAGTGAATATTGTTCTCTGACCCGGTTTTCCGGGAAGGCCAAGGAAGGCGACCGAGAGGGAATATTAGTGAATATTGTTCTCTGACCCGGTTTTCCGTTGACCCGGTTTTCCGTTTTCCTCGTCGGTCTGGTCAGCCCCCCCTCGACGGAAGGAAGGCCGCGTGAGCGGACAATTACCGAAGCTGCTAAGCTGCCCTCCATTCGTCTCAAGTTGTTGCTGTCTTGAAAGCAGTCACAAAATGAGCAAATCTGGATTCAAGTCGTATATGTTTCGTAGCAGGAGAAGGAGAACCGGCTGGTGCGGATAAGGGGGTTATACCAAGTGGGAACGGGAGGTCTGTTGGCCCAACGGATGTCATCATAGGCGTGACGGAGATATGCAATGATCAACGGGCATGTACACATACATCAGTTCACTCCGGACGGCACGGTCGTGGACGCTGCAGCACTCAACCAGTTCCAGCAGCAGTGGGCGACTTACGGGAAGCTGGTCGCGGGAAACTGGCTCTCGCACCGCGAGGTCACGGGCATGCTACACGCGACGCTATCCGAGCACTTCACCTCACCTTTCTGCTTTCTTGATATCGCCTGCGGCGACGCGAGCATAATGCCGGAAGCTCTGCGTGGGGTTCAGGTCCGCCACTACCATGGAATCGATCTCTCACAGCCGGCACTCGAATTAGCTGCGGCCAACCTCGACGAGGTGCCGTGCGAGGTCGATCTCGACCATCGAGACTTTTTCGAGGCGCTGATGCGCCGAACCGAGCACGCCGACGCTGCTTGGTGCAGCTTGTCAATCCACCACCTGGCGACGGACAACAAGCTCGATATGTTGAAGGCAATCCGCGACGCCCTGGGGGCAGACGGTATTTTCCTCCTCTACGAGCCGACCTACCGCGACGACGAGGATCGTGAAGGGTATCTCGAACGCTTCCGGCAGACGAATCGGCGGCTGTGGAGCGATCTGAGCGATCCCGAATGGGAGCAGATCCGGGAGCACGTCTTCACCTGTGACTTCCCGGAGAGCGCCGCAGGCTGGCTCGAGCTTGGCCGCGCGGCGGGCTTTGTCTCGGGCCGGCAGGTCTTCACCGACCCGACCAACTTCTACCGCCTCTTCCACTTCGATGCTGGGGTCCGGTAGGGGTCCAAAAGCCAACTGTCGCTGTGCAGGAACCGGACAGACACGCCCCAAAAAGCGCAACTAGCCCGGAAATCTCACCAGGCCGCTGGGGAAAACAAGCATGTGGTTGAATTCCAAGGTGAATTTCATGGATGCCTTAAATACAGACTGTCAGACTCCGAGCTCTTTCGGCGATAGCACGACTGCGGCGGCCCTGTGCACGCACTTTCCTTCAAACCGTAGCGACGGCTACGCTTTTCAGTCTGACGTGCAGGGAGGCACGAATGCCGCGGGAGGCAGGATGCCGGGAGCGGCCAGGCACGCACTCGGCAATTGTTCCCGACATTGCTCTACCGCCTACATCCCTGTAGGCGTCAGCAATTGTTCCCGACATTGCTCTCGGCTTTGGCTCCGAGCGTCGCCCTACCTCCCCCATCCCTGGGGTCGTACCGCCTACATCCCTGTAGGCGCCAGAACCACCTCAGCCGCACTCTCATCCGAAATCCCGGTGAGATTTCCGGGCTAGGGCTTCATATAGCATGGAGGCTGACAATCCGTATCCAGGGTGTCTGTGATGATCATCGTCGAAATCTATCGCTTTCGTGTTCTCCTCACCGGCCTGGCGAGATCTCCGGGTTAGCTTTGTACCGGGCCGAGGTCTGCTGCGGAACTCGGGGTCCGGAACTCGGGTAGAGTAGAGAGCAGGCATACCGTATCCGCAGGCTCAACCTATCTGTTGCCGCCCCTTTCGTCCGGCGGTGCCTCAATAGCCGAGCCATAGTCACGTTAGCCAGCCCTCCCTCATCAAACCGTGCATACGGTTTTCCCGTACACGGCTTTGGAGAAGACGCCTGAGCAGTTTCGGTGGTGGAAGTAGTTGCTCCAGCCGCGCAGGGACCGGTTCGATAAATTGGGGTCGGAGTTGATTTATCAGCCTGCCGTGAGACACCCGAATCAGTTATGCGTTTTTAGTTTTGAGTTGAACGTGTGCGCTGCGCGCACGTTTTTTTAAGAAGTTCTGAACACGTCGTCACCCCGGCGAAGGCCGGGGTCCAGGGTTTTGAAGTTGCTGGATTCCGGGTTCCACCGGAATGACGGAGGGTCACTTGATTACGTCAAAACCGTGGTCTGTCCCCGGTTCGCGCGGTTCGCGCGGTTCGCGATGATCCCATTGGCTGCGCTCGCTGAAAGCAAGTTCCTATCCCTAGCCCACCTTTTACGCAAATTGTAAAAAGGTGGGCGCGTTTTTTGCTTTTTACTTCAAGCTGTTACAGCGCAGGACAAATTTCGTCCTTAGACTCTCTGGTCAGGTAATAGGCACCCTCAGAAAGTCTGCCGTACTCACCCATACTGTCTTGAAACGATAACACTCCACCAAGAACGTCCTCACAAAGCTTTTTAAAGTTCTTGGTACCGTCATGCAACCCTGCGACAGCGGTCGCCTTGCACAGATTAACATAGAGATCGTTTTCGGTTTTATCGCGTAGGTCCTCCAGTACGCCGTCTGGAAAACGGTGCAATTGAAGACTGTTACCGTTGATCTCAAGCTGTTTTATTTCTTCAAGAGCCTCCCGATTCCTATTGTTAAAGTTCAAATCGGTCTCTTGTGCCGCTTGTGCCATAGCTGCTCTAAGAATTTCTTGTGTCTTTGCATCGTAAGATTCAAATACACTCTTATTAAAGACAAACTGAGCATTGGCTGTGGGCTCGTGCCAACCAGGATAATGCCAAACGAAGCCTTGGCCAATCGCGGTCCCAGCCACACCGAAGTTAAAGTCAACAATGGGGCAGCAAAGCTCGGCTGCATCAATGGGACCTGTACGTCCAGATGGCCCTGGCGGATCATTGGTCCCAAGCAACAAAGGATTCACCTCGCCAACCGCAGAAGAGAAAGCATCTGCGCCAAAAAGTTTCAGCACGTAAGATGCAAATCCAGCTATCCTAATTTCAAGGCCATTGAACTGGGAAACATCGTTGATTTCTTCAGCGAACCAGCCACCAAATTGAGTGCCCGTATTTCCACCAATAAAAGGCAAGAGACCATCTGGCTCATAAAACTCATCGTAGAGCTCTTGACCACCACCAACTTTTACCCACGTCTGAAACTCTTCCGTATTGAGTCCAAAGGGCAAATTTTCAAAGATATCTTTAAAGGCATCGCGGCCATCGCCGTGAATGAAATGCCTTGGCAATCCGTGAGTCAAATGAACATCGACCCCATCTTTAAGTTTGTTAAAGATGTCTTGCCGAGTATCAGGTGCAATTTCGTTAACCCAAATAATATCGACTTCAATGTCGGTAGACGCCTCCACTATTTTCTCAAATCTTAAAAGTGCCTCTTGGTAAGGAAATTCCACCGCAGCCGGGCTGGGCGAAAATACCGACACCGCGCTAATCGTGCCAGGTCCGGAAGCCTGCGAAAATACTGGCGTAAAGGCAATTGCAGCCGTCAGGCCGAGCTGCCATATGTTCAATTTTATATTCATTTTTTTATCCCTCATATACATATTAAACACTCCATTAAGCAGCAGATTGGCGCATGCTTCATGTTTTTTTTCATGCGCCGATCAAAATTTAATAACTAGAAAATCGCCAATGGATAGGAAATTCAACATCGCTTTCCAACCTATCCTCGAACAAACGCTACCCGAAGCTGGTCTGTTTGGCAATACTATTGAGTAATAGGGGACAGACCACGGTTTTCGCCTGCCTGACACAGCAAATTTAGGAAATGCGGGTCGAAATGCGGGTCAGAGAACAATATCGGCTAATATAGGACGACAATGAGCAGATCTGTCACGGAAGACGATGCCACGAAAACCACGATTCCACCTACCCGGTGTGCCGCAGCACGTTGTCCAGCGGGGCAACAACCGCCAGGCCTGTTTCTTCGCCGAAGCCGATTATCTTTATTATCTCGATGCCATGCGCATT
>JBDLIH010000133.1:0-4438 GCA_039714975.1 Pseudomonadota bacterium
GTATTCGGCGGAGTATCCGGGAAGCTGTTGCAGCTCTCGTCAACCCGGTTCTGCTCGAACGGCTCATCACCCCATTTCATGAAGATCATGTTGAACACCACGTCCTTGCCGTCGATGTGTACACGACGCAACGGTGAGTAGGTGTTGCTCTCATCATTATTGGAGATGTTGACCGGGTTAGTACAGGCTTCGCCATTAACGTCGGGGTCCCCTATACGACATGGCGGATTCGCCCATACATCATTCGGCAGATCACCGTCGAAGGTCCACTCCAGCTCCTTGCCTTTCCTGGTCACACTGGCTGTAGCGGTAGCTGCAGGATTGACACCGACCAGTCCACCGGCCCAGGCGATACCCAGCTCTTCCGAGAGCTCCTCATCACTGACATCGTGCATGATGAAGTAGACTTCCGTCTCGTTGCCATCGGCATCGATGTTGGTGCCCTTCGACAACTCGAACGTAATCGCGCCACGCTCATTGTTGTCATTCGGATCGAGCGCATCACCGATCGGTTCATCACGGATGTTGTCAAAATGACTGACAGTCACACCGTTCTTGATCCATATAGAAATCGGATCCAGTTCCGGTCCGAACTGACCAACGTCATCACCCGTGCGGAATGTCGGCAACGCGACAGAGTCGACATAGCTGACACCATCCCAGGTCGGGATCGGTGCCGGCATCAGCTTGACCTGTCCCGGGTTCTCGATATCCCAACGCAGCAGCATGGCATGATCTTCGTGCTGGGTGTTGTGGCAGTGCTCCATGTAGGTGCCTGCGAACTCTCTGAAACGAAGCGCGATCTCGACCAGGTCGCCACTGTCAGGTTGCGGACCCAGACGGTACACGTCCTTACGCGCAAACTTCTCGTAATCCGGCGGTGTTTCACCGTTACGGCGCAGGATAATGCCTTCCTCGAAGTGGATGTGGATCGGATGGCTCCAGGTACCGCTGTTGATCAGGCGCCAAACCTCCAGACCACCGGAGTTCTTGCTTGGCGCGGCAGAGACACGACGCGGATCCATACCAAAGGCCTTGCCGCCATCGGTTTCGATCACCCAGGGCTTCTCGTCCGTGGGCTGTCTTTCAAACTCGAAACTGCGGTGCAGGGCGTTGGCCAGCTCTGCTTCGGTCGGCATGCGCAGCGGGATCATCTGCTTGCCGCCTTCCACGTACTCCGCGGGATCCATACTGAGATCCTCACCGTCGTACTCCGCCACACGGAATTCCAGAAACTTGCCGACAATCGGGTCACCATTGACCCAGCAATCGCCAACTGTACCGTTTTCATCACAATCACCCTGTGCCGGTGCATAAGCACCGCTCAGGATGTCAGCCAGCGGAACGGCTGCGTCAGCTGATTCGCCATCCTTTTGCTGCATCATGTTGACCATGTAGAGCTTGTCACCAGGATTGAAATCGCTGAAGTCGACAATGATGTCGTAGCGCTCGGCAATACCCTGGGTAGGCAACGTACCATCCGGGAAATGAACCGCATGCTCCATGATATTACCGTCATTGGCAATCATGTGGAACGGAACCGGATTGTTGTTCTCGTCCACCAGGGCCACCTTGAAGAAGCGTGACACGGAGCCGTTCAGGATACGGAAACGGTACTGGCGAGCACGTACGTCCATATAAGGCTTGTACAGCCAGTTGACGGTCATTACGTCACCGACGAAGCCCCTGAGGTTGAACGGGTTAAACCACAGCTGACCCTCATCGTCCCAGGCCTTATCGGCGAGCAGCAGGTTGACGTCGTAAGAGCGGTTACCCCAGTCCTCCTCGGTACCACTGGGGAAGCGCAGGTTGACGCCATCGTCAAGTTCCTCATTACCGCGGTCGATCGCGCTGTAGTAGTTCATCATGGCGGCATTGCCCTTGTAGACATTCTGCGCCGTGAAATCCAGCATATGATCGTGGAACCAGTGGGTACTCATGGTCTCACGCCAGTCACCCGGAATGTTCGTGATGCCACCATTACCGTCCGGTGAACCCGCACGCGGGTCGTCGGCATCGGTATTGATGGTATCGCTACCGGCCAGCGTCATCGGCCAGCGGTAATCATAGAACTGACCCGGAAAGAAGAAGCTGTTGGCGTAACCGTCACTCTCGGCCGGGTTATGGCCGTTGTGCTCGTGAGTGGAGATGGTATGCACACCAAAGCCGCGGTTTTCCGCCACGTCGATCGGCAGCGCATTGTGGTGACGGAACAGAATAGTTTCACCGTAACGGGCACTCAGGAGTTTCGGCGGCAGGGTGCCGTCAAACGTCCACAGTGCCGTGTGGTCCTGTACCGGCATGTTCGGATGGAACTTGATTGCTATGCCAGCAGTCGTGCCATCGAAGCCGTCATTAGTAGGGTCTACCGTATTGTGGTAGAGACCACCGGGGCCGAACTCACCATTGGAGTAACCATGGCTCTGGCGCTCATCACGGAAACCGCCGTTCACACGTGCGCCTGCCATCGCAGTCTGGAACCAGACCGTGGGCGTGAAGTCGTCCCAGCGCTGGTGCGACCAACCGAGACCTGGCGGCCGTCCCTCTGCCGGAGGATCATCCAACGGGCGGCCGAGAAATGCTTCAATCTCGGATTGCCAGGGGTTCAGGTCCTGTTCGTTGGCAAATACAGTAGGGATAGGCCAGATACCATCGTCAAGAAACTCTTCAAGCAGCTCGCCGTCCGGTGCGCTCTGCGCATCCGCGGGCATCGGTAGTGGCTTCCAAGTTTTAGGCTTGCTCGCGTTAAGGTCGAGATCCCTTGTCCCGAACTCCTCAAAGCGCAGCATCTGCTGGCTGAATTCGTCAGCACCATACAACGGACTTGGTGGTGCATTGCTCGGAACATTGAATACGGTGCCCAAGACAGGATCGTCGACCAATTCAGGACGCTGGTCATCCGGCTGCAGTACATTCGATGCTTCCGCATCTTCGGCATGACCGGTTTCGCCGCCTTCAAAGGAGCCAAAGTTGGCTTCCAGCTCCTCGAGTGCGCTACCATCGGCATCGATTACCAGTGGAGTCAATCCGGAAGGGTCATCACCGCCACCGGAGCCTCCTCCGCCCCCTTTCTTGGCGAACGCATAGGTGCCGTTTGTGACAAGACATATTGAAAGAACCGCAGTCCCCACAAGACGTGGAAGCCTGCGTATTTGAACACCTGACTGGTTTGTAACTGACATTGTACCTACTCCCCCCTGTTTTTTATTGACACAAACGCCTTCTAGTCCCCTCGTTAGATCGACATCTGCATTTGATACGTGGGCGATTTTTTCACTATTTGTAAAGACTGTATGTAACCCGGGACACAGGCTTGTGTAACCTGAATCACACAACAGGCATTTTTGAATAATTATTCAAATTTAATGGAATAAAATAACCATAAAGGTGATCTATATATAAAGGGTATAACTCAGACGAATAATGACCTCCAGTGATAGATTTTGACCGAAATGACAAGCAATGAAAGAGAAGAAATTTTTTTAGAAAACTAATCAGGGATCTTGCCTATCGAAAACAAGGAATTTCCTTATGCTCAGACTGTTAACCAGTCATAGAATAAGATTGGGGATTTGTATGTGTTCTGATTGGCGCAAGAGTCAGCCATCATCACTGGGCTTTGACAACCATTTTTTCATTGGCTTGGGGCATAGGTGCTTAACAAGTAAAAAATAAAGGATCAACCCGGCACAAAAGACAAAATAATGACGATTATCAAATTGTCCCTGAGACAAGGGTGAACGGGTAGTGTTCAATACAAAAATCATAGACTGGCGTCAGTATTATCCACAGCTTGCGTCTATCACAGACCCTGCCTGGATAGAGGCAATCAAGCATCTTGAGCCAGTCACTGTGCCAGGTGGAACCCAGGCATATGTAACCGGGGATGAATGCCGGAATTTTCTGCTGCTGCTCAAAGGCAATATCCGGATTTATGCATCCGGACGAGGTGGCCGTGAGATCGTACTCTACCGTATACAACCGGGTGAATTCTGTATTCTGTCACTCGTCTCATTTATACAAGGGAGTTCTTTCCCTGCAAACGCGGTCACTGAAAACCAGGTGCAGGCCCTTGTCATGGACCGTAATCTCTTCAAACGGACCATGAGGAACTCACAGGCACTGTGTGACATCATGATGATGGAACTGAGTAATCGGTTTATTGAAGTCATTAACCGCGTTCAGGAACTTGCATTTGAACCACTCGATATTCGGATGGCCAACCTGTTATGCAGGCGTTTCCGTGAAGAACACGGGGCAACGATTGATATCACCCATAGCCAATTAGCCCAGGAACTGGGTACTACACGGGAAGTTGCCAGCCGTATGCTCAAGGACCTGGAACGTGGCAATTACATTATTCTTTCACGTGGCCGGGTCAGCCTGCATGACAATGAAGCAATCGGGCGCATGTACCAGCTGGGAGAACGGTAAGATG
>JBDLIH010000134.1:0-4152 GCA_039714975.1 Pseudomonadota bacterium
CAATGTCGCTGTGAGTGCTTCCTTGGTGGTGCGATCCAGTTGATCGGTAACCAGAACCGTTTCACGCCCGCCTGTCCAGATGGCGGCAAACAGGGCCGGGACACTGGATCGGCTGGTGAGTGATCCATTAACGAAAAAATCCTCGGCAATCTGATCATACACCTCAGCTACCACGCCGGAAGCCTTGTGACGCGGGACGGATTCGAGGTAGCGCATGGTTTTGACCGACAGGGTGTCGAATAACCAGAAGCGTAATGTTTTGGGTAAAAGTGCCATGATCTTTCTCCTGTACTGTAGTTAAGGAAATGAACTGGCAGTCGGCTTAAATGCCGTCTGCCGGCTCATGGCACAATTCTGGTTAACTGCTGAGTAAGTAACCAGTACAATGTCTGTACTGGGAAGGCGAATGCAGGAGCAGGCTCGATTCCTTTAACATGTTAATTAATATGAAGTATTGGCAATAAACATAAATTTGAATCATTGCCCATATAGCCACAGGGTTGTCACATAAGTACATATATTGTACTGGTCATTGCCGGATATCCGACTAAGCTTTCCAGTAGAGCCGGGAGGATGTTAACGATGAAAGGCTATGGACAATATTGCCCGATCGCCAAGGCCACCGAGGTGGTCGGTGAGCGCTGGACCAACCTGGTGATTCGCGAGCTGGCTGCAGGCAGCCATACATTCAACGATCTGCGCAAGGGCCTGCCCCTCATGTCGCCCTCGCTGCTATCGACGAGGCTGAAGACACTTGAGCAGGCCGAGGTCGTTGTACGCACGACCAGTAATCAACATGTTGATTACCAGTTGACTGAAGCCGGCGAAGAACTTGCGCATATCATCTGGCAGCTGGGTACCTGGGGTCATCGGTGGGTAAGGAGTGAATTGGCAGCTGAAGATCTTGACCCGTCATTGCTGGTCTGGGACATTCACCGGACCATCGATCCCGGATTATTCAAGGCACCGCGTACGGTTATCAGAATCGAGTTCACTGACTACACTTCAAAGTTACGGTTCTGGTGGCTGGTTATTACCAGAGATAATGTAGATGTCTGTTACCAGGATCCAGGGTATGAACTGGATCTGGAGATAAGTACCGATTTAAGAACACTGACCGCAGCATGGATGGGGGACACCACCATCATGAAAGCAATACGCGAGAAGTCAATTATGGTATCAGGATCTGGGTACTTGAAGAAAAACATTGCGGTCTGGTTGGGCACCAATTACTACGCAGATGTCAAACGTGCAAGATAGGTGCGGGAGCCTTTGCCGTTTAAGTTCGTTCTATATTTAATGCCATCATCCAGGGTGCAAACGTGGATATTCGGGTAGAGGCGAAATAGGAATTTCACCAACCAGTTCTCGGATGCGGTTCGCTCCTACCGACTGAATAGCAACTCGATATAGTTTTTATAATGTCGCAACTGCTGCACCGTAATGTCTGCTTCGTGCAGTGACTTGGACAGAATAAATGCACCTTCAAAGACTGACATAAAACCATCCGCCAGTGATACCGGGTCGAGCTCGGTACGCGGCGGATACTTTTTACTGATTTCATTAATGAGCGTTGTCAATTCTGTGCGTGATAATTCGAACTCGATATCAATAATATTGCGTGTATCTTCATCAAACTGCTGCATCTCCATGACATAGGACGCCAGCAAGCAGCCGGGAAATGGCTCGGTCAACCCCTCAAACAGTTCTTCATACAGACCGATGAAAATCAGAAATTGTTGTAATGGATCGTCAGAAAGTTTTTTTGCACGCGCCAAGTTGTCCTTGAACAACTGCACACCCTCATCCGAGTAGCGCTGTATCAGCGTTCGCGCCAGCATCTTTTTGCTCTTGAAGTGATGAAAGAAAGCACCCTTGGTAAGGCCCAAACTGGAAATCAGCTGGTCCACTGACACCCCCGCATAACCACGGTCGAGGATCATGATCTGCGCTGCATCAAGAATACGTTTCTGAGTTTCTTCGCCCTTGCTGGCCATGCCCTATCTAAACATACTTATTGGTATGTGTAAACGCCTGTTTCATATAGCAATCAGATTCTACTAAGGTAGTATCTAATAAATTCATTAAGTTGTGAATATTCACAAAACATACTAATTGGTATTTACAAGACTGGATTCATGGCCTATATTGCTTATACATACCAATTGGTATGTTAGCTGAGAGATACGGAGGCACACCATGATTGACTACATTGAACCACTCACGCTCGCTTTGATTCCGGGATTTCTGCTACTGGACTTTATCATTCAACGGCGCCGCTATGACAAGACGCGCCACTGGCGGTTACGCGGCGCACTCGTCACCGCCGCCATCTTCTTTTTTAGCGGTGAAGTTGCCCTGTTCTGGGGCAATCTCTTTGGCGAGGCTCACCTGTTCGACCTGACCAAGCTGGGTCTGTGGGGTGTTATACCCGGCATACTTGTGTATGAATTATTTCACTACTGGTATCACCGCGGTGCCCATGAATGGAACTGGCTGTGGCGTGCTGGACACCAGATGCATCACAGCGCGGAAAGCCTGGATGCCTTCGGTGCCTACTACCTGCATCCCTTCGATGCTGCGATGTTTACGACCCTTGGCAGCCTTGTGTTGTTCCCGCTACTGGGCCTGTCCCTTGAAGCCGGTCTGGTCACCGCTTTATTCTTGACCTTTAACGCGATGTTTCAGCACGCCAACATCCGCACACCGCACTGGCTGGGTTACCTCATCCAGCGTCCGGAGAGCCATAACATCCACCATGCCCGCGGCGTGCATCGCAACAACTACTCCGACCTGCCACTTTGGGACATGCTTTTCGGCACCTTCCGCAATCCGCGCACTGTTGAGGATGTGAAATGCGGCTTCTACCATGGTGCATCCAGCCGCATTCCGGAAATGCTGATCGGCAGAGACGTTTCATTTCCCGTACAGAACAGGACAGCAAAGACAACCGTGTCACTTATCCCGGGTCACCAGAACTGATCTGCTAGATGGATGTCCCTCAGCTACGACCTTCTACAGGCACAGGCTGGGGGGCAATCCTGTGCAAGTGCCAGGTGATTTCTGTATGTCAGGTTCTTGCATTGCAGACAGTTTTTCAAGAACTCCTCCCCTGCTCTATTCTTCTTTGAATACCGCTAAGATAATTCAATCGCTACAAGTGACCGATGCCATTACTGATCACAGCTACTCAAACGTTCATCTGGCTTCGTCAACTCCAGACACAATCCGTGAAGACAGTTCTACTCAGACTGCTCCCCGGTGCTAGTTCCCTACGTTCCTCAGTTAGTTACTTGCAGGGATAACTCGATTGCCGCCACTTTTGGTGACAGTTGCTAATGTAACGTAACGATTAAACACTGCAAATATGTATAATTCCAGCCGGTAATCACAACTGGAATGAGCTTGTCATGGGGGGCACCTGTATCAATTATTTTGCAGTGAAGTGAAAGGAAAAGATATGAAAAGAAGAATCTTTGGAATCGCGTTGCTGGTGGCGCTACTGAACCCGGCGATTGGGGTAAAGGCATTCGGCGACGAGGTGCCCGCCCTGGGCATCAGGCTTGAGAATTACGAATATCCGTTTCCCGTTTCGAACTACGTTTTCGAGGCTCAGAAGCAGACGCTCGAAATGGCCTACATGGATGTAAAGCCCAAAGATCCGAATGGAGAGACTGTTATCCTCCTGCACGGAAAGAATTTCACTGGCGCGTATTGGGAAGAAACTGCCAACGCTCTTTCGGGCAAAGGATATCGTGTCGTGATTCCTGACCAGATCGGTTTCGGGAAGTCATCGAAGCCAGAGCACTACCAATATACGTTTCAAAGTCTCGCGACGAATACTTTGGGACTCCTGGACAAGCTCAGTATTAAGGAAACGCACGTACTCGGTCACTCTATGGGTGGCATGGTCGCCACGCGCTTCGTGTTGATGTTTCCCGAGAGGACCCGGTCGCTTGTTCTGGAGAATCCGATCGGGCTAGAGGATTGGAAAACAATTGTCCCCTATGCCGGACTCGACGCTTGGTATCAGGGTGAGCTGAAGAAGACTGCCGAGGGTATCAGGAAATACCAACTTGAGAGCTACTACGACGGCCAATGGAAGGATGAGTATGATCCGTGGGTGAAAATTCTCGTCGGGATGGTGAAAAG
>JBDLIH010000135.1:0-4071 GCA_039714975.1 Pseudomonadota bacterium
TATCGCTTCCACTGCCTTATAGAATTCGGATTCACCCGTATATAAAAAGTTGCGCTCAGTGGCAATGCTTACCAAGGACTCTTTCACATCCTCGATGCTGATACCTTCCTCGACCTGTACAGACCACATCATCGAGACGCCGGGGTCCTTTGAGTCCAGGAGCGTTGTTACGAACTTGGAATAGACTGGTATGAACTCAGGATCGAACTCGGAAAATATCGGCCACACCTTTATGAGTAACAAGCCACCCCCCAAGATGGTGAGCAGACCAATAACGGTCAGAATGTTTCTAATCGATTTCATCTATTGTCCCACTGCTGCCCCAAAATATTCACATGAATTGCATTGATGTTATTGGCTGTAGATACATTTCATTATTCTGCGATGGCTGCGTGCTCTTCATCTGCTGGCCATGCAGAAGCGAGACAGGATTACCCGATACCCCTGGTTGCGATTGGTAATGTGTGTTATTGAACCCGTATTGTATTTAAATGTAAAGTGACAGCCCCATTAGACTCATTCTATATTGGAAGAGGCTGCATGCTTATCAACGTAAAAGCATGGTGCTATAGTATCGTCGGTTACCCGATAGAAACAGATGTCTTTACGCATCGCATTCGAATATGGGAGAAGAGAAAATGTCGTTAGGGAATACATCTCTCATTGTCTGCTTGTTGGCCGAATGGTAATGACCGGCTGTGATTTTCAAACTGCAGGTCAGCCGCTTACCTACAAGGAAGGCATCTAACAGATCGTGAGAACACACTGCCAGGAGTGCCATGTCCAAGGCACTGAGGGATACGAGAAAAGTGGTCTTCTCATGGATAACTATTGCAACCTCATGAAGGGCACCAAGTTCGGGCCGGTGATTGTGCCGGGGTCGGCGATCTCCAGAACGCTGTATCTGCTTGTAGCGGGCAAGGTCGATCCGTCGATCAAGATGCCCCACGACGGGGGGTACGTTGTCTCCTGAGGAGATCAGGGGGCCTTCCATGACTGACCGAACAGGGTTCGAATAGGACCGAGTCGTATGTCAGTAGCCAAAGACCGACAAAGCTTGATTGATAGGGACTGCCTATGGTGAATCAGAAAGAAGAATACTGCATCCACTTCCTGCAACTTCCTTGCAGCTTGAGGCTGACATTTACATTGACCTTGCTGGTGCTGGGCATGGGCTACCTGTTCGCTATGATTAATCTTTTCGATACCCATGCTGCACGGGATGGAAGGGTGGGCCTCAGCGTAACCGACCTGGTGATCGCCTACAGCGGCAGCAAGGGCGACACGAGCTTGGAAGCCGCGCTGAAAGGTCGGATGAGACGCATGCTGCCTCGGGACGATAGGGATACGATTATCGCCTGGGTACGCCGTGGCGTGGTGCAGGAGGAGTTTGAGAAAGATGTGGCGCCGATTATTAAGGAACACTGTCTGATGTGCCACGATGGCAGCGATCCGCATGTCCCCAGTCTAATAAGCTTTCAGGATGTCTCGCGGTTCATAGAAATTGATACCGGGATGGATATTTTCACGCTTGTGCGGGTTTCCCATATTCACCTGTTTGGCATGACGTTCATCTTTTTTATTACCAGCTTGATCTTCTGTCACGCCCATTTCCGGTTGCTGTGGCTGAAGCATCTGGTGATCGCAATTCCATTCATCAGTATCGTTTTAGACGTCGCCTCCTGGTATTTGACTAAAATCCATACAATGTTTGCCTGGGTGGTGTTGATCAGCGGGGCGCTTATGGGGCTTGCTTTTGCTTTCCAGTGGTTCGTGTCCATTTACCAGATGTGGTTCTATCAACTGCCTGACGAAGCGCCCGAGTAAGAAAATAACCTGCTGCTAACTCTGTGCAGACTACATAATAGAATTGCTTCTGGGAAACAATCGATTTATAAATCACCTCGTCGGAAGAATCTGGTGGGGAAATTTTGGCTCTGGTAGTGCATCAAGTTTATGATAGCGGGAAGATAATTAAGGAGGACTCTAATAGGTATGCTTCATAAGCAGTAACTAAATGTTGTTAAATAATGCTTGTTTATGGGAGGTTGACACGTAAACAAGAAGAGTGGCCCAATGGCCGTTTACCTATGGAGGTATCCCGATGAACATTCGTTATACACTGCCGGTTGTATCGCTATTAATTGTCGTGGGAATAGCGGCCTGCGGCAAAGAAGCACCGTTCAGGAAAGTAACATATGTGGCTGATGTGGAGCCCATCGTGCAGCAACACTGCATGGAATGTCATGTAGCCGGGCAGGAGGGCGCAGAGAAAAGTGGCTATCTGATGGATTCCTATGAAGCTGTAATGAAAGGAACCAGGTTTGGGCCCGTTATTGTGCCAGAATCATCTGAGTCCAGCTCGCTGTACCTGCTGGTTGCTGGAAAAGCCGACCCCTCAATAAAGATGCCACACGGCAAGGAGCCCCTCAGTGCCGAACAAATTACAACAATCCGGCTCTGGATTGACAAGGGTGCTGTTAAGGACTGAGGGTTCTAACACGTGAGTTCCCGATAATAATAATCTCACCAGCCGCTGAAAAAAATGTATCCATAACAGGGGCGTTTGCTGCATGTGCCCGATGTTCTGAGGATAGCCTGAATATTGTAGAGCAGTCGATCTGAGCGCACAGCGTGTGCAGCAGGAAGACAGCTGCCGGGTGATGCTGGGGGAGGACGGGGATCTGGGTTGATACCTGCCGATCAGCCGATTTTTATAAATAACTCAGCGTGAAGAGCAACCATCAGCCATTCCTGCCAGTCGAGAAATTCTGGCGAATGTCCACTCAAAGCAGTCATTCAATTACAGCTATTAATCCATAGCAACTCGGATCAAAAACATGGGGGGGCCGGCTGTAGTAGGGGGGGCAGGTTCACCCGGGGTCTGAGCACTAGTGCCGCGAGACGTGCGATGAAATCCAGCGGCTCCAACGTCACATGGGTGGTGCCATCCCGGTACGGGGTATTTGTCATGCCGGGTTCGCGGGTTTTGCAATAGAGCCAGGGTAACTGAATTTCATCTGTGTTTCCTCCTGTTATTTCAGGGAAAGCCATGATGTTGACCTGGGTCAAAATCCGTAGACCAAAGAGGTTCTATCTTACATTCCGCGCATCCGTATTGGACTTTTTCCTGATTTTTAGTTTCCGCAACATATTGTATTAATAACGAATTGCGATATTTTGTGAATCTCCTGCAATTATCGCTTTCGGAAGTCTCATGGCGTGATGGTTCCGAAAAGCACCTACGGCAGCGCAAAATCCTAACGGTCTCATCATTCGCAACAGTTCTGTTGTCTGACACCTGACGAGCCTTCTTTGTCGCCGATCCTTCCTTGTCGCGGAGGAGACAGGCTCTTGGTTAATGACAACACGCCAAGTCGGGAAGTGCAAGCGTAAAACGATCAGCATCTGCGGGCTGGACATTTGTTGAAAGTGGGCGTAGCATACGATTTGCCGCATTTTTTGTTTGTGTAGTTTTATGTAGGCATTGCGGATTATTCGACGTGCCGGATGCAGACGAAGCGTGGGCGTAGGGTGTGTTTGCTTTTCCCGGAACGCACCACAAAAGCCATTTCGATTATCACGACGATGAGCTTGATGGGACGCGCATTGATCCGCCATCATGTTGGTGCCCTGCCACTGATCCATCGGATCGCGGCACGCATGGGTCTGCGTGCGTTGCTTGATGCTGCAATCCAGACCCATGGCAATGATCAGATCCCGGTGGTCGATACGCTGATGCTGTTGATTTACAACCTGACCCTTGGCAAGGACCCACTCTACGAGTTGCCGGAGTGGGTGGGTTCGATTGATCGACGCGTGATCGGCTATCAAGCTCTGGCACCGGAGCGCTTCACCGACGATCGTTTTGCACGGGCGCTGGATCGGCTCTACCAGGCAGACCGGGCCTCGTTGATGACCGAACTGGTTCTGACCTTTAGCCGGGCCTTCGATCTTGATCTCAGCCGTATACACAACGACTCGACGACGGTAAAGGCCTACGGGGCGTATCCAGGAAAAACTGCCAGTGGGTTCGAGCTCAAACAAGGTCACAGCAAGGATCACCGTCCC
>JBDLIH010000136.1:0-3864 GCA_039714975.1 Pseudomonadota bacterium
GACCCATTCGCGACGAATATACTCAGTCCGACTTTTCATATCAAGCGTATAGCTTAGCTGGTAGTAAGGACCGCTCCCGGTCTCGGGATCTTTGTACTGCCTGGTCAGCGACCCCGGTCGCATTTCACCCATCCCGGCCAGTTCCACCTTGATCTTTTCAATGCGTCTTTCAATTTGTGCAAGTCGTCTATTTGTCATTGGTACAAGGCCTTTGTGTGCTATATGCATAGCATATACATGCTATGCTACAAGATCAACAATAGAAGGCATAGGAGCAGGGATATGCAATTGTGGATCTGCTGGTGGGATGCAATCTGGCTGCTGCGCCCAGGCTGTACGCGCCTTCGTACTTTTCTGTGGTTTGTGACCTGTGTGGCAGGCTTGACGGTGCGTACGGATTTACTCGGCGTGACCAGTATTGTTCGCGCACTGGGATTACATGGACGGTTCTATGGCAACCTGCTCGATAACTTTCACAGTACGGGTATATCGCTTGATAAGATGTCGGCGCTGTGGGCGCAGGTGGTACTGCGATTATTTCCGGATCCGCTGCGAGTCAATGGTCGCCTGGTATTGGTCGGTGATGGCATCAAGACACCGAAGAGCGGCAAGAAAATGCCCGCCGTCAAACTGCTTCATCAGGAATCGGACTCGAATACGAAACCGGAATACATCATGGGACATTCCTTGCAGGCGGTCTCAGTGCTGGTTCAGGCCGCCGAGAGTGTGTTTGCCGTGCCGCTGGCAACCCGCATTCATGAAGGCCTGGTGTGGTCCAATCGCGACAAGCGCACCTTGCTCGATAAAATGCTTGCCCTGCTCAAGATTGTCGAGATCCAGCAACCGTTCTATTTTGTGGCGGACGCGTATTATGCCAGTCAGAAAATCATCACCGGCCTATTGGACCAGGACAATCATTTGATAACCCGGGTGAGATCCAATGCGGTGGCCTACACTCCGCATGATCACCAAGGTGCCAAGAAAAGAGGCCGGCCCAGAGTCTATGGCAAGAAAATCACGCTCAAATCACTGTTCATCGATGGGCAGGCGATGGAGCAAGCCGCCAGCCCCGTCTATGGTGAGAAAAACGTCACCCTCCAGTACCGGGTCTGTGACTTGCTTTGGCGGCCCGTTGGACGGCTGGTGCGTTTCGTGGTGGTCATTCATCCGACCCGAGGACGTTGCCTGTTGATGTCCACCGATACGTCCCTGGGCGCCATTGAAATCATTCGCCTCTATGGACTGCGCTTCAAAATCGAACACGGCTTTAAGCAAGCGGTACGCGTCGTCGGCTCCTTCTCCTACCATTTCTGGATGAAGGAAATGAAACCGCTGCAGCGGCGAAACGGTAACCAATACCTACATCGGGAATCCTCGGCCTACCGCGATGCCGTCAAGCGCAAGATCGACGCCTACCATGTCTTTATTCACGCGGGCGTTGTCTCCCAGGGACTGCTTCAGTATCTGGCCGCCAGCGTTCCCAAGCTGGTGTGGACCTCTTTCGGTTCCTGGTTGCGAACCATTCGCCCCGGCATTGCTCCCTCTGAGTTGGTTGTGGCTACTGCGCTACGCCACTCGCTGCCTGAATTTCTCTTGAATAAGACTCAGAGCAGTATCTTTGCGAAATTCATTGTCGATAGACAAGATCCGGATAGACTGGATGTATTCCGGATGGCATCATGATGAAAACTCGGGACTCTTGAGTTAATATAGTTGTGCTGGTTGCTGGCATTTGGCCGCAATTGTGAGCAGATATATCTTTGTATACGATGATAGGAGCGTCATGGGTTCTCCATGAAACACACAGGTATATCCTGATGCTACTGATGTTACTCACAGGAATGCGTTTTATGGTGCTGTTTCTGCTATTCCAGACACGCCATCCCTGCGTTTGGCATCGAAATCTTCGTCGCGCCAAGTGCAGATTGGTCAATGCGTACAACACAAGCAGGGCATAGGCCTTCATGCCAAAGTGCCACTGGTTGCTGTTCTGCGTCTGGTGCATCTACGGATCGCACGCCTTGTTCCTGGTGGTGATCGTCAATATTGATAATAGTGGCGTCCACAATAGTGCCTCTGGTGATGCACAGGCCCTGTGCCTGCAGTACTCGCCGACCACCTGAAACCGCGACTCGCCCAGTTATTGATGCCGCAACAGATGGCGGAAATCTAGGATTGTGCTCTCATCCGGCAAAGGTTTCCGACATGTCGGATTGCGTAGTGTACAGAATCTCCGGTCACAAAGGTTTGCTGTCTCACCAAGACCTGCTCGTTATGAACAATGCGCGTATTATCGCAGATGTAAGAAATTAATCAGAATTGCCTTTAGTGTTGCTTTCCAGTACCTCTTCCTTGAGGTAGTTAACAAATTGATCCATTGTAACCCGAACAGAGTCCATTGCTTCCCAGCACGGATTGAAGTCAAATTTCAAGCAGTCTTCCAGATTGGTGTGATTGTAGACCGGGAATCCGAGCATACGTGAAAAGCCCATTGCCCTGTTGTCAACATGCGTTACAAAGGATGGTTTGCGTTGACTTAGGAAGAAAAGGTGTGCATGCAGGCGGCTTCCGATGTGGGTATCTATGCTTCGATAATGTTCGAGATAATCGTGTACATTGTCAGACTGGAAAATTTCGAATCCGCGTTTTTCTGCGTATCGACAGAGCCCTGCAGTGGTCCTCAGTCGGTTTGTTTTTCCATGAAGTAGTGATTTCAGTATCTTCTTGGCGCCAAATTCTGAAGGTCGTTGATGCAGAGAAAGCCATTTTCGTGCTGTTGGGAATGTCTTCGCCACGATGTCTATTGTTTGTGTCTCGCGATGCCAGTAGTTGCCCCTGTCAGTGATTGTAACCGCTACAGTTTTGGCGCATTCAGCAGGAATACTATTGCGCATATCTGGCTCGCCAAGGTACATCACGGGGCAACCTGTGAGTAGGAAGTGTTCTGATAATTCAGGGATGTTTTTTTCAAGATAGTCAATAGTTAGCGGGCATCGCCATGATGACCATTTGGTTCTTTCGTGAATGAAGCTTATGATCTGTCTGGTTTCCTCTGACATGGAGATGTTTTTTCCAGATTCACCATTTATGCCAATGCCGAATGGTATGATTGGCACATCAATCTGGGAGAGTGTCTGCAAACTAAAATCTGGAACAACGGAGAAGTTGTCATCTAGTTGATTGGCTCCCGCAAGAATCAATGCAGTTGTTGAGTTGATTTTGTCAATATCATTATCAGTTAGGCGTTCTCTGTTACTAAACACATATCTGGCATGCGCTGGATCGAGTAAGTTTATTATAGCTTCCATAATGAAGCCATCTCCTACGTTAGCTCGCTCCCGATTCTTTGTGGTATGCGGTATCCAGTAGGGCGTTAATATTGAATAAGACATGCTTTTACTCCGAGAATTTATCGGTGCATGATACTTTATATCAGTAGTTTGCTATAGTAGTTGATCGCAATGTCATGATGATGCCCGCGAACCCGGTGGAATTTCATTTGCTCGATACAGAGCTGGCTGGCTGTGTTCCGGGTGGTTTTCAGTCAGATACTAATCCCATGACAAAGTATAACATGAGCACAATCTATGACTGCCTTTATGTAGGGTTAATCAGTTGCCTTAATATAGTATGAATTTCAGTTCATGCTATTAATTAAGGAATCTCTTACATGGACACCGCCCGTATGCCAAGTAATCTTTGGTAAAGAGGATCGATTGCAGTCATACATCCGGCCTGTTGATGGAGTTTATCCTCTTGGCCTCTTTGGTATTCGCCGACGGGGCCCTATCTGATTAGCGAGGTTTGATCCTCAAGAGCTTCCTCGGGTTTGACCCGTCGCGGTTCGACCTGTTTTCCCATGTC
>JBDLIH010000137.1:0-3796 GCA_039714975.1 Pseudomonadota bacterium
TGGCTGCTGACTATGAAACGCAGTCAGGCAATACAGCGGGTTGCGCGCCGCAACCGTCAACGCGAAGGCGCCATGGCAGCCACGGCAGCGGAATCACTGGGTGCCATCAAGACGGTACAGGCGCTGTCACTGGGCGATACTTTTGCTGACACATTTGCCCAGGCGAACAACAAAAGCATGAAGGAAGGGGTTCAGGCCAAACGCCTGACAGCCGGTCTGGAACGCATGGTCGATGTGCTTATAGCTATCGCAACGGCCCTGGTGCTATGGTTCGGAGCCCGGCTGGTGCTGGTAAATGAACTGACGCCCGGTGAACTGCTGGTGTTCGTGTTTTACCTGCGGCGGGCTTTCCGGCCAATGCGGGATTTTGCCAAGTATACCGCGCGGCTTGCCAAGGCCTCGGCGGCGGGTGAGCGCGTACTGGAACTGCTGGAGCAGGAACCCGGCGTGCAGGAATTGCCTGATGCCGTGATTGCGCCGGACTTCAAGGGTGGCGTCGCCTTTCACCAGGTGACCCATGGCTATGAAGACGGGCGCGCGGTTCTCCATGACATCGATCTTGTCATGACCCCAGGTGAGCGGGTCGCCATTACCGGACCATCAGGCAGTGGCAAGTCCACACTGGCCAGCCTGCTGCTGAGGTTGTATGACCCGCAACAGGGGAAAGTGACCATTGACGGTATCGATATACGCCAGTTCACCCTGGAATCCCTGCGCGCCCGGATTGCCATTGTCCTGCAAGACAGCCTGCTGTTTGCCACCACGGTGCGTGACAACATCACGGCGGGAACTCCGGGTATTTCAGACAGCCAGATCGAGGCGGCAGCCCGGCTGGCCAATGCCCATGATTTTATTACCAGCCTCCCGGAAGGCTACGAGACACCGATTGGTGAACGCGGGGTCACGCTATCCAATGGCCAGCGTCAGCGCATCGCCATTGCACGTGCCGCCATCCACCAGTCACCCATCCTGATTCTCGATGAACCGACAACGGGCCTCGACCACGCCAATGAACTGGAGGTCGCCGTGGCACTGGAACGGCTGGCGGCAGGACGCACGACCCTGTTGATCACCCACCGCCCTGAAATGGCCGCGCGGGCCGATCATGTGGTTTTCATGCGGCACGGGCGAATTGCCGCACAGGGCACACACCGCTCATTGATGGCAGGCAATGCTGACTATGCCTGCCTGTTCGGTCAAACAGGCGGCAGGGAGATGCAACGCATCGGGGAGGATGCACATGCTGTCATCAGCTGATGCAGGCGTGGTCGCCCGCGATCCGGCAATTTCGGGGCTGGAACTGCTGCTGGATGAAGCAGCCTTTCTGGACCAGCTACGTGCGTTGCTACCGGCAGCAGCGGTGGAGAAGGCAAGCAGGCACTATATTCGCTACAAGCCCGGCATGAATTGCCTGGTGCGTTATGTACTGGAAGGAAAAGGCAGCAAATCGCTGATTTATGCCAAGGCACATGGACCGGATGCGGTTATCAAACTGGCCAAGGCTGGCAGGCGTCGCGTCGCAACAGCCTTTCCGGGCCAGGGACGTTTGCTGCTGCCGCAATACGGCGTGGTTGTCAGTGCCTTTCCAAATGACAGCAAACTGAATGCGCTATACCGCCTGGGTGAGCCCGGGCAGCGTGAAGCCTTGTTCCGGAGAATCCTGCCGGATAACCCGGCACTGCATAACCCCCGTGTTGAAACCCTTCAGTACAAGCCTGAGCGGCGTTTTGTTGCCTGCCTGCGTGGACAGGACGGTGAGAAAGCGGTCATCAAACTCTACGGCAGGAAGGGATTTATAAAGGCATCTGCAAGTGCAGGATTTCTGGGGACTGTGAACAATACCGATTTCCCGCGCCTGCTCGGGTCTTCAGTCAAGCATCAGGCACTGGTCTTTGAATGGGTCGAGGGTCAAAGGTTAGGTGATTTCTATACAGCACGGGACCTTGATTCCGGATGGATGGGTGAACTGGGACAACGCCTGGCCGATTTCCACCGTCCTGGTAGCGGTGAGGTCCTCCCGCTCAGAATGCCCGGGCAGGAGGTGTCCGGTGTGCTGGAAATGGGCGGGACACTCGACATCCTGCTGCCGGAACTGGCCGCACGCGTCCACAGGCTGGCAGGTGAAATCGGTACGCAATTACAGTCATTGACCCCGGTCTCCCGACTTCTGCATGGCGATTTTTATGCCATGCAGGTGTTGTGTGCCGCACACGGGATCCAGTTTATCGACAGTGATGATGTCTGCTGCGGTCATCCTGCTGCAGATATCGGCCTGTTTCTTGCTCATGTAGAGCGTGAGGTGGTGAACAAGACAATGGTCTCCGGACAGGCCGGGCAGATTGAACGGTCCCTGCTGGACGGGTATTCGCGCAGCATGGAAAAACAGCTGCAGGCAGCGATAGAACTCTATACTGCAACGGGCCTGCTGCAGCTGCTCCATCACCCGTTTCGCAATTGTGAACCGGACTGGCCCGAACGCATGGAGAAAATCCTCGCCGCGGCAGAACGCCGGTATGAACGCTACAAGCGTGTTGCAGGGAACCCGGTTTCAGTCCCAACCCGCCCTCCAGGTGCGTCTGCCCCCGTATCCGGTCAGTACGGGGTGCCAGACGATCCAGGGATGCCGTTCCTTGTCAATGCGCTGGATCCCGTCTCTGCTGCCAGGGCTTTCAGGTACCGTCTTGCCGGAAGATTCGGGTCCGGTGCAGAGATTGTAGCGTCCTCCATTCAGGTGCTGCGTCACCGGCCGGGCCGGCGCTGCCTGATTGCCTACGAGGTGAGCGGAACAAGGGAAACCGGCCACACGTCCGGCTGTTCACTGGTGGGCAAGGTGCGCGCCCGCGGGCTGGATAAACGGACCTGGCAGCTTAACATGGCCCTGCACGCAACCGGCTTTGCACAGGGAAACAGCGATGGCATCGAGGTCCCTGAACCTGTCGGCATCATTCCAGGGTTTAACATGTGGTTGCAGCAGCGCGTCAACGGCCAGCCGGCCTGGACAGCCTTGTCAGGAAATGATGGCAGCAATACAGCACAGCGCATGGCGGCGGCTATTCATAAACTGCACGCCGCAAATATTCCTGCCAGACGCACTCACACCATCAAGGACGAAATGCAGGTGCTTGAAAAAGTGCTGGCAGATGTGATGGCCAGCCAGCCACAGTGGCGCGGTCGCCTGGAGAGAATACTGGCTGCCAGCAGGCGGCTGGTCGGGAAGACGGTGCAAACTGGATTAACAGGCATCCACCGTGATTTTTATCATGACCAGGTCCTGGTAGACGGAAACCGCCTGTACCTGCTGGACCTGGACCTGTATTGCATGGGCGATCCCGCCCTGGATGTCGGTAATTTCATAGCCCATTTACAGGAGCAAAGTCTGCGCCTGAGGGATGATGCAAATGCGCTTGCTGACATCGTGCAGACGCTTGTCGGACATTACCAGCAACTGGCCGGCCAGGATATGGCTGAGGCAATCGACAGCTATCGCATCCTTACCCTGGTCAGGCACATTGCGATCAGTCAGCGCATAAAAGATCGGCGGAAATATACATCCAGCCTGATTGAAGTTTGCGAACAACAACTGGGGGGATCACGTGCCGGCCTGTGCTGCGGTGTCGAACCGACGGGAATGTTGGCATGCCAATGAACAGCTGGCGGGAAGTACTATGAATGTAGTAATGGTTGGCAGTGGTTATGTAGGACTGGTCTCTGGTACCTGTTTTGCCGAATTTGGCGCCAATGTGACCTGTGTTGATGTGAACCGGGAGCGGATCGAGTCGCTTCGTAACGGTGAATT
>JBDLIH010000138.1:0-3692 GCA_039714975.1 Pseudomonadota bacterium
AATCCTGCCGTCCCAGCCAGGCATGAACATCGCGCCGCGATGAGCGCATTAGATGTAGAAACGATTATGAATAATATGCCCGCAGCTGATTCAGACGGCCAGATAGTGGTGTTCACCGGGAATGCGAACCCGAAGCTGGCACAGGCGGTGGTTGAACATTTGCACATGAATATGGGTGATGCCAGTGTCGGCAGTTTCAGCGACGGTGAAGTGCAGGTAGAAATTAGCGAGAATGTTCGCGGCAAGGATGTTTTCGTGGTGCAACCGACGTGCGCGCCGACCAACGACAACCTGATGGAATTGCTGGTGATGATTGATGCCGTGCGGCGTTCATCAGCACGACGTATTACTGCGGTGGTGCCGTATTTCGGTTATGCGCGACAGGATCGCCGGCCACGTTCGGTACGTGTGCCGATTACGGCCAAAGTCGTTGCGCAGATGATTGGCAATGTGAAGGCCGACCGGGTGCTGACGGTTGATCTGCATGCCGACCAGATACAGGGATTCTTTGATATCCCGGTTGATAATGTGTATGCATCACCAATCCTGCTGGGTGATGTCTGGAAGCAGAAGTACCCGGATATCGTGGTGGTGTCACCGGATGTCGGCGGTGTTGTCAGGGCGCGGGCACTGGCGAAACGCCTCGATGATGCCGATCTGGCGATTATTGATAAACGCCGGCCTCGTCCGAATGAGGCGCGGGTGATGAATATTATTGGTGAGGTTCAGGGACGTACCTGCATCCTGGTCGATGACCTGGTCGATACGGCAGGCACCCTGTGCCTGGCAGCGATGGCGCTGAAAGAGCAGGGTGCCGTACGCGTGGTAGCCTACTGTACACACCCGGTATTGTCCGGTTCGGCTGTTGAGAATATCGAGGCTTCGGAACTGGATGAACTGGTGGTAACCGATACGATTCCGCTGCAGGAATCTGCGCTGGACTGCAGCAAGATCAGGCAGTTGAGTATTGCGACCATGCTTGCTGAAACCATGCGTCGTATCAGCATGGAGGAGTCGGTCAGCTCACTGTATATGGATTAATACTTTTCGCGGTACTGTTGTTAGCGTGACATTGCCGTATCCTGTCTTCCCTGGTCGCGGGGAAGATATTGCCCGCACCGCGAGGTGCGTTTTTTATCTGGAGAAGTAACATGGCTATAAGTTTTGAATTGAATGCCGAGCTACGCAGTGATACAGGTAAGGGTGCGAGCCGCCGCCTGCGTCATGCCGGCAAGGTACCTGCCATCATGTACGGTGGTGGCAAGGATCCTGAAGCACTGACACTGTCGCACAACGAAGTGTTGCGCAGCCTCGAGCATGAGGCCTTTTACTCGCACATCCTGACTGTCAAAAGCGGTGGCAAAGAGACGCAGGCAATTCTGCGTGATCTGCAGCGTCATCCCAGCAAGGCTATTATTCTGCACATGGATCTGCAGCGCGTCAGCGCTACAGAGAAACTGAAGACGCAGGTGCCTGTGCATCTTGTTGGTGAGGATGTTGCACCGGGTGTGAAAGCGGGTGGACTGGTTTCACACGATCTGACGGAAGTCGCGGTTGAATGTTTGCCGAAAGACTTGCCTGAATATATAGAGGTTGATCTGTCTGCACTCGAAATAGGTGAATCCATTCACCTGTCTGCCCTGAAAGTGCCTGACGGCGTGACCCTGACTGAGCTGGCCCGTGGCGAGGATCATGACAGCTCTGTTGTCTCCATCCACGTCAAACGCGTTGTTGAAGAGGTCGAGGAGGCACCGGCAGCCGAAGGTGGTGAGGCCGGTGAGGAAGCCAAGGATGCCGGTGAAGGCGAAAGCGAAAGCTGATCGGTTGTTGAACATTGGCCGCCATACAGCTCGTTGTCGGGCTGGGTAATCCTGGAGCAAAGTACGAACAGACCCGGCATAACGCCGGGTTCTGGTTTGTGGATGAAGTTGCCCGCCAGTACAACACCCGGTTCAAATCCGAAAGCAAATACAAAAGCGAGGTTGCGCGCTGCACGATTGCGGGCAACGACTGTCGTTTGCAGAAGCCCCTGGACTTTATGAACCGCAGTGGTCTGCCGGTGGCATCACTGGCCGGTTTCTACCAGATTCCACGCAGCAGCATTCTGATTGTGCATGATGATCTGGATCTGCCGCCGGGTACCGTGAAACTGAAAAGAGGCGGTGGCCACGGTGGACATAACGGCTTGCGTGACCTGATTCCGCATCTTGGCGGTAACGATTTCCTGCGCTTGCGTATTGGTATCGGGCACCCCGGCCACCGTGATGACGTGGTGGGTTATGTGCTGAAGAATGCATCCCGTGAAGACAGGACTGCAATTGATCAGGCAATAGATGATGCCGTGAAGATGTTACCGGATATCATTGCCGGTCATCTTGACAAGGCAATGAAAGCATTGCACACGGCGAAATAACAGACCTTAAACAGCAGGATAACTATGAGCGTCAAGTGCGGCATCGTCGGTCTTCCCAATGTTGGCAAATCAACCCTGTTCAATGCCCTTACCGAGGCAGGCATACAGGCGGAAAATTATCCGTTTTGCACTATCGATCCCAATGTCGGCATAGTGCCGGTGCCGGATCCGCGCCTCGACAAGCTTGCTGAAATCGTCAAGCCCAAGAAGGTGATCCATACCACCATGGAGTTCGTCGACATCGCCGGACTGGTTGCCGGTGCTTCAAAGGGCGAAGGGCTGGGCAACAAGTTTCTGGCCAATATTCGCGAGACCGATGCCATTTGCATGGTGGTGCGCTGTTTTGAGGATGACAATGTCGTCCATGTGTCCGGCAGTGTTGATCCGTTACGTGATATTGATGTCATCAATACAGAACTCGCACTGGCAGACCTGGAGACAGTCGAGAAAGGCATTACGCGAGCCGGCAAGGTTGCCAAAAGCGGTGACAAGGATGCCAGGGCAAAACTGGCCGTACTGGAAGCCGTTCGTGACCATCTGGATGCCGGTCATATGATCAGCAGCCTGCAGCTTGATGAGGAACAGCAGGCGCAGATTTACGATCTGCATTTACTGACATCCAAGCCGGTGATGTATGTCGCCAATGTCAGTGAAGACGGATTCGAGAATAATGCCTACCTGGATGTGGTGAGTCAGCGTGCAGAAGAAGAGGGGGCCGAGACGGTTGCCGTGTGTGCAGCAATCGAGGCAGAGCTGGTTGAGCTCGACTCCGCGGAACGTAATGAGTACCTGGACGAGCTGGGGTTTGACGAGCCGGGGCTGAACCGCGTGATACGTGCCGGTTATAAACTCCTCAAACTGCAAACCTACTTCACCGCCGGGGTAAAAGAGGTGCGTGCCTGGACAACACATATTGGCGCAACTGCCCCGCAGGCCGCCGGTGAGATCCATACTGATTTCGAGAAGGGCTTTATTCGTGCCGAGGTGGTCGCTTACGATGATTTTATCACCTGTGGGGGTGAGCATGGCGCGAAAGAGGCCGGGAAACTGCGCCTGGAGGGCAAGGACTACATCGTCCAGGATGGCGATGTCATGCATTTTCGCTTTAACGTCTAGCAGATTGCCTGCATCCAGCTGAAACAGCAGGGAAACTTGTCCAGAGGTACCGTTTTCAGGTAATCTTACGCCCCCTTGGCTACGTAGCTCAGCCGGTTAGAGCACAGCATTCATAATGCTGGGGTCGGTGGTTCAAGTCCACCCGTAGCTACCAGATATATAA
>JBDLIH010000139.1:0-3600 GCA_039714975.1 Pseudomonadota bacterium
CCGAGTATGGGGTGAATTGCGAGACATTGATTACGATGAAGCATTAAACGATCGTGAGGTGCAGGAGATGGGTGCTGACCTAGCCTACAATATTAATGCATATCTCACGACCGCCGTTTTCGGCAGTTATGTACGATACAAGGAAACGGATATAGGTCGTACTGACAAGCGATATATACTGGGTGGCCGGGTAGGCTACAGTTTTTCCCGCAAACTGTCCGCCAATGCCAGCCTGCAATATCGCAAGCGGGACAGCACCCAGACAGGATTCAATTACAATGAGTTCAGTGCCCTGGTAGGTGTCGTCTATGGTTTCAGGGGTAGAACAACCGGACTTGTCGGCGACAGGGTTGGTCGGTATTAATTGTTTGCCAGTACCATCATGCCGCTTGGTATGACTGCCACAATACTGGCGCATCCCGGGATTCTGTAGAAAAACCAACAATTATATGTGGTTAACATTGCTGCGCCCTGTGAAGGGTTGCTCCTCTGGCCTCTTGCACGGGGCTCCGGATGTAAACAGTGTGTAAATTAATGTTGATATTCCCAAATTATCGATGACCACACGATACAATTCTTGAGTGAAAGGCGATTTAAAATTTCCTTCACCGGGCCGACACCCTGTCTAACTGGCGGGCGTATTCCGGCGGGGTGGGAATGCCCGGGAATCTCTATCATGTCTATCTAAGGATAAGCTCCATGCTGAATGATTCGGCAAATAACAATAAAGACACATCGGTTGGCGTTGAGCCAGCCAGCCCCGTACGCTTCTTTTCGCATTCAACCCGCCTGTTCAGTCATCACATCCCGACAGAATTCTTTCTGCTGGGCTTTATCGAATTCTTTGCCCTGATTGCCTCGTACTATTTGGGTGTCAGCCTGCGTTTTAGCGAGAATATCCTGGGTCAGCGGTTTGCTGATTATATATGGCATGCACTGGCATTTGCCGTCGTCATGCAGATGAGCCTGGTTGCCTTCGGTGCCTATCAGCGCCAGTCGGAGCACTCGACAGCCATGCTGGCTGCACGCATTGGCGCCAGCATGATGCTGGGTATGGTCATACTGAGTTTGACATTTTACATTGCCCCCCTGTTGTTCCTGGGGCGTGGGGCGTTTGCGCTGGCCGTGCTGGTCAGCTTTGTCATCATCATGATGATCAGGTTGGTATTCAGGCGCATTTCCAGTGCCTATGACCTGCGGTTGCGTGTTCTGGTGCTGGGTGCAGGTGAGACTGCAAACCTGGTCAAGGAGGCAGGGCGCAAAGGTGAACTGGAAGGTATCAACATTATCCACTATATGCCTATGCTAGGTGACCGCGATGTGGAAGATGCGATCAGCCTGGTCAATACGCCCGGTGCGCTGGTCAAGTATATTGCCGAGAAGCAGGTTGACGTCATTGTGCTGGCCATGGATGAGCGTCGCAAGGGTTTGCCGGTTCACGATCTGCTGGATTGCAAGATGGGTGGCGTGGAAGTGCTTGACCTGCTGACCTTCTTCGAGCGCCATACCAGCAAGATCCGGCTGGATATCATGCAGCCAAGCTGGTTGTTTCTCTCGGAAGGCTTTGAGGTGAATAACTTCCGCCGCATGTGGAAACGTGCTTTTGATATGGCCTGTGTATTGCTGCTGTTGCCGGTTGTTCTGCCTGTCGCGGCAATATCGGCGATTGCAGTGTTTGTAGAGAGTCGTGGACGCGGGGGCGTGATATACAGTCAGACGCGTATTAGCGAGAATGGCAGGCCCTTCCAGATTTACAAGTTCCGCAGCATGGTTACTGAAGCGGAAAAAGACGGCGTTGCTCGCTGGGCAGCAAAAAATGACACTCGTATTACCCGTGTTGGTGCACTGCTGAGGAAGTTCCGTTTTGACGAGTTGCCACAGCTGTTTAATGTGCTCAGAGGTGACATGAGTTTTGTCGGTCCGCGCCCCGAGCGCCCCGAGTTCGTGGAAAGATTATCCAAGAAGATCCCCTATTACAATGAGCGGCACCGGGTAAAACCCGGCCTCAGTGGTTGGGCACAGATCCGATATCCCTATGGTGCCTCAGAAGAAGATGGTTTCGAGAAACTGCAATACGATCTTTACTACGTGAAAAATTGCAGTATCCTGCTCGACATGCTGGTGCTGCTGCAAACTGCCGAAGTGGTGTTGCTTGGAAAAGGTGCGCAGTAGAAGTATTTAACTCTGTAACTTCTGGCGGTCAATCGAACCGCTCCCCGTAAATCCAAATCTCCCGCCTGAATTATGACGCTCGGCGTCATTTTATTACCGTTTCTGTGATCTGAATCTCACGGTTTCCGAGTGCTTGAGCACTCAGAAAATACCTGTGTTTGCCGATGAAGTCTTCATGAATCGCGGCAATCCACTTCAATAAATCAGCCGGCAGGTGCGCCGGTACGATGGAGAGCAGGTATTATGGTTGGTCAGTTATTTCAGGCAGGTCTTGTAAAATTAATTGTTGTAACACTGTGTGCCGTACTGCTAACCGCATGTGGTGATGGTGACTCGTCTTCAGACGAGCCTGCAAACGCCGTGGTCAGCGGCAGTGTCGGTGATGGTCCGATAACCGGGGCTACAGTAGAAATCTACAACGTCAAGGGTGAACTGATCCGTACCGAGACCAGTGATAATACAGCCTCCTACAAGTCCAGTTATAAAGCGCGTTCGCGTGACTACCCCTTGTTTCTGAAAGTCTCTGACGGTATTGACCTGGTTACCGGAGATGCGCCGGACTTCACGCTGGTCTCCGTCATAATTACCAAGTCCAATTCAACCGCCAATATAAATCCATATTCAACCCTTATAGTGAAGATGGCCCAAAACATGGCGGGTGGCGTAAATGCCGACAATATAAATTATGCGAAAGATGTGGTAATGGAGAAGTACAGTTTTGGGCTTGATCCCGCTGTTATCGATAACCCCGTTACTAACAGAATTTCCAGTAAAAGTATTGCCCATATCGTCAAGTCCAGTGAGGCGGTGGGTGAAATGATTCGCCGCACTCGTGATCTGATTTCAGCAACAGGTAATCCGGTTTCCGGTGATGATGTTGTCGATGCCCTCGCTGCAGATATGGCGGACGGTTTTCTTGATGGGTTAGGTGCCGAAGGCAGTGACCCAACCATCGCAGCCGTGGCAAATGTTGTTTCGGGTCAGGTGCTGGTTGAGACAATGACCAACGAGCTTAAAGTTAATGGTGTGATTGCCACGGTGGTGATTGACCAGGCAATCAAAATTACTCAATCTTCCGTTAAATCTCTTAAATTGAGTGAATCTGTCCGCGTTACGCAGGGTTTGATTAATCAGGCAAAATTGTCTGTGGCTGCTGCACAGGTTATCGATTCGAACTCAAGGCTGAATGATCTGTTTGCTGACATTGAGAAATTATCTGACGGTTCATCAGCAGCGGATGCATCCAGGGTGCTGTCAGCTAATGCTTCTCAATGGCTTGATGATGCTGTGACCAGCGCATCTACTACAGATGCGCAGAGTGTAATCACCATCAACCTGGTTGCCAGTAATACATCTGATCCTGTTGTCGAGGATCCGCCACCTCCAGTTGAAGAGGACCCGCCACCTCCAGTTGAAGAGGACCCGCCA
>JBDLIH010000140.1:0-3480 GCA_039714975.1 Pseudomonadota bacterium
CTCAGCCTTGCGCTGCTTCTCCTGCTCGACCTTTTTCTTGCGCTCTGCCTCAGACTTGCGTTTTTTCTCCTGTTCAACCTTCTTTTTGCGCTCTACCTCGGCCTTGCGCTGCTTCTCCTGCTCGACCTTTTTCTTGCGCTCCGCTTCAGTCTTGCTCTTCTTTTCCTGCTCGGCCTTCTTTTTACGCTCTGCCTCGGCCTTGCGCTTGTCCTCCTCAATACGTCGCTGATCGACCTGTTTCTTTTCCTCGACGGCCTTCAGCTTCGACAGGTCGACCAGCTCTGCCTGAATAGGCTTGTTGGTGCCGGGCTTGATGGCCTTCGGCGTCCAGTCAAGACTGAACACCAGCAGGGCCAACAGCACCAGGTGCATCAGTACCGCATAAATAACGGCACGGGGATTCTCGCGCAAGGCCTGCCACATAAACGGACTACTGCTCCGGTGTCTCGGTGACCAGCCCTACATTGGGCACACCGGCTTGCTGCAGCAACACCATGGCAGACACCACGGTGCCGTAATCCACGGCATGATCGCCGCGCACCAGCACTGACTTTCTCGGCTCACGCCGCAACACGGCTGCCACATTCTGCGCCAGTGTCTCGCCATCCAGCGGCTCATCGGGCGTATCGCCGACATTGAGATACAGGTTACCGGCGGCGTCCACGGCAACGACCAGCGGTTCGTTGTCAGGATCATCGATGGGCTCGGCTGCGGCCTCCGGCAGGTCGACCTGCACCCCTTGGGTCAGCAGTGGAGCCGTGACCATAAAGATCACCAGCATCACCAGCATCACATCGATATAGGGCACGACGTTGATCTCGGCCATGGGCTTTTTGCGAATACGGTGACGGGCCATCTGTTAGATACTCTCTGACTTGCGACGCTCAGACATGGGCCTGGCGCTGCAGAATGGTGGAGAATTCCTCGAGGAAGTTGTCGTAGCGGTTGATCAGGCGCTCCACGTCATTGGAATAGCGGTTATAGGCAATCACTGCAGGAATAGCGGCAAACAGGCCCATGGCAGTGGCAATCAGCGCCTCGGCAATACCGGGGGCGACCATGGACAGTGTCGCCTGCTGGGCATTACCCAAGCTACGGAATGAATTCATAATGCCCCACACCGTTCCGAACAGACCGACATAGGGACTGGTCGAGCCGACGGTCGCCAGAAACGATAAATGGGTTTCCAGGTCATCCGTCTCTCGTGACAGGGCCACACGCATCACGCGTTGCGCCCCCTCGACGACGGCACGTGGATCGGCGCTTGGCTGCTTGCGCAGGCGCACAAACTCATTAAAGCCGGACTGAAAGATACCCGCCATGCCGATAGCATGTTCCGACTGTGCCGTGACATCACGAAACAGCGCGGCCAGGTCACCACCGGACCAGAAGCGGTCTTCAAATTCATCCGCCGCGAGGCGCGCCTCCTTGAGGACACTGCGGCGCCTGAAAATCATGGTCCATGACACCATGGACACCACCAGCAACAGCAACATAACCAGTTGCACCACCAGGCTGGCGCCGGTTACCAAGTGAAAAAAGGACATGTCAGTTGACATCCGCTATCTCCTTCATAAGTGTCTCGGGTATGGATTGTGGTCGGAATGTGTCTGCGTTGACGCAGGCAACCTTCACCTCGCCGGTACAGCAGGGCTGAGATTCCTCATGCTGCCGGCCAATGGACTGTGCAAACGTCAGACTGGCACGCCCACATTGCTGCAATTGGGTCGTCACAGTGAGCAGGTCATTGAATCGCGCCGGCTGCAGGAACTCGATACTGGCTGAGCGTACGGCAAACACAATGCCTTCCTCCCTGCTTAACCGGTCCTGTTCAAATCCCAGTGCACGCATCCACTCGGTGCGCGCACGTTCCATAAAGCGCAGGTAATTCGCATAGTAAACAACGCCACCGCTATCGGTATCTTCGTAATATACACGCACCGGCCACTGAAACTCAGACACCGGTCTCAAGTCTCCCGGTCGGGTGAAAGACCACAAAAGCGGTCACAAATTCCCAAAACAGGGAATTTGTTAATGCAGCAGTGGTGATCGTAAACAGCTGTGAAAACAATACGGTCATGCAATCATCAGTGCGCAGCGCCCTCACCCGTATTGTCAGTAAACAGTTCCAGTGGCTCGCTGGCCTGTGTAACCGGTGGCTTGAGACCGCAATGCAGGTAGGCATTACGGGTCGCCATGCGTCCCCGTGGGGTGCGCATAATAAAACCCTGCTGGATCAGGTACGGCTCAAGGACATCTTCAATGGTGCCTCGCTCCTCACCAATCGCAGCCGCCAGATTATCGACACCTACCGGGCCACCCTCGAACTTTTCAATAATGGTCAGCAATAATTTTCGGTCCTGGGCATCAAAACCCTGTTCATCGACATTCAACATTTTCATGGCCCGTTCGGCGATCGTCTGCGTCACCCGCCCGTCCGACTTGACCTCGGCATAATCGCGGACCCGCCGCAACAGACGGTTGGCAATGCGCGGGGTACCGCGCGAACGACGGGCCAGTTCCGCAGCCCCCTCTGCATCCATCTCAACACCCAGGATGCCGGCGGCGCGCTGCACGATGGCTGCCAGATCGCCGGGCGCATAAAACTCCAGGCGCTGTACGATACCAAAGCGGTCGCGCAGCGGCGAGGTCAGCAGACCGGCACGCGTGGTAGCACCCACCAGGGTGAATGGCGGCAGGTCCAGCTTGATGGAACGGGCCGCCGGTCCTTCACCAATCATGATATCCAGCTGAAAATCTTCCATGGCCGGGTACAGGATCTCCTCGACCACCGCGCTAAGGCGATGAATCTCATCTACAAACAGGACATCGTTGGGCTCCAGATTGGTCAGCAGTGCGACCAGATCACCGGCACGCTCCAGTACCGGGCCGGAGGTGTGGCGCAGGTTGACCCCGATTTCATTGGCAATGATGTGGGCCAGCGTGGTTTTGCCCAGTCCCGGCGGACCAAAGATCAGCGTATGGTCCAGGGCATCGCCCCGCCCCTTTGCCGCCTGAATAAAAATCTCCATTTGCTCAGAGACTTGCGGCTGACCCACGTAATCTGCCAGGCGCTTGGGTCGGACGGCACGGTCCAGTACTGCATCCTCTCGGGAACCCTCCGGCGTGACCAGTCGATCGGCTTCAATCATGCAGCGTAGTGTCGGTTCTGAGAAGCACTAAATCAAGTAAACTGTGAATATTCATTGTCATTCCCGCGAAAGCGGGAATCCATTAACACATTGAAAACAAAACCCTGGATTACTCGCTGCGCTCGCCCTGCGGGCCGCACTTCGGGCGTTCAACGCGCTATGCGCTTTTGTCCAGGTCTCCGCTACGCTTCGCCCGAAATGACGGCTAAGCAAGGTTACTGCACCCTTGTCTGCAAGGCGCTGCGAATGATGTCCTCGGATGACATGTTGGTGCTGTCAATGACGCGCACCATCTGGCTGGCCTCCTGTGGTTTGTAACCCAGCCCCA
>JBDLIH010000141.1:0-3411 GCA_039714975.1 Pseudomonadota bacterium
AGTTCCGCACGCCGACGCTGCGTAACGTGGCCCTGACGGCACCGTATGGACATGGCGGCGCCTATGACACACTGCGCGCGGCTGTTGAGCATATGGTGAATCCGGCTGATTCACTTTACGCCTATAACAGCAACCGCCAGGCGGTTCTTCCAACCCATCCGACCCTGGATGAAGAAAACTACGCTGCCATGGATGATCCGGATCGTGTTGATTTCATTGCGGCCCACAACGAGCTGAACCCGTTCGCCTTTGATGATGAAGATGTCGATCGTATCATCGACTTCCTGAATGCGCTGACGGACCCGGCCAGTCTTGACCTGCGCAGTGATCAGGATGTTGTCTACGGCGTGCCGAGCGGACTGCCACTGGATGACTAGGAGCAGGTAACACCCGCAGTACCAAAGAGGGGGCGCAAGCCCCCTCTATTTATTTACCTGGCGCAAAGCCCAATACTTGCAATAGAGGCTCCGGGCCGAAACCATTACTGTTCAGATTTACCACAGACTGCGGTATAACATTAACAAGGCTTTTTACAACATGCGGGTCGATTCCATGAAGTACCTGATTACGTGCCTGATCGTGGCCGCATTGACCGGCTGCGACCAGGCGCCCGATGTCAGCCAGGACCCCGGTAGCAAAACAGATGCCGGCGCGGGCCAGTCGCCTGCTGACAGCCGGCAGACGACAGTCCAGGAGGGTGAACCAGGGAAGCAGGCCACGCCCGGGCTGCCGCGGGGCAAGGCCACCCGCTATGGGTTGTTCCGTGAGCGCGGCAGGGGCTGGGTCGTGCAGGATGAGAAGGCCAGTACGGGCAAGCTGATCCGCAAGCCGAAACTGGATTTCGTCGAACAGACCGAGCGCATCCCGCTGCGCAAGGGTACGTTCTTCGGCTATAACTACTGGCTGAAGATCGAGCCGGATCAATCCCGCGCCGATCTCAAACGTGTTCTGATTCACCCGGAGATGACCTTGCCGGATGGTTCGAAGGTCAGCCGTTCAGAACGGAACCTGCGCAAACGTACGAGACACGGCATTGTCACTTCGCTGGACGCCTATACCCTGAGCGAGGACTACGAACTGGTTGAGGGTGACTGGACTTTTCAGCTCTGGTACGGGGACGATCTGCTGGTCGAGCAGAACTTCACGACCTTCTGGCCGGAGAAGGCTGCAGAGGCTGACGCCGAGGACGACAACTGATGAATTAATCCGGCTTTCCTGTTTAAACTTGAAATATGAACTATCAGCAACAGAGGTTAATTTCATGAAGCACCTGATTCCATTTATTATTGTGGCTGTTCTTACCGGTTGCGACCGGACTCCGGACACCAGCCAGGAGCCCCCCAGCGACTCCGGTGCTGGTGATGAGACAACGGCCGCCGCTACAGCCGCCGATACTTCCACAGAAACACAGGCCCCTAATGATGTTCCCAAAGGCAGGGTCATCCGTGCCGGAATCTTCAAGGCCGTGCACGAGGGCAGACTTCTTGAGAACACCAGCGGCACCACGGGCAAGTCCCTCAAGAGCCTGACGCTTGAATTCGTCAAGGGGACAGAGCGCATCCCGCTGGTCAAGGACACCTACCTCGGCTTCCAGTACCGGGTCACCACACTGCCCCCTGAACTGGAGAAAAAACGGGAAATGGAACTCAGGCGAGTGCTGAGGCACCCGGAAATGTTGCTGGAGGACGGTTCCACGACGACGGGTTCGGACTATACCGTGAGCAGGAAGATAAAGCTTGGGCAGGTGAATGCCTACGATGCCTATGGCTTCCATGATGACTATGAACTGGTAGAGGGCGAGTGGGTCTTCCAGCTCTGGTACAGGGATAATTTACTGGTCGAGCAGAAATTCACGACCTACCGGCCGGAGGAGTCCATGGTCCCTGTTCAGGAACCCTCTGCGTCGGACGTTGGCAGCACCCGGCAGGAATCATAACGTGTTGCCCGTCGGGGTGGTGCGCATGCGGCGTGCCGCGGCCGGGAATTGATGAGGAGCGAATGTAGCACAGAATATTCCGGGGGGTGAAGATGAAGCGCGGAACCAGTCAGGAGTCAGGGCGCGGGACAGGGAATATGTCGGGTACAGAGCATGCCAGGCTACAGGAAAAATTCAGTTTCGGGATAAAGGAACACAGGGCCGGCAGATTGCAGAAAGCAAGGCAGGTCTACAAAAAGATCCTCAAGGCAAGCCCGCAGTATGTAGATGTCATCCATATGCTGGGGCTGCTTGAGCACCAGTCAGGGAAGAATGAAACAGCCGTCAGCCTGTTGAACCGTGCAGTCGAGCAGGGTCCGGCAAGTGCGGAACTGTTTACCAATCTTGGATCCGCCCTGCAGGCACAAGGCGCGTTCAGCGAGGCAATTGACGCCTTCCGTAAGGCCATCGGGATCAACCCGCGTTTTGCGCTGGCCTATAACAACCTCGGCAACGCACTGCGTGCCGGTGGTGATGTGGATGCCGCGCTCGATGCCTTCCGGCAGGCCATCAGGGTTGCACCGGACTTCGCACTGGCCTATTACAACCTCGGTGACCTGTTGCATGCACAGGGGCGTGAGGATGAGGCCATCGCATCAATGAAACGTGCGCTGGCCCTTGAGCCGGAATTTGCAGATGCCTGTAACAGTCTGGCAACCATGCTTATGGAGCAGGGGGCAATGGATGAAGCCAGGGGCCTGTTTGAACGTACCTTGCAACTGGATAACGAGAATACCAGCGCGCGGCACATGCTTGCTGCACTGGAAGGACATACTACGAAATCTGCACCGGCCGGCTATGTAGTCGGTTTGTTTGATGGTTGTGCGGCGTATTTTGACCGACACCTTGTCGAGGAACTCGGTTATACGGTTCCCCGGAATCTTCACAAATTAGTATCACAACTGCCCGGTACCGAACAACAGGAACTGGATGTGATGGACCTCGGTTGTGGTACCGGTTTATGCGGTCCTCTGTTTCGTGGCATGGCCAGAACCATGGTGGGTGTGGATCTCTCACCGGGAATGCTCGCCAGGGCAGGAGAACGCAAGCTGTATGACAAGCTTGTTAGGGATGATATAACAAATGAACTGCGTAAATACAACAATGCGTATGACCTTATTCTGGCTGCCGATGTTTTTATTTATGTAGGCAGATTGGATCAGGTATTCGAGGCAACAACTCGTACATTGCGCCCTGGTGGCCTGTTTGCCTTTTCGATCGAGACAGAAAGCGGGGGTGAGGACTATGTGTTGCGACCCAGCGGGCGCTATGCCCATTCGGTAGCTTATATAAGAAGGCTGGCGAATGCCGTCGGCTTAAGGGAAGTGGGCCTTGAGGAGAGCGTGTTGCGAATGGACAAGGGGCAGCCTATTGACGGGTACATCGTTGTGCTGGAGAAGCCGGTGGAATAAGGGCAGTAAATTTCATCTTACCGT
>JBDLIH010000142.1:0-3286 GCA_039714975.1 Pseudomonadota bacterium
CCAGGCCAAATAGAATTCCCAGAATAATGCAACCGAATACTCCAGCAGGTAGCCTAGCGCACCCTCGGCTTCCAGTGGCAGGTTATGACGGTATATATGTATACTATCAAGTTCTTCATGTTTCTTCTCGTAACCCTTGCCCGTGGGACAGATTATGGAGACTTCATAGCCATTCTGATGCAGAGTTGTCGCTTCCTGCCATACGCGCCGGTCAAAGGGAGACGGCAGGTTCTCAACAATGATCAGGACGCTCCTCGTCTTGTGCTGCGCCTTTCCCATGCCCCCGGAACTTACCAACAGATCCCATCGTAGCCATCCTCGGCCGAGGAGCGCCGGTCGATTATCCTGACCAGATCTACCACACACTTGCCAGCTGGTATATCAGCTGCAACTGTACGAAATTCCTCGGCACTATTGCCGATGACAACGGTATCCGCATGCTCCAGCACCTCATTGATACTGTCGACCATCAGGTTCGAGATGTGCGGAATGTGGTTAATAATGTAGTTCTTGTTGGCGCCGATAAGACTGGCGATTTTCACATTCCTGTCATACAGGCGAATGTCATAACCCTTACCGATCAGGCGCTCAATCACCTCAACCAGAGGACTCTCGCGAAGATCATCTGTACCGGCCTTGAAACTAAATCCAAGGATGCCAACTTTCTTGTTACCCTTCTTTGTTATCATCTCCAGGCCCTTTTCAATCTGCCGGTTATTGCTTGGGATGATGGCGTTGAGTATCGGCACATCAATATCACTGGTGCGAGCCTTGTAGGTCAATGCACGCACATCCTTGGGCAGGCAGGAACCACCGAAGGCGAAACCGGGCTTCATATAATAGGAGGAGAGATTAAGCTTGGTATCCTTGCAGAAGATGTCCATGACTTCGTGGCCGTCGATTCCCACCGCCTTGCAGATGTTGCCGATTTCATTGGCAAAACCAACTTTCAGCGCATGCCAGACATTGTCAGTGTACTTCACCATTTCGGCAGTCTTAATCGAGGTCCGTACAAGCGGTGCGTCGAGGTGCGCATAGATACTTGCCAGCTTATCACCCGCCATGCTGTCCGTCTCGCCGATCACGGTCTTGGGTGGGTTGTAGTAATCAAAGACTGCGGTACTTTCACGCAGGAACTCGGGGTTATTACACACGCCAAAATTGACACCGGCCTGCTTGCCGGAAAACTCCTCCAGTACCGGGATTACGACCGTGCGCATGCTACCTGGCAGCATGGTGCTGCGTGCAACCACAACGTGAAAGCCATCCTTGTCCTTCAGTGTTGTGCCGATCTCCTCGCAGACCTTGCGCACATATCTCAGATCGAGACTGCCGTTGGCCTGACTGGGTGTGCCCACGCAAATCAGCGATATCTCGGTATCGAACACAGCCTGGCGTACATCCTGTGTTGAACTCAGCATGCCATCTGCCACTGCACGTTCTATGATTTCGCCGATATCCTTTTCAATAACCGGGGTCTTGCCCGCGTTGATAAGGTCAACTTTTGGTTTGTAGGGATCGACGCCGACTACCGTATGGCCGTCATTCGCGAGACATCCTGCCGATACCGTACCAACATAACCAAGACCAAAGATACTGATTTTCATTCCTGCCCCTGTTTACCACATTTTAGAATCCGTTAACGGGCTGTGTGAATCTGCAGTTCGGTCACCAGCTCCGTGGTACCCGTGATTTCGCCGGACCAGATGATGCAGGGCGCCGGGCATTTTTCATCAAATCTCCTTGAGATCCAGCCTTGCGGCAACTCATCGTTTCCTTCTATATATTGCGGCACCCACTGTGAATCCTGTAAGCGCATCCGCACCGTGGACTGCCCGACAACAGCCATGACGCTGCCCCCCGTCACCGTCACGGTACAGGATTCGGCGAAGTGCCAAAAGATCTCAACTGTATGTTTTTTATTGCATTCCAATATATCTCGCACATGGATCACGCGCCTTGAACGATCGAACTCGACCATCCGACGGTGGACCACCGGGTCAGCCAGACGCGTATAGCCGTCGTGTTCACCAGCCCAGCGCTCGACCCGCCCGCCCGTTTCGAATTCCGTACAGCGCGCGTTGGCATGCCTGAGCCAGAGGAAATTACCCCCGGAAATAGACTGGTCGATGCCATCTACACGGACAGTGTTATGTGCCGATGTGCCGCGGAAGAAATCACGCCATTTCTTCTGTGTGTGATATGCATAGGTCCCGGCATCTACAAGTATCTCATGGCCGGCAACAAACAAGGTGAATGATAGGGCGTCAGCATGCCCGTGTGCAGCAATTGAAAGATAGCCAAGCTCGCCACCGTCTACAATGAGGCGGGTTTCTTTCTCAGTATCCAACCGGTCACCCAGCACATAGTATCCGCCATCCGGAAAAGCACGACGAGTCCCGTCCATCTCTCCATTAGCAAACATTCCCTGGAACCGGATTCCAGCTTTATCGCCCAGTAGCCAGCGCGATTTATCATCGAAGTCACCTGCCTTCGCTCTGAAATCACCTCGCTTGAATATCACTGCACCTGAAGCCAGCAGTGACTGATACACATTTTTATTATCCATGCCGAGCCTGACCATCACTGCATCATCGGCATCACCAATCATGGGAACATGATGGCCATAGGCCATCATAGACATAATAAATTCCAGCATTGACTCAAGCCGCTGCCAAAAGTTGGTACTGAATTCGTCACCGTTCGCACGGCCAATCAGCCCACACAGCAACATCATGTCAGCCACTTCGTGATGATACCAGATGCCCTGCTCCCGATTTACCCCATCATTCGCATTCTGTTTCAGTGCCTCCCTTTCCAAGCCTCGTTTAGCAAATGCCTGCCATTTCCCGCTTTCCGGCCATACTGGCCAGGTAATGGAAGCGACATATAAACCCATGTACTCACCCAGCAGGTGGTTATTTGCCGATGAATAAAAAGACAGGTGACTACGAATAAAGTGGCTATGCTGGTAAATGCTTTGAAGCCAGCGTTCCCGGAAATCATGTCCATCCGTGCCTGCGAAGATATCTGAACCACTCCCGCCAAGCAGGTGCCAGGCAAATGACCAGTTCACCAATCGTATCGCATGTTCTAACGAACTGATCCAGTTCGGCCCGAACGGATACGGGCACTGTTTCATCCAAGAATCGAGCAATACCCTGCAGCCATCCAGGTACTTACTGTCCCGTGTCAGGTACCAAGCCTGCGCAATCGTCACCAGATCGAGATGGCGGTTCGGTTCCCAGAGATACTTAATATCACCGACATTGCTCTCCAGCCGGTA
>JBDLIH010000143.1:0-3274 GCA_039714975.1 Pseudomonadota bacterium
AAAAGCACTTTTGGGTCTTAATCTTACTGGCCCATAAACAAAGTGAGCTGGCGACTGTTAATCACTAGGTCGGCGGTTCGAGCCCGTCCCGGGGAGCCAACTAAATCTTCAGCTTAAATCGTCCGGTTCAGACGCACATCGGGGTGTTGAACGGGTGGGTCAACTTTTCGCCCCATTGCGCCACCGTGATACTTAATATAAGGCCACCCTGGACCGGCATGGGAAAGGGACTCATAACGCTGGGATCGGTGGTTCGAGTCCTTCCGGGCCCACCATCCTTATAATTCAATGGCTTATATAGCCTGTCACCGCCACATGAAAGCTATTTTCAGCCGTTGCACGTCCGGGACACGAAATTGGCCAAAAATCGTAATTCCCGGATAAAAGAAAAAGGCTCTCTCTTTTGATGTCAGAAAATGGGTAGGGTGTTAAACACTGGCATTTGCTTTTAGTGTCGGATTGTATGACCGGAACCGACCAGACCTTCCTGACTCTCGCCTCAGTCGGATCGCTGACAATTCCCGGCCTGATGGCCTCGGTCACTCTGGTGCAGGCGGGTGTCTGTCAGAGATGGTCTGATATTTATATAAGAAAATGCTAAAGGTCCGGAAACGATCCGTTCCTGCCGTTCACGTAAGTTCTTTGAACGGCAAGTAAGCGAAACCGGACATTTACATAATGCAATTTGACTGGCTTTTTTTAGGTAATTTGCATTCGCTCATATAGATAATTAATGATACCTGAGCCGAAGTGTAGAGCTTATGCTCAGAACGAACATTCATGCGCCGGGCAGTAAATTATCGTATGAATATATTGCGGTACAATGATAGCCAAGTCGTTCAGGTGACGGGTCAACAAACAAATAACAATTATCGAGGGGACTGCTACCATGCATACAAACTTCCTTGAGCGAGCGATGACGCTGCTTTGCTTCCTGTCAGCTGCCATGCTGCTGTCGTCCCTGTCGGCAACTGCCTGGTCGGCGACGGCGACCATCAATCCCGTCCTCGACAACACGATGGCGCAGGAGCTTCCGGACAACAGCTCCGGTGAATGTGAGTCGATCTTCTCCGGGCTGACGGATAACGGTGCTGGCACCGCCCGGCGGGCTTTGCTGCAATTCGACATTGCCGGCCAGATACCACCCTCAACCATCAACAGCGTCACCTTGAGCATGGCCGTGACCGGCGGCAAAAATCACGTTGACTCGACTTTTTCCCTGCACCGGGTTACCACGGCCTGGGCCGAGGGAACGAACGGCTGCGGTGTGCGCGGCGGCGGCCAGGGTGAGCCAGCGGCCAGCGGCAGCGCCACCTGGAATGACGCAGTATCCGGGGTCACAGTCTGGAGCACCCCCGGTGGCGACTACATCGGTACTGCCAGCGGCAGTACGCTGATCAACAGTACGAGTCCCGTGTGGAACAGCACCGCCGACATGGTGAGTAACGTCCAGGACTGGCTCGACGGCACCACTGACAATTACGGCTGGGTGCTCATTGGTGATGAAGTCAATAAGACGACCACCCGTCGCTTCGACAGCAGCGAAGGCGGAAGTATGCCGGCACTGGTGGTGGATTTTACTCCGATCGGCGAGGTCGAGGCCTGTTGCGAAACCAGTGGTAATTGCTCGCTCACCGTGGTGGACTCGGGCACTTGCGGAGGCACCACATTGCCGGGCGTCGATAGTTGCGAACCCAACCTGTGCCCGCAGCCGGCCGGCGCCTGCTGTAATGTCGACGAGTCCTGTTCGGATCCGGTCGACCGCGGTGTTTGTGAGGCTGCTGGCGGTATCTTTCAGGGCGGCAACAGCACCTGCAACCAGGGCAATATTAACTGCGGTCTGACACCGTTCGTGGAAGCGCTGCCGATACCACCCATTCTGCAGCCGACCGGCACCCGCGCCGACGGTGTACCGCAGTACACGATCTCGGTGGAAGAGGCGACCCAGAGTGTCCATCCCGAACTGCCCAATACCAATCTGTGGACCTACAATGGCGCCTGGCCCACTTCCACTATCGTGGCTGTCCAGGGCCAGCCCATCGAGGTTACCTATGAGAACAACCTGCCGGCGGGCGGCGGCGGTAAACGCGGTAGCACTCTGCTGGAGGTGGACACCTGCGCCCATGGTCCCAACTACTACGGGGACAGCAAGCGCATTGTGACCCACCTGCATGGTGCCCACGTACCGGCCCGCGTTGATGGCCAGCCCGAGTACACCATCCTGCCGGGTGAGACCGACGTCTATGAGTATCCGAATAATCAGGAGGCGGGTACGGTCTGGTACCACGACCATGCGCTGGGGATTACCCGGCTCAATGTCTACAGCGGTATGGCCGGCTTCTACCTGATAGCCGACAGCGAGGACACCCTGGGGCCGGACAATGCCTTCGGCCTGCCGAGCGGTCTGTACGAGATCGGTATGGCGATCCAGGACCGTCAATTCAACCCCGACGGCTCGCTGTTCTACAACGCCCAGCTGGAAGACGCCTTCAAGGGCGACAAGATCGTCGTTAACGGTAAGGTATGGCCGTTCCTCAATGTGGATCAGGGCAAATACCGCTTCCGGATTCTGAACGGTTCGCAGTCGCGTGAGTACAATCTGCGGCTGGAGAACATCACCGACCCGGGTAATGACCCAAGCTTCACACTGGTCGGCACCGACCTCGGTCTGATCGACGCGCCGATTGATCTTGGCAACAGTTACGGTACCCAGGCCCCGGCCGAGCGCATGGATGTGGTCATCGACTTCGAGGGCTTCCCGGCCGGCACCGAGATCATCCTGCGCAACGACGAGCAGACCTCGCCGTTGCTGCCGAATGTCATGAAGTTTATTGTAACGGGCAACACCGGCTACACCGGGAGCATATCGCCGACCCTGCGCACGGTGACGCCGATGGCCGAGAGTTCGGCGGACGCCACGCGTTACTTCCGTCTTGCCAAGACGACCGCATCCTGTTCGAACGATCCAGGCCGCACCGTCAACGAATGGCTGGTCGAGTCCCTGGATGGACCGGACGGCAACGTGATCGGTGCGCACTGGGATGACCTGTCAGAATTTCCGATCCTCGGTAACCGCGAGGTCTGGGAGTTCGAGAACCCGACCAACTCCATGCACCCGATGCACGTACACCTGGTGCGCTTCCAGATCCTGAGCAAGACCGACCTCAACACCGGCCAGCCAATCCCGCTGGAACCGTGGGAGATTAATACCTGGAAGGATATTGTGCGGATTCCGGCCAATGCCTCGGCCCGCATCATCATGGACTTCGAGGAC
>JBDLIH010000144.1:0-3263 GCA_039714975.1 Pseudomonadota bacterium
TCGGGAAGCCGAAGACGCTTTCTACGATGCACGGGATGAAGGCAACCTGAACCAACTGCTTTCCGTTTGGGCGGAATCCGACGACATCTATTGTCTATTACTCATGCACCCTAATAATCCAGAGTCGCCAGGGTGTGGAGGACCTGTTTACCCACCTGCTCTCCCAAGGCCATGGTGTGTCACTGGCAATCGCACACCTGAGATCGTCCACCAGAATGCACCGACACCACCATCCCCGCCGCCGTAGCTTGTAATGCCAGCATAAATCTGTAGGTAGCGAATTCGTAATTATTCCCTGAATAATGATTACATTAGACAATTTTGTTCCTGAAGGCTATTTATCCGATGGCCATAGTTAAGGGAGTACTTAACTGGTGGGTCGGGAAGGATTCGAACCTTCGATCATCGGATTAAAAGGACACACCATACAAATTAATCATATTTTAACTCAGTAAGTTACCGTGTCGCCCGTTGCTCACTTGTGCACCACAATGCAGGACAATGCATAACTGATTCCCACAAAACTCCCACATGGATTTCTGCCTTTCAATTCGCCATAGACAGGACAGGTATTATGATTTCAGCCAGCATCCTCCTCGATGCTCAGGGTTCTGTATGAATCTGGATGCTTCAGGTTAAAGTCACGCGCGTGCTGCAGGTACTCCGGGGCAAAACCTTCCCGACGAATCTGTTCGATAAGGTCGGTAAACTCAGATGTATGCTTGACATCCGTACCCAGGGCAGTACGAGGTAACTGGTGATCTGCCGCAATTTTTGATCCGCGCTGGATATCCGGTGCATGCCCACGGTCATCGACGTAATACTGTGAAAGCACGAGGATTCGCGTACCTAGATAGGCAGCTTCCTCGAGGTCGTGAGTAACGAAGAAGATCATCATCTGCTGCTCTTCCCATAGTTCCAGCAGGAATATCTGCATATCCTCGCGGGTATCGGGGTCAAGAGCACCAAACGGTTCATCCATTAACAGAATTTTTGGCTTCATAATCAGTGACTGTGCAATCGCAACACGCTGTTGCATGCCACCGGAAAGTTGATGTGGATATTTTCCCGCATGCCCCGCCAGGCGCACGCGTTCAAGATAACTCATTGCCTCTTCGCAAATTCTCTCCCGGCCTTGTCGTCCAGCACTTGCACCGCCACGCAGCTTCAATCCAAGACTCACATTGTCTAGAACACTCAAGTGCGGGAACAGGGAATAGCGTTGGAACACGATGCCACGCCTTGTATCCGGCGGCCCGATAACCTTTCCATCGATCAGGATGCGTCCAGAGGTAGGAAACTCCTCCCCCAAAATCAGCCGCAGCAGGGTTGACTTCCCGCAACCACTAGGCCCCACAAGGGTGCACAATTCACCCTGCTTGACTGCCAGATCAATATTATCCAGCACCCGCTTGCTGGCGTACGACTTGTATACGTCCTTGATATTCAGAAAACCGCGCTGGTTGTTTTCACCTGCGTTCATCGAGTCCCCTTCGCGGTATACCAAGGGAAACCGTAGCGCAGAAGTATTCTCAACATATAGTCCAACGAATAACCCAGCATAGTAATCCATAACGCATACGGCAGAATGACATCCATAGCCAGGTAGCGCCGCACAAGAAAAATGCGGTAACCAAGGCCTTCATCCGCAGCGATTGCCTCTGAAGCGATCAGGAACAACCAGGCTGCTCCCAGTGAAAGGCGTACTGCCTCGATCAGGCGAGGCAGAATCTGGGGCAGTACGATACGGTAGACCAGCTGCAGCTGGGAGGCTCCCAGTGTCAGCGACTTGGTGATCTGTTCACGTGGAAGTTTCTGCACGGCAAGTAAAATGTCACGTGTAATGACCGGAGCAACCCCGATAAATATCAGCATCACCTTGGCTAGCTCATCAACACCAAAGCTGATAAAAAGAATGGGGAGGATTGCCAGCGGCGGAATCATGGACAAAAAGGTGACAAATGGGCTGAGGGTTGCGTTCATACCAGGGAACAACCCCATATTGAGGCCGAGCACCAGCCCGACAAACCCCGCAAGTACTACACCGATAAGCAACCGTCTCAGACTGACCAGCGTATCCTGCACCATGAGGTATTTTCCGGTGCGACGATCCTCCGTAAAGGCCATCCGATTGACTGCAGCGCCCATTTCGGAAAATGTTGGTAACAACTTGTCGTCCGGGTTGCTACTGTGACGTATATCTGAAGCAATCAGATAACCGGCCAGAACAACTACAAACGGCAACGCTGCCAGAAACCATTGCAAACCCGTACCTGGCCTGGCATGAATACCAAACAATCGCGCAATTCGGCGGTTTACACTGGCTACGATCACTGATTACTACTGGCAGTATCCTGCATATAGCGGGCTGTAAAACGCATTTTTATATTTTCCTTGTTACCCAGCGTGCTGCCATCATCAAACTCGATGCCGACCACATCGGGTGATGCTGCGCCAGCGCCGAACAGGCCTTTGTCGAAGGAAAAGCCGCGCACGTGCTCCATTGTCTTGCTTACCTCAGGTGAAGCTGCAAGAACTGCCGCCTCATCAGCCTTGAAATACATCGCTGTGGTACCCAGCTGCGCCTTGAATTCCGCCAGAGTCGCACCCGATTCCCTTGCCATAAACTCAAGGCTCTCAACTGTCTTTGCACTGTGCCCTGACATAATAGCCATGGTTTCATACCAGGCGCCAGCAAGTGCCTTTTTCAATGATTCCGGTGCCGCAGTCTTTACAACCATCAGATCCAGTATCTCACCAGGTATCATCGAAGAATCAAATACCATTTTAGCTCCTGGCGCATTGCGAGCCTGCATCAGCGGCGGATTCCAGGTTACTGCTGCACCGTTCGGATCAGAGACAAACAAGGCAGCAATGTCTGCATCGCTTGTATTTACCAACTTGACATCACGTTCGGACATTCCGTGTTTATCCAGTGCGCGTGCCAGCAAATAATGAGAGACTGACAACTCAACCAGATTGATGGTCCGCCCCCGCAGGTCTGTAACCTTGCTGCCATTTTTCATGATGACGCCATCATTGCCATTCGAAAAATCGCCAATAATGACGGCTGTACTGTCCACACCACCAACAGCCGGAATAGTCAGTGCATCCATGTTGGTCATGGTGCAGGCATCAAACTTGCCTACGGTATACAGATTTATCGACTCGATATAGTCATTTACCAGTGTCAGCTCGATATTGATTCCATACTTGTCTGCCCACTTCTTGATAATCCCTGCACTGTCGGCATACCCCCAGGG
>JBDLIH010000145.1:0-3227 GCA_039714975.1 Pseudomonadota bacterium
TCGGCGGCAAAGTACAACAGGTCGCGGTCGATATTGGTGACCATGTTACTAAAGGACAGTTACTGGCAGATTTGGATAAGGAGCCCTATAAACTGGATGTTCAAGCGGCGGAGGCAGATCTGGCCTCGGCCCGGTCCGAATACAGAAACAAGAAGAAGCAGTTTCAACGGGTTGATGAACTGGTAAAAAAAGGCTGGGCCAGCAAATCCTCCTGGGATGCTGCTCTGGCTGCCCGTGATACGGCAAGAAATCAGATCAATTTTGCCAGTTCCAAGCTTAACCTGGCCAAACGTGATCTGCGTCTGACCACGTTAACCGCACCGTTTGATGGCAATATCGCCGCCCGTTCAGTTGATCCGTACGTTAAGGTGCTTCCTGGACAGAAACTGTTCGAGATTAATGCCGACGGTACGATGGACGTGGAATTAGATATACCCGAAACGGTCATTGCCAGAATTCATCTTGGCATGCCGGTTTCGGTCAAGTTTCCAACATTGCAAGGTGAGACCAGCGAAGCACGAGTTTCATTTATCGGATCAGCGGCTGGAACCGCCAATTCTTTTCCGGTCAAGGCAGATCTGCTTGCCCCGCCCGCCCAGATTAAACCAGGCATGACCGCCGATGTTGACTTTATCCTGCGTGATGATAACTTGGCTACCGGCTATCTTGTCCCGCTGGCAGCTGTTGCTCCGGGGGATGACGCTGCTTTTGGCTATGTTTATATCTACAACCCTGATACTTCCAGGGTACGAAAAACTCCCATTGAAATTCCAAAAGACTCCGCACAGAACAATATGGTACAGATTAACAAGGGGGTTAGCGCTGGCGATCGGATAGCTGTTGCAGGGGTCAGTTTTCTCCATGATGGTCAGCAAGTCAACCTGATGCAACCCTGAAAGTCTGTGAAGAGAAAAATACCATGATCAATATCGCCAGGTTTTCCCTGAACAATTCCAGACTAACCATACTGTTTCTAATCTTTGTCGTCATCACAGGTGTGTATGTCTATCTTGACTACCCCAAACAAGAGGATCCCTCCATCGTTATTCGTGAAGCGGTGGTGACGGCCTTTTATCCCGGCATGTCCACCGAACGTGTAGAAGATTTAATCACCCGGAAACTGGAGGAAAAAATTCGCGAGATTGGCGAAGTGGATGAAATTACTTCGGACTCCAAGACCGGTGTCTCACTCATTCACGTAATCATCAAAGATCAATATGCAGATCTTGAGCCGATCTGGCAGGATCTGCGTAACAAGATGGACGATGTAGTGCAAGAATTGCCGGAAGGTACAATTGGGCCCTTTGTCGAAGATGAATATGGCCTTACTGCCATTGCCACCATCGCATTATGGAGCGATGGTTTCTCGCTGGCAGAAATGCGTCAGGTGGCCCGTGACACCCGTGACCGCTTATATACTTTAAAGGGTATTCAAAAAGTAGAACTGTATGGAATTCAGGAAGAGCGTATTTATCTGGAGTTCTCCAACAGTAAAATGGCCAAATTCGGTCTTACACCGAACCTGATAGGTCAAACCCTGAGAGAGCAGAATATTCTGCTGCCCGGGGGTAAAGTGAATGTATTTGGGCAAGAAATTATTATCGAACCCTCGGGTAATTTTGACGATGTAGAGGCTATTGAATCGGTGATGATTCCGATACCCGAAACCGAAAAGGTGACGCCGTTACGCGATGTTGTCACAATTATTCGCGATTATGTCGATCCACCTGAGCAACCGGTTTATTTTAATGGCCATCCGGCGATTATACTTAGCATCTCGATTATGGAAGGTGTCAACTCCGTGGAATTTGGCGAGCGCTTGACACACAAGATCAAAACCATCGAACAGACGCTGCCCATCGGCTACAAGTACGAATATGCAACCTACCAGCCCGATCTGGTCCAGGTTGCTGTCAATGGTGCAATTTCCAATCTAATGCAGACCCTGGTTATTGTATTGGCGGTGGTTATTGTTTTTCTCGGATTGCGCACCGGACTTATTGTCGGTTCTTTTGTACCGATGGCGATGTTGCTGGGTTTGGTAGTGATGTCGTTCATGGATATTGAACTGCAACGCATGTCGATCGCTTCGATGATCATTGCCTTAGGCATGCTGGTTGATAATGGTATCGTGGTAGCAGAGGATATACGTACTCGAATGGAAGCGGGACAGGCGCGGCTGGAAGCGGTCACTCAGGCGGGTGAAACCCTGGCAATTCCACTATTGACCTCATCCCTGACCACAATTCTGGCTTTTGCACCGATGTTGCTCGCCGATGGTGGTACTGGGGAATACACCCTGTCATTAGCCCAGGTGGTCACGATAGTCCTAATGGCGTCATGGTTTCTGGCTATGTATATGACGCCGGCCATGTGTTTCTGGTTTATGAAAGTTGAGCCAATAAACAGCGATGAACAACAAGAAGACCCATACAGCGGACGCTTTTATGCTTATTACCAGCGTTTTCTACAAACAGTATTAGGCAATCGCTTGTTAGTCATAGGTATACTGATTGCCGCAATGGCAGCAGCCGGCTATGCATTCCGTTATGTCGTCGTCGAGTTTTTCCCCGCAGGCGACCGCAACCAGTTTCTGGTTTATCTTGACCTTCCAGCTGGCACCCGTGCTGACAAAACGGCTGATACTGTGCAACAATTAACCGCCTGGATGGGGAATCGGGATATCAATCCTGAAATTTCCGGAACAATCGCTTATGTCGGTGCAGGTGGTCCGCGTTTTTTTCTTTCACTTTCTCCGATGGATCCTGATCCCCATCTTGCTTTTATCGTTGTTAATACTGAAACCACTGAACAAGTACCGGAGATGGTGCAACGGGTGCGCCAGTATATTCTTGAGCAAATTCCCAATGCCAGAGGCCGGGTCAAGGCGATGTGGCTGGGTGCCAGTGAAACCGGTTTGATGGAAATCCGCATCAAGGGGTCGGATAGTAAAGTCCTGCAGGCAAAAGCGGAGCACCTGCTGGACAAATTACGCTCCATTCCCGGTACGCTCGATATCGAACAGGACTGGGAAAACAAGCTGTGGAAAGTAAATGTCCAGATTGATCAGGCCCGTGCCCATCGTGCCGGTGTCACTTCTCAGGAGATCGCCGATTCCTTGAGCGCTTATGTCGCATTCGCCGTCACACTGCCCGCATCCAGGTCCGCCTGCACCACCGTGTGGCTGCCCGTACAGGTCACCGACTCGCCCGGATCCAGGTTGCCGT
>JBDLIH010000146.1:0-3191 GCA_039714975.1 Pseudomonadota bacterium
TGGAAACAGGTTGTGACTGCCGGCTGGTGAAGGTGATGCGAAAACGGCTGCCGCCTTCCGGGACTGGAACGCGGTCCAGGGGCGACTGATTGTTTTCACAAATTTCACGTGCAATATACAAGCCGAGTCCCGTTCCGCTGCTCTTGGTGGTGAAAAACGGTTCGAAGATAGTATCTGCGTTGTCAGGATCAATGCCAGGCCCGTTGTCAATGATATCAAGCGTTGGCTTTTGAGACGCTGTCGGGGTCTTGCACGCCATCCTGATTTTTAAAGGAGTTGACTCCGGCGTACCATGTCGAGTGGCGTTCTGGCAGAGATTCCAGACAACCTGGTGCAGCAGGCTGGGGTCCATATAGACTTCGAGATCAGCCGGTGTTACCGACACGCTGATCTGTTCCGGCTGGCAATTGCCGCTGTTGGCAAACTCGTCGGCGAATTTCCCGAGCCATTCCTGAATTTTAATTTGTTGTGGCGTGGAGGTGCCCGGTCTCGATAACTGCAGTACATTTTCCACGACGGCATTGACCCGCCGGGTGTGGTCACCAATGATGGTTATCAGCCGCTGGTCACTGTTATTCAGTGCTTCGGATTCATCCAGTAACTGTGTCGCATGACTGATTGCACCCAGCGGGTTACGAATTTCATGTGCAATACTGGCGGTGAGTCGCCCGAGAGAAACCAGTTTGAGTTGCTGTGCCTGTTTTGCCAGTGTCTCGGCATCTTCCAGAAAAACAAGTGAGCCGATGCCCTCTGCAGTATCAAGCAAGGTGAAATGAGACAGTAAGCTGGTGCCGCCGAATTTTTCAGGGAGTAACGGCTGTTCTGCATCCGGTGTTTTTCTCCACTCTTCCAGCCTTTCAAAAAGTTCCGGTGACAGTGATTCCAGCGGTTGACCCTTCTCAACATCCGGCAGGTTCAACAGTTTTTGTGCGGTCTTGTTGATCAGGCGAATGCGGTGTTCATGGTCGGTCGCGATAATACCTGCCTGCAGGCGCTGGACGATATGGGTATTCAGTTTTGCAAGGTTGTCGATGTCGATACCGCGGCGGTGTGCCAATGCTTCTGTTTCCTTGATGCGCCGTACCAACAGGTTTGTGACTGCGGCGGTCACGAACAGTGCCAATCCAAGCAAGCCGGCCTGCGTATAACCGCTGCTGCTGGCGCTATCAAGGGGCAGGGAGCTGTAAACTTCCTCCCCCATGACGGCCATGGCGGCTATTGCGGCGAACAGAAATGCCCTACGTCCTGGAAGCAGGATACTGCCGGCTGCGACCGCGATTAACAGCAGGATACCGAGACCACTGGCCAGCCCGCCGCTGGCAAACATAAGAACGGTAATGGCAATGATATCGATGATGATCTGGGAGACGGTTTGCAGTTCATAGCCCGGTACCCGCAGGCGTGCCGCAAACCCGGCCAGCACACTGAATAACAGGTAGGTGATGGAAGTGAATGCGTAAAGATCCTTGTCCCGGACGCCAAGACCGGTGTCTTCGGGAATGCTGAAGAACAGCACGGCCAGCAGACCTGCCAGGATGGCCCTGTAAAAACTCAGCAGACGCAGTGGTTTCCACGTCAGGGCGTCATGGGTTTGCTGGTCCGTGAATCTGTCTGCGTAGGAATCTGGCATCTGCCGAGTCTAACGGGGGTTAGGGTTGCCTTTTATTTATGAATGTCTTCATCCAGGTGTGCCTGTGAGCAGTAGTAATGCCCGGCCCGTTGCAGTGCTTCCTGTTCAGGGATATAGATACCGCAGTTGGCACATTGCACCATCCGCTCGTTTTTCCGGCTGCGTCCGGCCGGTGTCTGTGATTTTTGCCACAGTCGCTTGGCAATAATGACAATCAGTACCAGGACTATAATGATAACAAGGGTACGCACGGGTCTCTGTGGTCAACGTCTGTCTGCCATAAAAGTTGTCGGCCATCTTACATTAACTTCGTCTTTTAATATGCACCTGATCTATGACTTGATAAAGGGTGCCCAGGTTTGACACACTCGCACCATGCACCTGCACGAATACCAGGCAAAACAACTGTTCTCGGATTATGGAATCCCGGTTCCCGCCGGGCAGATGCTGGATCATTTGCAGGGTGTTGCCGGGCTGGTTGACTCACTGGGCGGGTCGACGTGGGTGGTGAAGGCCCAGGTGCATGCCGGTGGCCGCGGCAAGGGTGGGGGTGTCAGACGGGTCGAAGACGAGCAGACCCTGCGGGATGCGGTAGACTCGCTGATCGGGTCACGACTGGTGACCCGGCAGACAGAATCTGAAGGATTGCCGGTCAACAGCGTGCTGGTTGAGCAAACCGTTCCCATCGCCCGGGAAATCTACTTCGGTATGCTGGTGGACCGCGCGCAGGAACGCATTGCGCTGATGGCATCGGCAGCCGGTGGCATGGACATCGAGGAGGTGGCAGCCAGCGACCCGGATGCCATCCTGACAGAGACCATCAACCCGGCGGTCGGGCTGCAGGGTTACCAGTGCCGCAATCTGGCGTTTGCACTGGGGCTCGAAGGCAGGCAAATCAATGCATTCTCCAAACTGCTGTCAGCGGCTTACCGGCTGGTGCTGGAGTGTGATGCCAGCCTGCTGGAAATCAATCCGCTGGTAGTCACCACATCCGGTGAGCTGCTTGCCCTGGATGCCAAGGTCGACATTGACGACAATGCCGTATTTCGTCATCCAGAACTGGCTGACTTGCGTGATACCAGCCAGGAAGACCCTCGCGAGAACACTGCACGGCAGCATGGGCTGAATTATATCCGGCTGCACGGCAATATCGCCTGCATGGTGAACGGGGCCGGTCTGGCCATGGCCACCATGGACCTGATCAAACTGCACGGCGGCATGCCAGCCAATTTTCTCGATGTGGGGGGCGGTGCAACGGCTGAAAAAGTGGCCGAGGCCTTCAAGCTGATACTGTCTGATCCCCGGGTGGAGGCGATACTGGTCAATATTTTTGGTGGCATTGTGCGCTGCGACCTGATTGCGGAAGGGATCCTGCAGGCCATTAATGAAGTGGATGTCACGGTACCGGTGGTGGTGCGCCTCGAAGGGACCAACGCGGAACAAGGGCTGGCCCTGATCGAACAGTCCAGCCTTGATGTGTTGACCGCCAGTGATCTGACCGAGGCGGCAGACAAGGTGGTGGCCTCTGTAGCGGCGAGTAAAAAGGTATGAGTGTCCTGAT
>JBDLIH010000147.1:0-3191 GCA_039714975.1 Pseudomonadota bacterium
GCGAGATCTGGGCAAGGCCAAGCTGGATCTGGCCGAGGAAAGCAGGATCTGGCCGGTCTATATCGACAAGTCAACGCCAACGACCCGCACCCTGGATAAGTATCTCCATACCGACAGCTGCCCCAAAAACCCCCGCAACCAGCGGGTCATTGATACAGCCGAGTTTGTATTGCGACAAATGGGCCGTAAGAACACCTTGAGCCGCAGACAGCTGCAGCAGGCTCTGGATGAATTCCGTGTGCTGATCTCGGGTCTGAAGACAACCAAAAAATAATTAACAGCTCCAGTTTTTTTAAGATGAAACTGGTCTGAGCCGGCGACAAGAACCCGTCTGATTTGAATTCCGGTGTCCTGCCGGTAGCCGGCGCGTTGCTTTTCGTCTAAATGCCACTTCAAACGTGTCTATCTCCATGAATTACAAGTGACATACTGGCAACCAAAGCGTACGAATTCTGACGAACAAACCCTTTGAAACGGCTAATCAGCTCCTCTATTTTCTCCAGTCAGGCAAGCGGTATCTGCCGTTTTCCTGCAACCAAATATTACTTGTGTGTTTATCCACTTCGTTCTGTGGCTGTCATTCGAATAATGAACATTACCGTTAATCTGGAGGAAGTATGAAGAAAGTACAATCAAGGGTTCCAGCGAGGGTCTGGATGAAGAAGGCATTGTGCAGTGGTGCAGTTCTGGGGTTGGCCATGACTATAGGTGCGCAGTCAGCCATGGCCGGCGCACCTGCAGAAAAAAAGGGATTCAAGCATTTTACTCCCTTTAGTCGCGTAGCGACGATGCCCGTGGTGAAGGGAGACAAGGGCCAAATCGATTACGAAGCGACCTATGCCAAGGTCCAGGCAGCTGCGTTGTATCTGGCAGATTATGTTGCACGCAACAAGGACTCGGAGGTGCTGGGTGAGGATGTCATTCTGGGCCACGACTGGGTACTGGGTGGTACCTCCGGGACCTGCCGCAAGACCCAGACCTGTACAGATGACGAGATCTCGCATGCGATACTGGGTATACCCTCTCCGGAGAAAATCAACCCGGATGCAGGCGCAACCGTGATTGTTGGTGGCAAGACAATCAAAAACGTCAAGAAAGCCAGTGTGCTGGATTTCTGTAACGAGCATTATGCCAAGCAGGCACTGGGTGTTGCACCCATTATCGATGATAAGAAAGTCGTGAATGGCTACAGCCATACGCCAGCCCTGCCTTGTGAGGTCTCGATCTGGAATGACGACAAGCATATATATGTCGATATGCTGGACCCCAATGGCATCTTCACTCTGTTTTTCACCGATGTACATTTCAGCGCCGACATGGGAGATCGGGCCTTTGCCGATGCCATCAGTGCACTTCCGCCGCAGGTGAAATCCGAGATCAAGGCTATCGTTCAACATGCCATGTCCATGTTCGATCCGGATATGGCCCCTCTGGAAAGGGCAATCGGCCCGAAATATAGCAGCATGGAGCAGGTTGTCCAGGCTGTTGATGCCGCGCCAGAGGATTCTCCATATAAACACGTGGGTTATACACGAGTGGGTGGGGGAGACTTTGATAGCGCAGACGCAGCAAATGTAACCCAGGCCATCATCAATACCATGAGCATTCATGGTAACCCTGATCAGGGTACGCATCCCACGGTGATCGATAGTGATGGCAATACCCTGGACAGCATCCTGAGCACTGGCTCAAGCTGGCGTTCAGCCCGTCCGGACCCTCTGCCGTTGCCTGGCAAGAACTACATCATCGAGGCCTGCTCGCCGAAGTATGCCAAGATGGCCATGAGCACCGGCCTGCATCATGTAACTGCATTGCCTTGCGAGATCACTGTACAGGTCATCGATCAGAATGGTGATGGTTCCAAGGAAACGCTGGTAGTGAGCTACCTTGATCCACACTTCATGCTGGGTGCATTGTTTGCTGACATTTCCGAAGAAGAGAAGCAGGCCTTTGCAGACATCCCGGGGAAAATCATGGATGACCTGCAAAAGGTGGTCGCTGCTGCACTGGAGTTTAACTCGGGGTATGACCTCAACCCGGGCATTCAGATCAGCTATGACATGCTGCCCTAGAATGGTCAGTCGCTGGTAGCCTGGAAAGCGGCACCGGATCCGGATCGATTCCCCCCATCGATGCGGGTCCGGTGCCGTCTCCCCAGGATGTCCGGTACCAGCTCCACAAATCAAACCCTGGAAAATATATGAACAGGATATGGAAAACAGTCCTTGCAATCTTGTTGCTGTCGGTGACCTCACAGGCCAGGGCTATTGACTATGAACTTCCCGATGTTAACGGTCAGATGCAAACACTGGACCAGTATGAGGGCAAGTGGGTGATCGTCAATTACTGGGCAACCTGGTGCGGCACCTGTATGAAAGAGCTACCCGATCTGGTTGATATGCATGAAAGCAACAAGGATAAGGATATTGTTATTGTTGGTATTAATTTCGAATCCATCGGCAATGACCAGCTGAAGGCATTCATTGCTGAACAATCTATTCCATACCCGGTGTTGCGCAGTGAGCCCGTACCGGTCACAGCTCTCGGCAAGGTACCCGCACTGCCCACGACTTACATCATTGATCCGAACGGCAAGGTTGTCGCGGGTGAAGTAGGCCTGGTGTCCCGGCAGAATCTTGAAGATTACATTGCCGCGAAGAAGGCTGAAAAAGCGGCTGCAGGCGCGCACAACTCAGACGGTGATGTTGGCCCGATGGCGATGTATCAATAGCAACTACCATTCCCAATGCATTGATGTTGCCTGCTGCGACAACGTGTCACTTCTAAGACAGCAGAATACTTACTACGCTGTGTTTGTTACATCTCTTTATCGTGAATGCCTGTTCGCAGGCGTTTCTATATTACACAACTTCAGGTGAAAGTTTTATGAAAGCTTTTAATAATATCAAGGTAAGAACGAATGGCTTTTCAGGCAAGGCAAGTGTCGCGATGCTGCTGCCTTTTTTATGTGCGTTAGCCGTCAGCGCCGGTCCTGTCCAGGCGCAGGAGGAGGGCGCAGGTCCTTTACAGGAACAGCATGACGGTATGCATGATCATGACAACATGAATGTCGATTTCAGTGGCAATATCTTTGGTGTCGACAACCTGGCCTACTACGGTGACTGGAATGCAAACAGTATCTATATTTACGATGTTGATTATATGAGACTGCTGGCAATCGTTGATGGCAC
>JBDLIH010000148.1:0-3187 GCA_039714975.1 Pseudomonadota bacterium
TATAAAGAAAAGTCATGGAACGGAGCTGGTTAGTGTCTATGCTATCGAAGGCATCTGGTATGACGCGCTGGAAACCATTTCCTCGATGATAGACAAGACGCCTGAAGATAAGGGCCTGGTGGCAATTCGTGCGTCTCTGCTGGACCAGGTCGGCCTGCATGCAGCAACAGGAAATTAATGCAGGAAATACGGTGCGTCAAGGCACCGTTGCCCCAGCCTCACTTGATGCATCAGCGACTGGTTGCCTGTGGTCTTTCGTATTCCAGGGAAAGCAGTACATCCGCATCGCCCTGATTAGTCCACATCAGGCAATACTCCTGTTCAGACCGGGCTGAAAAGGTTGCCGTAGCGTCCATAATCTGATTCTCGGAAACGGGGTAGAAGACCTCGCGACCGACATGGTAGTGGATATTGAAATCCAGCATCCGTGGCGCACTGAATGCGTATCGCAGCTGCTGATCCTGCGCCAGCACCAGGCACAGTTCATAACTGTCATCAGGCATGATCAACTGTTCGAGACGGTCCCGGTGGCCACCGGCCACACCATGTGACCACACCAGGGATACGCAACATGCACACCCGAGCAGACCGGCGATACTCCTGATAAGTACAACCGGTTTTTTCCGTCCACTCATTTATTTTCAGGCGGGTCCTGCTTTTTCAGACAGTCCGGTACATGATACTCATCGTCGAGGCCGTAGACCTCGTTAAAGATACCGTCGCAGTTGCTGTCGCGAATAACATAATTGCGCACACCTGAATCGTTGTCGCGGGTATTCAGGCTCCAGGCCCATAACCGGTCCCTGGTGGTCATACTGACAATACTGTCACCTGACTGGCTAAAATACTGTTTGATATGGGTCTCGTTGACCCCGTCGCCATCACCGTCCGCGTCGCGTTCAAGGTGCAAGTTAAAACCCTCCAGGCTCGGGGGCTCAAACTGCTCGGCATTAACCAGTTGTGGTTGTCCTGACAGAACGATAATGCCTGTTACGATCAGTGCTGCTTGCAGGCGGGACTGTAAATTATTATGGCAGATCATGGTTCACCCCGGATTGCCCGGTTGACAAATCGATATAATATCACTGTATCACAGGTACCAAAACAAGGTAGCGAAATAAACAAGGGGAAGCACATGGCTTCCCCTTATCGTCGGGATTGATTGCCCGCCGAATGACGGGCAGGTGTCATATCACCTTACCAGCCGCAGGTACTACCGGCCAGAGCGTTCGAGACATACTCCCAGACGCTCTCGGCAACACGTCCCTCGGTTAGGTGCTGCTTCCACTCCCGGCCGTCACTGCCGGAGCACTGCACATCATTGCTCTCATCGCCGTGACAGCCGCGGCAGACCGTGTTGAGCGGGTCCTCGTGGGCCGGATCACCGGCAACATGGCCGATCTCGTCGATCTCTACCCGGTCCATAGTGTTGCGCGAGACGCGGCCCTTGTCGGCATGCTCGAGCCAACCCTCGGTCCAGTCGCAGCCACTACCGCCGGAGCCACCGCCCCAGCCATCGCCGCCCCAACCGCCACCGCTGCTGCCGCTGTCACAGATTTTCTCGACCTTGTCGCCGTGGCAGTTTTCGCAGAAGCCACTGTCGACCGGATCAGCCTCGTCGGTGAAGGTGTGCATCCAGCTGATTGCCGCGTCGAGGTTGTTCCTGATTGGCGTACCCTTATACGCAAGGTCCTCGGCCTCGTCCCAGACACCCGCGCTATTGGTGTCATGGCAAGTACCGCACTTCAACGGGCCATGACTGTTGTCATCGTTCAGGCTGGCTGCCTGTGCGTAGGTCGTGGTATCGATGGTCGGGGTGACCGGATACAGACCGTGGATCGACTCATGACAACCCTGACAGGTGATGTCCTGGTGGCCACGCGAGTAGCGCATCAGGCTCGCCTTGCGCGGGTAGTTGAACGGCGGGAACGGATTCACGTTACCGCTCTGCTCCACGTACGGCGCCGCATGGCAGTCCGCACAGTGGGGCTCACCCGGGCTCAGCCAGTGGTCGCGGCCGTCGGTCGCTGCCGACATCGGTACCGGTACCGCAGCCGTGGTGAAACCGTCATCGCTCAACGCCGTCTGGGCCGCTCCCACACAGTCCGGCGTGGTGCAGAAGTCCAGCAGACTGACGTTGACATCGCCGTCACCATCCAGTGAACCACAGATGTAGAACGAAGGTGCCCCACCTGCTTCACCCAAACAACTCGGTCCTGGCAGACCAATACCGGTGGAACATTCGGTACCATCGGTTGAGCCAAGCGCAATCTCGATCGTGGCCACATTACCGTCCTGGGCCGGATCGGATTCACCAAGACCCAGCAGGCTGGCCGCATGGTTGCACATGCCCGGATCCGGCGCCCAGATCGCACTGGTGCGGTCGGTGGCACGATGAGTACCCGGATCCAGCCACTCAATGAAGGTCTGTTCAGTAGTGGTTGTACCCAGTGCGGTATTCACCGCGGCAACCACGTCAGTGAGAGTCGCACCAACACCCGGCTCACGCACGTGCCCGTCATCGCCCGGCTGGGCATTGACCAAGTCCGCCACGTTCTCGGCCTTCCACATCTGCTGACCGGCCTGGCTGTGACAGTTCGTGCACCAGACACCCTTCCAGGAACCGCTGTCGTTGGCCACGTTCGCCTGCAGCCACTCGCCCACCGGGTTCAGGTGGCTCGGCGTCTCCGCACCGTCGATGTCCTTCGCCGGGTTGGAGTGCACGTCACGACCGACGAAGCAGCCGCCGTTGGCATCACGGTTGTCCAGCTCGGCATAGAAGTTGTCGCCATCCAGCGTGATCGGGTAGCCCGCCATGTCGCCGTCGGAACGGTGCGCCGGGTGACAACCCTGGCAACCGCCGCTACGGCCCAGTCCATCTGCGAACTCGATGGGACCCCCTTCACTCACCTCGCGGTGGTTATAGTGAAGCGCCTCGGTCAGCGGCGCAATCAGCATGGATCCCGGGGCAATGTTGGAAAAGAGCTGGTTGCGCGGGTCGTTGACATCGCAATTCTGCCCCGGACCACAGTTGGCCGACTTGACCACGGCAATCACGTTGTCCGCGTGACACTTCTGGCAGATCACCGACTCGTGACCGGTACGCGTGTTCTGCGGAATGTCGCACTGGCCATTGCCCGCACCCTGCGTGGTGTCGCAGTCTGCATGCAGGGAGCAGGCCTGGCCC
>JBDLIH010000149.1:0-3180 GCA_039714975.1 Pseudomonadota bacterium
CTTCGGACGTCAGAAGGGCCACACGGAACTTTATCGGGGTGCGGAATATGTCGTTGATTTTCTGCCCAAGGTAAAAATCGAGGCAGCCGTGGCAGCGGACATGACCGACAAGGTCATTGAAGCAATTTCCAAGGCAGCCAACACAGGCAAGATCGGCGACGGCAAGATTTTCGTCTCCAGTCTTGAACAGACAGTCCGTATTCGTACCGGTGAAACCGGTCCGGACGCGCTCTGATCAGGCAGACGGAGGAATAAATTGTGGAAGCATTAACTGAACTGAGTTATGCACTGGATACTTTCTATTTTCTGGTAGCCGGTGCACTCGTAATGTGGATGGCCGCAGGCTTTTCGATGCTTGAAGCCGGAATGGTGCGTGCTAAAAACACCGCTGAAATTCTGACCAAGAATATTTCCCTGTTTGCTGTCGCCTGTATTATGTACATGCTGATGGGTTACAGCATTATGTACCCGGCCGAGATGGTGAATACCTGGTGGCCAGGGTTTGGAGATATTCTTGGGCGTAGCGATAACAGTGTAGAGGATGTTCTTGCCAGTGGTGGAGAAACCTACTATTCCGGCCTGTCAGACTTCTTCTTTCAGGTGGTTTTTGTGGCTACCGCCATGTCGATTGTTTCCGGTGCCGTGGCAGAACGCATGAAGCTGTGGGCATTCCTGATGTTTGCAGTCGTCATGACCGGTTTTATCTATCCAATGCAGGGTTTCTGGAACTGGGGTGGTGGTTTGTTAACCGGTGATGAATACGGTATCGGTTATTTTGACTTTGCAGGCTCAGGTACTGTGCATTTATGTGGTGCTGTTGCTGCGTTTGCAGGTGTTCTGCTGCTGGGTGCACGCAAGGGCAAGTACCGTTCCGATGGCTCGATCAACCCGATCCCGGGTTGTAACATGCCGCTGGCGACACTGGGCACTTTCATTCTATGGCTCGGCTGGTTTGGTTTTAATGGCGGTTCCGAGTTGAAACTGTCCAATATCGAGGAAGCCAATGCGGTTGCCCTGGTATTCGTGAATACCAACATGGCCGCAGCCGGTGGTGTCATTGCCGCGATGCTGGTGGCCCGACTGCTGTTCGGCAAGACAGATCTCACCATGGCCCTGAACGGTGCCCTGGCAGGCCTGGTTGCCATTACGGCTGATCCACTGAGTCCTGCTCCTCTGGGTGCGACTGGAATCGGTGCATTGGGCGGTATGCTGGTGGTGTTTTCCATTCTTGCTCTCGATAAAATGAAGATCGATGACCCGGTAGGTGCAATATCGGTACACGGTACCGTAGGCATGTGGGGTGTTCTTGCAGTCGTACTTTCCAATGATGAAGCAACACTCTCCGGCCAGTTGATTGGTATCGGTGCCATCTTTGCCTGGACCTTCGTTGTCAGTCTGGTGGTCTGGTTCGCCATCAAGATGATCATCGGTATTCGTGTCAGCGAGGAAGAGGAATACGCGGGTGTCGACCTGTCCGAGTGTGGTCTGGAAGCCTATCCGGAATTCGTGGGTTCACAGGGTTCCGGCAAGTAGCCTTTAATTAAAAAGCAAATAGTAATATATCTGACGGGCGCTGCGGCGCCCGTTTTTTTGCCTACAGGGATGTAGGTACGTCGCGGGAGGCAGGGAGAAGGTGAGACCGGGAACCGGTCGAGAGTCTGGCCTGGGCCATGCCGGGAGTGGCGCGCCAGGGATGGTCACTCCGGGCTTCCTCGGCAATTGCTCCATGCATTGCTCTACCTCCTGCATCCATGCAGTCGTGCCCTCACGTGACACTCGTACATCCCTGTACATTGTAGGTAGTCGCGGGAGTGACGTCTCAATTGAGTGCTGAAGGTTCCGGGGTGCTGCAGGAGCGGCCTTGCAGGTGCGACTTACGCCGGGGGTGTTTCTGCAGGACCGGGTGAGAACAGTGGCAGTGGTAAATGCCGGTTGCTGAGAACAGCGGGCCTGCTGCAGTGAACGATGGAAAGCATGCTATGCATTCATCTGCTGGTCAACGTCAAACCGCACCACATTGTCCGGGAGTTCCTTGTGGTCGTGATGCAGTTCCGGGACCAGTTTGCTGATTCCATCCATGAGTGCCTTTTCATCATACTTCCCGCATGCTGTTTCCATGGCTGCAATGGCCTTGTCCAGGAAGTCCCATTCAATCTGCCGGTGGTTGGCAAGAAAGATTTTCTCGTGTCCGGTGCCTTTCAGCGGTTCCTTTTCGTGGAACAGTTCCTCATACAGCTTCTCGCCCGGACGCAGGCCAGTGTAGACAATCTCGATATCCCTGCCGGGCTCATTGCCTGACAGGCGGATCATCTGCTCGGCCAGATAGGTGATGCTGACCGGTTCTCCCATGTCCAGCACGTAGATCTCGCTGCCGGTACCCATGGCCTCGGCCTGCAGGATCAGCTGGCAGGCCTCGGGGATGGTCATGAAATAACGGGTCATCTCGGGGTGGGTTACAGTCACCGGCCCGCCGGCCTCGATCTGCGACTTGAAAACGGGTAACACACTGCCGTTCGAACCCAGCACGTTGCCGAAGCGCACGGTGATGAAACGGGTCGCAGAACGCTGGTTGAGGCCCTGGCAGAAAATTTCTGCGATGCGTTTGCTGGCTCCCATGATGTTGGCCGGGTTGACGGCCTTGTCAGTTGAAATCAGCACAAAGGCATCACAGCCATGGCGGTCTGCTGCCAGCGCCATCACCTTTGTTCCACAGACATTATTATGTATAGCCTCGCGTACCCGGGATTCCAGCATCGGCACATGTTTGTAGGCGGCTGCGTGGTAGGTGATGTCCGGTTTATAGGTTTTAAACAGGTGCTCGACGGCGACCTCGTCGGCAACATCACCGAGTACGGTATGCAGTTCGATGTCAGGGAAGTTCTCCCGCAGTTCATTCTCGATGCGGAACAGGTTGTATTCACAGTTCTCCAGCAACACCAGCCTCGACGGGGCCAGTTTTACAACCTGGCGGCATAACTCGGTACCGATGGATCCACCACCGCCACTGATTAAAATACAGCGTCCTGACAGCTCGGTACGGATTGCCTTGCAGTCAAGCTTCACCGGATCACGGCCCAGCAGGTCTTCGATAGAGACTTCACGCAAGGTATTGATGCTCACGCGCCCGGCTATCAGGTCCTGCATACAGGGCAGTGTACGGAACGGGATGCCGGCAGTTTC
>JBDLIH010000150.1:0-3144 GCA_039714975.1 Pseudomonadota bacterium
CCGCTGTTCCAGTATGACCACGTACTGATATCGCCACCGAGCACGGACCAGATCTTGGTGCCCCACAGCCCGAAGGCAAAGGTAATGGACCAGGGATGGCCTGCCGCCAGCAGCGTCAGGAAACTGAGCACACACAAGCCGGCAATACCCCACCATAATGGCCAGGGCCCGAAAACCAGTCGCCGGGCAAGTGATTGGCCCCTGCTGTCACCCCCCAGGCTGTCGAGCCTGCCATAACGCCGCCGCTCCATGCCGGCAACGATCCGGTAAAGTACGCCCAGCACCGCCGCCTGCAACATCAGCGCCGGCAGCCAGCCGAGCGAATCGATTAGCGACACCTTGCCCAGGTTCGGCAGTGCCAGCCACCACGACAGGTGCAGGGTGCCCACCACGGTGCCAATGATGAAAAAGGACAGGGTGATCAGCATGCGTACATGACCCCCGCCGACCGTATACAGCGTGCCGGAACCACAGCCGCCGCCGAGTTGCATCCCGATCCCGAACAGGAATGCGCCGACGAGCACGGACACGCTTACCGGTCCGAACGCACCATTGACGTTGATTTGCGGGAACACCTGGCCCAGTATCGGAAAGAACAACAGCGAGGTGGATGCCAGCAATAACAACTGTGCCCGAATGGGTGCACCGTGCTGCTTGCGAACGAATTGCCGCCAGCCGCCGGTGAAGCCGAAACTGGCATGAAACAGCGTAATCCCGAGACCCGACCCGATCAGAAACAGTACTGCCTGCCGGGGGGCAAACTCATAGCGCAGGAAAAGGCTGACAGCCAGCAGCCCCAGTCCTGTTACCAGGACCAGGGAGGTATCAGGTTTCGTATTAGTGGCATCCATAGTCATTTCAAAGTAACAGGATTAACCCTGATAAAAGAGTACCCTTTTGGGACCGGTAATGCTGTTTACCAAAAGACTCGATCACCGGATACTCCGCGACCGTGAAGTAGCCGTTGATTTGCAAACAGGCTTCTACCAGTGCACTGCGTGGTCCATCATGCCTCCTTGTTTCGCCGGTCAGCGGATATAGGCCTCCGTAGCATATCGCCGCATCATGCGGTGGCTGTTGAAGAAAGCGGCGTTCTTGGCGATCGCACCCTTCATGAGCGTAATCCAGCCAGCACGATCCCCGTAGTACAGGGGTAATACCTTGTGCTCGAGTTTATCGTATAGCGACCCGGCATCCGCATCGCTGTTTGTGGCGCTGCTGTTACCTACTGACCAGCCGGTTATGCCCTCGATGCAGCCCTCGATCCACCAGCCATCCAGGACGCTCAGATTGGGCACGCCGTTGAAGGTAGCCTTCATACCGCTGGTTCCGGATGCCTCCAGCGGCCGCAACGGGGTATTCAGCCAGACATCCACCCCCGCCACCATGGTCCGGGCAATCTCCATGTTATAACCGGGCAGGAAGGCCACGGGAACCACATCCGCCAGTTCACCGATGTGCCTGTGCAGTGTTTCGATCAGGCGCTTTCCGCCTTCGTCCTGCGGGTGTGCCTTCCCTGCCAGCACAATCTGAAATGGTTGTTGCCTGGCTGTCTCCCGTAGTCTCTCCAGGTCAGTAAACAACAGATCAGGGCGCTTGTACGCGGTCATCCGCCGTGCAAAGCCCAGCGTCGGTAGCTCGGCATTCAGTTGCACCGAAGTCAGGGAGGCAACCTTGTCGATAAGCTGACGCTTGGCGTGCCGGTGCGCCTCCCAGACATCCTGGTCAGCAAGACAACAGTCCGCACGTACCAGCAATTCCGGTTCGTGGCACCAGCCGGGCAGGTGCGTATCGAACAGTTCCCGAAAACTTTCGCTGGTCCAGGTATAGGGATGGACACCATTGGTGATGGCATGCACCCGGTAACCGGGAAACAGGGTGCGCGATACTTCCGCGTGCCGTTTGGCCACACCATTGACGTACTCACTCAGGTTCAATGCCAGCCGCGTCATGTTCAGACTTTCTTCACCGGCCAGTTGTTTCAGTGTCGCTTCATCCACCGTGGTTCTCATCAGGCTGTGGACCAGTGAGTAATCAAAACGGTCATGACCGGCCTGCACCGGTGTATGCGTCGTGAAGCAGCACAACTCGCGTACCCGTGGCAGGTCATAGGGAGATTCGCCGGGATGCAGGTCTTCCGGTGGATAGGCGTAACGGCGCAGCAGTTCCAGTGCCAGCAGCGCCGAATGTCCTTCGTTCATATGGTACTGGCGCAATACAAAGCCGACGGCCTGCAACAGGCGGATACCGCCGATGCCCAGCACCATTTCCTGCTTGAGCCGGTTGGTGTCATCACCGCCATAGAGAACATCAGTAATAGTGCGATCCTCGGGCCGGTTTTCCTCGAGATCGGTATCCAGCAGGATGACGGGCTGACGGCCGTTCATGTGTCCTTCCAGGATATACAACCAGCCAGCCACCCAGACCTGGTGAGCTCCGATGTTTAGCGCTACCCTGGCTGCCAGTGGCGCGGCCCACTGCTCCGGTTCCCAGGTATCGGGCTGCTCGGTCTGCCATCCCGCGGCATCGATATCCTGGCGGAAGTAGCCTTTGCGGCTGACCAGCGTGACCGCCACCATGGGCAGTTCCAGGTCTGCTGCCGAACGCAGCGTATCGCCGGCGAGTACACCGAGCCCGCCGCTGTAGGTGGGGATCTCGTTGCGCAGGGCAATTTCCATCGAGAAATAGGCGATGCGCGGCTCGTGAATGAACTCGTCAAGCATTCTGCGTTACCCGGTCACCCATGATTTCTGAACTGCTGTCAGGTTGTTTCTGTTAGTGTGCATTACTTGTTCCACACCCGCTGGCTGGGTTCATCACGTTATTTCCAGACACCGGCAACTGTTTGCAGTGCCAATCACCTTGACCAGGGCCACGATGATCACAATCAGGAGTATCCAGAATACCCACATACCCGGACCCATCCCAAATCCCCATCCACTGTCTGTTCCAAACATGATTGTCCTCCTCAGCACCTGTCAGATGCGCGCCTTGCGCAGGCGGGATCTGTTAAATACGGAGTGTTCAATTGCATTATCGCCCTGCAATTGATGCATCCTGCGCATCGCCTGTGTTAACACTGCGCTGCTTCCAGATCAGGAATACTGCCGGGATCACGACCAGTGTCAGCAATGTAGCACTGAT
>JBDLIH010000151.1:0-3073 GCA_039714975.1 Pseudomonadota bacterium
CCAACACAGAGAGGTATTCGAGTCGGCAGGTCAATTGATTCGGGTTCGCCATAGTGGTACTGATTGTCATGCACAAACCTGTTCATGGCTGAGAACAGGCTCACAAAAAATGAACGAAAATACCACGGATGACTTAAGGGAGTTCTGATTAAGTTGTCCTGACTTGTCAGAACGCTGGCAAACGCAAATGCGATTTACATTTGCCTCAAAAAAATCAAACGCTAAAGGCGTTCTATTTTGACGGCGCTTCCCTGCACAGCTGAGACTCTGATTTAACCATGTGGAAGGGGTTGGACATTTCTCACTAATCCTGCGTCTACACTATCCCCAGTCTGTTACTTGCGGAAAGTAACTAGGTGCGTTACAGTATCTCTCCATAGAAGGAGATTGCTATCGATTCAGAGTTTTCGGGACCGCTGGCTAAGGAAATTTTATCTGGAGGATAAAAACAGCAAGAAGATACCCGTTGAGATCGAAGGCCGACTGTTCCGAAAGCTGCAGTTAATTGATGACGCGACCTGTGATCTCGACTTGCGGTCGCCTCCGAGCAATCATTTTGAAAAGTTGAGAGGAAATTTGGCCGGGAAGCATTCGCTCCGCGTTAACAAGCAATGGCGGCTGGTGTTTACCTGGTCAGGCGAACGTGGTGAGGCCCAGAACATCTATCTGGATAACCACGACTATCGGTGAGGCAGGCCATGAATATTACAAAACGACAACCCGTCAGTGTTGGTGAAATGATTACCGAGGAATTCCTCGTGCCCATGGCGCTGACTCAGGGACAATTGGCTGAAGCGATGGGAGTCAGTCGAAAAACCGTCAATGAGTTGTGTACCAATCGCCGAGCAATCACGGCCGACACGGCACTGATGCTGGCCACTGTATTCGGGAACACTGCTGATTTTTGGTTGAATCTGCAGCAACGCAACGAGCTGTGGAAAGCGCTTAATACACCAAAGCGGCGAGCACGGATCGAGAAGGCCAAACCCATTGCTGCATAAGCTTGATTGAACATGGTATTTTTCATGGTGTCGACACATACGATAATTAGAACAGCATTGAAAATAAAGCCTATTTCAGGCTTATATACAATCGATTGGGAATAACAGCGCCTCAAGCCGACCACGCTTCATCATGACGGATGCAGACTGGATGCAAACGGCCCTGCTGCTGGCCGACAGGGCGGCGGCGTCCGGCGAGGTGCCGGTTGGTGCCGTACTGGTACAGGGAGAATCACTGCTGGCGGAAGGCTGGAACCAGCCGATTGCCGCGCATGACCCGACGGCACATGCCGAGGTCATGGCGCTGCGTGCGGCCGGCAGTTCGCTTGGCAATTACCGGCTTGCCGGTACTACTCTCTATGTCACCCTGGAGCCCTGCCTGATGTGTGTCGGTGCGATGGTGCATGCCCGGATTGCACGCCTGGTGTTTGGTGCTGTTGATCCGAAAAGTGGTGCAGTGTCGAGCTGTATGCGCGGTTTTGAGGTGCCAGGACTGAACCACCGGGTTGAATGGAGCGGTGGTATGTTGGCCGGGGAGTGCGGTGAGCTTCTCAAGGCATTCTTTCGCAGCCGCCGCGGTTAATGGTTTCCAGCAAGTGCATCTATTTAAGGAGGCTCAGATTAATTACACTTCCGTCATTCCGGCGAAAGCCGGACAAAAGCGCTTGCGCGTTGAACGCCCGCAGGGGCGGCCCGCAGGGCGAGCGAAGCGAGTCATCCAGCATCTCATTGATCAGTAACATCTGGATTCCGGATCTCCGCTACGCGCAGCCTGCCCCGGCGCAGGCCGGGGGCCGGAATGACGAATTGATCAGGGCTTCTTTAGGCAAGTGCCATTCAGGCCATACCCGAATTTCCGCCTAATCGCATGTTACAACCCCTGTCCTGCCGAACAGGGCAACTGCATTTTCACACCTGATCCTGCGCGCCACAGCATCCGGCAATTGCGCCAGCCAGCTTCTGTGATAGCGCCAGAAGCGCCCCAGTTCCTGCCAGCCGGTATCGGCCTCGTCCCAGCGATCCAGCTGGTCGACCGGCCAGACCGGATCGGAACCCGCCATAAAACGATCCGGGTACTGCAACAGCAAGGCCTCCCATTCCGGTAACAGCGTCCCGTCTGCCGCCGTCAACGGATAGTCCACAAAACGCCAGGGATCACGCGCACCCAGTCCGCCCCAGACATTACCGCAACGCCTGAACACATGCGCAATAGCAGCCGGTTCCAGCACGGCACCACTGTGTGCCCACAGGATGCGCGTATCGGGGAACTGCTGGCACATCGCCAGCATGAAATCCGCTCGTGACAACTCGGTATGGATCATAACGGGTACGTCAAACTCGCCCGCCAGTGCCAGCAACCGCTTCAGGACGCCGGCCTTCGCGAAAGCCGGCGCAAAACCGCCAATCACATGCAACTCACCAATACCGTAATACTGTCCGGAGGCCAGCGCAGCTCGCGCACGCGTCACCGTGGTATCGTCATGGGCCCAGCGATGCCAGTCACCTCCCTCACGGTAGGGACTGAAGATCGGCACTATCTTTTCCGGTGCCAGGGACTGCAGCTCCAGCGCCAGCGCTGCCGGTGTACCGATGACCACCCCCATGACAATATTTTCCCGCTCCAGCAGGGCAAGTGCCGCGGCGGGTGTCGTTACCTCCTGCTGGGTCCACTTGTAGTGGAGGTGCATGTCAGCAACGGGTGGTTGTGCCTGCAGGCTCAATGGCAGACACAACCACCAGAATATTTGTCTGAATCGATACATTTATAGCTTTCGAAACATCCAGGAAACCTCTGATTGATAATTCTTCCATCATCCCGGCGAAGGCCGGGATCCAGTAACCGACTGTATTTAATGCACTGGATTCAGGCCTTCGCCGATGTAATGACGGTTTAACCAGAGGTCCCCTGCTAATAATCCACGGGACGGAAAAACGGAGTACAACGAAGCACATTTTGCTGGCGCCTTGAAGATACAGCTCAGGTGCTAAAACTCGAACTCCATACTCTGAAATACCCGACCGGCATTGCGTTTTGCCAGAAACTCCGCCGTCGGCAAGTGCAGGTACGGCGA
>JBDLIH010000152.1:0-3050 GCA_039714975.1 Pseudomonadota bacterium
GAAATGTCGGCATCAGGGGTTCGGCGATACACTCTACATCGACGAAGTTTTTGTGAAGATAGTAGGTATCGGCTAGCCATTATCTGGATTTGAGGCAGGGTGCCTTTACGTCTTGGGAGCCCGTAACAGCAAGATAGTAGAAACCTGGGTGGGAATTTACGCTATCCTGAGTTTTAACTTGTCAGTACCGTCCCCGGGATACTTTTGCATATGGAGCAATGGCTGCAAAAATTGGTCAACGTGAAGGCATGTGAAACCAAAGCCCTCCTCTGGTCCTTCAGCAATTTTTTCTGCCTGTTGTGCAGTTACTATATATTGCGCCCCATGCGCGATGAAATGGGTATCATCGGTGGCGTTGATAACCTGCAATGGTTGTTCACCGGCACTTTTGTGGCCATGCTGGCCGTGGTTCCTTTGTTCGGCTGGGTGAGTTCGCGTTACCCGAGACAGCGGCTGCTTCCGCTTGTGTACTATTTCTTCATCATCAATATGCTGGTGTTCTACGGTCTGTTTCAGTTTGACGTGGTATACATCGGCGTGGCCCGCGCCTTTTTCATCTGGGTCAGCGTTTTCAATCTCTTCGTCGTATCGGTGTTCTGGAGCTTCATGGCTGACCTGTTCAGCAATGCACAGGCCCGGCGTCTGTTCGGATTTATTGCAGCCGGCGGTACCGCGGGGGCACTGGCGGGTCCCCTGCTGACCACGGCCCTGGCTGTACCTCTGGGACCGGCCAACCTGCTATGGATCTCGGCACTGTTTCTGTTGCTGGCGGTGGTTTGCCTGCATCGTCTGATTGCCTGGCGCAAGGACAATACCGACGACGCCCGTGACAATCCACAGGTCCTGCCGGAAGATCAGGCTATCGGAGGCAACCCGTTTGCCGGTATCAGCCTGGTGCTGCACTCACCTTACCTGCTGGGCATCAGCGCGTTAATGCTGCTGTTTACCACGCTGGCAACTTTTCTGTATTTCCAGCAGGCCCAGATCATCCGCGACAGCTTTACCGACTCGGGGCAACGCACCGCCGTGTTTGCCGCCATCGACCTGGCTGTGAATAGCTTGACTATACTTATCCAGGTGTTTCTCACCGGGCGTCTGGTAAAATGGCTGGGACTTGCGGGAACTCTGCTGCTGGTTCCGGTTCTGCTGGGCATCGGGTTTCTGCTACTCGGCCTGACACCGGTACTGGCCGTCCTGGTCGTGGTTCAGGTGATTCGCCGCGCCGGCAACTACGCCATCATGCGTCCTGCCCGTGAAATGCTCTATGTGGTACTGGGCCGGGAAGAGAAATACAAGGCCAAGAATTTTATCGATACCGTCGTGTATCGCGGCGGCGATGTCGTCAGTGCCTGGGCCTATACAGGCCTGCGCACGCTGGGGCTGGGGCTCGGAGAGATTGCTTTTGTCGCCGTGCCACTGGCGGCTTTATGGGGCTGGATCGCCTACGGGCTTGGCAGGCAGCAAACCCGTCTGGCCAGTACACAAAGGGACACCACATGAAACATACCGTTGCTGGCATTACGCGTCGAACCTTCATTAAGAGCGTCTGTAGCCTCAGCCTGGCAATGACGTTGAGCCCCTCCGCACTATTGGCGAAGATGCTGCCTGCAATCAGGAAAGCCATCCCCGGTACCGGCGAACGCTTGCCCGTCATCGGCATGGGCACCTCCCGAACCTTTGATGTAGGTGACGATGAGCAGGCACGTGGCCGGCTGCTGGAAGTGTTGCAGGCTTTTTTCAATCACGGTGGCGCAGTGATTGATTCGTCACCAATGTACGGTTCGGCCGAACAGGTGACCGGCGACCTGTTACGCCGGGTTCACAACAAGGAAGCCCTGTTTGCAGCGACCAAGGTGTGGACCTGGGGCAAGCAGGACGGCATCCGGCAGATGCAGCGTTCGGCGCAGCGCATGGGAGTCAAGCAATTTGATCTCATGCAGATCCATAACCTGCGCGACTGGCAGGTACACCTGGAAACACTCAAAACGTGGAAAGCCGAAGGGAGGATTCGTTACATTGGCATCACCACCTCGCATGGCCGCGACCACCAGGAACTCGAAACCCTGATGAGGACCGAACCTTTCGACTTCGTGCAGTTCAGCTACAATATCGGAAACCGGGTAGCGGAACAGCGCCTGCTACCGATTGCAAAAGAACGCGGCATGGCGACATTCATCAACCGGCCCTTTCAGCGTGGCAATCTGTTCCAGGCGGTAAAGGGCAAATCCCTGCCTGACTGGGCTTCAGAATTCGACTGTGCCAGCTGGGCACAATTCTTTCTGAAGTTTGTTGTCTCCCACCCGGCAGTGACCTGCGCGATTCCGGCAACCTCCAAAGTCCACCACATGGTCGATAATATGGCAGCAGGTATCGGACGTTTACCCGATGCAGCTTTACGCGACAGGATGGTGAAACATCTTGAGAGCCTTTGATCGCTGCTGGATCAAGCCGCACAGTTAATAGCTGTCAAGTGTTGAGGGTACTACGGTTTTCTTAATCTTCACTTAACAATCTTCAACATCGGTTGTGTAGGCGTATCCAGCAAATCAATCGTCTGTTTGAACCGTTCATTTTTCACGAATGCTGCATAAGCCCTTTCAGTAGTCTTGACAGAGGCATGTCCGAGCAGATGCTGAACATCCGTAATTGCAGCACCTCTGCTCAATAAACGAGTAGCGAATGTTTTTCTCATGTTGTGTGTTGAAATATCAGTAATGCTTGCTCTCCGGAATGCAGCTTCCAATGCTCGATTATTCTGTATTGTTTTGTGACCACCATATCGACCTGGGAATACATAATCACCTTCAACGGCCTTCTGACGATTCAACAGCGTAGTACTCAACCGGTTGGTCATGGGGATGAAATCGTCATTGGACACTTTTGATCTGTATAGATAAATCACGCCATTATCGAAATCGACATCGGACCATTGCATAATGCTCGCTTCATTTATTCTGAAGCCACCATCGACCATCAAAATAAAGATATCTCTTGCAGCCTGGCGCGCTTTCTTGTGCGTTGGATCTTTAACCTGTGAAAGAACTTGATCC
>JBDLIH010000153.1:0-2991 GCA_039714975.1 Pseudomonadota bacterium
CTATTTCGGTTTTTCCACGCCCAGGGCCTTCATCCGTGATGCCAATGTTGTAGGTTTGATGCCAAGCATTTCAGCGGCGCCATCCTCGCCCGACATCTTGCCGTTGGTGATCCGTAAGGCTGTAAGGATATTGGCGCGGTCACGGGCCAGCCGTTCTGTTTCTGTGAAGGTGACACCTTCCGCTATTTCTCCTGCGGATCCAGTATATTCAGTGTCTGTCTCGACGCCCTCACTCGGCAAACTGAACTGCAATCGTTTTCCCTTGCTGACTATAATTGCCCGTTCAATGACATTCTGCAGCTCACGTATATTACCGGGCCACCGGTAAGCCTGTAGCTGCTTGATATTGGCTTGTGTAAGATTTGGTTCCGGGCGGTTCAGGCGGCGGCAGACCAGCGTGATAAAATGTGCCGCAAGCAACGGGATATCATCAACGTGGCCTCTCAACGGTACCGCCTCAATGGGAAATACATTAAGCCGGAAAAACAGGTCCTCGCGGAAGCATTTGGCCTCGATGCCCTCTTTCAGGTCACGGTTAGACGCGGCAACAATGCGCACATCAACGGTACGGGTCTTTTCCTCGCCGACCCGTTCGAACTGCCCTTCCTGCAATACGCGTAGCAGCTTGCTTTGCAGCTCCAGAGGGATCTCCCCAACCTCATCCAGAAAGATGGTGCCGCCATCGGCGAGCTCGAACCGACCAGCGCGATCCTTGAGCGCGCCGGTAAAAGCACCTTTGACATGACCGAAGAATTCGCTCTCAAACAGCTCGCGGGGTATTGCCGCGCAGTTGACCCGGATTAACGGGCGTTCGTTTCGGTTGCTCTGCTCATGAATTGCGCAGGCTATCAATTCCTTTCCGGTTCCCGATTCGCCGCTGATCAGGACACTGGCATCCGTGGGGGCGACCAGTTCGACCTGGTGTAATACCTGCTGGATGGCATGGCTCTGTCCGACAATGCCCGCGAAGTTCCTTTCAACCTTGATCTCTTCCTGCAGATAGACGTTCTCGGCTTCCAGCCGCTCTTTCATCTGCTCGACTTCGGCATAAGCCTGGCGCAATTCCTGCTCTGCTCGTTTGCGTTCCGTGATGTCCTTGAATACCACCACCGCGCCGGCCAGTTCTCCATTTTCGATAATGGGTGTACTGGTATATTCAACCGGGAAACTGCTACCGTTCTTGCGCCAGAATACCTCGTCTTCACAGTGGTGAATCTTGCCGTCGCGAATGGCTGCGTAGATTGGACATTCCTCGCGGGGGTAGGGGGTTCCATCTGTCCGGGTGTGATGATGCAGGTCATGAATCGGTTGACCGATGATGTCCTCGGGTATCCAGCCGGTCATCTCCACGGCTGACGGATTCACGAACGTGGCAAGCCCGTCGATGCCGATACCGTAAATTCCTTCACCAGCGGCAGCCAGGATGCGTTCATTCTGTCGCATCAGTTGCTCGAGAGCAGCCTGTGACTGTTTGCGTTCCGTGATGTCTCTAAACACCACGACAGCCCCGGCGAGTTTGCCGTTTTCGTGTATCGGTGTACTTGTAAACTCGACCGGGAAGCTGCTGCCATCCTTGCGCCAAAAGACCTCATCCTCCACGTGATGCACGGCACCATCCTTGAAGGCAGCATAGATCGGGCATTCCTCCCTGGGAAATGGTGAGCCGTCAGCCCTGGTGTGGTGCAGCAGTGAATGCATGGGTTGACCAATCAGCGCGTCCGCTTCCCAGCCAAGCATGCGTGCGGCGGCAGGATTGACGAAGGTCGTTTTGCCTTCACAATCCAGGCCATAGATACCTTCACCGGCCGCCTGAAGAATCAGGTTGTGCTGTTGCCTGATTTGCTCCAGCTCGGTCTGCGACTGAGACGATGATTTTCCTGCTGCCATGTTCCGGGTATCCCCCTGGCGATTACTGACAGGTCGTACTTTCCAATTCATACCGCTCGATTGAGCATAGTTTGATCTCGTGAATCACACAACGAAATTTCGTGATTAGCGATTTCTCGTAACCATCGTCATGCCAATAACAAATAATAATTACTGTAAATACAGGTAGATATCTAAATGCAATAAGTTGGTATGCATCGTGAAAGAGTAGAAGTGAGCAAGGAGAGAGTCCGGCAATGACCACAACATCCATACACAGAATCCAGTTGGCCGAAGCGCGCTGCTTCTCGTTGTGGGGACTATTGACGGGTGCTCTGCAGCAAATCCCCGAACCATACAAGCACTGGATCTCAACAGAACGCATGGACACAGCCGTACTGACGCTTCACCGAAATGTGGAAATGTTCACGTCCGGTGTGATCACAAACAGACAGGTATTGAAAAAAGTTGGCCGCTGGCTGGTTATGAAAACCGTCATTGTCGTTCTGTTTTGGATTTGACGATTCTCGTACTCATTCATACCAGTGACCTTAATGGGATTTGGAAGAAGGCAAAGGAAGACAGTCATGGTGAAATTTGAATCGATAAGGAAGACGTTTGTGCAACCCATTGTGGCGACAATCCTATCTATAGGACTGGTTACTGACTGGTCATCTGCGGGAACACCAGACAGTGCTGTACCCCTGATGCTTCAATAACCACTGTGAGACGATCCATGCAGACTGATAGTCATTTAGGAATGATGGGCTATTCCAGAACGGAATCAGGAGATGTGACGTTGATCAGGTTCGTATACCGGCTACCCCTGCTCACAGGACAGCACGACCAGTTTAAACAGACACTATTCCGGCAGCAGGCAATGGTCGCAGCGGATTGTCTTGCTCTCGTCAACATCCAATGCCGACAAGTTATGAATGCGGGCAGGCCGGCAAGGACCTGGTGGATGTGAGGCATGGTCGTATCCACTGTCGGACCTACTCAACCACCCTGGCCGAGTACTCCGGCCAGGGGATTACCTACCGGGGACTGAATACGAAAACAGATGGTAAGCGCGCAGTCGTCCGGGCGACGGTTGAGCAGCCTGGTGGCCCATCGATTGATATC
>JBDLIH010000154.1:0-2990 GCA_039714975.1 Pseudomonadota bacterium
AACTGCCGAGCTGGTACAGGCAAAATCTTCTCCGCTTGTCAATGCCGGTTTGATGGACAAGAGAAAGTTGCTTCAGGTGAGCAATCCTGAACTCTTTGCATGCTATCTCCGGGATTTTATGCCCAATACGGGTGGTTGATTTATATCTATGGTTTGACGAATATTTTCTTCCAGCTGCTGCAGTATCCAAGTGTATTCCCGGACAATGACTGCTGCGGGAATTTTGCGTGAATGAGTCCTGCACAGTTATGCATTGTTATGCAAATCAAGCAACGAGCGTCCCGGTAAGCCATTGAAAAATATAGTCACTGGATGGCATAGTCAGGACTGAAAATCCCCGTGTCGGCAGTTCGATTCTGTCCCTGGCCACCATAAATATATTAATAAAAACAGTCGCTTATTGATTCACGTAAGCGCAGACCGGGCAGGGGATTACAGTCCCCGTGCCCGGTAGAAAGTCCCCTTACCGGCTTGACCTATCAGCATACCGGTGCTCTTTAAATAAATATAATCAATATCTTACAGGTCATCAGATAAGATGTCTGAAGCGCGCTTCACGTCATGCGTGACTGTATCGTGACAATTGTTCTGTGTGCGTAGTGGGTTGATAGCTGCATCGTTATTGCAACAGAACTCAGGGATGAGATAGTATACGCGGTGTATAAATAACCATTCGATGGTGAAATATCCACCATGTACAAGCGAAATATCAAGTCAGAACTGCAATCCGCACTAGCTGATACGCCAGTGGTATTGTTAAACGGTGCCCGTCAGACAGGGAAGAGTACGCTGGCCCAGGAATTTGCAAAGGCACTTTCCATTCCTTACATCACTCTGGACGATGCAACGCAATTAGCTGCGGCTAGTTCTGATGCTCAGGGCTTTCTTGCCGGGCTCGGAGATCGGGCGGTCATTGATGAGGTGCAGAAAGCCCCCGGCTTATTTCCTGCGATCAAGATGTCGGTGGATCAGAATCGTCGCCCTGGTCGTTTTTTGCTGACCGGATCAGCCAATGTGCTGCTGCTCCCGCAGATTTCCGAGTCTCTCGCTGGTCGTATGGAATTGATTACCTTGTTGCCACTCTCTCAGGGAGAATTACACGGACAGCGGGAAATGTTTCTTGACGGGATTTTTGCTGAAAGATTACCGGCATTACATGCGGATAATGCCATTGACCTGAAAGGTGCCGTTCTGGCGGGCGCCTATCCAGAGGTTATACAGCGCCCGGCGGGGAAACGTCGCGATGCCTGGTTTGCCGCCTATATTACGGCGTTACTGCAACGCGATGTACGCGATCTGGCGAACATTGAGGGACTGACAGATATGCCTCGCCTCTTATCCCTGCTTTCGGTGCGCGTCGGCAGCCTGTTGAATATGTCTGAACTATCACGCAGTTCCGGCATACCCAACAGTACGCTCAAGCGTTACCTGAGTCTATTGCAGGCCACTTTTCTGTTTCAGCCGCTGCCAGCCTGGTCGTCGAATCTCGGGAAGCGGCTGATTAAGTCACCCAAGATTCATCTGATCGATTCGGGACTAACCGCCCACCTGGCAGGCATTACTCGCCTGAGCCCCGATCGAGATCCTGTGTTTTTTGGCCACTTGTTTGAAAACTTCGTAGTCAATGAACTGCGCAAACAGATTGGATGGTCGGATAGTCGGGTGAACTTGTATCATTATCGGACGACGACAGGCAGGGAAGTGGATATCCTGCTTGAAGACGCAGCAGGTCGCCTGGTGGGCCTGGAGGTGAAAACCTCCGCAACTGTGGTGCGAAAAGACTTCTCCGGATTCGAGGCGCTGTCTGAGGATACAGGCAAGCAGTTCGTGCGGGGAATCGTACTGTATACGGGGGAGCAGTCTGTATCATTTGCAGAGAACTACACGGCATTGCCGGTCAGCGCGTTGTGGCGAATGACAGGGTAGTCGACGGGCGTGACGGCGCAGGAGGAACTAGAGAACAGACTCGAGCAGCTTGAAGCCGAGTGTGTAAGGTTGCGGGAAGAAAATACGCAACTGAGAGAGCGGCTCAGTCTTCCTTCAGATGCCCCCGCTCAGTGTATTCTCGCAGATTCCACCGCTTTCCTGGATCAAGCCTCTCCTGCCGGTGAAAAGATCGAGTTATTTCAACAGTTGTTCCGTGGACGTGAAGACGTCTACCCGTTGCGATGGGAAAACCGGAAGGGAAGATCAGGCTATTCACCCGCCTGCGCTAATGAGTGGGATAGGGTGCTCTGTGGCAAACCACGTGTGAAGTGTGCCCAATGCCAGAACAGGCAATTCCTGCCGGTTACTGGCGAGGTCATTCATGACCATCTGTCGTGAAAATACACTATCGGTGTTTATCCGATACTGGAAGACGAGACTTGCTGGTTCCTGGCTGCGGACTTCGGCAAGTCGAGCTGGCAACTGGATGTGAACGCTTTTCTCGACAGCTGCGAGGCTCTGGATGTTCCTGCCTGTTTGGAGCGATCGCGCTCGGGGAATGGTGGTCATGTCTGGATATTCTTTCGAGTCCCCCGTGCCTGCTGTGCTGTCCCGGAAACTGGGGGCGTCAATACTGACACGTACAATGGGGCGCCGGCCCGATGTCTGGCTGGATTCCTATGACCGTTTTTTCCCAAGCCAGGATATACGACTACGTTGACCAGGAAGTCCCAGTCTTGCTTCGGATGTACCAGCGGCGTCTCAAAGGCTACCAGGCCATGGGATATGAGGTTGTTTCAGCCAGTGATCAGAATGATTCGGTTCAAGGCCGCCTTTCGCTGCGTGACCAAATCGTGGCATTGGTTTGTCCAATTGTGCGACTGCGGCACGCACATTGTCCGGTGACAGGCGGGCATAGCGTTCGGTTACAACGACCGGGTCATGTCCCAGCAGGTCACGCACCTCTGCCAGTGGCCCGGGAAGGACTGCCGGAATCGGGGTTTGCGTGCCTGTTATTCAATCATGATTCTGTCTATAGACAGATAGCGGAGGGTGCCGACGAC
>JBDLIH010000155.1:0-2757 GCA_039714975.1 Pseudomonadota bacterium
ACCGCCGTGGGCGGATTTAAACAGTGGATTGACGACGATCTGCTTGGTCTCGAAATCGTGCAGATCGACGACGGCGATACGCGGATTGGCCTTGTCATTTATAAATACAAAGCGGCCATCGTAATCACCGTTGGTCTCGGAAATCGCCGGATGGTGGGTATCGCCGAAGGTGATGTCCTTGCCCATGATACGGCCCTGGGCCAGTACGGCCTTGGATTCGTCATCAAAGCCGTAACCCTGCCAGGGCTCGGGGGTAAACACACCGATATATTTGAGAATGCGCATGGACGGGACGCCGTAGACAATCAGCTGGCCACTCTGCCCGCCCGAGGCGAATACCATATACTCATCACGACCGCCGGTCGGTGTATAGGTCTTGGCCGCCGCCAGTACATCCTTTTCGGTCAGCCCGCGCGCCTTCATCACATCTTTCAGGGCATCCTGCGACCAGACACTGCTGACCGATCCCATTGCCAGACCGATTCCGATCAGTACCGACCATGCCTTCTGTTTGATTGGGTTCATTGTTTCTCCCTGGGTTACTGGTTAAAAACAGGTATACAGAGCCTCCCCCCTTATCCGGGAACTCTGAGACTGCGACGAATCGTCGCACCCTAGCACCCGGACAACCTTGATCCAAGTCAAATTGTTGATAACAACCCTGAAAGTTCTGTGTTTTTTTGCCGCTGCCGACAGGCCTGCCTGAATCAGCCAATACAGTGCACACTATCTCTCCCGAGCAATGCGGGATACTCCGGAATGTAACGGAAGTGCGCCGGGCACAGCCGTTCGCGGGTTTTTATCGGCTGTAGAGCAAGTGCGCACGCTTGTCGAAGCGGTTGATAATTTCCGGCGACGAATGATCGAATAGCGCTGCCGCCATCCGGTCAAGAAGACCGATGCGCAACCGGTAATTGAATTCAAGTGATACTGTGCAGCATCCCGGGCCAGCAGGCTCAAAACGCCATTCTATCTGCAGGAAGCGAAAGGGGCCGTCGCTGGAATGGATACTGACCTTTTGCGGACGATCAAGAACCGCTGTTGTGACAAAAGGCAGGGGGAGCAATTTCAGGCCTAACCGCTGTTCTACACGCAGGTGATTACCATTGCGCTCCAAAATCCTCGCATCGACCCAGCCCGGCAGGAATTCAGGGTAGCTTTCAACGTCGGCTGCCAGGTCAAATAGCTGTTCACAGGAGTAAGGCAAGCGCCTTAAAGCACTGTGTGTTGACATTGTTCGTTACGGGTCCCGGTCTGGCTCAGTGGGAAAGCAGTCGAATGTAACTGACCAGTGCCTCGACATCGTCCTGACTGAGGATGCCACGCCAGGCCGGCATAAACCTCCCTTGACCATCGAGGATGCTTTCGACCAGTTCTTCATTGTCGAGACTGTTGGTTTCGTTGGGATTGGTGTGATCCATCGGCATGATGCCCATGAGGTTCGTCATAATGCCATCGCCATCCCCCTCTACGCCGTGACAGACCTGGCAATACTTTTGATAGAGCTCCAGGCCGATTTCAGGGTCTCCCATCAGATCATGTTTGGTACTGCCCAAAAAGCGCATGTATGCGATCAGTGCCCTGACCTGCGGCTCGGTGAAGACATCCTTCCATTCCGGCATAGCTTCACTGAGCAGGTTGTGGCGGTCACGGCCCGTTATAGTCTGCCGACCCTCACCGGTGATAATCTTCATGAGGATGGTGTCACTCCTGGAGCGTACGGTGGTGGTCAGATCTGCCGGGCTGATCTGCATCACCTTTGCAAGAGGGCCATCCCCCTTGCCATCAGTTCCATGACATAACTGGCAGTAGGAAACATACAACCTTCTCCCCTCATAGGCGGGTGGAGGACTGGCTGATGCTTCATGGATGCTCATTGCAATGAGGGTCAGCAGCACCATGGTATGGATAATATTTTTCATTAATCTCCTCCCGCACAGAATTCAACAGCGATAAAAAAGGTCGTAGTTTTCGCCGCGTGCGCAGCAGGTTTGCGACCGATCTCAAAAGCATGCAGATTCACTCACGCGATGTCATCCGTGGCTGAAGCATGTATCTTCACTTTAGACCAGACTGTAATCGTATTATCGTGATTGCACAACCACACAGCATGGTTACAGGGGATATAAGATGAGCGACAAGTGTTTTCAAAATACTGCGATAGTTACAGCCTTCATTGGCTTGATTTTCGGACTGATTCCCGCAAACGCCCAAACGACAGATCGGGAGACAGTGGATAGCGGAAGAGATCTGATCAGAATGGCACTTACTTAAGCAAAAGATTCCTGCACGAATACCACCTTCGTCATTCCGGCGCAGGCCGGAATCCAGGAAAATGACCACAATCGGCAGTTCTGGATCCCGGCCTGCGCCGGGATGACAGCGTTTTTAGACCTTAAGTAAGTGCCATTTGTATCTGATCAGAATTATGGGTTGTAACGAGTTTCATACACAGGCGAGGAGTTGTCGCTGACAGGAAATACATTTGGGCAGCCTTACACAGTACTGGATAAGCTACAATTAGAAGTGTGGCATGAAGACATCACAGCGATCACTGTCAAATTGAACCAAAATGAAAAGGGGAAGATCTTTATGGAAAAGATACGATTACAAATTGCTCCGGATGTAGAGTTCAAGATGGACCTGGAGGTGGAAGGAATTGATTCGGGAAGTCGCGATTATGACGTCCAGCAACATAAAGCGGAGATTTACCAGGAATTTGAACGACGCCTGAAAAATGCATTTCCTGAAGGAATC
>JBDLIH010000156.1:0-2571 GCA_039714975.1 Pseudomonadota bacterium
ATGGCGGAGAGGGTGGGGTTCGAACCCACGTGGGGCTAACGCCCCCAACCGATTTCGAGTCGGTGCCGTTATGACCGCTTCGGTACCTCTCCAGTGACATAAATGTCTAACAGAATTGATAATTTTGCCGATCTATGCGATATGATAACCCCACAATAACTCAGGAATATCGATCGTCACAGGGTATACTTATCAAGTATGGGATTTGAATCTACCGGGGCAAGATTCCCACCTGTCATTCAGGCTGCGTATTCTACCGCAAGCACACTGGCCGCTGCCATGGTGCGTTTTGCCCTGCCCGGTCTGTTTTGCCTGACACTGGCTGCCTGCGGCAGACCGCCCTCCACGCTCGAGCAGGTACAGATGCAAAATGAGTTGATTGTCATCAGCCGCAATGGTCCGACAACTTACTTTGAGGGCCCAAATGGCCCTTCCGGTTTCGAATATAAACTGGTAAAACGCTTTGCGGACTATCTCGGCGTCGAGTTACGTATGCTGGTGCCGCCCAATTTCAGTGACATCCTGCCCCTGACTGCACTCGGTAATGTCCACCTTGCGGCAGCCGGCCTGACGATCACCGAGAATCGCAAGAAGCAGGTCCGCTTCGGCCCGGTTTACCAGATGATCACGCCACAACTGGTGTACCGCAGTGGCTCAACCCGGCCAAAGACACTGGATGATCTCAACGGCCTGCTGGAAATCGTTGCCGGTAGCAGCCACGAAGAACTGTTGATCAAGCTGAAAAAAGACCATCCGAAGCTGAGTTGGGAAACCGATGGCGAACAGGACATTGAGGAATTGCTGACCCTGGTGTGGCAGCAACTCATCGAGTACACCGTCGCCGATTCCAATGAGCTCGCCGTCAACCGCCGCTTCTACCCGGAATTGAAACCTGCCATCGATCTCAGTGATCCGGAACCCCTGGCCTGGGCCTTTCCCCTCAGTGATGATGACAGCCTGTTTAATGCTGCCATTACTTTCTTTAACAAGATCAAGGCTGACGGTACACTGGAACGCCTCATTGACCGTTACTATGGCCATATCGGCAAGTTCGACTATGTCGGCACCCGCCGCTACCAGCGCCATATCGAACAGCGCCTGCCCAGATACAGGGATATGTTTATCTATGCGGCCCAGGAAGTAGGCGTCGACTGGCGTTTGCTGGCTGCCATCAGTTACCAGGAGTCACACTGGAAACCGGACGCCGTGTCACCCACGGGGGTACGCGGTCTGATGATGCTGACGCAGGCTGCAGCCAATGACATCGGGGTCGAGGATCGTCGCGACCCGACGGAGAGTATCCTGGGCGGCGCTCACTACCTGATAAAAATGAAAGAACGAATATCTGATGAAGTGCCGGAACCGGATCGAACCTGGCTGGCACTGGCAGCATACAACGTCGGCCTCGGTCACCTCGAGGATGCCCGCATACTGACACAGAAAAACAAGGGTGATCCGGACAAGTGGGTGGATATCAAAAAAAGCCTGCCCCTGCTCAGTCAGAAGAAGTGGTTTCAGCAAACCCGTTATGGCTATGCACGGGGACGGGAGCCGGTACGCTATGTTGAAAATATCCGCAGCTATTTCGACATCCTGGAATGGCTCACGGTACGCGATAAAAACAATGCTGACACGCCACCTGAACCACCGCAATTTGATCTGCCTGCATTGTAGCAGCAGTTATTGATTGCCCAGCATCTCCGCCTCCATCGACAAATACACCTGGTAGGCATTGCGCCGGTTGGCCTCTTCAAATGCCGGCAACTGCTCAAAATCTGACCAGTCCATTTCCCCGTAGGCCTCGTCAAAGGGTACGAAATCCTCGACGGCAAGTGACATTTCTTCACGCAAAAAAGACAGGTAACGGCGTGTCAGACTGATAGCATCATTGGGATTTTCTGCAACGCCACCGTGGCCGGGAATCAACGCAACCAGCTGTTCCTTTTCCATACGCTCCAGTACCTGTACCCAGTTTCCGGTGTTCGCATCGCCGAGAAACGGGACACGCCCCTCGAAAATAATGTCACCGGAAAACAGCACCCGGTCGGGCATCACATACAATGTCAGGTCGCCATCAGAGTGTGCATTACCGACGACTGTCACGGTAAAGTTCACGTCCCCCAGACTGAATTGCCTGCCCTCGCTCAGATAACGATCCGGGTAGACCAGGCGCGTGTCTTCATTGACCCAGGGGTCCAGGGTAAAGCGGCGATCTTCCAGGCGTTCCCTGGCATTGTCCGAGGCCAGGTATTTTTCAGCACCGGCCGGTGCAAGTATTTCCGCATCCAGGTCTTCAAAGACCTGCAGACCGTAGATATGGTCGGCATGATAATGACTCACGATCACCCGCACGACGTGTTCATCAGTGATCGCATGAATCTTTTCCAGCAGCAAGCGGCCGAGTGCCGGCGTTCCCAGCGCATCGAAGACCACTACCCCGGCACCGGTGACAACCACGCCGGCATTGGAGATAAATCCCTGGTTATCGGTTGCAATACCCGGGACACCCTCGACAAAGTAGACGTGCTCGGAGACCTGCTTGAGGGTCATGTCGACGGTGGCACGCGGGCT
>JBDLIH010000157.1:0-2496 GCA_039714975.1 Pseudomonadota bacterium
GGTGTTTGGACTCGTTGCAGACCTGGCGCTGACACTGAACCTGGTACTGATTGTGGCCATACTGTCACTGTTACAGGCCACCCTGACCATGCCGGGTATCGCCGGCATTGTGCTGACGGTGGGTATGGCCGTCGATGCCAATGTGCTTATCTTCGAGCGCATACGTGAAGAATTGCGTAATGGTAACAGCCCCCAGGCCAGCATTCAGGCAGGTTACGAGAAGGCATTCTCGACCATTGCGGATGCCAATATCACAACTTTGATCGCGGCCGTTGTGCTACTGAGTTATGGCACAGGTGCAATAAAAGGTTTTGCCGTGACACTTGCCATCGGCATTGTCACCTCCATGTTTACCGCCATCCTCGGGACACGTGCGGTAATCAATCTAATATACGGCGGGCGACGTGTCGCACGTCTCGCAATCTGAAGCCCGAAGGACTCATTAACAATGCAATTATTAAAAGACAAACTGGCTATTGATTTTATGGGCAAGCGAAGGCTGGCCTTCATACTGTCGGGTGTGTTGCTGGCCATTTCACTTGCTGCGCTGGCTACCAGGGGTCTTAACTTTGGAATTGACTTTACCGGCGGCACCTTGATTGAAGTGGGTTACCCGCAGGCAGTGGAACTCGAACCCATACGGGGAGCCCTGGCGGATGCCGGTTTTGACGGCGCGCAGGTTCAGCATTTCGGTTCCTCGCGTGATGTGCTGGTGCGCATTGCTCCCCAGGCCGACAAGGAAAGCGCGCAGCTCAGCGAGGAAGCCCTCGCTGGCTTGCGGCAGCTGGATGCTGCCGTGGAAATGCGCCGCATTGAGTTTGTCGGACCGCAGGTGGGTGAGGAACTGACGGAGCAGGGCGCCCTGGCCATGATCTATGCACTGATTGGAATACTGATCTATATCATGGTCCGCTTTCAGTGGCGTTTTGCGCCGGGCGCCGTGATCGCCCTGATTCACGATGTACTGATTATTATTGGCGCCTTTGCCGTGTTCCAGTTTGACTTTGACCTCACGGTACTGGCAGCACTGCTGGCTGTCATTGGTTATTCCCTTAACGACACGATCGTGGTATTTGATCGTATCCGTGAGAACTTTCGGAAGATACGCAAAGGGACACCGGTTGACATCGTCAATACCTCACTCAACCAGACGATCTCCCGTACCTTGATGACATCCATCACCACCTTACTGGTATTAATCTCACTGTTTGTTTTTGGTGGTGAAGTGATCCATGCCTTTGCACTGGCCTTGATTCTCGGCGTGGTGGTGGGTACCTATTCTTCCATCTACGTGGCAAGCAGTGCAACACTGGCACTGGGTGTCACGAAGGCCGACTTGATGCCGGCGAAGATCGAATCCAAGGAAGGCGATGGCAGTATGGTCTGACTAGTCAGGTTTTTTGATTTTTCCCGGAAACGGGATGACTGTAGCTGTCTGTGTTGCAGTTTTTTCGGCTTCTTCAACGGCAAGAATATCCATGTTTGCGGATTCACTGTCGCGACAGGTTTCATGGGTAAAACCAAGCATTCCCTGCATGACGTCACGCATGATCATTTCCAGTGCATTACCGTTAATTCTTTTACTTTTCAATTTTTATCACCTGTTCGATTGATCACGTTTCGTGACTTATGCATCGGCGCAGGGCAATCAAACTTGAACAGCAAACGGGGCAGAGAGCAGTCTGGAATAACTAGACATTTACTATAATTATCATAAAGATATCATCTTATTATATAGTACATTATATGTCATTATTTCCCGAGTTCCTCGGTCACGAACGGACGTATGGTTTTCAGGATATCTGTAAACACCTTGGGATTGCCGGCAACGAGGTTGCCACTTTCCAGATGTTCGTGGCCGCCAAGAAAATCACCCGACAAGCCACCCGCTTCCTGGATCAACAAGACACCGGCTGCCATGTCCCAGATATTCAGACCGATCTCCCAGAAGCCATCGAGACGGCCGGCAGCCACATAGGCAAGATCAAGTGCGGCTGACCCTGGACGCCGGATGCCGGCGGTGTTCGGGAACAGCGCGCGGAACATATCGAGATAGGTTTCAAGATGTTGCTGGGCCTTGAATGGGAAGCCGGTGCCCAGCAGCGCACCATCAAGAGAATTCCGTTTTGTGACACGTATGCGTCGATCATTCAGCATCGCACCGGCACCGCGTGTCGCAGTAAATAATTCCTGCCGCAGCGGGTCATACACCACGCCGTGTTCCAGGCGCCCCTTGTGTCTGAGTGCGATGGATACGGCAAACTGCGGGAAACCATGTAAAAAATTGGTCGTGCCATCCAGCGGGTCAATGATCCACTGGTAATCATCACCTTCGCGCAGGCCGCTTTCCTCGGCAAGAATGCCATGGTCCGGAAAAGCCTTTCGCAGGGTGTAGATAATTTCCTGTTCAGCCTTCTGGTCTACCTCGGTCACAAAATCGTTCCGGTCCTTGGTATGGATGGCCAGGCTATCCAGACGGTCAAGGTTTCTGATGAT
>JBDLIH010000158.1:0-2442 GCA_039714975.1 Pseudomonadota bacterium
AACGATCTTGTTCTGCAACTGCGAAAACGCGGTATCGACAAGGTCATCCTGGCCGGCATGTCCGCCAATCTCTGCACCGAGTCCCACATGCGGGAGCTGCTCGAGCAGGGTTTTGAAGTTGCTGTCGTCAAGGATGCGACCGCTGCCGCGCAGGTCGAGGAAGGCGATGGCTATGCCGCGGCACTGGTGAACTTCCGCTACATGGCCAATACGGTATGGACGACCAAAGAGGCCACACAGGCGATAGAGGGCAAGTCGCTGGTGTATCTATTAAGGAAAAGCAGCATCCGAAACTCATTCAGGAGTCTGCCATGAAACTGCAAGAACGACTGACATCAACTGCACACTGGCTGTTACGGGTCAGCATCGTGAGCGTCTTTCTGTATCACGTTGTACTGAAGTTCATGAACCTGCAAGGGTTCGCGGACATGCTGCCCATCTCCTACGCGGAGGTCGTACTGATGCTGATCATGCTCTACATCGTCATCACGGGCAACAAGGGTATTGGGCTGGTGGGTTCAAGGCAGGCAGGTAGTGCTTGATGATGCTGATCAAGGACGGGTGACAGCCGGGCCTGGTGATTACCTGCCTGACCGGTATCAGCAAGTAGTTTATGAACACAGTTTATACATAACAGGAGATTTACCATGGACTTTGAGAACAAAACAGTTGCCATTACCGGCGGAGCCACTGGAATCGGCCGGGAAACTGCACGTGCCTTTCTGGAGCACGGCGCCAATGTTGTCCTGAATGGCCGGCGCGAGATGAAACTGCAGGAAGCTATTACGGAACTTGATCCATCGGGTAAGCGCGTGGCGTATCTGGCAGGCGATATCGGCAAGCCGGATACCGCCCGGCAGTTGATCCGGACTGCAGTGCAGCGCTTCGGCGGTGTGGACATCCTGGTGAACAATGCCGGGATCTTCAAACCTGTGCCGTTTCTCGACCATACCGAGGAGGACTACGATAACTATGTAAATATCATTCTCGGCGGCACATTCCATGCCTCGCAGGCAGCGATCCCCGAAATGCAAAAGCGTGGCGGGGGGGCGATCGTCAATACCGGTTCCATGTGGGCCAGCCTGGCGATTGGCGCAACACCGTCCAGTGCTTATTCGGCTGCCAAGGCCGGTGTCCATGCCCTGACCAGAAACCTGGCCATCGAATTTGCGGCAGACCGTATCCGGGTAAATGCCGTGGCACCTGCCGTGGTGGAGACCCCGGTCTACAACACCTTCCTGAGCGAGGAAGAGGTCAGGGAAGTGCTACCGACATTCAACGATTTCCATCCGCTGGGTCGCAACGGACAACCGCGGGATGTTACGGCAGCCATTCTGTTTTTGGCAGGCACACAGGCGGACTGGATTACCGGAGTGGTACTACCGGTGGATGGTGGTGTGACCGCTGGCCGGCACGTGAACTAGCCATATGGTGACACAGGAGGAGACCGAATCATGAACAGAAAACGCACATTGAGACGTGCAATGTATTCTGATGTCGATTCAATGTCACATACGGTTTCACTGTCCCCCCGGATACTGGCACAACAGAACCACATTTATCGGGAAACCGGTGGTGTCAGTGAAGGGAACCGGGACCAGGGTTTCAGGCCGGCGTTTCTGGACCGGATGACGGGAACCACCTGGCTGTCACGATTTGCAGATGGTCGCATCGCGCCTCTGCATGTACTTGATGGGCTTCCGAATGAGCTGGTAGCAGAACGGGATAAGGAGGGGCATGTCAAGGCCTGCAAAGACTGCGTCATCGCCGGATTCCTTCGCGGCGGTTTGTTCTATACCCGCGAGCAGGCGGCCAGGGCCGTCATCCACTGAACATTTGTTATTTGTCTAAACAGGAGGTGTCCCATGTATTTCGATAACCTGATGCTGACCGGCTTGCTGATTACGTTGCCCTACATCGTTATGTTGATTCTGTTTGGTAAAGAAATATCCGCATCAAGACAGCAGGAGACGTTCGTACTTGAATATACGGAATATGAGTCCTATCGCTATGGAACGTGAAACCAGGACTACCCGCAGGCCTTCGGTCTGGCGCAGCCTGCTGTTTCGTCATCAGCCCGGACAGACCTTCCTGGTGGTGGCGAAGGCAGGCATGGGCGGGTTGCTCGCGATCAGTGCCGTTGCCTGGTTGAGCCATGTGACCGGGAATCCGTTACTCATGGCACCATTCGGGGCGACCTGTGTGCTGTTGTTTTCGGTACCCAACAGCCCGCTCTCGCAACCGGCCAATGTGATTGGCGGGCACCTGGTTTCAACAGCCATCGGACTGATGCTGCACATGCTGCTGCCCCTGGAATGGTGGAGCCTGGGTCTGGCGGTCGGACTGGCGATTGCCGCGATGGCGGCCCTGCGGGTGACGCACCCGCCCGCGGGAGCAGACCCGCTGGTGGTGTTTTTTGACAACCCGGGCTGGGCGTACCTG
>JBDLIH010000159.1:0-2441 GCA_039714975.1 Pseudomonadota bacterium
GCACGAAGTCGTCACCATAGGGCGCCGCGTACTGCACGGCCTCCATGACATATTCCGTGTTCGGGGTGACAAAGGCACCGCCGTGGGCGGATTTAAACAATGGATTGACGACAATCTGCTTGGTCTCGAAATCGTGCAAATCCACGACGGCGATACGCGGGTTGGCCTTGTCATTGATAAACACAAAGCGGCCATCGTAATCACCGTTGGTCTCGGAAATTGCCGGATGATGGGTATCACCGAAGGTGATGTCCTTGCCCATGATGCGCCCCTGGGCCAGTACGGCCTTGGATTCGTCATCAAAACCGTAACCCTGCCAGGGCTCGGGGGTAAACACACCGACATACTTGAGAATGCGCATGGACGGGATGCCGTAGACAATCAGCTGACCGCTTTGTCCGCCCGAGCTGAAGACCATGTATTCATCGCGTCCACCGGTCGGGGTATAGGTCTTGGCTGCCGCCAGCACATCCTTTTCGGTCAGCCCGCGCGCCTTCATCACATCTTTCAGGGCATCCTGCGACCAGGCACTGCTGACCGATCCAATTGCCAGACCGATTCCGATCAGTACCGACAATGCCTTCTGTTTAATTGGGTTCATTGTTTCTCCCTGGGTTACTGGTTAAAAACAGGTGTACAGAGCCTTCCCCTTATCCGGGAACTCTGAAGCTGCGACGAATCGTCGCACCCTAGCACCCGGACAACCTTGATCCAAGTCAAATTGTTGATAACAACCCTGAAAGTTCTGTGTATTTTTTGCCGCCGCCGACAGGCCTGCCTGAATCAGCCAATAAAGCGCGCACTACTCTCCCGAGCGGCGCGGAATACCCCTGGGTGCAGAGAAAGTGAGCCGGGTACAGCCGTTCGCGGGTTTTTATCGGCTGTAGAGCAAGTGCGCACGCTTGTCGAACCGGCTGATAATTTCCGGCGACGAATGATCGAATAGCGCTGCCGCCATCCGGTCAAGAAAACCGATGCGCAATCGGTAATTGAAGTCAAGTGATACAGTGCAGCATCCCGGGCCAGCAGGCTCAAAGCGCCATTCTATCTGCAGGAAGCGAAACGGTCCGTCGCTGGAATGGATGCTGACCTTTTGCGGACGATCAAGAACCGCTGTTGTGACAAAAGGCAGGGGGAACAATTTCAGGCCTAACTGTTGTTCTACACGCAAGCGATTACCGTTGCGTTCCAGAATCCTCACATCGACCCAGCCCGGCAGGAATTCCGGGTAGCTTTCAACGTCGGCTGCCAGGTCAAATAGCTGCTCACAGGAGTAATGCAAGGTCCTTAAAGCACTGTGTGTTGACATGGTTCTTTATTTGGTTTCGTCCTGTCTCAGTGGGAAAGCAGTCGAATGTAACTGACCAGTGCCTCGACATCGTCCTGACTGAGGATGCCACGCCAGGCCGGCATAAACCTCCCTTGCCCGTCAAGGATACTTTCGACCAGCTCTTCATTGTCGAGACTGTTGGTCTCGTTGGGATTGGTGTGGTCCATCGGCATCATACCCATGAGGTTCGTCATGATGCCATCGCCATCACCTTCCACACCATGACAGACCTGGCAGTACTTTTGATAGAGCTGCAGGCCGACTTCGGGGTCTCCCATCAGATCATGTTTGGCGCTGCCCAGAAAACGCAGATATGCGATCAATGCCCTGACCTGTGACTCGCTGAAGACATCCTTCCAATCCGGCATGGCTTCACTGAGCAGGTTGTGGCGGTCACGGCCCGTTATGGTCTGCCGGCCCTCTCCGGTGATAATCTTCGTGAGGATGGTGTCACTCCTGGAACGAATGGTGGTGGTCAGGTCTGCCGGACTGATCTGCATCGCCTTTGCAAGAGGACCACCCCCCTTGCCATCAGTCCCGTGACATAACTGGCAGTAGGAAACATACAACCTTCTCCCCTCATAGGCGGGTGGAGGACTGGCTGATGCTGCATGGATGCTCATTGCAATGAGGGTCAGCAGCACCATGGCATGGATGATATTTTTCATTAATCTCCTCCCGTGCAAAAGTCAACAGCATGCAGAATCACTCACGCGATGTCACCTGTGGCTGAGGCATGTATCTTCACATTAGACCAGACTGTAATCGTATTACCGTGACTGCACAACCACGTAGCGAGGGATTACTTTCTGAGCGCAAAGGCCACTGATCCCTGACAAGCGCTGCAGCCTTGCGCAGTACGGATAAGCTATAATCAAAAGTGTGGTATGAAGACATCACAGCGATCACTGTCAAATTGAACCAAAATGAAAAGGGGAAGGTCTTTATGGAAAAGATACGATTACAAATTGCTCCGGATGTAGAGTTCAAGATGGACCTGGAGGTGGAAGGCATTGATTCGGGAAGTCGCGATTATGACGTCCAGCAACATAAAGCGGAGATTTACCAGGAATTTGAACGACGCCTGAAAAATGCATTTCCTGAAGGAATC
>JBDLIH010000160.1:0-2382 GCA_039714975.1 Pseudomonadota bacterium
ACCGTGATGCCAACGGCGGCTGCTTCGTCGGTCGTGACGTGCACTCCAACCCGGCGAAAGACATCGACGGTGCGGAAACACCGAGCCACCTGAACCCTGTGGGTGAGTGGTTGCAGGCCAACGTGGCCAACGACAGCGGAAGCTGGAAAGGTGTCTGGTGTACCAATTGTCACAGCCAGGCTGGTCAGCAGATGTGGAAGGCCGAGAACGTGGCTGACCTTGTTAATGCCCAGCCGGGTGATCCAGGTCACGTACGTGAACCGTTTGCCGGTGCAGGCCTGAGTGACGTGGTTGCTGCGATCAATGCTGCACTGGGTACCACAACGACTGACCAGGAGTTCATTGACTGGCTGGATCCGGCGGATCCGGCGAAACATCCTGGCCGTACGGTAAACCAGAACAGCGCCATCTGGGCGCCGGATCCGGGTATGTGTAACCATGCGGTTAGTTTGCTGGATCCTAATGTAGAATCCTTGCCTGCCCAGGACGGCAACGTTGCGACTATCGAGATCAAGCTCAACCTCGATGGCACCATTCCTAACGGAAACGCGTGTTCGACAGGCATTGGCCTGCCGGGTCCGGACTGTACGGGTAGTGGCTCACCAACGTTCTACATCTGCGGTTCGGTAGATGGCGATGGCGATGTCAGCGTTGCTATTCAGGACTTCTGCACCACGCCAGACTGCGTTGCAGCAGCTCAGGCTGGACTGGATGCCAACCCACAAGCTGATGGTACTACTGCAGTACCAGTACCCATGTCGGCAGCCACCGACGGTCGTGACCACTGGTTAAGCCCGGGTGAGCCTCACTGTGCGGACTGTCATGCGGCACCGTATGTTGAGCAGAGCGGTAACATCAATGCGTTCCCGCCGTTCAACTATCCGAAAAAGGCGAGCCTGATGCGTTACTCACGTGGTCACCAGGACATCACCTGTCAGGGTTGTCACGAGTCGATCCATGGTCTGTATCCGGTAACCCCGAATATCGATACCACGACCTATGCACAGGCTGCCAGCCTGAACCACGACAACACTCATGGTCCGCTCAAGTGCGGTACCTGTCATGATGTCGACTCCAACGGTATCCCAACCTGGTTGAAGAATATGGAGTACCTGGGCCAAGCTATTGGCAACGACTATGATGCGGCCGTGTCCTGGATGCATACCTATACGGATGAGGCCAGTCCGCTGGCACCGGGTGGTGTGTGTGAAAACTGCCATGGCGTGAAGGGCAATAACTGGGATATAGTCGGCGAGGACAACAAGAACTGGGTCCAGCATGGCTATCGTGGCCGTGTATCACGCAATGCGATGGACAATGTTGAAATTGCGACTCAGGGCTATCTTTCTGGTGATTTGAGTGACCCTGATAATGTAAATCAGATCGCTCCCGAGGATGGTGTTTGTCAGCAGTGTCACCGTGACCGCACCAGCAAGCTGTCGTGCAACAGCACCCGCTGGAAGGACCATCTCCTTGAGGGTCGTGTGGCCGAGAGCGTATGGGAAGACGTTTCGCAGAACCACCTGGGTTCAACCTGCGGCTGGTAGCCACTAACCAACCCCGCCCGGGACGGGCGGGGTCAATATAACCAACGATGGAGGGGAAGCCGGAAACTTCCCCTCTATTTTTTTGCCTACAGGATGAAGGTACCTCGTTGTAGGAGCGGCGTCCTCGCCGCGATGGAGCGTGGTTGGAATGAAGGCACGGAATCATCGCGCCGGGGACGGCGCTCCTACAGATATCGCTGCAGCTTTTGTTGGAGTGGCTTGTATAGCATTATTGTTGAACCAAACCGTTTCACAAACATCATAACAAGGGTGCCTGCACATCATCCCGACAGGTGACATTCGCCAAGGGGTGTGGCATAACAAAGTACTCATAACAACCCTTCCACAAACAATAGCCGGATTATTCAAAATGACACGAATCCTACGAAGAAATAAACTGCTGATGACATTTTTCCTGCTCCTGCCATCGCTGGGGGCGTGCACTGATGAAGACGCCGAAGTGACGACTGCTGCTGAAAATGACCAGACACAGGAGCTTGCCCCGACCGGAACAGCAGTGGACTCGGCGGCAGCCGGGAAACAGCTGGGTGTGATTGCGAAGGTGGGTGACCAGGCCATAACCTTTCGCGAGATCAATACCATGATCAACAGTGCTGCCATTGTCGGCCTGTCGATGCCTGAATTGGGCTCCCCGGAGCGGGACACGGTGCGCCTTACATTGCTGGATAAACTGATTTCCGCCAACCTGCTCTATCTGGATGCTGTGCAGAAAGGAGTCGATCAGGACCCCGACTATCAACAGGCCGTGGAAGGTTTCAGGGATGCCATTCTCGCCAACCTGTACCGCAGCAAGTACCTGGTCGGCGAGATCGAG
>JBDLIH010000161.1:0-2187 GCA_039714975.1 Pseudomonadota bacterium
GGTTCGTGGAAGGGTGTCTGGTGCACGAACTGTCACAGCCAGGCCGGTCAGCAGATGTGGAAGGCCGAGAATGTGGCGGACCTGGTCAATGCCCAGCCGGGTGATGCCGGGCACGTACGTGAGCCGTTTGCCGGTGCCGGTCTGAGTGACGTGGTGGCGGCAGTCAATGCTGCGCTGGGTACCACGACCAGTGAAACGACCTTCATCGAGTGGCTGGACCCGGGTACTCACCGTGCCGTGGACCGCACCAGTGCGATCTGGGCGCCGGATCCGGGCATGTGCAACCATGCAGCCAGTCTGCTGAATCTTGGTGAATCCGATCCGGCCCAGGACGGTAATGTGGCCACTATCGAGATTGCGCTTGGCTCAACCGATGGTTCCGAATGTTCCACCGGTATTGGTTTGCCAGGACCGAGTTGTTTGGGTGAAGAGGGTGGGGCACCTTCATTCTTCATCTGTGGTTCAGTGGATGGTGACGGCGACGTCAACGTCAGCCTGCTGGACTTCTGTACCACACCAGACTGTGTAGCAGCAGCACAGGCAACACTGGATGCTTTACCTGGCGGTACGGCGGCGGTACCAGTACCGATGTCGGCAGCCACCGACGGTCGTGACCACTGGTTAAGCCCGGGTGAACCTCACTGTGCGGACTGCCATGCGGCGCCGTATGTTGAGCAGAGCGGCAACATCAATGCGTTCCCGCCGTTCAATTACCCGAAGAAGGCGAGCCTGATGCGCTATTCGCGTGGCCACCAGGACATCACCTGTCAGGGTTGTCACGAGTCGATCCATGGTCTGTATCCGGTCACGCCGACCATCGATACCACGACCTACGCGCAGGCGGCCAGCCTGAACCACGACAACAGTCATGGCCCGCTTAAGTGCGGTACCTGTCATGACGTCGATAGCAACGGCATCCCTGTCTGGGTGAAAGATCTCGAGTACAACGGCCAGCCGATCGGCAACGACTTCGACGCAGCGGTGTCCTGGATGCACACCTATACGGACGAGGCCAGTCCGCTGGCTCCGGGTGGCGTGTGTGAAAACTGCCACGGCGTGAAGGGCAACAACTGGGATGTTGTCGGTGAGGGCAACAAGAACTGGATTCAGCATGGCTACCGTGGCCGCGCCTCGCGCAACGCCATGGACAAGGTCGAGTTGGAAATCCAGGGCTACCTCTCGGGTGATTTGAGTGACCCGGACAATATAAATCAGATAGCCCCCGAGGATGGCGTCTGCCAGCAGTGCCACCGCGACCGCATCAGCAAGCTGTCGTGCAACAGCACCCGCTGGAAGGACCACCTCATCGAGGCCCGCGTGGCCGAGAGTGTCTGGGAGGATGTATCTCAGACACACCTCGGCAGCACCTGCGGCTGGTAATGAGGCAAACCGCCCCGTTCGCAGCTTGAACGGGGTCTAACCAACCAATGGAGGGGAAGGTCAACTTCCCCTCCATTTTTTTGCCTGCAGGATGCAGGTACATCGCTGTAGGAGCGGCGTTGGAATGAAGGTGCGGAATCATCGCGCCGGGGACGGTGCTCCTGTAGATATCGCTACAGCTTTTGTTGGAGTTGCTTGTATAGCATTATTGTTGAACCAAACCACTTCACAAAGATCATATAAGGGTGATTGCTCAACATCCCGACAGGTGACATTCGCCAGGGGGTGTGGCATAACAAAGTACTCATAACAACCCTTCCACAAACAATAGCCGGATTATTCAAAATGACACGAATCCAACGAAGAAATGCACTACTGGTGACACTATTCCTGCTCCTGCCATCGCTGGGGGCTTGCACTGATGAAGCCGCCGAAGTGACGACTTCGGCAGACAAAGACCATGCGCAGGAAGCTGCCGCGACCGACACAGCAGCGAAACCGGCAGCCGGGGAACCGCTGGATGTGATCGCGAGGGTAGGTGACCAGGCCATTAGCTTTCGCGAAATCAATACCATGATCAACAGTGCCGCCATTGTCGGCCTGTCGATGCCCGAACTGGGCTCCCCGGAGCGGGACACGGTGCGCCTTACATTGCTGGATAAACTGATTTCCGCCAACCTGCTCTATCTGGATGCCGTGCAGAAAGGGGTCGATCAGGACCCCGACTATCAACAGGCCGTGGAAGGTTTCAGGGATGCCATTCTCGCCAACCTGTACCGCAGCAAGTACCTGGTCGGCGAGATCGAG
>JBDLIH010000162.1:0-2184 GCA_039714975.1 Pseudomonadota bacterium
CACGCGGATAATGTGATTGCAGTGGTCAAGTCGGCCTACTGTGGTGATCCGGCACAGGGTGGTACGGATCAGAATTGCGATGTCAACGACCCGCGCAACGAGCTCTTTTCCAACATTGCCCCGGGATCCATGCTGATTAAGCCGCTGACCGAGGCGCTGCACTGGAACCATAGAGAGACCAGTGAGGGCGGTACCATCACGATGACGGATGCGTCAGGCCGCAGTGGCGGTTGCCAGGGTTGTCACCCGGCGCACCGTTCCGATGGCGACATGGCGGGCTACCCGATTACGCTGGATGGCGACAACTTCTATGCCGGCCTGGATAATCGTGATGCCAACGGCGGCTGTTTCGTCGGCCGTGACGTGCACTCCAACCCGGCGAAGGATATCGACGGTGCGGAGACGCCAAGCCACCTGAATCCTGTGGGTGAGTGGCTGCAGGCCAACGTGGCCAACGACAGCGGTTCGTGGAAGGGTGTCTGGTGCACCAACTGTCACAGCCAGGCGGGTCAGCAGATGTGGAAGGCCGAGAACGTGGTTGACCTTGTTAATGCCCAACCGGGTGATCCAGGTCACGTGCGTGAGCCGGGAGTTGGCGCGACGCTGAGCGACGTGGTTGCCGCAGTCAATACAGCACTGGGTACCACAACGACCGAGCAGCAGTTCATTGACTGGCTGGATCCAAAGGATCCGTCGGTACCGGGTTCGGGCCGTACCGTGAACCAGAACAGCGCTATCTGGGCGCCGGATCCGGGTATGTGTGATCATGTGGCCAGCCTGTTCGGTGCCGAGCCAAGCGCGGCGCAGGACGGCAACGTGGCAACCATCGAGGTGGCCGTCGGGTCGGCTGACGGCAGTGAATGCTCGACGGGCATAGGCCTGGCCGGACCGAACTGCGGTGGGGCTGATCCGGCCTTCTACATCTGTGGTTCGCTGGATGGTGACGGAGACGTCAATGTCAGTCTGCTGGATTTCTGCACCACGCCTGATTGTGTTGCTGCGGCCCAGACTGGACTGAGCGATGGTGGCTTCACCACTGCTGCGGTACCCGTACCGATGTCGGCAGCCACCGACGGTCGTGATCACTGGTTAAGCCCGGGTGAGCCCCACTGTGCGGACTGCCATGCGGCACCGTATGTGGAACAGAGTGGTAACATCAATGCGTTCCCGCCGTTCAACTATCCGAGGAAAGCATCGCTTATGCGCTACTCACGTGGTCACCAGGACATCACCTGCCAGGGTTGTCATGAGTCGATCCACGGTCTGTATCCGGTGACGCCGAATATCGATACCACGACCTATGCGCAGGCGGCCAGCCTGAACCACGACAACAGCCATGGCCCGCTGAAGTGCGGTACCTGCCACGATGTTGACACGAACGGTATCCCGGTCTGGGTGCGTAACATGGAGTACCTCGGCCAACCTATCGGCAGCGACTATGATGCGGCGGTATCGTGGATGCATACCTATACGCTTGAGGCCAGTCCGCTGGCACCGGGTGGTGTGTGTGAAAACTGTCATGATGTGAAGGGTGACAACTGGGCAGGCATTGACTCCGTCGAAAAATCCTGGATCCAGCACGCCTACCGTGGCCGTGCCTCGCGTAACGCCATGGACAAGGCCGAACTCGAGATCCAGGGTCATGTCTCCGGTGATCCAGCCTTCGAGGATCCGTTGCAGACCGTGTGCCAGGTATGCCACACCGATCGCAGCAACAAGCTGACGTGTAACGATAGAGGTGGTATCAAGTGGAGGAACCACTTGCTTGAGGGACGTGTGGCCGAGAGTGTCTGGGAGTATGTCTCTACCAACAGCCCACTTACTGGTAACACTACCTGTGGCTGGTAGTTAACAGCCAGCCCCGCCCGGGAGGGGCGGGGTCAATCTGATCAACGATGGAGGGGAAGCCGGAAACTTCCCCTCCATTTTTTTGCCTGCAGGGAGGCAGGTACATCGCTGCAGGAACAGCGTTGGAATGAAGGTGCGGAATCATCGCGCCGGGGACGGTGCTCCTGTAGATATCGCTGCAGCTTTTGTTGGAGTGGTTTGTATAGCATTATTGTTGAACCAAACCACTTCACAAACATCATATAAGGGTGATTGCTCAACATCCCGACAGGTGACATTCGCCAGGGGGTGTGGCATAACAAAGTACTCATAACAACCCTTCCACAAACAATAGCC
>JBDLIH010000163.1:0-1965 GCA_039714975.1 Pseudomonadota bacterium
CTGGATTACAACATCTGATATTCATGAAGGAGACTGCCATGAAACTGCAAAAACGACTGTCATCGAATGCTCACTGGCTCCTGCGGATCAGCATCGTGAGTGTATTTCTGTATCACGGCATATTGAAGTTTATGAACCTGCAAGGATTTACGGACATGCTGCCCATTTCCTATGCAGAGGTCGTGCTGGTGGCCCTGGCCGAGGTGGGCGGAAGCCTGCTTATCCTGCTGGGTGGCTTCCGCAATGATCCTGTGTCGGATGTCGTGACCCGTATCGGTGCGTTTCTCAATATCCCCGTAATGATCGGCGCCGTGACGCTGGTGCACTGGGGGCGCTGGAATTTCCTGCCATCCGAAACACATCCGGTTGGTGGTATCGAATTCCAGGTCGTACTGATGCTGATCATGCTCTACATCGTCATCACGGGCAACAAGGGTATCGGGCCGGTGGGTTCAAGGCCGGCAGGTACTGCTGGATGAAGCTAATCGAGGACGGGTGACAGCCGGGCCGGGTGATTACCTGCCTGACCGGCATCAGCAAGTAGTTTATGAACACAGTTTTATACATAACAGGAGATTTACTATGGACTTTGAGAACAAAACAGTTGCCATTACCGGCGGAGCCACTGGAATCGGCCGGGAAACAGCACGTGCCTTTCTGGAGCGTGGCGCCAATGTCGTCCTGAATGGCCGGCGCGAGATGAAACTGCAGGAAGCCATTACGGAACTCGATCCAGCGGGTAAGCGCGTGGCGTATCTGGCAGGCGATATCGGCAAGCCGGAAATCGCCCGGCAGTTGATTCGGACTGCAGTGCAGCGGTTCGGAGGTGTGGACATCCTGGTGAACAATGCCGGGATCTTCAAGCCTACGCCGTTTCTCGACCATACCGAGGAGGACTACGATAACTATGTAAATATCATCCTCGGCGGCACATTCCATGCCTCGCAGGCAGCGATCCCCGAAATGCAAAAGCGTGGCGGGGGGGCGATCGTCAATACCGGTTCCATGTGGGCCAGCCTGGCGATTGGCGCAACACCGTCCAGTGCTTATTCGGCTGCCAAGGCCGGTGTCCATGCCCTGACCAGAAACCTGGCCATCGAATTTGCGGCAGACAATATCCGGGTAAATGCCGTCGCGCCTGCCGTGGTGGAGACGCCGGTCTACAACACCTTCCTGAGCGAGGAAGAAGTCAGGGAAGTGCTACCGACATTCAACGATTTCCACCCGCTGGGCTGCAACGGACAACCTCGGGATGTTACGGCAGCCATTCTGTTCCTGGCAGGCAGACAGGCGGACTGGATTACCGGAGTGGTACTACCGGTGGATGGTGGTGTGACCGCTGGCCGGCACGTGAACTAGCAATATTGAGACACAGGAGGAGACCGAATCATGAACAGAAGATGCACATTGAGACTTGCAACGTATTCTGATGTCGATTCAATGTCACATACGGTTTCACTGTCTCCCCGGATACTGGCACAGCAGAACCACCTCTATCGGGAAACCGGTGGTGTCAGTGAAGGGAACCGGGACCAGTGTTTCAGGCCGGCGTTTCTGGACCGGATGACGGGAACCACCTGGCTTTCACGATTTGCAGATGGTCGCATCGCACCTCTGCATGTACTTGATGGGCTTCCGAATGAGCTGGTCGCTGACCGGGAAGCGGGCGGGTGTGTCAAGGCCGCCAAAGACTGTGTCATCGCCGGATTTCTTCGCGGCGGTTTGATCTATACCCGGGAGCATGCAGCCAGGGCCGTCATCCACTGAACATTTGTTATTTGTCTAAACAGGAGGTGTCCCATGTATTTCGATAACCTGACGCTGACCGGCTTGCTGGTTACGTTGCCCTACATCGTCATGTTGATTCTGTTTGGTAAAGAAATATCCGCATCAAGACAGAAGGAGACGTTCGTACTTGAATATACGGAATATGAGTCCTATCGCTATGGAACGTGAAACCAGGAC
>JBDLIH010000164.1:0-1516 GCA_039714975.1 Pseudomonadota bacterium
CGGCGTCCCGAAAACCGGCGTCCAAAAAGAAAAAGGCTACCAAGAAGAAACGCTAGTACAAGGACTGGTTCAATTGATAAAGACAGATATTATGGCTATTAAATAAAAAAACGACACTTAGCTTGCATTGGCATCGGGGCAGTCTTCAAACCGGAAGTTTCACCACGAATCAGAGCAGATGTCGCGACTGATCACGATCTGGATCGAACTCTGTCTGCTGCGTGCCGGGCCCCAGGATCTGCCTCACTCACGGGTGCTGCTGTGGCTGACGCTTGCCGCTTATATCCTGGTCTCCTTTTTAATGTCGGTGCCGGGATACCCGGCCGGTGTCGCTGTTCAGATGGCCCTGGTGGATCTTGCGTTGTTACTTGTCTTCGCCACCTCACTGTTATATTTCACCGCTAAAACAGCCCGGTTAAACCAGACACTGACGGCACTGGCCGGTACCGGTACCTTGCTGGGATTAATCGCCCTGCCTTTGGTCCAGTTGTTATTCAAGGGACAGGAATCGGAGCAGCTGTCTTTGTTGGCCAGTGTCTTCTGGTTGTTGCTGTTTGGCTGGAGTCTGCTGGTAGTGGCCCATATCATGCGACATGCGCTGGCTGTTTCGTTACCGGTTGCGCTGGGCGTGTCCATTTTGTATACACTGGTTGCCATGCAGATTATCAGCGCGATTTTTCCAATGGAAGTGACTTGAGATGCAGCTTCATATCCTGGGTATCTGCGGTGCATTCATGGGTGGCATTGCCCTGCTGGCCCGTGAACGTGGCGTGCAGGTGAGTGGTACGGATGCCAATGTCTATCCACCCATGAGTACCCAGCTGCTGGCGCAGGGGATCGGGCTGAATGAAGGGTATGAACCCGCGCACCTGAAACCGGCGCCTGACTGTGTGGTGATCGGCAATGCCCTGTCACGGGGGAATCCGGCCGTGGAACAGGTGCTGAATGAGGGGCTGGCCTATACTTCCGGCCCGCAATGGCTGGCGGAGCATGTGTTGCAGGACCGCTGGGTGCTTGCCGTTGCAGGGACCCACGGGAAGACTTCAACAGCCAGCATGCTGGCCTGGATTCTGGAGTATGCCGGTCTCCATCCCGGTTTTCTGATTGGCGGGGTACCCGTCAATTTTGAAATTTCGGCGCGTCTCGGCAAGGGCCCGTTTTTTGTGGTCGAGGCGGATGAATATGACACGGCCTTCTTCGACAAGCGATCCAAATTTGTGCACTACCGGCCGCGCACGCTGGTGCTGAACAACCTCGAATTTGATCATGCCGATATCTTTTCCAGTCTTGCCGCGATACAACGCCAGTTTCACCACCTGGTCCGCATCGTGCCCGGTAACGGGCTGATTATTGAAAACGGCGATGACGTGAATCTGTCTGAAGTGTTGTCCATGGGGTGCTGGACACCCCGCGAAGCGGTTTCCGTTGGCGGGAGTGGCGCGACATGGCAGGCAAACCGGCAGGCTGCTGACGGCAGCCGGTTTGAGGTGCTGCTGGAAGGACAGGTGGCAGGTAG